>DAOOQQ010000059.1:0-31241 GCA_035388825.1 Candidatus Ozemibacteraceae bacterium
CCGGTTCCCCCGAGCGAACCACCGAAGATGCCGGTCACCCCCCTCGACGGCCGCCGCGAGGAAGAGCCGAAAGATTCTCTAAAGCCCGTTCCAGCCGTTCCTCTGCGGCCCGCTACGCCTGCCGCTCCCATCCCAGTTCCAGGGCCGGCTCCCCGGCCGCTTTCCCCTGTCCATCCCAGACCAGGCACCGTCAAGCCATTCACCCTGCCCGGGTCTCCGGTCCCCAAGCCGCCGACCCCTTTCCGCCCGCCCGAACTCCCCGCAGGGAAACCCGCCCCGCTGCCGGCAAAACCAGTCCTACAGCCGATCTCCCCGAAGAAGCCCGACGCGGCCCCCGAGGAAACGCAACCCCGTCCGGAAGCCGAAAAGCCGGCCATTCCCGTGGAATCAGCCCCTCTCGACGACCTTCTGGCTCCGGAGCAGCCGAAATCCGCGCCGATCACGGCCCCGCTCGAACCCGCGATGAAAGCCCCGCTGCCGCCGGCCCCGATCGAGCCCGTGACGCCGCCCCCCGCCCCGGAACCCCCGCCGCTCGCAGCTCTCGATCTCACTCCTCCCAAGGCCCATCCGGCCAAGGCCGAGGCTCCGAAAACGTCCGAAGAATCCGACGATTTCTTCGATATCTCGATGCTGCCGCCGATCAAACCCAAAGCGGCTCCGGCAAAGCCGGCACCTAAGCCTGCCCCCGCAGCGCCTGCCCCGAAACAACCTGCGCCTGCCGATCTCGATGAAGCCCTTCTGCCGCCCAAAAAGCCGCAGGCAGAGCCCGTTTCCCCGGCAAAACCCGCACCGGCGCAGCCCAAACCGACTGATCTGTCTCCCCTCGACGGCTTCGACGAAGCCCTGCTGCCGCCCATGAAACCCAAGGAGCCGCCGGCACCGGCGAAAAAGCCGGCACCGTTCGCCCCCCCGCCCGTCGACGAGGAGACGCCGCTGCCCCCGATGAAGCCGGCAGCGCCAACCGACGAGGACGATACCCCGCTTCCGCCCATGAAGCCGGCGTCGGGGGCCCCCAAGCCGGTGAAACCGGCAAAAGACGGGGGTGACCCCTTCGCATCGTTGTTCTCCGAGATCGAGGCCGGCAAACCTGCCGGTAAATCCGGTCCGGGCGGCGCCAAACCCGGTGGCCAGAAAGACGGCCTCGACGATCTGGCCGCGCTCGACCTCGACATGATGGATCTCTTCCAGAAGCCCGGCGCGAAGCCGGCGGCCGGCGGCCAGAAGCCCGCCAAGCCCGCCGCACCCCCGGCTGAAGATCCCCTGAATCTCGGCGGTTTCCTCGATCTCGATGCCCCGATCGAGACGCAGCCCAAAGGCAAGCCGTCTGCCCCCAAGCCGGCCGCTCCCGCCGCCGACAAGGGGAAACCGGATCCCTTCTCGACGGATGATTTCGACATCACCAAATTCAAGATCTGACGGCCCTCACGGAGGCGTGCGATGAAACTGCTCCATCCGCTGTTCATGCTCGGATTCCTGTACTGGCTGTATCTGCAGCGCAATCTCGGAATGAGCCTGCTCGGCCATGCCGGCCGGCACGCTTCCCAGGACACCGAGTTCGACGCACGGAAAGCACAGCACCGGTCCTGGGGCTGGCTTCTCGTCGCGTTCTGCTTCGCCGGCCTCATCGCAGGCGCTCTGATGACCGGCTGGCTGTATCCCCAGATCCAGGAGCCCTTTGGCCAGACCTATGGCCACGGCTACATCGGCGCCCTCGGCCTGGGCTGCCTGATCATCTCCCTCAGCCTGGGGCTCACGATCAAACGCATCGTCAAACCGAAAATCCGGGAGCGGTTCGTCAGCTTCCATTCGAACATCATCTATCTGATCGCGCTCGTCGCCCTCCTGTCCATCGCGACGGGCGCCGGAATCCTGATCCTGGGCCCCTCGCAGCCGGCCACGCAGATCCAGATCGTTCCCTGATCCGCCGCTGCAAGCCCGGCCATCATCACGGAGGAAAGCCATGAATGCCGACCGACCATGGAACGTTCGCCCGCTGAGCCGTTTTCTGGGAACGGGGCTGGCCCTGTCTCTCGGCATTCTCCTCGCGTCCGGCGAGCTCCTGCCGGTGGAAGCGGCGCGGAAGAAGAGCGGGTCCGCCTCGACCGGCTCCTCGCGCAAAAAGAAAACCGAGTCCGCCCCCACGGCGGCCTCCTCTCCCGAGCAGTATTACGAAACCGCCTGGCAACGGTTTGAAATCGGCACCCCCAAAGAGCGCCAAGGCATCATCACCGAGCTGAAAGACCGTTCCAAACAGGATCCCAACGACGGAACGTGCCACTATTATCTCGGCATGATGCTCTCGCGAACGGGCAGCTCCAAAGCGGCCGAGGATCACCTGCGTGCCGCCGCGGCCGCGTTTCCCCAGTCTCCCGACGTCCAGTATCAGCTTGCCGAGCAACTGCTGCAGCGCAACCAGCCCGACGAGGCGGTGACGCTCTACGAGAAGATTCTCACGCTCCAGCCCACCCACGGCGGAGCCCTGACCCGGCTCGGCCTCAAGGCTCTCGACGAAGCCCAGTATCAGAAAGCGCTCGAGCTGTTCACGAAGGCCCGAGAGGCGAGCCCCGACAACCGGGAAACCCTGCGCGGCCTCGCCTTCGCCCTGCATCACAACGAAAAGCACGCCGAGGCCGTTTCCCAGTTCAAGACCGTTCTCGACCTGGACGAAAAGGATCCCGAGGCGTGGATGCTGCTGGGGAAAAGCTACGAGCAGCTCGGCAAGGTCAAAGAGGCTTCCGAGGCGCTGGAAAAGGCCAAGCAGCTCGGCCGCACGGATGAGACGATCAAAGGCCTCGTCGGCTACGATCTCGCGCGGAACCTGTATGCCACGGGAAAGACCGCCGAGGCGGTCAAGGAGTATCAGAAGACCATCAAGACCTCGCCCGAGCCGGCAACGGGCTGGTTCGAGCTGGGGAAGCTGTATGACGAGCAACACGACTCGGATGCGGCCATCGACGCCTACCGGAAAGCCTTCGAGGCCGACGACCAGCGGGGCGAAGCGATCCTGCGCATTGCCGAACTGCTGCACCTCGACGGCCGCCTCGACGAGGCCCTCGGAGCCCTCGAGCTGATCTCCCGCAAGAAAGCCTGGTCCGAGCGCGCGAAAGCGATGATCGACGAGATCTCCGAGGAAAAGAAGGAAGAGACCCAGACGAGCCTGATGGAGACCGCCCAGACCGGCTCGGAAGATGCGCGGGAGCAGGCCTATCAGGAGTTGCTCGCCATCGACAAGAAGGACCAGGCCGCCCTCGAGGGGCTTCGCCAGCTGGCCGTCGATCGGGGCGATCTCGATCAGGCAGAATATTATATCAAGCAGTTGAAAAAAGCGGGCCACCTGACGAAGCAGCAGGCCGACGCCGAGATCGCCGCGTTGAAGGAGAAGATGGACGCCGGCGAGGATCTCTCGGTATGGGAAAACCGGCTCGAGGAGTACAAGCGGGACAGCGACTGGGACAAAGCGATCGAGATGAACACCAAGATCCGGGATTACGCCAAGAACCAGCTCGAGAATTGGAAGCGGTTCTCCCCGTCGAATGCCGAGGAGAAGGCGACCAAGGCAAAGATGATCAAGCTGACGCAGGTTCGCCTGCGGCTGATCCGCGAAACCATGAACGATCTGAAAAATGCGAAAAAACGAAGTAAGTAATGTTGCCGTCGTGAATCTGGAAGTAAATCGGGCAGAGAAATATGCCGATGAATGAACTGCCACCTTGTCGTCGCCGGGTGATCGTGCTCATGCATCCCGGTCCCCGTGTGGCGGGCTCGAACTGTCGAACCAGGAGGAAAAAAGGAATGGTACGTCGAGGTTTCACACTCATTGAGTTGCTGGTGGTCATCGCCATCGTCGCGATCCTGATCGGGGTTGCGGCACCTTACTATTCGGATTACATCCGGGAATCGAAAATCGCCAAGGCCAAGGCTGACCTCGATGTGCTCAAACAGGCCGTCATCCTGTTCAATGCCCGCGAGGACATTCCCTACCAGGGTCCGATCGCCACGACAGCCCCCTTCCTGCCCCTGCTCGGCGAGCAGGACTTCATGGGCCTTCAGGGCCAGTATCTGACCAACATCCCGATCGACCCCTGGGGCCGCAACTACCGGCTCGATCCCTACGGCAGCTACGTCTACTGTGACGGCGTCAATCCCCGCGACAAGACCGACGATTTCCGCGACTATTACGTCAAGGAGCTTGCCCTGCAGCGCGTCGAATGGGTCGATGGCGACAACAACCGCGTGCTGAACAACCAGGACTTCTTCATGTTCCAGTTCAACAAATCCCTCTGGGTCGACGGCGGCGGCATCGCCGAGGCCGATTTCGACATCTACGAGGGCAACGAGGTCGTGACGACAAGCACGATGAAGATCACGTTCAATCTCGCGGACAATCAGGGATATTCCCAGGACACCGCGACGACCACCCGCCTCATTTGCCGGGTCAATGACGGCATCTCGCTCCAGATCGGCGTTCACTCGCTGGCTCTCAAGGACGACAACCTGATCCTGAAAAAGTATCGCGAAGTCGTCGTCGATCGTGAGCGAACCTCCTCGGCGAATCTGTTCACCAAGGTGGAGATGATCAACGGCCAGCCCGCCCGGTATGCGGTGCGGACCAACCCGGTCAAGATCGTTCCCAGAAACTAGATCCTTCCGATCAACAGCGAACCGCCGGGCATCGATGCCCGGCGGTTCGTGCGTTTCCGGCCCCGAAGGGTGTCAGAGAGCGGTCATCACACGGTCGGCGGCGGCGAGCGTCGCCTCGATCTCCTCGGATCCGTGGCGGATCGAGACGAACGCGGCTTCGAACTGGGAGGGGGCCAGATACACCCCTTCCCGGAGCATGCCGTGGAAGAAGCGGGCGAAGGTTTTCGTATCCGCCGTCTTCGCGGTTGCGTAATCGATCACCTCGTTCGCGGTGAAGAACGCCGTGAACATCGATCCGAACCGGTTGATCCGGCAGGGCTTCTTCCGCTTCCGGGCGATCTCCTCGAGGCCGAGACAGAGCCGCTCGGTCTGTTTCAATAGTTTAGGATATAGTTCTTTGTCGGTCGCAAGCCGGGCAAGCGTGGCGCGCCCGGCCGCCACGGCAACGGGGTTCCCCGACAGAGTGCCGGCCTGGTAGACGCGGCCCTCGGGAGCCACATGAGCCATCACCGAGCGCTTGCCGCCGTAGACGGCGAGCGGCATCCCGCCACCCACGATTTTGCCGAGGCAGGTGAGGTCGGGGGTGACCCCCGCGAGGAGACCCGCGCCCGTGAATCCCGCACGGAAGCCGCACATCACCTCGTCGAAGATCAGCAGCGCGCCCGCTTCGCGGGTGATGCGCCGCACGTCGGCGAGATACCCCTTCAACGGAAGCACCACGCCCATGTTGCCGGCGACGGGTTCGATAATAACTGCGGCTATTTTATCGCCGTGGGCATCGAACGTCCGTTTCAGCGCGGCGACGTCGTTGAACGGCACGATCAGCGTATTCCCGGCCGTTCCCGCCGGGATTCCCGGGCAGCCCGGAATCCCGAGCGTCGCGACGCCCGAGCCGGCGGCCACGAGCAGGGCATCCCCGTGGCCGTGGTAGCAGCCGTCACACTTCACGATGAGATCGCGCCCCGTGAAACCACGCGCCAGGCGGATCGCCGACATCGTCGCCTCGGTGCCCGAACTGACGAACCGCATCTTCTCGATCGTCGGGAACGCCTCGCGGATCAGCCCGGCAAGCGCCGTCTCCGCCTCGGTCGGGGCGCCGAACGTCAGTCCGCGTGCCGCCGCCTCCTGGACCGCCCGAACGACGTCGGGATCGGCATGGCCGAGAATCAATGGCCCCCACGAGCCCACGTAATCGATGAACTCGCGGCCTTCGATGTCGGTGAAACGCGCCCCCGAGGCGCGGTCGAAGAACACCGGATCCCCGCCGACACCGGCGAACGCGCGCACCGGGCTGTTGACGCCGCCCGGAAACACCTCCATCGCGGCCAGGATCGCCTCCCGGTTCGTCGTCATGCCCGATCCTCATCGAAATACCGCATCGATGTCTTCTTCAGCTCGCGCACCGTGCGAAAAACCGCCGGCGATTCGAGCCCGAACTCCCGCTCGAGATTGCCGAGGAAGATCTTCAGATGCTCTTCGTCCCTTGCATGGATCATCGTGTACAGATTGCCCTTCCAGCCGGGCGGGCACTCCCGTTCGTAGCAATGCGAAATTTCCTTCAGCCGCGCCATGCCCGTTCCGACCTCATCGATCCGCTCGGCGGGCACGTTCCAGATCACCAGCGCGTTCGCGGCATTGCCCATCTTCTGAGGCCGCACTGCAACGCCGATCCGCCGGATGATGCCGGTCGCCAGCCATGTGCCGACCCGGGCGATCACGCCCTCCTCGCTCATGTCGACGGCCCGCGCGACGCGCAGGAACGGCCGGCGCTCGAGTTTGAAGCCGCGTTGAAGCTCTCTGATCAGGGATTTTTCCTGTGCGGTGAGGCTCATTCCACCCCTCCTATTCCTGGTCCATGCGGACCTTGAACAGCTTCCGCGCCGGAAACAGCCGGATCTCGGCGATGCCGCCGCGCTTTTTTATATCTTCAAGTATTGAATTCTTGCGGGCTTCGTCCCGGGCGATCAGCGTGAACCAGACGTTCGGGCTGCCTTCGCGCAGGTAGTTGTGCGTGATCTCGCAATACTCGGCCAGAATCGCCGAGACGGCTTCGACCCGGTCGGCCGGCACGTCCATCGCCGCCAGCGCCCCGGTGTACCCGAGTTTCCGGCTGTCGAAGAACGGACCCACATACCGGATCGACTCGTCCTGCATCATCCGGGCGAGTCGCGAAATGACCCCCGTTTCGTCGATCCACAGCTTGTCGCCGAGAACCTTGAAGGGTTCGGGCTCCAGCGGAAAACCGTCCTGCAGAATCCTGATGATTTCGCGGTCCTTGTCGTCCATGCCCCGCTTCCTTTCGGCATCACGTGGAGTGGCAGCCGGCGCCGGCCGAAAACCCGCCGGGCGGCGGACACCAATATACCACCGATTTCAGGTTTCGGGGAAATCGTATGTACAGGTCGGGTCTTCCGCGAGATGATCCTGCGCCATCGCCAGCGCCCGGGCCCGACAGCCGCCGCACAACCGCTTGAACGGGCAGCCCCCGCACCGGCCGCCGAGGAGCTCCAGATTCCGCAGATCCGTGAACAGCGGGGCATCGCGATACAGCTCATCGAACGGCCGCTCCCGCACGTTCCCGACCGTGCGCTCGAAATACCCGCACGGCTTCACGTCCCCCCGGCTGCTGACGAAGGCGAACCCGTCCCCGGCCATGCAGCCGCGCCCGTGGCCGGTCTGCTTCAGTCCGAGCCGGGCCCGCACCCGCGCATACTGCGGCGCACAGGTCACCTTGATCGGGATCGGCGATGCGTCGGCCCGCCGCGCCACCCACTCGAGAACGCGCTCCACGCCCAGATCGTCGAGCATCGCCGAAGCCCCCGGCCCGGCGGCGCGCCCCATCGGGACGATGAAAAACAGATGCCACGCCGCCGCCCCGCGATCGACGGCAAACGCGTGCATCTCGGCAAGCTTCTCGCAGTTGGCATGCATCACCGTGGTGTTGACCTGGAACTCGACCCCCGCCCCTTTCAGCCGCTCGAACGCCCCGCACGCCTGGGCATACGCCCCCGGCCGGCCCACGAACGGGTCGTGGACATCCGGCGTCGGGCCGTGGATGCTGAAGCTGAACCGCTTGACACCGGCCGCCTTCAGGGAACCGATCCGATCCGCCGTCAGCATCGCCCCGTCGTTCGTCGACACGACCGGCATCTGCCCGTTCTCCGTCGCCGCCCGGGCCAGCTCCTCGAGATCCTCGCGCAGCAGCGGCTCACCGCCGCTCAGGATCACGATCCCGGGCCCGACCCGGGCCGCCTCGCGCAGCAGCTTCTTCCCTTCCTCCGTCGTCAGCTCCCCTTCGGGCCGCACCGGACACGCCGAAGCCCGGCAATGCGGACAGGCGAGCGAACAGGCTTGCGTCGTTTCCCAGGCCAGCAGTTGAAGCTTGCGGAATCCTCCGGAAGCGGCGGCCCCGCTCATGCCGTCTCCCGCAGCCAACCGGCCGCTTCGGGCGCGAAATAGGTCAGAATCCAGTCGGCACCGGCGCGACGCATCGCCGTCAGCGACTCGAGAACCGCCGCCTTTTCGTCGATCCAGCCGCGCGCCGCCGCCGCCTTGATCATGCTGTATTCCCCCGAAACCTGGTACACCGCCAGCGGCACGTCGAATGCGCGCCGCGCCGCGGCCAGGATGTCGAGATACGGCATGCCGGGCTTGACCATCAGCACGTCGGCGCCCTCCTCGAGATCGAGCCGCAGCTCGCGCAGCGCCTCACGCCCGTTCGCCGGATCCATCTGGTAGCCCTTGCGATCGCCCTTCTGGGGGGCCGAATGAGCAGCCTCACGGAACGGACCATAGAAACACGAGGAAAACTTCGCCGCATACGACATGATCGGCGTCTCGACGAACCCGGCGGCATCCAGCGCCGCCCGGATCGCCCCGATCCGGCCGTCCATCATGTCCGACGGGGCGATCATGTCGGCCCCGGCCCGCGCGTGCGCCACCGACATCGCCGCCAGCACCGGCAGCGAATCATCGTTCCGGATATGCCCCTCCGTGTCGAGCAGCCCGCAATGGCCGTGATCCGTGTAACCGCAAAGACACACGTCCGTGATCAGCCAGGCCTCGGGGCAGAGCCGCTTCAGCCGCCGCAGCGCCTGCGGCACGATCCCGTCGGGGTCGACCGCGGAACTCGCGACGGCATCCTTCGATGCCGGAACGCCGAACAGCAGAAAACTTTTCACCCCCCGCGCCATCGCCTCGCGCACCGGAACGTCGATCTGATCGACCGGCCAGTGCATCTGGCCCGGCATCGCATCGATCGGGTGCCTCTCCGAGATGCCCTCCATCACGAACAGAGGCAGAACCAGATGCTCCGGGCGCACCACCGTCTCGCGCACCAGCGCGCGCACTCTGCCATCGGCCCTCAGCCGGCGTGGTCTCTGAACCGGAAACGGCATACCTACCTCCTGGTGTTTCGCCGTGTCGATCGCGGCTAATTTTTTCCGAAGATACCACGCCTCCACCCCATGTACAAGGTCTCTCCCCCTGGCGTTCTCGTGTGCGGAAGTGTGCGTTGGTTGGCGGAAGTGTGCGAATGTTTTGACAACCTGCCCACCGCCGAATATATTCTGCACAGAAAGATTGTACCCGGATCGAACCAGGGAGGAGCATCCATGAAGATCACCCAGATTGCCGCCCAGACCTCCCAGGTCACCGACATGCGGCAAAACGAAGCGGTGTTCCGCACCCGCCAGATGGCCGTGCGTGCGAAGATCGAAGCGCAGCAGGCCTCCGGCGATGCTCGCTCGCGCTCGAGCGAAACCTCCCAGAAGGTCGCGCGGAAAGCCTCTTCCCTCGAACTCTCCCGGTTCCAGGCCCAAACCGATGCGGCCCGACAGGCCTCGGCAAAGGTGAACGGCATCGTGGCCCAGCGAACCCGCGACGTCACCTCGGTGCTCGCGACCCTGATCTCTCCGCCGATTCGCGGCGCACAGACACCCGACGCCATCGGCCGGTTCATCGACAAGTTCGCCTGATTAGGCACTTTTTCCGAAAGAACGAACAGCCCCGGCCATCAAAGCCGGGGCTGTCTGCTGTCACCCACCGTGCCGCACGCGCGGCAGATACATCTACTCTTCGGCCGATCTGGTCCCCGGATCGTCGAGCCGCAGCATCGGAATGAGATCCGAGGCATCCGACATCGACGGGGTCGATTCCATGCGCATCAGTTCGAGATCACGGCCGTCGCCGCTCCCCGAATCCGGCAGGTCGGCCCGCGCAAGGCTGTCGTCAGGCAGCATCATCGCGCTCGCCGACGGATCGGTCGTTCCGTTCAGGCTCGAATCCGCCTGGGCCGACCGCATGTACGGGATGTCCCCGCCCAGTTCCTGGCGCAGAATCCCCATTTCATCCATCCCGAACCCATCGGGTCGCGGCACGGGGGAGCCCGCCCCGGGCTCGGCACCACCGGCCGATCCGGTATCTTCCCGATACAGCACCGTCGTTTCCCCCATCGGGGACGGCGCTTCGAGGGGCGCCGGCGTCAGCGCCAGCCTCGGTGAGGGTTCGGCAGACGGCAGCGCCCGATGCTTCCCGTCATTCCCGAGCAGGAAGAGCGGCAGCTTCTCGCCGGCAGCGCCCGCCGCACGCCGTTCCTGCGCCTGGCTGCCGGACTCCAGGGCGATCTGAGGGGCGATCCCCTTCTCGGCGCGCCCCGCCTTGGCCATCGCCATCTTCATCTCGGCCACGCCCTCTTTCAATCGCTGATACAGGCCGCTCACCTGGTTGTGCGCGTAGCCTGCGATCTGGTTCAGGTTGCCGTTTCCGGCATCCATCGGGTTCAGATACGCGAGGGAATCGCGGATTTTGACCGTCGCGGCCTCGCACAGGTGCGCGAACTGCTGCGTCGCGTTCTTCACGTGCGAATCGCCGATCGACAGCGTGTTGTCGATGCCCCGCGTCGTGTTGCGCAGGGCCGAAAGCTGCGAAAACAGCTTCTCGCGCGCCGGTACGGGCAGATTGATGAGCGGATACTGGGCGAACGCGAAGTGGTCGGAGAAGCGCAGCGTCGTCTTGATCGTGGCCGTCATCAGCTCGACACCGGCCGTCACCTGCTCGCAGCCGTTCTGCACGTTGAGCAGCAGCCCCTTCAGAGCCTCGCTGCTGGAGCGGACCTGCTTCATGATCGCTTTCGACGCCTGCACGTAGATGTCCAAGGGCGCGATCGACAGCGTCGGAATCAGCTCGAGCGTCTGGTACGACTCCTGGCCGATCGCAATCAGTTGTTCGGCGGCGGCCAGGTAGGTGCGCGTCAGCTGCATCTGGTTCTGGTTCGCCTGGATGATCTTCGCCAGGGTCTTTTCGAGCGAGGACATCGTCTCCTCGCGCGGGGCCGTGATGATCCGGTTCAGCTCCACCAGCAGCTGATCGAGCACCCGGTTCCCTTCGCCGAGGCCGTTGATGCCGACGGCACCCGCCTTCACGGCCTCCTTGTAACTCTGCAGGTCGATCGTCATCAGCTTCACGGCGATGTCCGAACACTTCTTCGCCGCCAGTTTGGCCGTCAGCGCCCGCGTCACCGTGTCGAGATTCTTGCCGGAGTGCATCCAATGCGCTTCGACGAACTTGACCAGGTTCAGCGACTTCCCCGTCACGTCGGGCTGTGCCTCGGACGCGAAAAACTCCGGCATCGCCCCGCCCTTCTGGGAAACGGGCTGCGCGGCCGGAATCGCCGGTTCGCGGCTCTCTGCCTTCGACGACGGCCGTTTCGAGGCGAGCCAGTCGAGCGCGCCGGCGGCCTCGGCGACGGGAAGCGAGCTCAGACCGAGTGCGGCTGCCAGCAGGATCGCGCTCAGGCGCGAAGCCTGGGATGCGGGCAGCCCGATTCCCGCCTCGCGCGGCTCGGGGAAGGGCGAACATCCGCCCCGTCTCGGAATGGACATGGTGGCCTCCTTGTTGTTCCGGAAGAACATCTTTTGCAGATATCCATCGGCATCCTCGCCGAAAACATCCAGCCCGGCCGCCGTACATGGACGGCAACCGGGCTGGAACGACAGAAACGTACGAGGACGGACAAGGACGGCGGATTCACCCTCCCTGGGCTGCGAGGCCCCGGATGATCAGGCGGAGCGCCCCTTCCACGTCGGCGGCGAGACCGCGCGTCGAGCGGGTGAGCGTCCACCGGATCAGGCTTCCCTGGAGCGTGCCGAGCAGGGCCAGACACGCCGATTTCACGTTCAGATCCGCGGGGAACTCCCCGGATTCACACCCCTCGCGAACCATCGCGGCCATCGCCTCGAACATGAGCTCTCCCTTCGCGTTGAGCGTCGCCTTGATCGCCGGCTGCTCGGACATGTTCGCTTCGGAGAGCAGCAGAACCGGGTTGAACTGGTGTTCGAACAGATGGGTGAGATGAAGGGTTCCGAGCCGGAGCAGCTTTTTCGAAGCCGGCATCGACGCCTCCCGGAGCCCGTCGAGCTTTTCCTGCCAGCCTTCGAACATGAACTCGATCAGCGCCCGGAGCAGCTCCTCCTTGTTCCGGAAATGCCGATAGACGGCCGGCTCCGTGATCGACACGGCTTCGCCGACCCGCCGCATGGTCAGCTTCGCGGTGCCTTCGACGAAGATCAGGTTACGGGCCGCGAGGAGCAGCTCCGCCTTCCGATCTGTTTCATGAGCAGCCTTGCGTGACATACATCTCACCCCCGTTTCGTTCAGTGATCGTGGGACTCGCATGACGAGCAACCGCCGGCGGCGGGACTGCCCTCGGCCCCATGGGCTTTCTTCGCATTCAGGGCGGCATCGAGCGCTTCGACGTAATGGACATACGTGACGTAGGCTTCTACATATTCGCGCCCGGCGGCAACACTCGTTCCAGCTTTCCGCTTCTTTTCGAGGGCATCACGATACTTGACCTGGAGGTTTTTGACCAGATCCTTCGTCAGAAGCTCGACCAGGTCGCGGGACGAGCCCGACTCGAGGGCCTCGTCGGCAGCCCTGATCGCCGCGGGCAGATCGGTTCCAGCCGGCTTCACGCCAGTGAACGGCGCCCCCTCGCTCTCGCGATGGATCCGAACGAACGTCTCGAAAAACGCCTGTTCCGCACGCTCCCGGTCGGCGAGGCCGCTGCGGCGGGCCTTGTCGAACGCGGTGGTGATGGCTTTTTCATCCTGGGCCCGCACCCATTTCAGGAGGGGCGTGGCATCGCCCGTCACGAGCGCCTGCTTCGCCTCTTTCAGCACGGGGCCGTCAAACGTGTCGCAGTGCGCGGAAAGCATCGCGGGGCTCAGCAATGCAAAAACGGACGCAAGAGTCAGAACGAACAGGGAGGATCGAATCGTGAAATGCATATATCTCTCCTTATATTTTCATCTCAGCCGCAGCAGCAGCCGCCGCAAGCCGTGCACGAGGACTCCGAAGAATAAGTGGCTTCGAGGGTCTCGATGAGCCGGTGGAACGCCTCATGTTTTCCTGCGCCGATCCGGGTTTCCTCGAGTTGATCGAACTCTTTCAGCAGAGTTTCCTGTCGATCGGGGGTGACGAGCCGATCGCCCATCGGGAACAGCACCTGGTTCTCCTTCTCGATATGGGCCTCGAGCAGCTCACGGTATCCGCGTGCCGCCGCGACGAAGACGGCAACGGCTTCCCTCTGGCCGGCGGTCATGCCCTCGATGGCCTGTTTCATCCGGGCGATTTCCTGACGCCCCTGCTGGTGTTCGGCCAGCATGCAGCCGATCGGGCCATGATCACGGGGAACACCCGCCTGCTCGTATGCCGGGAAAAGGAACTCCTCTTCCTTGGCGTGATGGCAGCGGTCGGCAAACACCTGGAAGAACTCCATCAGACCGGTCAGATGTTCCTGGGGAACGGGCTCGCGGCGCTCGAGCCTGAGACAGATGCGGTCGAGTACGCCGAGCATGGTCAGAATGGCATCGTGTTCTGCGCGGAGCTGGTCGGAAGGTTTCATCGGGAGGTCCTCCTTTGGAAGGTTAGTTATTGATAACTAACATCAATATATCCGCGGAGGTGATGGTTGTCAAATCCTCGATGAAATTCTTTTGCGACGGCCGTCACGAAAGGAACCGGCAGCATCTGTGTCGATCCCGTGCCAGGCAATCGCGGCCGGCCGGCGTCTGCCAACGTTTCACAGCGGAGTTTCGGGTCTGGCGCGCCTCAGCCGCCGGAACGCTTGGCCTTGAACCCCTGCTTCTGGAGCGCCTCGACGATCACGTCGGCGTGATCCCCCTGGATCACGATGACGCCGTCTTTCGCCGTGCCGCCGCAACCGCACCGCTTCTTCAGCGCCGCGGCAATCCCGGCCAGCATCGCATCATCGACGGGAAGCCCCGTCACGACCGTCGCCGTTTTCCCCCCGCGCCCCTTCGTCTCGCGTTGAACCCGCGCAACGCCGTCCCCGGGCTTCGTCTCGCCCCCCGAATTCTCGACAGCTCTCTTCCGCCCCGGCTTGCAGACGCACCCCGCGGTCGGTTTTCCGCACTCGGGGCAGATCCGCCCATCCTCGGAAGTATAGACCAGTCTTCCACCGCTCATCGTCTTCATCCTTCCGCAATCCGGCGAAGCCCCTCACTTGCCCATGAGGGACCGCGCCTCGGCCAGGGTTTTGCGGGCACACTCCGGACAAAACCCATGGGAAAACGTCGTGTTTGTATGGTTCCCGATATAGATTTCCAACTGCTGCCATTCCCCCGACTCGGTCCGGATCTTCTTGCACTGCGCGCAAATGGGCAGGAACGTTTCCAGCACCTTCACTTCTGACAGCGCCTGGCGCAGGGCTTCTGCCGTTTCGCGCTCCCTGTCGAGCAGCTTCCGCATTCCGGCAACCGTCCAGCCGATCGCCAGAAAGGATGCGAATCGGATCATCGTGTTCCAGACCCCGTAGACAGGCGAGGAATAGACATGCCCGCTCTGGATGTCGCCAACGCCCCAGACCACCGCGCACAGAATGGCCAGAACGATCGCCGCCTCCCGCCCGATGAACCAGGCACCAACGGTGACCGGGATGAAATAGAACACAAAAAAGTTCAATTCATACCCTGTCTGGACGTCCACCCAGGCGAGACCGACGACAAGCAGCACGGTCAGAACCGACCACTTCCACAGCTCCGATGGTTTGTTCATATCACCCTCTCACCCGCCGGAGGAGCAGCTCATGGCTTCGCAAGAGAATATTCTTGCTCGAATGGAATCGCGGGAACGTCGTTCACGAGGATGCCGATGCCGCGGGCATGCAGCGACTGGCCTTCGAGATCGACGGCAAGCGTGCCACCGAAGGGAAACAACTGGACGTTCAGGAAGGCTTTCGACAGCGGAAGGGTTCCCCCCCCGCTTTCACGCGCATACCGATCGGCATGGAGGGCGCAGAGGCCCAGCGATTCGAGAAAATGTGCGGTCATCGCCAGATGACACCCTTCGCGCGATTCGAGATCCCGGACCAGCCGCAGGGTCCGATGCGCCGCCGCCGCGGCTCCGGCAAAATCCGCCGTCTTCACCCGCGCCCGGAACAGGCTCTTGAACGCGCCCAGCTCCGCCGCCAGCCGCTTTGCCGGATCCGGAGCCAGCCGCCCCCGCCATTTCGGCGGGGTTTCGGGATCGGGCAGACCGGCTACAGGCATCAGATCTGCCTTGATGATGGGAATCCCCCGGCGCTGGAACCGGTGGGCCCGGCGATCGACCAGCCAGGCGAGGGGCAAAAACACCCGCTGGAACAGCATCACCCGGCGGGTGATCTTCCGCGATGCCCCCTGGGAAAGCCGCTCGTAGACACCACCCCGCTCCCGAAAAACGCGAAGCCCGCCCAGCACATGCCGATAAAAAGCGTATTCCGTTGCATCATTCGATTCAGTATTTTTTGACGGGACATGGAGCTCGGCGAAGCGGGACGCCGCCAGCAGCTCCTGAATATCTGCCCGGATCTCCGCGGCATCCGAGTCGGCGAGCGTCTCCCCGCCCGGGTTCTGTGACACGATTTCCGTCGGCTGTCGAAGAGGGGCCTCGCCCGCCCGAGCGGACGTCGGGTGCCACAGAAGCATCAGAGCTGTGGCTGCCACGGCTGTGAACGATATCCATCCCTGTCGTTTCTCCACGCCTTCCCCTCCCGACGGTGTTCCTCCCATGATACACGAGACCCCCAAAGAAAAAACCCTCCGGCCCGATCTCCGGAGGGCTGGTGCATCCCACGTCACACCGGCGGAACCATGAAGAACGCCATCGCGCTATCGGATCAATCCGCCGGATATCTGCGTCATCTGCGCAATCTGCGGATCGGCATCTTCGTCATCCTGTGCCCCGCACGCTTCCGATGCGCCTTTCGTCACTCGGGAATGGTGACGACCACGCCATCCTTCACTTCGATCCGAAAACCGGCCTGGGCTTCCTTCGACCAGCGGCCGGTCTCGTCGGCCTGCTTCACGGCCCACCGGTAATGGTGATGTTTGAGCCACTCCTCGGAGGTGGACGAACAATACGTGTTCCGGATCACGACCCGCTCCATGACCGTGCGGTTCTCGTCGACATCATACAGGGTCACGGCATAGTAGGGGCCAGTGCCCTTCCAGATGAACGCCGGCCGCAGCGCCGGTGTCACGGGGGCGGTCCCCAGACCAGTCGGCTGGCCGGGAACGGGCGTGACGGCAGGCTGACTGCCGAGTTCCAGATCGACCTTCAGGATGCCCTTCATCGGCTCGCCGACGAGCTTGGGCAGCCGGACCTTGACGTAATAATACGTCGGAGTGAACTGCTCGCGCTCGATGACCATCCGGCCGGTCAGCTCGAGAGCCCGCCGCACGAAGATCCGCCCCGTCGCCGACAGCTCCTCGGGCAGATCGATGCGATGCTCCCAGCTCTGCGCCGGGGCCGTCACGACCAGTTCATGAGTGAACGTCTGACTCAGCGTCTCGGCCGAAACCGGGCAAACGAGCGCGACGGCAAACAGCAGCACCGCAACCAGCAGCATACCGGGCTGAACACGATTCATGTCACATGACCTCCAGATAAAAAAATCATCTCTTCTTTTATGATCGCCCCTGGCGTGTCACGGAACAATGTTCGAGTGTTCCCCACCGCCAACCAGCGATCCCAGGCCGTTCCGATTTCCAGGCCGGCGCAACGTGCTACATGAAATATGCAACGAGGGGTTCGATTCCCGATGCATATTTTCTGTAACGCCGCCGGACGCCATGGGCACCGGCTCCCGCGTTCATGCCGGAATCTGCAGCCCGGGAACTGTTCCTTGGCAGGGACACCTTGGAAAAGGCAGAATGAAGTCATGACATCCGACTTCGTGATCGGACGGACAAGCCATCAGGAGGATCCCATGAACCGCCTGTTCCTCGTGTTTTCACTCATCGTGGCCCTTTCCGCCTCTGCCGTTCCGTGTTCCGCCGAAACCGGATCATCCTCGCGGCTGGCCGGTTTCGACCGGCAGCATATCGCCGAAATGCGCACCGACCGGGGTCTTCCAAAGCAGGCCTGGATCGACGGCACGATCGGGACGACCTTTTTCCGCCTCACCCTGGACCGAACGCTCTGGACGATCACCGGCACCGCCGGCAACCAGCCGGTCGAGCTCCATATCGACCATGCCGCCCGCACCATCCGGGGAACGGCTCACGGCAGCGGCATCGACCTCGCGTTCGACTGGTCCCCGGAGCGGGTCGGATACGAGGGAACGGTCTACGGCAACCCCTACGTCACCTCCACGATCTGGCAGGACGGGACCTCGACGGGCGAGATTTCCTGCTCCCCGCTCGCGCTTCGCTTCCGTCTCTCTGACGGCACCCTGACCGGCACTCTCGGGAACCGCACCGCCAGCATCCGGTATGACCGTGTTTCAGGCATCGTGACCGGCTCGCTGTTCGGCCGGCCCGCCAACCTGCGCCTGATCAATCTCGACTTCGGCGATTTCATCCAGCATCTCTACCTCTTCCTTCGCTGAGTTTCGGTCATCGACTCCCCAAGCCCCGCCTTGCAGCGGGGCTTTTTATATGTATGCGTGTATTTTGCGGTCACGAGCCGCTCCGATCCGCCTCCTTGACACCCTGGCGGAAGAGGCGGGATACTGAAAGAAGATTTCCCTTCATATTCCGCCCAAAGAACTGCTTCAGGGAGGATCGTCATGAACCGGAACTCCAGTCGCTGGCTTCTGCTGCTCGGCGGGCTCGCCGTCGCAACCCCCGCCGTGATCGCCCAGACCAGTCCCTTCTCGGGTGGCCAGGTCACGCTGCCACCGGAGAAGGCACCCGTCGACTCCTCCGAGACACTGTCCACGTCTTTGCCGGCGATCACCACGGAATCCGGCAGCCCGTCGGAATCAGCCGCGAATTCCCCGGCTGCCGTCCGTTCGGCCTATACGGTCAGACGGGGTGACACCCTGTGCGAGATCGCCCGGCGTCTGCTCGGGGATCCACGACGGTATCAGGAACTCGTGCGGCTGAACAAGGACCGCTATCCCTCGCTCGCCAGCAATCCGAACCTGATCCTGGTCGGGTGGGAGCTGAAACTGCCGGGCACAGCCGCATCGCAGACAGCGATCGTTTCCGGCGTTCCGGCCGTTCCTTCATCGGAAACGGCTGCCGCGCCTGCAACCCCGTCCCCGCAGGCCCCGACGACGTCTCCATCGGTCTCGCAAGAGGCTTCTGCCGCTCCGGGGGCATCCCAGCCGGTGGCGGGCGGCCCGCTGATCGGGCCCGGCCAGCGCGTGTTGCACATCGGCGACTCCCACACGGTGGGCATCTACGGCTCGACCATCGACCAGGCGATGCGCGAAACCGGCGCCCAGATCCGCACCATCGGCGTCGCGGGCAGCTCCCCCTCGTGGTGGTATCAGGGAACCGTGACAAAATGCGGGTATTACGCCCGCAACGAGAAAGGCGCCGTCGACCGGCCGGCCGACTGGCGAACACCCCGTGCCACGCCGTCGCTTCCCGAGATGATCCGGGAGTACAAGCCGACCGTTCTGGTCGTTTCCCTCGGAGCGAACCTGTTCGGCGCCTCGGAAGCCACGGTGAAGCGGGAGACCCAGCGAATCATCGACACGGCGAAGGCCGCCGGCTGCACCCTCGTCTGGGTCGGCCCGCCGCGGGCGCGCGAGAGCGTGAAATCGATCGCGGCCCAGGACCGCCTCTGCGAAACGATCAAAGCCACGGTCGGCACCCAGGGCACCTTCGTCGACTCCCGCCCTGTCACGAACTACCCCTCGAGCGGCGGCGACGGCCTCCACTACTGGGGAACCGAGGGCTCGAAAACCGCCAAAGCCTGGGCCGGCAGCGTCCTCGACACGATCCAGAAATCCGGCAAAAAGAACTGACCGTCTCCCCGTTCATCCCGAGGCCCCGGCAGGAATTTGCCGGGGCTTCGGGAGACGAAAAAAGCCCCGGTCCTGGAACCGGGGCTTTTGTGTACTACGCGGTATAAAAAGAGGCGGCAATCGGATTCGAACCGATGTATAAAGGTTTTGCAGACCTTTGCCTTACCACTTGGCTATGCCGCCATGGCAAAAAAGAATGGCCAGAGTCGGAATCGAACCAACGACACACGGATTTTCAGTCCGTTGCTCTACCAGCTGAGCTATCTGGCCTTGGGCAGCGGGGACGACGAGACTCGAACTCGCGACCTCATGCGTGACAGGCATGCGTTCTAACCGAACTGAACTACGTCCCCAGATACTCACGACGTCTTGGGCAACCGCTGGGCGATGACGGGCTCGAACCGCCGACCACCTGCGTGTAAAGCAGGCGCTCTGCCAACTGAGCTAATCGCCCTCCACGTCAGTAAAGCGATGATACCATGGTTCGTTTTCCATGTCAACAACCTCCGAAAAAAATCGCCCAGTTCCCGCCGACCAGCCTTGGAAGCAGCATTCGGCCCATCCAGAAGGACAGAGGCAAGGTACGAACCACAGAGATACTCCGTTGAAACATTCCTCGGATTCAGGAACGCATCCGCAGATGGAGGGCAGATGAACGCAGATGAGAAAGAACACCGGAAAAATCTGATTTTCGTTGTGCCCTGGCTCCTCCAATGAACGAACTTTTCAGCTTTTCATCTGCGCAATCTGCGAAATCTGCGGATCGGTTCTCATGACGAAACCAACATACCAGGCACCGAGACACGGAGAAACGGAGAATGCTTCCCCGCAAAGATTCTCTGCTGAAATACCCCTTGTATTCAGAAATGCATCCGCAGATGGAGGTCCGATGAACGCAGACGCAAAAGGAGAGGCCCGGACACCCGAGATTCTGTATGGGCAGAAAACGTCATGCGTGAAGAAGCATTGGATTTCATCTGCGCCATCGTCGTCATCTGCGGATCGGGCCTCGTTCGAATCGGACCTCGTGATGTTTCATCAGGAGAAGCTCGTCTCTCTCCGTGGCCCTGCGCCTCTGTGACTCTGTGGTGCGTCGTGGGCCAGCGCTCGTTCCATTCAGAAGGTGACGACTTTCTGGGCTTTGTTGATGGCTTCGAGAAGGTCGATCGTGTTGGCGAGCTTTCCGACGCGAAGCTGGCCCTTGAGTTTGAGCCGCTCGAGGGCGAAGCCCGAGACGAGGATCTTGACGCCGGCCCGCTCGATCCGCGTGATCGCGGGAATCAGCGGGCTGCCCTCGATGCAGGCTTTGACAGCCGAATTCCAGAAGACGAGCGTACGGGGTACAATCTCGCTTTCGGAAAGCGTGACGATGAGGTTGGAAAACGACTCACCGCCCAGCTTCGACCGGGCCCCGATGCTGCATCGCGTGAACATCAGCAGGAAGTTCGACACCGTGGCGGACGGCATCCAGACGCGTTTTTCGAAATACACGTCCTCGAACTGCTTGTAGGAAAAATCCGTGCGGGGACTCAGGAGTTTGACCGACCTTTCCCATGATCTCGTCGCCGGCGGGGCGGAGAGGCCGCTTGCGCCATGCTGACGGGCAACGCATCCAGACCGGCCCGGGCGGTACCGCGTTCCCGGGCACGGAACGATTATATACCGCTTGGGGAACGGGACACAAGACCGGAATAAACTTGACACACCGGGGGCCGTATGCTATCTTCACGCGGAATCAGCCTCTTGACAGGGGTTGAAGGGATTTCAATCCGTTTTGGGTTCTTATCCGAGGGCTGAAACCCTGGAGAGTGAAAGGAGATTCTTTCTACATGAAGCGTTTTGCCATTGTTCTCAGCGTGCTGTTCCTCATGGGTGTGGCCGTCTCCGCCATGGCCGCCGAGAAGGTCCTGCTCCAGTACAACCCGGCCCCCGGCACCACGACCAAATACAAGATGAACATCAACGGTAACACGGTCGTCACCGCCATGCAGCGCGCCCAGAAGACCAACCTCGAGACCAACATGTCCCTCGAGCAGAAGGTCACCGGCGTCGACAAGAGCGGCAACATCGAGATGACCACCACCATCACCGAAGGCACCATCACCGTGAACGACACGCCGACCCAGCTCCCCGCGATCGGCCAGGTCATCAAGGTCAAGATGGCGAAGAACGGCGAAGTCATCGAGTCCGAAGGCATGGACCAGCAGGCCAACTTCAACCAGATGCAGATCAAGTTCCCGGCCACCCCGGTCGGCGTCGGCGACAACTGGGATTCGACGATTCCCGCCAACCCCCAGATGCCGATTCCCCTGAAGGTGAAATACACCGTTCTCGGCTTCGAGACCGTTGACGGCCAGGAATGCGTGAAGCTCGGCTCCAGCGTCGTTTCCGAGCAGGGCGACACCGGCAGCATCAACCTGAACGTGAAGGCCGACGGCAAGATCTGGTTCGCCCACAAGACCGGCATCATGGTCAAGAACGAAGTCGTCAGCAACATGATCATGGTCATGGAAAACGACATGGGCGGCGGCAAGAAGGAAAAGATCGACACCCGCATGAACCTGACCCTCAAGATGGGCATCGTGAAGTAAGTTCACCGGGGTACCGGACCCCTTGACGCTCTTTCGCCCCGTTCGTATAATCGATAACAAGATTCACGAAGCGGTCCTTGAAAAGCGAAGGGGAGTCCAGTAGTCCAAGGTCCCGTCCATCATTCGTTAAAGCTGGAACCCCGCTTTACCCGAGGCGGGGTTCTTCTTTATACCCAAAACCCAACCCTAACCCAACCCAACTTACCCAACCCTAACCATTTCATACCGTCCTGGAGGTGTCCTGAAAGGAAACTCAGCGTAACGTTCTCTGTTCCTACTCAATTGAAGGAGGAATCCATATGAGGTTGTATCGCAACATTCTCAAGTCTCTCGCGACAACCTTGGCCGTTGTGATGCTCCTGACGTCGTTCGTGACCAGCGCCGAAGCCGGCCTGTTTTCGACGATCAAGGATAAGGTCAAGGCCAATCCGGTCAAATCGGCTCTCATCGGCGTCGGTGTCGCAGGCGCAGCCATTCTCGCCGCTCCGACCATCGCCTCTGCCGTCGGGTTCGCCGGTGGTGCAGTGGCCGCAGGTACAGGTGGCGCTGTTGCAGCAGTGGCAGGCGCGGGCGCAGGCATTGCCGGAATCGGCACCACGATTTGTGGCGGCGTCGCCGCTGCAGGCGGGTTCCTGACCGGCACTCTCGGTGGGATCGTCGGCATGATCGGCAGTCTCTTCTCCGGTATCGCCGGTTTCATCGGCGGCATCATCGGAAGCCCGCTCTTCATCCCGGCTCTCGTCGTCGTTGGCGCTGCTGTCGCCGGCTACTTCCTCTGGAAGAAGTACAAGCGCCAGAAGCAGGACATCGGCAACGGGAACAACCTGCCCTCTTCCGTGTCGGCCAGCTCGGGTGTCGTGAGTGTTCCGTCCTCTGCCAGTGAGATCCCGGTCAGTGGTGATCAGTCTCCGGTCGCAGCCGCCCCGGTGTCGAACGAAGCAGCTCCGGTTCCTGAAGTCGTTCCGGAAGTCGTCCCCGAAATCACTTCCACCACCGCTTCCAGCGAGCTGAAGAACGCTCATGCCGATTACATCAAGGCCTACAACAAGTATATTTCGATCGTCACCAACATCGGTGGCAGCGAAAGTCCTGACGAAGAGATGCGGAGCAACATGCTGCGGTCCGATACGCAGAAGGCGCTTACCGACTATCGTGAAGCTTACAACAAGTACATCACTCTCCTTCGCCAGAGCAACTCGAAGTAGCCTCTGAACAACATTCCCGGGCCTCGGCCCGGGAATGTTCGTTTTTAGCCCAACAAACCGCACCACAGAGACACCGAGGCACAGAGGAATACGGGCAGATCACGATCCGTTGAAATACACCTCGGTTTCAGGAACGCATCCGCAGATGAAGGGCAGATGAAACCCAGAGGTGAACGGGCGCCCGGGTCTATCTGATGTTCTGAATGCGACGGAAATCCCATAAACAGAAGACGTTCTGGTTTTCATCTGTGCCATCTGCGGATCGGTTCTTGTAACGAATTCTCCCTCCCAGATACAAAGACACAAAGACACGAAGAGGGATTTCTTTCTTCGTGTCTTTGTGTCTTTGAGGTAAAAACGCGTTTTGGGGAGGTCCGTTACACCCGGGTGCAGCGGAAGGCGTGCCAGTCGGCTTCGGTGATTTCCTCTTCGAGGCGCCAGGAGGCGGCTTTCAGGGCCTCGCGCACCCGTGGGGCGTTGGTGTCGTTGACGCCGGAAAAGACGCCCCACGCGCCCTGTTTCGCCCAGGCCGCCATGCGTGCCAGATGTTCGGTCAGCACGGGGGAAGTGATATTGGCCGCGACCCCGTCGGCCGGCCAGGCCGGCTCGAACGCCGCCAGATCCCCGCACCGCATCTCGACCTGTTTCTCGATGCCGTTGAGGGCCGCGTTCTTGCGCATGTTCTCGACGGCGGCCCCGTCGATCTCGAGCGCCGTCACGGCGGCGGCACCCTTCTTCGCCAGGTAGAAGGCCAGGATTCCGCTGCCGGCCCCGATGTCGAGGAACCGGCCGCCGCACGGCTCGAGCTTGGCGAGCAGGGTCAGGCACAGCCGGGTCGTCTCATGCGTGCCCGTGCCGAACGCCATCCCCGGATCGATGAGAATCGTGGTCGCCTGCGCTTCCTCTTCCAGGGGCTCGGCCCAGGGCGGCCTCACGACGATCCCCGACCCCACCCGGATCGGCTGGAAGTGCATCCGGAACCCTTCCATCCAGTCCTGGTTGTCGGGATAATCGCGGATCTCGAGCTTCGCCGACCCGGCCGCGCCGAACTCGGCGAGAAAATGTTCTATTTCTTTCGATATATATTCCGGGTTCTGTTCGACCGTCGAGACGAGGAAGCTGACGACGGTCTCGCCCGTGAACCGGAAATCCTCTTCCCCGCCGCCCGTATCCTCGATCTGGGGGCTGGAGAAGGTGACCAGGCCGAGCCGCTCGGCGAGGCCGCCCAGAGGCTCCTCGAGGTCGTCGGGAACGGTGATGTCGAACCGGCGCAGCATCTCAGCGGCCCTGCAAGGCCCGGATCCGCGCGTCGGCCTTTTCCACCAGGCTCTTCGCGATGCCCGGAATCGCCTTGAGCTTCCGATACGAAACCAGGGCGTTTTCGAACTCGCCGAGCGCTTCGTAGGTCTCGCCGAGGCCGAAGATCGCGTAGGGATCTGCAGCCTCCTTCTCGTGCAGCACCTTTTCGAACACGTCGCGCGCCTGCACGGGCAGCCCGGCCTGGAGGAAGGTGCGGCCGAGGCTGTTCATCGCATACACGTCGTCGGGCTCGTATTTGAGGCTGAACAGCAGATGCCAGATGGCGTGCGGGTAATCCTTCCGTTCGCGGTACAACTTCCCCATGTTGTAATGGGCAAATGCGTAATCCGGCTTCACCGCCAGCGCCTTCTCGAGGTATTTGAGCGACTCATCGAGCCGGCCCTGCAAGAGCAGCAGCTTGCCCATGTTGTTCAGCGTGAACGGGTCCTCCGAATCGAGCGAAATCGCGCGGGCGAACTCGATCTCGGCCTCCTTGAACATCCCCTTGTCGAGGAAGATCAAGCCGAGGTTCTTGCTGATCGACAGCTTGTCGGAACCGGTCTGCAGCGCCGCGTTGAAATGCGCGGCCGCCGTCGCCGGGTCGCCGTCTTCCAGGCACAGCCGGCCGGCGTAGTAGTGGGCCTCGCTGTTGTTGCCGTCGATCGACAGCACCTTGTTGAACCAGCTCTGCGCGGCCTTGTTGTCGCCGTCCTCGAGCGTGATGCGGCCGAGCAGCACCATCGCGTTCAGGTTCTGGGGATCCTTCCGGAGGATCTCCTGGGCGAGCCGCAGGGCCTCGGGGGCATCCCCCTGTTCGAACTGGACGGTGGCCAGGCTCAGCTTGTTGTAGAGATCGTCGGGCGAGACCCGGAGCGCCTCGCGCAGCGTCTCGACGCACTTGTCCGTGTCGCCCCGCATGCGGTAGGCGAGCGCGAGCGAGTTGCGGGCGTACTTGTCCTTCGGATTCAGGCCGACGGTGTGTTCGAGCGTTTCAATAGCTTTCTCGATATTTCCCTGCTCGAGATACGTGTTGCCGAGCAGGTAGTTCGTGTACAGATCCTCCTGCTTCAGCTTGAGCGACTGTTCGAGCAGCCCCATCGTCTTGTCGAACTCGCCCTTCTCCTTGTGGATCATGGCGATCTTGTTGATCGTGTAGATGTCGTTCGGCTTGGCCTTGAGCGCCTCTTCGAACAGCCGCAGCGCGTCGTCCAGCCGCTTTTCCTTCAGCGCCTCGTTGGCCTGCTTGTATGCCTGGTCGAACTCCATGCCGTTCACCCTCCTCGGAAACCCGTTATATATCTTACTCTATGATTCGATATCGAGATCGGCTTTCAACGCCGTCAGGGATGCCACGACCTGGCGCCTCACCACCGGATCCTTGTCGGAAAGAGCCGAGATCAGCGGCTCGACGCCCTGCGCCATGCCCAGCTTGCCGAGCGCGTAGGCGGCCGAGGCCCGCATGTTCCGGTCGGGATCCTTGATCATCGTGGTCAGCAGCTCGAACACCCGCAGATCGCCGTATTTGCCCAGCGCGATCAGGATGTTGGCACGCACGCGGTTGTCCTGCTCGTCGACGAGCAGGTTCAAAAACTCGTACACCTTCTTGCCGCCGATCGTCTCGAGTGCCTCGACGGTGTTCGCCTTGACGCGCCGGTCGTCGACCCGGAGTTTTTCGGCCAGAATGGGAACATGCGTCTCGTTGCCGATCTTGCCGAGCACGCCGATCGCCTTCGACAGCACCTTCGCCTCGCTTTCCTCGTTCACCGTCTTCACGACGAAGTCGAGGATGCCGGCCGGCCGCAGCCGCTCCAACACGTCCATCACGTGGTACCGGATGTTCGGATCGGGATCGGCGAACCACTGGAGGAGCTGGTCGACGTGTTCGTTCCGGGCCTGGCCCTTCATGACCTTCAGGATCAGCACCTTCGTCCAGGGCGAAGCCTCGGGGAAGATGCGGATCAACGCATCGATCGGCTTGAAGCCCCGGAAGATGTAGGCGCGAACCCGGCCCTGATCGCTCGAGGCGAGATCGAGCTCATCCAGGGTGGCCACATCCTTGAGCAGATACGAGGTCTCTTCGCTGACGATGATCTCGTCGATGTCCTGCACTTCGGAGAAGGTCTTCACATCGAGCATCCCCTCGCCGAGCCAGACCATCTGCTGGCCGTCGTCATCGAGGGTGCCGTGGACCGTCTCGAGGGCGTGCAGGGTGAGTCGCGGCGTGAACGGCGCTTCCCCGCGCTTGAGGAAGGACTGGTCGAGCATCTGAGCCGACTGGACGGCCTGCATCAGGGCCTCGTGCCGGTTGTGATGCGCGAACAGCACCAGGATGCCGGCCATCGAGACCTGGACATGGCAGTTCGCGCCGGGCTGGCACACCTGGCGTACCGTCTGGTAGAACTCGCGCACGAGGGCCAGCACCTGGGGGCCGCTGTTGCGGTTGATCGCCTCGGTGAGACCGCTGAAATACGCGTAGACGGCGACGGCAAACAGCTTCTCGCCGGTCTTTTCCTGGGTCGTGACCATGCGCAGCGTCTTGTCGACGATGCTCTTGCTGACATAGTGCTGCAAGCCGCGGCCGAGCAGATCCCGCTCCTTCAGGCTCATCAGCATGAAGTTGTAGGCGTGGGCGAGCTGGCCGAACTCGTCGCCGCGGTCGATGAACACCTGCTGCCGCAGATCCCCGGCCGTCACCTGCTCCATCGACTGGATGAACGCGGAAAGATCGCGCGTCACCCGCTGCGTCAGCAGATACACGAGGAACAGCGACAGGATCAGCGCCGCGAGGAAAATCAGGGTCAGGCGGTTCCGCAGAACGCCCAGCGGGCCGTAGCCGGATTCGTTTCGCAGGCCGAGCCGGAGCGTGCCGAGCCGGTGCTGGCCCTCGATGATGGGCACCAACACCTCGTAAAGCCCTTCTTCCGCCATTTTCACCATGATCGGCGTCTCGGAGTTGAGGCTCCGGGAATAGGCGCTGTCGGCGTCGAACGTCGCGTTCTTCAGCTCGGGATCCGAATGGAACAGATACTGCTCGTCTTTCGCGACGGCCAGGAACGCGTAGCTTTCGTCGAGGTCGAGCAGCGACTGCATCTCGCGCAGATCCGCCTCCTCACCGGCCTGGAGGAACCGCTTCGCCGAGAGGCTGACGACCTTGGCCACCGACATGCCGTGTTGGACGAAGCTCTGCCGCCAGTGGCGCTCGTACCACTCCTGGACCGTCATGCGCGTCGAAAGGAAGAGCAGCAGCACGATCAGCCCCGTTCCGCCCAGCCATGCCGGCGTCAGGCGCGACGCATTGCGCCGCCGGGCCACCCAGTAGGCGAGCAGGCCGAGCAGCAGCGTCGCGAAGACGAGCAGGTTGCGAAACCGCACCTGACGGACGCGGTCCTCCTCATCAGCCCGGAAGAAGCCGACGCGGACGATCACCTTGCGGTTGCTCTCGGTGACCAGCGGCATGGCCGCCTCGACCAGCGGGATCGTGCGGGAGAGATCCATGTGCGGGATCAGCCGCAGATGCGTGACCTGGAGCGCCTGGGCCTCGACCTCCTGGAGCGACTCGACGGCGATCGGCCGGTTCTCGGCTTTGGCGATGATCTCGCCGGAGGGCTGCTGGACGACGGCATAAGCAACCGCCTCCTCGGCGAGCAGGTTGGCCAGCCGCGGCGTCAGATCGGCACGCCGGTTCAGCAGGTCCCCGACTTCGCGGGTCAGCAGCTTCGTCAGCATCGCATGGCGGTTCTGGAAGCGCGTCTGCACCTCCTCGACATCGGCCATCGTGAAATACCAGGCGAAGCTCGAGAGGGTGAGCAGAATGAGCAGGAAGAAGGCTCGTTCCATATAGCGACTGTGGGCGGTGAAGGGCATGGATCCTCCCGTTCGGGGGTGTCAGGCCAGGCCGGCCGCGGCGCCGGATGCGGCTCCGCGCATCATCCGGACGAAGCCGTCGACCAGTTCTGGATCGAACTGGGTGCCGCGGCACCGGACGATCTCGGCAAGCGCCGTTTCCATATCGAGAGCTTTTCTATACGGTCTGTCGGATGTCATGGCGTCGTAGGTGTCGGCGATCGCGATCAGACGCGCGCCGTAGGGAATCGCCGTTTCTTTGAGGCCGGCCGGGTAGCCGCGGCCGTCGTATCGCTCGTGGTGGTGCCGGATCAGCGGGATGACGGGGGCGAGGAACTCGACCTTCAGCAGGATCCGGACCCCCAGTTCGGGGTGCGCCTTGATGACGTCGAACTCCTCGTCGGTGAGCCGGCCCGGCTTGTTCAGAATCGTTTCGGGAATGCCGATCTTTCCGATGTCGTGCAGCATCCCCGCCAGCTTCACGTCCTCGATCCGCCGCTCCTCGAGGCCCATGGCGCGGGCAAGATCGACCGAGTAGTTCGTGACGCGCTCGGAATGGCCGTGGGTGTAGCTGTCCTTCGCGTCGATCGCCTGCGTCAGCGCCGACAGGGTGTCGAAGTAGGCCTGCTGGAGGTTCTTGAACAGGTCGGAGTTCTGGATGACGAAGGCGACCTGACTGCCCAGGATCTTCAGCAGATCGAGATCCTCCGGGGTGAAAGCATCGCCGTGCCTCTTGTTGGCGACCTGGATGACCCCGAGGAACCGCTCGCCAGGTTTCATCGGTATTGCTATTGTATTCGACAGAATATGACCGCCGACCTTGCCGGTCTCGGATGCCGCATAGGGGCTCGCAGCCAGACGTTCGACCGACTTCGCCTCCTGCGTCGCCTCCACCTCCTGGATGAGGGTGGTGTAGCCGGCCTCGGGCCCGTCGGCAAACCGCCCCTCACCGTCCGGCGTCTGGACGCGCTGGAAGCTCGGGCGCGCATCGCCGCCCCGGATCAGGTAGATGGCCGCGATATCGCAGTTCGTGCCGTCGCGCGCGATCGAGAGGAACTTGTCCACCAGCCGGTCGAGATCGATACTGCCGACGATCTCCTTCCCGAGGATGAACACGTTGCTCAGCACCATCAGGCGCTTGAACATGCGCTCATACAGGATGGCGCTCTCGAGCGACGAGGCGGCCTGCTTCGCGAGGATCGGCAGGATCTCGCAGACGTTCTCGGGAGCCCGGTCGTTCAGCTTCAGACCGATGATGCCCATCATGCGGTGGCGGCGGATCAGCGGCAGCAGGATGAAATCCTCGATCGTGATCAGCTCGCTCTCCGACTCCTGCCAGCGCTGGTATTCCGTCTTGAACAGCTCCCGGATCCGCTCCATCTTCTCTTCGAGGATCAGGTTGCAGATGCGCACCTCGAACGTCGCGGGATCGCTCTTGGGAAGCGCGAAGAACGAGGCCTCGGCCTTGCACAGAATCAATGCTTTCTTGAGGATCGCCTTGAGCAGCGAGTCGAGCTCGATGAAGAAGCCCGTCTCCTCGAGACTGAGCAGCTCCTGGATCTGGGCCTTCAGGAGCTGATTCTCGCGGAACAGGGTGTCCTGCGCGCCGCCGGACTTGGGCATGAACCAGGATGTGCTAAACATGGCGTTGGCGCATTGTAACACGCCCCGCCCCCGGACACAAACCCGGAACGGGCGTCAGGGCGTTTCTTTGCGGATACGCCCCTCGATCGAAAGCGAGATCGGTCCCGAGGCGGAAAGCCCGAGAATGTAGGCCTTGACGGCCTCGCGCTGGATCGGCCCGTATTCGCGGCTGCGACCGCGCTTGAAGCCGCGGAACTCGTCGCCGCCGTCGGCGAGGAAGCTGTTGACGGCAACGCGATACGCCTGGCCCGGCTCGAGCGGCTTGCCCGCGACGAGCACGTCCTTGAGCTCGAAATCATCGCCCGACCGGTTGGCGAAGGCGTAACTGCCGCCCGAAATCTGGAGACAGCCGCGCCGCAGCGAGGCCGATGTCGTCAGCACCTCGAGGAGGTCCTGGCCGGAGAGGGACATCGTGACCACCTGGTTGTCGAACGGGAGCACGTTGTACAAGTCGCCCAGCGTGAACCCGCCCTGCCGGATGTTGCTCTGGATACCACCGCTGTTCTGGAGCGCGACGTCAGCGCCCGTCTGGATGCGCATCGCATCCGTCACGAGGTTGCCGATGGGGCACTCGGCGTCGTATTTTCGCTCGTAATCGGCCGCGAACTCTCCGAGCGGCTCGGTCTTGATGCGCTCGATGTCTCCGACGGCCTTCCGGAGGAGCGTCTCAACCATCGGATCGGGGGTGATCAGGTCGCACTCGATCGGAACACGGCGGCCGCGATACGAGGTGACGCCGGTTCCCGGAAGCACTTCGAGATCCAGGATATCCAGCTCCTTGCCCTGGTTGTAGCCGCTGACCGTCTTGATGACGATCCCGTCCTGCATCACGGGGGGCGGGGCATCGACGTTGAAGTCGACCATGCTGACCACGTCGGGTTTTGCCGTGACGATCGCCTCCCAGTCGGGCTGGCCGATCCGCTCGCGGTCCGTCTGCGTCAGCAGGACGATCAGATCCGCCCCCTTCGCCCGGAGGCGCGCCACCTGGGCCGCCAGTTCGGGGCCGGGCGGCAGGAACCGGAGCCCGTTCACGTTGCCGCGAGCCGTCAGCTCGGGTGTCGTCGCGGGGGTGAGGCCCAGAACGCCGACCTTCAGGCCGTTTCCGGGGGAAAGCAGCAGTTCGGGGGTCACGAACGACGGCGGATTCTCGCTTCCCTCTTCCAGAAGGCTGGAGGAAACCAGCGGGAACTTCGCCGTTTTCGCCAGCTCTTCCAGCCGGGAACGGCCGAACGTGAACTCGATATTGCCGACCAGCATCCCGTCGAGGCGGAAGGTGTTCAGCGCCTCGATCACCGCCGAACCGCGGGTGAAATAGGCGTCCGCCGTGCCCGAGATCTCGCCGCCCGTCGAGAGGATGCAGAACGGCTCGCCCGAGAAGGAGGCGACGAGCTCCTGGAGCCGGGCCGCCTTGTGGGCCGCCCCGCCCATGCGGCGGTCCTTGTAGGGAGCGAACCGGGCCATGAACGGCTGCACATGCCCTTTGGATAGGCCCGTGAACACGAGATGCAGCCGCTGCTGGCCGAGGGGCTTCATCAGCCAGAACACCGTCGCGGCAAGCAACACCGCGCCGAGCAGGAAAAAGCCGACGGAAAAGCCGCGCATCGTGCGTTCTTCAGACATGTCGTCATTCTATCCGCCCCGCCCACCCCGTGCAAGCCCCGCCCGCCACCACGAACGAAGTACGAACCACAGAGATACTTCGTTGAAATTTCCCTCGGATTCAAGAACGCATCCGCAGATGGAGGGCAGATGAAC
>DAOOQQ010000060.1:0-30592 GCA_035388825.1 Candidatus Ozemibacteraceae bacterium
CGCAGATCCTCCACCAACATGCCGCGGATGATTCACCATCATCCGTAGGGGCGGTTCGCGAACCGCCCCATACGATATCACCCACGATATGATGTAGGGGCGGGTTTCAAACCCGCCCGATGCACGATGTTGGATCTCGTGTCGTTTCGTTGCCGGATATCTGTGTCATCGGCGGCATCTGCGGATCGTCTTATTTCTCATCAAATACAATTGAAGCGCGCGACACGAGAAGGTGCAGCAAAACGACAAGCGGCGCGGATACCAAGTAGGTGACGATGATTCCGAAGCCGGAGCCCAGAAGCCCGTAGGCGAGAGCCGCCACGGGGATCAGGGGAAGGATCTGGAGGGCCTGCGTTTTGGCGTGGTAGAGAGGCGGGATGCCGAAGCCGGCGGCGGTGATCACCGTCGTGTCGGAGTAGGGGATGATCAGCCCCCCCGCGATCGATCCGGAGATCACGGCTCCGGCGACGATGGGAATGAGCGACTCTCCGCCCGCAGAGAGGGCCATCTGGAACCCGATTGGCATCACGATGGCCATCGAACTCCAGCTGAAACCGGTGGCGACGGTGATGAGAAACGAGACGCCCATCGCTGCGACGGGAATCAGCGCCGGCGAAAGGCGGTCTCCGAGAAGAGATGTCAGCCAGAGGCCGGTTCCCAGGTCGGTGGAGACGGCCGAGAGGCCCTTTGCAAGAATGATGACGAGGCCGGTCGGGATCAACGATTTCATGCCCTTCCAGAGTCCGCCGGCGATTTCCCGCCAGGCCAGGACGCCATCCCGACGGAAGAGAAGGATCCCCCCGGCGAGAGCGATCGATACCGATGCATTGAGAATATCGACCGTCGGCAGATCGGAAAAGACGGTGATGAGCGAAAGGCCTGAATCCCACGAAGAAACGATGTTCCGGAGTGTGAAGCCGGCGAGACCGGCAACGGCGAACACCACGAGGCCGCCGAGCGGAACGAACAGGTGGCGGAGCCGGGTTTCCGGTCTCGGAGGGGTCGGGGGCCGGACAGATGCGGCGGGCGGGCCGTCATCGAGACGGGCGCCGATCCAGGTGCCCGTCCAGGCGCTCAGGCAGGCGAGGAGCAGGCCGAGGAACGTGACGACGTGGTACGGCATCGAGCCGAGGAAGAGCGCGGACGATGATATTTTTACGCCCAACGGCTCGGCCGAGCTCACCAGAAGCGACGCCTCGAAGCCGGCCCAGGTCGAGATCAGGACGACCGAGACGATAACGGCGGTCTGGTCGACGATATAGGCGAGAAGGGCGGGAGAGATCCGGTGTTTCGGGCACAGGGTGCGCATCGAAGCCCCGCAGATCAGCACGTTGGCGTAATCGTCGAAGAAGACGCACAGGCTGAGCAGGAACGTGGCGACCCGGGTTTTCCGGGCAGAATCGAGTTTTCGGGAGATCGCCTCGGAAAAGCGTTCATACGCTCCGCTCCGGGAGATGAGCTCGAGCAGGCCGCCGACAAGGAGAATGAACAGAGAGATCTTCAGGCGCTCCCCGTCTGCAAACGAGAGTTTCAGATACTGGAGGCAGGCGGATAATCCCGCTCCGAAGGCGGCGTGTTTCACCGTGAGCGCCCCTGCGACGATTCCGAGGAACAGCGCCAGCGCGACGCGGTGGGTCAACACGGCCGCAAGAATCGTGACCCCTGCCGGTATGAGGGAAAAAATCCCGAAATCGAGTGTTGTATTCATGAGAATATATAGATAATAATACGAAATATCCGCGTGTAGGGGCGGTTCGCGAACCGCCCCTACGGAAAGATGGTCAGGCGGCGATCAGACGAGGATCGGATCCCGGATCTCGTAGCCGCGGGAGATCAGGTCCTGCTCCTCGGCGGGGGTCATGACCTTGATCATGCCGTCGTGGAGGCCGTGGATCTCGACGTGGTGGTCGCGGTACATCTGGAGCGCGTCGACGATCTCCTCGGTGATCGTCTGGCCGGGCACCAGCAGAGGAATTCCCGGCGGGTAGGGGACGATCATGACGGTCGAGATCCGGCCGACACTCTGGCGCAGCGGCACGAGGGCGCCGTCGCAGTAGAAGGCGTAGCGCGGCTTGAACCGGATCGGGGAGAGGCTCAGACGGAAATCCTGCACCACGCCCGTCGCGGTTTCGATGTTCCCGCTCATCGTCTCGATGTTTTCGAGGGCGAGGAACAACCGGTTCAGCTTCGAGCGGGTCGCGCCGATCGTGATCAGCACGGTGAGGGTGTTGAACGTCGATTTCTCGATCTGGATGTTGTGCTTGGTGAGCAGCAGGCGCTCGACCTCGCGGCTGCTGAAGCCGGATTTCGAGACGTCGATCGTCAGCTTGGTGGGGTCGAGGCGGACGCGGTCGATGTCGTTGCGGAGCTCGTCCGAGATCAGATCCTCGAGATCGAGCACCCGGAACTTTTTGAGCGAGTTGATGGCCTCGCGCAGGGAGCGGGACAGTTCGAGCGTTTTCGAAAGCAGGCTGTACCCTTCCATCACCATCTGTTTCCGGGCCGCGTCGAGCGAGGCGATCATCGGGTACTGGGGCGAGGTCGAGGTGTGCATGTTGAAGTTTTCCATGAAGAAGTCCTGGATCCGTTCGAAATCCGGGTCGTTCACATGGATCATCGACGCCTGGCTGAACGCGCTCATCGTCTTGTGGGTCGACTGGGTCGCATAGTCGGCGCCGGCCTGCATCGCGCAGGGGAAGAAGTCGGGGTGGAACCGCGCGTAGCCGTACCAGGCCTCGTCAATGATGACCTTGATGCCTCGCCGGTGCGCCTCCTCGACGATGTGGGAGATGTCGTAGGTGAGGCCGTCGTAGGTGCAGTTCGTCAGGATCAGCGCCTTCACCCGCTTCTTCGCGGCAAGCGCTTTATCCATAGCGTCGAATATACGTCTTTTCGGCACGGGGCCGAAGATGCCGTAGGTGTTGTTCACCGAGGGCATCAGGTAGATCGGCTCGGCACCGGCCAGGACCACGCCGTAGTGGACCGACTTGTGGCAGTTGCGGTCGAGCAGGATCGCGTCGCCCGGTTTGAGGAGGGTCTGGATGAGAATCTTGTTCGAGGTCGAGGTGCCGTTGGTGGAGAAGAAGGTATGCCGGGCACCGAACGCGCGCGCGGCCAGTTCCTGAGCCTCTTTGATGATGCCGGTGGGGTGCAGCAGGGAGTCGAGCATGGGCACCGAGACCGAGACATCGGACCGGAACAGGTTCGGGCCGAAGAAGTCGTAGTAGTCCTGCATCCAGGGGGAGTTGTTGACCGAGTAGCCGGAGGCGTGGCCCGGCGTGTGCCACGAGTCGCGGGTGCTGTTGGCGTACTGGACGAGCATTTCGAAGAAGGGGGCGCGATTCTTGCTGCTGATGACCTCGTTCTTCACCTTGTTGGCGACGTCGTTCCAGTCCTGGTCGCCCTTGAAGAAATAGCCGTTGAGCAGGCCGCCTGCCGTAACGCCGGGGCCGCTCTTTTCGTCCGTCAGCAGAAACAGGTTGATCTCGTGGCGCAGCTTGAGAAACTCGCGGAGCATTTCGAGGCCGTGAACCGTTTCGGAAGCGGCGTTCCGGCTGCGGGGCAGCTCCCACTCGGTGAGCACGACATGGATGGCCCCGTCTTCCCGGAGAAGGGCGCAGGCCTCGTCGAAGCTTCGGGCCGTGACGATGTTCAAGCCGCGGTTGCCGAGCTCGATGGACGAGCGGTCGAGGGAGGTGGGGGAAGGGTCGAGCAGCAGGACTTTGTATTTCATGGGATGGATGCTCCAGGCTTCGGGAAGGCGCCGAGAGGCTCTTGGCGGCCGTTCGTGGTGGGGATACTCTACCATGAAGGCGGGGTTTGTGCTACACTTCACGCGCCGCGCGGGTACGCCCCACACGGCGATTCCAGCCTGATGGAGCCTGAAACACCGATGTCGGACACCGAAACGCAGGTCGTTTCCAATTTCATTCGTGACATCATCGAAGAGGATCAGAAGACGAACAAGCACGGCGGTCGCGTCGTCACGCGGTTTCCGCCAGAGCCGAACGGGTATCTCCACATCGGCCACGCCAAGTCGATCTGCCTGAATTTCGGGCTGGCGCGGGATTACAAGGGCGTCTGCCATCTGCGGATGGATGACACGAATCCGATCAAGGAGGACATCGAGTACGTCAACGCCATCATGGCCGACGTGCGCTGGCTCGGCTTCGACTGGGCCGATAAGATGTTCTTCGCGGCCGATTACTATGAGCGCCTCTATGGATTCGCCGTCGAGTTGATCAGGCGGGGAAAGGCGTTCGTCTGCGAGCTGACGCCCGACCAGATGCGCGAATACCGCGGCACGCTGACGCAGCCCGGCAAGGAAAGCCCGTTCCGCAACCGGAGCGTCGAGGAAAATCTCGATCTCTTCGAGCGGATGCGCAAGGGAGAGTTCCCTGACGGCAGTCGGACGCTGCGCGCGAAGATCGACATGGCCTCATCGAACATCAACATGCGCGACCCGGTCATTTACCGCATCCTGCGCTCGACCCATCATCGCACGGGCGACACCTGGTGCATCTACCCGATGTATGACTTCGCGCACCCGCTGTCGGACATGATCGAAGGGATCACCCATTCGATCTGCACCCTCGAGTTCGAGGATCACCGGCCGTTGTACGACTGGTTCCTCGAGACACTCCAGACGCCCTGTCACCCGCAACAGATCGAATTCGCGCGACTCAACCTGACCTACACGGTGATGAGCAAGCGCAAGCTGCTGTCGCTGGTGAAGGAAAACCTGGTCAACGGCTGGGACGACCCGCGGATGCCGACCATCGCGGGGCTGCGGCGGCGCGGCTTCACCCCCGAGGCGATCCGGGATTTCTGCGACCGCATCGGCGTGGCGAAGGCGAACAGCACCGTCGATTACGCGCTGCTGGAGCACTGCGTGCGGGATGACCTGAACCGGCGCGCGTTGCGGGTGATGGCCGTTCAGCGGCCCCTGAAGCTCGTCATCGAGAACTACCCGGCGGGCCAGACCGAGATGGTCGAAGTCGTGAACAACCCCGAGGATCCGTCGGCCGGCAAACGCCAGGTGCCGTTCTCGGGCACCGTCTACATCGAGCAGGAGGACTTCCAGGAGAACCCGCCGAAGGGCTTCTTCCGCCTCTCGCCCGGGAAGGAAGTGCGTCTGAAAGGCGCCTACTACGTGACCTGCCAGTCGGTCATCAAAGATAAAGATGGAAATATAACAGAGGTGCGATGCACCTATGATCCGGCCTCGAAGGGCGGAGTTTCTGCCGACGGCCGGAAGGTCAAGGGAACGTCGCACTGGGTTTCGGCGGCCCATGCCGTCAAGGCCGAGATCCGGCTGTATGATCAGTTGTTCACCGTGCCGAACCCCGGAGCGAACGAGGAAGTCGACTGGCACACCGAGCTGAATCCGAAATCGCTGGAGCAGCTTCATGGCTGGGTCGAGCCGTCGCTGGCGGATGCCGCCCCCGGCACCCGGTATCAGTTCGAACGGGTCGGCTACTACTGCGTCGACAAGGATTCGAAGCCCGGCGCGCCGGTGTTCAACCGGATCGTCACGCTGCGCGACTCCTGGGCGAAGGAGCAGAAGAAGCAGCAGGGGTGAGAGTCTCACGGCGAGGATTCGCCGGATTCTGACACGAGATCGAGATCCCCCGGGCGTTCTGCCCGGGGGATCGGTTTTTCTCCGGGCACGAGAAAAAGCGAAGATGAAAATCGGGCGGCTTGCCGGTTGAAAATTCGGCAGGCGGAACCGTCCGGCGGCCGCCGGTGGATCGCCAAACGCTTTTGGAAAGCCAATCCTGGAGGATTCATGAGGCTGGCATGGGGATTGCTCTGGCAACTACGCGCAAGGCTATAGAAAATCTATAGATGATCATACATATGGAGGATTATTCCATGAAGCGTTTGATGAGTTTCGTCTTGATGGCCGCTCTTGCCCTGCCCGTCTGTGCCGAGCCTTTTGGGGGGCCGATCGGCCATGGACACGGCCAGCCCGGTCACGGTCCTGCCACCTCCGGTGGGCACAACGGCCCCGGGATGCCGGGCGGTCACGGCCCGTCTCATCCTGGAAATGGCGGCGGATACGGTCCCGGCATGCCCGGCGGTCACGGCCCTTCGATGCCAGGTAATGGCGGCGGGTATGGCCCCGGGATGCCGGGCGGTCATGGTCCGTCTCACCCCGGGAATGGCGGCGGGTATGGCCCCGGCATGCCCGGCGGTCACGGACCCTCGATGCCGGGCAACGGCGGCGGGTATGGCCCCGGTCATCCTGGCAACCCCGGACACCCCGGCCATGGGCCCGGCATGCCCGGCCAGATGGAGCTTCGTCAGGCATTTCTGCGCATCGATGGCCTCTTCCGCCTCGTTGAAGGCAGCTTCTATCCCGGTATGGATCGCCGGGCGATCATGGAGTGCTCCCGCAACATGAACGATCTCTCGCGCGAGATCTCCTTCGCCCTCGATTACGTTCCTCTGCCGGCTGTCCGTGACCTTCAGGCCATCCGCCGGATGGTCGAGCAGGCCCGGTACACGCTGGTGACCGATTTCAATCCCCGCGATGCCCATGCCCAGATCCGCCGGGCCGCGATGGAATTCTCGATGGTTTCGAATCGCCTGATCCGGCGCTGACGGATTCTTCCGGCGACGGGCATTTTGCGCCGGCGCCGGCGTTGCGAACAGACCGGCCCCTCCCGCAGGAGGGGCCGGTCTGTTGTCTGCTTCAGACGAAACGAAGCGGATCATGGTAGATTGGGCCATCACGCGACGAGATCCCGTGTTGTCGAAACGACGAAGGATGGATGGAGGTTCCCTTGGAGGAGAAACCCATCGGACGGTCCTGCCATCTGTGCGGGCCCATTCCGGATTTTCAGAAAGTCGAGCTTCTGCACGGAAAGGAGCGACTGCCCGAGCAGGTTGGCAGGCTGGAGCGGATCGCCGGAAGCGGAGTGTACGGCGCCGAGGAGCTTCGCGTCTGCCGTGCGTGCGGCTGCTATTTCCTGTTCCTGCACGACCATGACTCGGAAGCCGGCATGGGCGAGGGATATTCGGATGAAGCGATCACCCGGATCGACACGGACAGGGCGTTGCGGGAACTCGACCGGCTCGAACGGGAGGCACACGCCTCGGAGCTGCACTGGGGTTCCCCGGCCGCGGCAGGATACGGGACAGTCGCGGAGCGGTTCCGGAACGAGGCCCGAGAAGAACTCGTGCGGATCGGACGGGAACGGATGCGGTTGAACGGGCAGGGGTGCGGAACGGCGTGACGCCAGGCACCCATCTGCGATAGAATGGCATGAACATCGCAACGCGCGACGTTTTGTCACGAACCGGGTCATCGGAAAGGGATTGAGCGGATGCCATTGATTGCCGGGCTGTTGATCGTCATCGGGTCGATGCTGACGGGGTATCTGATGCATGGCGGCACGATCGGGCCGTTGCTCCAGATTTCCGAGTTCATCATCATCGGCGGTGCCGCGTTCGGTGCCGTCGTGATCGGGAATGGGTTCGGCGGGGTGCAGAGTGTGCTCAACGGCGTCAAGACGATGCTGAAGCCTCGCATCTTCGACCAGGCCGCGTATCTCCAGCTCCTGGAGTTGCTGTACGCGATTTTCGACCTGGCCCGCCGCGAGGGGGTTCTGGCGCTCGAGCAGCACATCGACAATCCGGCGGGAAGCGAGCTGTTCAAGCGGTTTCCCGGCATTCTCGAGGATCACCACGTCATCCGGTTCTTCTGCGACTCGCTCCGGATGATCATCGTCGGTGGCGTGAGCGATGTCGAGATCGCCCGGCTGATGGAAGAAGATCTCGACATTTGTGAAGAGGAAGAAATGATACCATCCGGTATTCTATCGACGGTCGGCGACAGCATGCCCGGCTACGGTATTGTCGCGGCCGTTCTTGGCGTCGTCATCACGATGCAGGCGATCGGCGGCCCGCCTGAGCAGATCGGCCACAAGGTCGCCGCGGCGCTCGTCGGCACCTTCCTCGGCGTGCTGATGGCCTACGGTATTTTCAATCCCATGGCGAAATCTCTCGAAAACCAGGTGAAGGAAAGAGATTTCTATATGCGGGTGATTTTTTCAGCCCTGGAAGGGTTTTCCCGGGGGTATGCGGCGAAGAACTGTATCGAGATCGCCCGCAGGCACATTCCGCCCCGGTACCGGCCGGCGTTCGAGGAGACGGACAAGCTGCTCGCCGCGAAGGGAACCGCGGCAACGGCCTGATGAGCTGAACCCGAAGGAGTCGATGTGGCGAGGAAGAAACATGCCCACCACGGTGGGGCCTGGAAAGTGGCGTACGCCGACTTCGTCACGGCAATGATGGCGTTCTTCCTCGTGCTCTGGATCGTCGGCCTCAGTTCGAGCACGAAGAAGTCGGTCGAGTCTTACTTCAAGACCCAGCTGACGTCCGTATCCGATTTGCTGTATTTCAACGGCTTTGCTCCGAGGCAGGAGGCGATTCCGTTTCAGCTTCCCTGGCAGACGCTCACGGGGCCGAACATGATTCCGAAACCCCGGCCGCGTCGCGACATCAAGAACATCGAAGCCCTTCGGGCGGAGCTGAGAAAAGTGACCAGCGCTTCGGAGAGCATGCGCCTGACGATCGATGAGAACGAGATCCGGATCGATCTGGTCGACGGGGAGCAGGCGGGCTTGTTCGGGACGATGCTGGAACGGTTCACCCCCTTGCTCCGGCAGATGATCCGCGAAATCGCCCCGCTGCTGCGGGAAATGCCCAACCGGATCGTCATCGAGGGACACACCAACAGCATTCCCTACCAGGGGCCGGCGGGAGAATCGAACTGGGAGCTGTCGATCGAGCGGGCGAACATGGTGCGGCAGATGCTCGAACAGCAGGGTCTCCCGGACCGGCAGATCATCGAGATCAGGGGCTGCTCCGACCTGTATCCCCTGGATCGCATCCATCCCCTGTCCCTTACGAACCGGCGGGTGTCGATCGTCATCAAACGCCGACTGCCGTTCATCCCCGAAATCGACGCCCCGTTCGGTCAGTGAGCGGGGCTGCTTCCCCACGCACAAAGGAGCCTCCATGTTCAGCCAGGAAGATCGTCGCAGGCTGTTTCCCGTCACCGACAAGTGGATCTATCTGAACCATGCCGCGATCGGCCCGTTGCCCCGCTACGTAAGGGAGGCGGCCGAGCGGTATCTGGAATCCGTCTCGAACGATGGCGAGAAGCACTGGGAACGCACGGGGCCGGTGGCGGACGAGTTGCGCGGGATGATCGCCTCGGCTCTGCACATGCCCCGCGAAGGCATCGCCCTCACCCGGAATGTCTCGGAGGGCATGTCGATCCTGGCTTCGGGCCTCGACTGGAAGGCCGGGGACAACGTCGTTCTGCCGAGCGTCGAGTTTCCGGCGAACGTGTATCCCTGGATGAATCTGGAGAGGTTCGATGTCGAGCTGCGGCGGGTCGAGCCGGTCGACGGCCGCATCGGGGTTGAATCAATCGTAAATGCTATTGATTCTCGGACCCGGGTGGTGTCGATCAGTTCGGTCCAGTTCTTCAGCGGCTTCGTCGCGAACCTGCCGGCGCTTTCGGCTGAGTGCCGCCGGCGCGGGGTGCTTCTGTGCGTCGACTGCATCCAGCATCTGGGGGCGTTGCCGCTCGATCTGGCCGCCGCCGGTGTCGATTTCCTGGCGGGAGGTGGCCACAAGTGGCTGATGGCGGGCGAAGGAATCGGCTTCGTCGCCTGCCGGCCCGACCTGGCCGAACGGCTGCGGCCGGCCCTGATCGGTTGGCAGGGGGTGCGCCAGTGGGAGGACTTTTTCGATCAGCGGCTCGATTTCAAGCCGGGCGCCCAGAGGTTCGAGACCGGCACCCTCTCCGCCTTCGGCATCCATGCCCTTCACGCGTCGCTGCGGGGACTGGCGTCTTACGGCTTCGAGCGTGTGGCGGAGCTGGTGCGGGAAAACTCGCGCCTCGTGCGGCGCGGCGCGCTGCACCGCGGGTTCCAGCTTGCCCTGCCGGATGCCGAGCTGGCGTCGCCGGCCGGCACCTCGGGAATCACCTCGTTCCGCATCGAGGGCGTGTCGGCCGCCGATCTCGCAGCGAAGCTGAAGGAGGCTGGCGTCCAGGTTTCGGCCCGCCAGGGCTTCCTGCGGGTCTCCCCGCATTTCTATAACACCCCGGATGAAATCGAGGAGTTCTTCGCCCGTCTCGACACGATCATCGGCTAGGCGGCCGGGGACTTCGCGAGGGCGTCGAGGGCGGTCTGGCGTATCCCGCGCAGATCGAGTTTTCCCGTTCCCAGGAGGGGGAGTTTGTCGACGCGGACGAAGCTGTCGCGCCGGGGGATGAACAGATTGGGAAGGCCGGCCGTGGCGAGGCGCTCGAGAAGCTCGGGGATGCGGCTCTCGTCGAGCGTATGGAGGACGGCCAGCCGCTCGCCCTTCCTCTCGTCGGGGATCGCGGTGACGGCAAAGGCCATCACATCGAGGCCGGAAGCCTGCTGCAGAGCTTCTTCCACCTTCCCGTGAGGAACCATTTCGCCGCCGATCTTCGAGAATCGTGAGAGCCGGTCGGTGATGCGGATGAAGCCGTTCTCGTCCATCACGGCGATGTCTCCGGTCACATACCAGCCGTCCCGGAGGGCTTTCGCCGTGAGATCGTCGCGGCCGATATAGCCGCGCATCACGTTCGGCCCTCTCACGAGCAGCATGCCGGGAGTGCCGTGGGGAATGGGTGTTCCGGTGTCGGGATCGACGATGCGCACCGAGAGGCCGGGAACGGGATGGCCGACGAAGCCGCGGCGGGAGCCATACTGGTAGATGCCGCGGCCCCGGAAATCGAGGGTGCTGACCGTGATGGCGGGGGCGCACTCGGTCGCGCCGTACCCCTCGATCGGGCGGATGCCGAACTTCTCCTCGAACGCGTCGGCGACCTTCGAGGGAAGGCGTTCCGCGCCGGTGAGCACGATGCGGAGTGAGCCGAACTGGCCGGGTGTACACCGTCGCATATAGATCTGGAGAAAGGTTGGGGTGGCGATCAGCATCGTGGCGCCGAACTTCTCGACGAGGCCGCCGATCGCGACCGAGTCGAGCGGGTTCGGGTGGAAGACGAGGCCCATGCCGGTGCGCAGGGCAAACCACATCGACATCGTTCCAAACGAGTGGAACAACGGAAGGGCTCCGAGGAGGCGGTCGGAGCCGTCGACCGAGAGGACCTGGGCCACCCCCTCGACGTTGCTGCCGATATTCCAGTGGCTCAGCATGACGCCCTTGGGCTCCCCCGTGCTGCCGCTGCTGAAAATAATGGTCGCTATATCGTCGATGTCGGGAGTGGCCGAGGCGCCGGCGAGACGTTCGAGGAGGCGGATCGGCGCCGTGACGGCGAGGAGAAGGGCCGAAAGCCGGGCCGCGCGGGTGATTCCAGCCGCGATATCCTCGAGATAGAGGGGCGTGACGCCCTCGGGCAGCGTGAGGGAGGCTTTTTCGAGGAAGGCCCGGCTGGTGAGGACCGAGCGCAGACCGGCCTGACGGGCGGCCGAAGCCATTCCGGCGGGGCCGGCGGTCCAGTTCAGATTGACCGAGACGCGGCCGCCGAGCGCCGCGGCGACGTTCGCCCAGGCGCCGGGAATCGTGGTCGGAAGGAGCAGGCCGACGTGGGTCTGGCCTTCCCAGTGCGGCCGGAGGGCACGGGCGAGGGCGATGATCGATGCCAGGGCCTCGAGGCGCGACACGTGCCAGGTCGACTGGTCGCCCGCGATGAATCTCCAGGGGCGGGTCCGGAGCATGCGGATCGCGTGGTGGTGGAGCGGCCGGGCATCGGCGCGGCGGTGGTCCCAGGCGGCGCTGCCCATTTCCATGATGATCTGCCGGACGTGGGCCACGCGGGTTTCGGCGGGAAGCGGGGTTCCGAATGAGACCGTGACGGGGTGGGGGTACCGTTCCGGCATCTTGGTCAGGAACCGACCGCCCGAGCGGCTGTAGACGCTTCCCCAGACGCGGTCGAGATGGATGGGGATGATCGGGGCGGAGCGACCCTTGATGATGCGTTCGAGGCCGCGCCGGAAGGGGAGCATCATACCGGTGCGCGTCACCTCGCCTTCGGGGAAGATGCAGACCAGCTCCCCTTCGTCGAGGGCCGAGCCGGCGTCGCGGAGGGCCTTGAGGACGACGCGGAGGCCGCCGGTCGAGGAGACGGGAATGACGTGGAGAGCCCGCATGAAGGGGTTGAGCAGCCAGTGGTGGTAGTACAGTTCGTCGACGATGAACCGCACGGGCCGGTCGGTCGAGGCGATAACGAGGAAGCCGTCGATGAATGACACATGGTTCGAGACGAGCAGCGCCCCGCCCTGCTGGGGCACGTGGGTGCCGCCGACGATCGTCAGGCGGTAAAAAATATTTGTCGATATAACGATGACGAGGCGGAGCAGGAAGTCGGGCAGCAGCCACAGGGCCCAGAGGGTTCCGCCGGTGGTCAGCACGGCGGTGGCGAGGATGATCTGGCGGGCGTCGAGGCCGGTTCCGGCGAGGAGGCCGGCGCCGAGCGAACCGGCAACTGTGCCGCCGAAGACGAAGACATTGGCGAGGGCGATGACGGCGCCGCGGCGGTGGGCGGGGGAGCGCCACTGCATGATCGAGTCGAGCGGCACGAGGATGAGGCCGCTCGAGAGGCCGAGCAGCAGCATGACGAACAGCGTGCCCGCGATGCCGGGGCCGAAGATGCCGAAGACGAGCGTGAACAGGGCGATGCCGAGTGAGCCGAGCGGGATCAGGCCATACTCGACCATCTGGCCCGAGAGGCGTGCCGCGAGCATGCTGCCGGCAGCTACCCCGACGCCGTAGAGGGCCATGGGAAGCCCTGACAGCGAGTCGGAATGGGCGTTCCCGGCCGTGATCGCTTTTGCATAGACCAGGATATCCTGACCGAGCAGGCTGACGATGCCCCAGAACAGGATCGAGCCCATCACCGACAGCCGCAGAACGCGGTCGGCGGAGAGGATCGCCCAGGCGTCGCGCACCGACTCGATGACCCCGACGGGCTCGGCCGTCGCCGGGTTCACGTCGGGAATCGTCAGCGAAGCCGCCCAGCCGCCGAGGGCGCACAGGGTCAGAACGATGCCGGCGATCCAGGGGCTCGTTCCCGAAAGGTCGAGAAGAAGCCCGCCGAGGCCGGTTCCGGCGATGATCGCGAGGAACGTCCACATCTCGAGCAGCCCGTTGGCGTGCGCGAGTTTTTCGTGCGGCACGAGTTCGGGAATGATGCCGTATTTCGAGGGGCTGTACAGCGCCGACTGGAACGACATGAGGCCGAGGGTGAGAAACAGCGGCCAGACCGGGCCGCCCAGAGCCAGCGAAAGGGTGCCGAGCAGGAGCACCAGGACCTCGAACATCTTCAGCCAGACGATGACCGAGCGCTTGCTGAACCGGTCGGCGACCGGCCCCGCGGGCAGCGAGAACACGGCGAGAGGCAGGGTGTACACGACGAACGCGACCGTCGCCTGATACTGCGAGGCCGCCTCGAACGCCGGCGTGCCCGCCGTCAGACCCGCCGTGGCGGCGCGCATCGAAAGCAGGGCCACGACCATTTTCCACGCGTGGTCGTTGAACGCCCCCAGAAACTCGGCCAGCAGCAGCCCGCGAAGGGCCGGTATGCCGGTCGGACGGTCGGAGTCGGGACGGGCGGGGTCGCTCATGTTCGTATCCTCTCGATCGCGGTTTGTCGGCTACAAGCATACCCCGGCGGGATCCCCACTGCAAAGTTGCAGGACGGCCCGAATCGTGTACACTGTGCGTCATGGGAGCGAGAACGTTTCGGGCACGGGTGGTCGCGGCGCTGCTGCTGGCGGTCGTGGGGCCGCTGGTGGTGTTCGGGGCCGTGACCTGGCGACTGGTCGAGCGGTCGGTGCGGGACGACGCGGTGGCGCTGCACCAGGCAATCCTGCGAGGGGTGACCTCGGGGGTCGAGCTGTATGTCGGGGCACGGCGGGCACGGCTCGAGGCGCTGGCGCGGCGGCCGGACATCCAGAGTCTCGAGCCCGGCCGGGTGCGCGCCGCATTGACGGAGTTCATCGGGGAAGAGGCGTTTTTCCGGGGTGCCGCGGTGACCGGCCTGGATTCGGTGGTGCGGGCCGGCTTCAGCCGCGATGCGCGCCGTTCCCCCTGGCACGAAGGGGAGAAGCCGAATCTCGCGCCCGTTGCGGGAGCCCTGATGATGCAGGTGCCCGTGACGGCGTTCACCGACGATGGAACGCGGATCGGAACGCTTGTCGCGCAGGCCATGCTTTCCGGCCCCGATATCCAGGATATTCTCGACACGCTTCCCGTGCCGGAGAACGAGTATGTCTGCCTGCTGACACGGAACGGCGAGATCACGGCGCGACGCGGTGCCGGGCTGCCGGCCGGGGCGCGCCGGTTCGTGCTGCCGCCCTCGCTCGTGGCGTGCGCCGACCGTCTCGTCGAGACGACCTACACCCTCCCGCTGCATCACGGCGGACGGACCGATCTCGTTTCCCTGACGTGGCGGCCGGCCCTCGACGGATGGATGATTGCCGGTACCCCCGCGAGCGACGCCTTTCGTCTGCTCGAGACCCTGCGGACCAATTTCGGCCTGGTGCTGATTCTTGCAATAGTAATAGCTATAATAGCCGGGGCCTGGGTTGCCGCGTCCGTCACGAGCCCGATCGCGATCCTGGTCGACGGGCTCGCGAAGCTGCGCGCGGGGGATTTCTCCCACCGCGTCTCGATCGGCACGGGGGACGAGATCGACGAGGCGGGGAAGGGGCTGAACGCCCTTGCCGCCGTGCTCCAGAAGAAGCTGCTGATCGGCTCGATCTGGGAGCGGATCCGGGGCGGTTCGAAGCCGCGGGGCCGGACGGGGCCGGGAGAATGACCGGGCTCCTGCCGCCGCTTCCCGTCGCGCTCGTCGGCCTGTTCAACCTGCTGCTGCGGGCGACGATCAACGTGTTTTTCATTGCCGCCCAGACGCTGTTTTTCAAGACGGCGGGCGTGATGGGCCTGCCCTATGTATACGCCGCGATGAACCTGGTCTACATCGCCCTCCAGGCCGGAGCGGTGCGGCGGCTGACCGGATCGCCGGGGTCGCATGTGCAGCGGCTTTCGGCAGCCTTTTGCACAATCGCCCTCGGGCGCATGCTGCTGCCTCCCGCGGTCGTCTGGCTCGACACGGCATTTTTGCTTGCCGTCATGGTCTACGAGCTGTTTTTCAACCAGTTCTTCACGCACTGGCTCAACGACGTGCTGCCGCTGGACGAGGGAAAACGATATCTTCCGTTCATCAATGCGTGCGGCAGCCTCAGCTTCATCGTAAGCGGCGTGACGATGCGGCTGGCCCTCTCGGTGACAAGCCTGACAACCGTTCTGGCTGCGGATGTCGTGGCGTTCGCCGTGGCAGCGGCCTGTTTTCCGATCGTCCGGAGCCGGTTTTCCGAACGCTCCGGCCATGCGCCCGACGAGCCGACCGGCCCGGGGGCTGGGGCGGTGGTCGAAGCCGGCGCGAGCGACACGGATGGCCGGTGGGCGTTCGGTTCCCGCCTCGCCGCGCTGGCCCTGCTGTTCACCCTCTCGAAATACTGGCTCGATTACCAGTATTCGCGGGCCATCACCGCCGCCTGCGACACCCCGGAGCGGCTTGCCTCGTTCATCGCCGTGTTCACGTCCTGCACCGATGCCCTGGTGCTGCTGACCCAGATGACCGTCGCGGCGGCCGTGATGAAACGGTTCCGGCTGCCCCGCATCCTCGCAATCCTGCCCGTGGCCGTGGGGGCGGCCGCTCTGGCTTCGCTGGGTAGCGGATTCCACGCGGTTCTCGCCACGCAGTTCCTGTTCACCTGGATCGCGAAATCCTTCCATCACGCGGCCATGACGCTGATCGTCGGCATCCTGCCCACAGCACCCCGGCTGAAGGTGCTGAGCGCCATCGGCATCGGCGCATCGATCGGCTCGATGCTGTCGGCCGTGGTCCTGATGGGCGTTCAGCGTCACCTTGCCCCGGAACTCGCGTTCGGGGCCCTCGCTGCCGTTCTGGGCCTGATGGCGCTGTCCGTCATTCCCCTCGAGCGTGCCTGGGGGCGGGAACTGGGCCGCGTTCTCGATGGATCGGCCGTGGTCGGGGAAGGGGAACGTCTCGCGGCGATCGAGACCCTGCGGGCTCTTTCGGCCGGCGAACGTCTGCAGCGGCTCGAACATCTCCTTCAGGGGAGCGAGCAGGAACGGCTGGCATCCCTGGAGCTGATGGATGGGATTCCGCGCGAGGCTGCCGAGCATCTGTTGATCGAACGACTCAGGCACGAGACGTCGCCGCGGGTGCGTGCCGGTGTGGTGCGCCGTCTCGTCGGGCTCGGCGCGGCCGTTTCCCGCTGGGCCGGCGCCGATCTCTTACCGGCGGATGAGGCCGATCCGCGGGTTCTGGCGAATCTTCTCGAGGGGCTCGCCGAGCTCGATGCGGGCGAATCCTTCCTGCCGCAGATACGGGTGCATCTCGGGCATGTGCATCATCGCGTGCGGGCGGCGGCAGCAGAGGCGCTCATCCGCCTTTCTTCCGATCCAGGCGACATCGAGGCGGGGCTGGGTGTCCTCGAACGGATGCGCGGTGCCCCGGAGTCGCTGGAGCGGGCCGCTGCCGTTGCCGTTCTCGGGCGTCTCCAGCATGAGGCGTTCCGGGAGGAGCTTGCCGGCGGTCTTGCCGATCCCGACGAGCGTGTCGCGAGCCAGGCGATTGCCGCCCTTCGCCGCCTTCCGCTGCCCGAAGTCGCCGAAACCCTCCGCCGGGCTGCCGCCGGCTTCGCTCCGCGGCTCGCGGCCGAGGCGACCGCGGCGGCGGAGTCCGTCGAGCTGGTCACCTGCGCCGGCTTCTCCCAGATCATCGAGGCGCTCGGGCCCGAGGAGCGGGCGGGGATCGTCAACCGGCTTGGCGACTGGCGACGCGATTCCCGCATCTACCTGGTGATCCGCGCCCTGCAGGTCGAGCCGGCAGCGCTGCGTTCCGCCCTCGTCGCCGCGATCGAGCGCATCTCCTCGCCCGCCGTGCGGGGCCTTGTCACGCAGGCATTCGGCCAGGACGGCCCCGCCGTCGTCTGGAAGGCCGAAGCCGTGTCGGATGCCGTTGCCCGACTGGAGCTCGGGGATCTGGCCGATGTTGCCCTGCTCCTGCGGCTGTTGCGGGAACACGGCGCGACGGAGCCGATCGTGCCGCTTCTGCTGCCCGTGCTTGATCGTATAGAGCAGGATATAAAAAATGCCCCCCCGTCGCGGGCCCCGGGAGGGGACGTGCGATTCAAGCTGGCCGTTACGGCGGCTTCGGCAGCGGCGACCGAGCCTGCCAGGGTCGTCGAAACGCTCGACCGGGCGATCCGGGGTGACCGGTTCGTCGCCTCCCTGTCCTGGGAATACCTCGAACTCCAGCTTGGAACGGCCGTCGCCGACCGTCTCGCCCGCCTCGTGAAAACGGCCGCCGCCGCCGGGGCTGCATCTGATACAATCGGAACACACGCATCATGAAAACGCTTCGTCTCGACCTGCTGCGGTTGGCGAGAAGCCTTGCCGCGTTCCTCCTGCTCTGCCTCGTGGCCGGCTGCGGTGGCGGCGGGGAAGAGCCCATGCTGCGGCTGGAGACGGATGAGCGGCCACCCGTCGAGTTCGGCGTGTTCCCCTTTCTCGAGTCGGGCCAGCTCGAAGCGGCCCTGGCGCCGCTGACGGCGTATCTGTCGGCCAGGCTCGGACGAGACGTCCGGATCCGCGTCGTTGCCGATTACACCGATCTCGAGCGTCTCGTGCGGCAGCGGCGGGTCGATATCGGCTGGTTTGCCCCCCGTTCCCGTGCAGGAGGGGCGGAAGGCGTGATGCTGCCCGTCTGCCGGCCGAAAACATCCGCCGGGAGCTATCACGGGGTCATCGTCACGCGGCGCGATTCCGGCATCCGTCATCTCGACGACCTCGCCTCACGGAGTTTCGCCTATGTCGATCGCGGCTCGAAAAGCGGCTTCTTCGAGCCGAACCGCGTCCTGGTCAGGGCAGGGATCGACCCGCTCCGGTTCTTCGGACGCATCTCCTGGGCGGGAAATCACGAGAAAGCCCTTCAGGGGGTTCTCGACGGCCGCTGGGACGCCGCCGCCGTCACCTCGCTGGTTCTGCGCCCGGGTGTGTCCGGCGACCTGGACCGGCTCATCGTCATCGCGACGACCCCGCCGATCCTGACGGATCCGATCGTCGTTCGCGACGGCCGGACGGATCTCGGTTCGGATACGGTCAAAGGCCTTCTCCTCGGCATCTCGAGCGATGAGGCAGGCCGGAAGGCGATCGCAAGTCTTTCGGTATCGCTTGGTATTTTTGGCTTCGAGCCCGTTGCGGAGGTTGAACGGTGAGATGCAACGAGGCTGGCGGCCGGTTCCGGCCTGGGTGTTCGGACGCAGGGCTGCGCGGTCTGCAGTTCGATTCGGGTCGCGATATTCCCGAGGACGCCCCGGCCGTACCTCTTCATCTTGTTTGTTTCGACGATACCGAGCGAACGGCCATCCTGGAACGGATGACGGCAACGGCCGAGCGGGAACTGACGGGATCCCGATTTCCGCTCGTGACCGGCCGTCTCGACGGTCACGACACGACGCTGCTGCGTCTGCCGTTCGGAGACAAGCCGGCCCTGCTGCTCGATGTCGCGCGTGCCCACCTCGCCGCCGTCCGGCCGGGGCTGGTCGTCTCGCTGGGTTCCGGCATGGCGTTTTGCGACGATCTCCGGCCGGGGGACGTGATTGCGACACGCGTTGCCCTTCATGGAACCGAGCGGGTCGAGATTCCGCGGCCACCCCAGTTCGAGTCGCTTCGGCGCGGAGTTCCCTGCCGGATCCGCTTTCGGGAAGGGGTGGCCCTGACCGTGCCCACCTTCGTCGGATCACGGGATGAGCGGCAGAGGCTCCGCGACCGGTTTCCGGCCGCGGATATGGCGGAAATGGAGGATTTTCATCTCGCCCGCCTGTACCGCGATACCGGGATCGGATTCATCAGCCTGCGTGGGATCACGGATGACGGGGACTTCGGCATGCATCTCGAACATCTCCGCCTCTCGATCGGGAACACCCTTCTCCTGGCCCGGCGGATGATGCGCCAGGCAACGATGGATCGGCGGCTTTCGTTCATTCCCAACGCCTCGACACTCGACCTGCCATATAATATCATGATCTATACACCAGGCCGGCCGCTTTCGCTGCCGGCCGCGGTCCGTCTTTCCGGATCGGCCATACGCGGCTTTGCCCTTGGCCGTATCCTGCCGGACGGCGCACGTCTCGATATCGTGGTCGATGATGCGAATCCCCTTGGGCAGTGGGTCGAGGCGCCGGGTGGCCGTGCCGCCGTCGTCGAAACGACCGGCTGGATCTTTGTGGCAACTCCCGACACCCGCCATGCCCGGCTGATCGTCCGGCACGAGGCGCTGAGCGCCCCGCCGGGTGTCGTGCTCGACCGGATTCTCCGTCATACGGCGGCGACAGCCGTGCCCGAGCCCGCACCTGAGTCCCAGGGCATGGGCCTGCCCATGCTCGGGGGGGTGCATGTGCAGGGACTCAACTCGATTTCCGCCGAGCCCGAAGAGGGGCTGCTGGCTGCGACGACCCTCGAGGAGTGCCTCGAAAACGGGATTCCGGTCGTCGATTCCAACGAGGCGAGGCTCTGGGTATACCGGACGGCGAATGCCGACGAGACCTCGTATTTCGACCCTCCCTACGAACTGCCGATGCGGCTTCCCGGTCCGCCGGCACCGGGGACGAAGCTGATCGCCACCGGGCTGGGGCCGGCGATCGCGCCCGAAGCGGCGGGCGGCGCCGTGGCCGACACCCTGATGCTCGGGGACGAACAGGGCGGCCGCCTGGTGAGCTACCTCGAAGATCTGTGCGGAGAACCGTTCGGAGCCGAGGATGTGTTCCGGTATCCGGGGGTTGTCCAGCGCCTCGCGGCGGATCGGGCCGCTCTGAGCCGCATCGATCGCCGTGCCCTGCTGACCCTCGCCGGTCTGAACGCCCTGCGTTTCGATCCTGTCACGCTCCGGCGCATTTACTCCCCGGCCTATGACCGGTTTTTCCGGGGGTATTTCGTGCCGCGTCGGGAAACCCCGGCCCGTCTCAGCTACCTGATCCTATCCAGCCGCGGCTGCGGCAACCGGTGCAGCATCTGCTGCTCCGGGGGCTACCAGCCCTTCACGGCCCTTCGGCCGGAACTCGTGATCGATTTGCTGAAGCGCATCCGGGACACCGTTGCGCTGGCACCCGGCGAGTTCGTCGACGTGTTTTTTCTGGACTCGTATTTCAACCGGGACCCGGACCGGATCGTGAAACTGGCACGGGGCATCACCGTCGAAGGTCTGAAGCCGTGGTTCGAATTCTATGTCCGGCACAGCGGCCTGTCCGGCTTCCTCCGCCGGCGTGCGCCCGGCCTGCCCGGAACCGTGCGGGACGATCTCGTCGCCGCCTACCGGGAACTGGGCATCGATGAAATAGTACTTGGTATTGATTCTTTCACCGACGAGTCGATCCGCCTTCTCAAGACCGACACCCTGCGGCTCGCCCTCGAGGGGGAACGGGCGCACCCGGCGTACACCTTCGACGAGATCCGGGCTGTTCTGACCGCGATCGAGGAGGCGGGCATGGCGTCACGCTGTTTCCTGCTCATGAACAATCCGTTCGTGGGAGACGATGATCGGATCAGAACGTATTACCATCTGGCCCTGCTCGCTCTGACGCTGAGGCGATTCCGGATCGACCTCGAATCCTCGAGCCGGGTCAACGAACTGAAGCCCTTTCCCGGGGCACCGCTGGCCCGCGTGGCGGGCAGGATCGAGGGGGTCATCAGCAACGACCGGTTCGTGTACCGCTCGGGCCTCGGTCACATCGAGACCTGGCTCGAATTCGAGCGGTTCGGCGAACGGCGCGAAACACCCGCTTCCCGTCATCGGTTTCTTGTGAGCTGCCAGGAGTCGCGTGCCCGGTTGATGGGAAGGGTGCTGATGCTGTTGAAAAGCCCGTCCTGCGCAACATCGGGTGAGTCCGCCGAGGTGATACGGGTTGCCGGAGCGTTGCTCGGGCTCGAGCAGCTTTTGATGCCGGCGATTCGCCCCTGGCTCGACGAGTTTCGCGACCGGAGGGAAGCAGAACGGTTCCTGCGGGTGAGCACCGAGGAGCTTGCGAGTGTTTTTTCCCGCTGCTCGACCGAGCGGGAGCTTCGCGACACCCCGTCTCGGCGATTTTTCCGCCTTCTCCGAGACGAATACGCGGGACTCGATGGGTGACGGCAAGAGGGTGTGGAGACGGCAATACGGGGAAGTTGCCCCGGATACGAGGATGATGGGAAGGAGCGTTCCGATGATGCGGACACACGTATGCGAGATGATGAGGGGAAAGGCCGGGCGGATCGTCGCCCTCCTCCTGCTGGTGTTGCTGGTGTCGTTGCCGGCAGCCGGCCAGAGGCTTCGGACGCCGTCCGACTTCGCCTACGACCGGCTGATCGCCTCATGGCCGATGCTCGCCGAAGTGACGCGCATGGCGGAAAAGCACGGGGCAACGCTGGGTCTTTACGGCGGAACCATTCGTGACCTGTATCTCGGAAGACCCTTCACCCCGATATCGGATATCGATATCATGTACAATAGTTCCGACCGGAACTTCACGGCCTTTCGGGATGAGCTGATGATGTACAACCGCAACCTGAAGGGCGGTCTGCCGAAGCCGGATTTCCATTTCGATCTCGCCGACATGGAGAACGAGAACGCCCGGCAGCATCTCTATCACAACATCGGCATCACCGCCACGAAGGTCGGCGTGATGCGCGACAACGGGCTGAAGGATCCGACCGGCCACGGCATCGAGGATCTGCGGAACCGGGTGTTCCGCTACTGGCCGCCGCGCCGCGACGTGATCGAGCCCGAGAATATCGGCCGGTTCGTCCGGGATCTGGCGCGGCTGCACACGTTCCGTCGGGACGAGGCGACGATCGGTCTGATGCGCCGTTCCCTGGCGGCCTGTGCCGATCCCACGACGGATGCCGGTCGCCGCATGATGGCTGCCGCACGCCACTGTCGCACGATGACGAAGCCGGGGGAGCTGCTCACGTTTCCGATGCTGATCAACGACTCCCGCTCAGATCTCCGCTTCCTGCACAACAACCAACCCGAGCGTCTGACGCGCAGCTTTCCCTTCGACATGCTGTTTTTCGATCTGTTCCGCACCGTGACCCAGGCGGATGACATGGAGAGCATGCGGGAGGTGTTCGCGACGCTCGGCGTTCCGGAGATGCTGTCGCGGCTGGGGTTCGCCTCGGAAAGCGCCGTGCTCATGGATCCGGCCCTGTCCCGGGAGGAGCTGTTCGACCGGTTCGCCTTTCCCGGCCATGCCCCGAAATCCCCCCTGGCGGCGGAATCGTTCGAGGCTGTCTGGGAGAGCACCCTTCGCCGGTACAACTATCGCGTCCTGTTCGACATGCTCATCTCGGACCTGAGAGAGGGAAGCCACGAGCGTCTCTGGCTGTCGCTCCGCAAGGAGGACTTTCTCAAGCCCTCGTCGTATGCGCTGCTCAATCCCGGGGATGATTACCGGGAGATGATTCTGGGCTTTCTCGACGCCGACTTCAACATCGGGGTGTTGCCGCGGGCATCGGCCACGCGCAGCCTCGACTGGTTCGTGCGCACGTATCTGCCGCTCGGGAACACCACGCTCCGGCCCGTTGCCCTTCCGGCCCCCGGAACAGCCGTTCCCTCCGGCATCCGGGCGGGATATACCCCGAGATCCTGGCGATCGACCGGTTTGCGCCCCATTCCCTCGTCAATCTCGACGGGTATCTCGAGATCCAGACGGGGCCCGAACTTGCCCCCCTGCAGCTCGATCCTCGGTGTCATTGGGCGTTGCTGATGGGGGATGCCCGGGAAGCCGCGGCGTATCTCGCATCGCGCGGGTGCACCAGGGCGTTCGACGTGAATGCGTGCGGCTTCAACCGTCGCCGGAAGACCATGATGGGGACGATACAGGGTGGTGAAAAAGTATATATCGTAGAATATGGATTCTACACGGACGACCAGCTGTTGAACCACGAGGCGCGCGTCTATTTCCTCCGGCGGGGCCGCGGACCGGCCGTCGACCGGAATATCGAGACGCTGCGCCGGCCCGGGGCGGCCCTTCCCGTTGCCGATGCCGTCGAACGGTTCCTGAAAGAGCTCGGGGAGCCGGTTCGCGTCTTTTTCGTCGGTTTCTCAACGCCGCTGAAACGTCATCTCGTGGAGCAGCGGCTGGTGCGGATCGGCGACATCGAACTGCGGGTGGGCCGGCTGCCGCTATCGGAACGGGATCGGCCGCTCGTGATCGCCCTTTCCGGCTTTGGGGCGAACTACGGAACTCTGCCGGCACGTCTCCTCGGACATCTTGCCCGTCGGGGACTCAGGGCCGTGGTCGCGGTCGGAACCGGCGGCGGGCTGCATCGGGGGATCACGCGGCGATTCGGCTGGGTGGCCCCTTCCAGAATCTTTCATGCCGGTGCCGCTTCCGGGGCTGATTCTCCGGAGATCGTCGTGGACAACGCCGCAGCGGGGCTGCGGTTGCCCGGGGCCGTCTCCTACGCCCGGCATGCGACCGTTCCGACAGTCCTGGCAGAAACCCAGCCCCGCATCGGCGAACTGCGCTACCGGCGAACGCTTTCCGTCGATTGCGAACAGTATCATCTTGCCTCATTCCTTCGCCGGCATGCCCCGTCGGTCATCTTTTACGGTCTCGTGAACATCACGGATTTCCCGATGGGCGACGAGTCGGAACGGGCTTCGGCGGGCCCCGGCATCACGCTGGAAAACTCGCCGGACCAGGCAAAAGCGGTAGAAGAAGCTCTGACGCGGATCATCGACGATCTTCGCAGGCGCTTCCGATAAAAGAGAGGACGATATATGAGATATGGTATCATTCCTTTGGCTTCATCCATTCACGACCCGGAACGGGTCAAGGCGACGATCCGACAGCTCGTCGGGGTGCTCGGGGCGTCGCTGGACATCCGCGAGGTCATCCCGTCGGACCGCGCCAATGTAGATGTTCTGCTCGTCGCGATCCTCACCGGGGGCACGGAGCACGCGTTCCGGAATCTGTATCGCAGTCTCGCCGACGGCTCGCAGTCCGTGACCCTGGTGACACTTCCCCATTCCAACTCCCTGCCCGCCGGTCTCGAGATCCTTGCCTGGCTCGAGTCCCAGGGCGTGACCAGCGCCCGGCTGTTGCATGGAACTCCGGAAGAGATCGCCGACGCCGTCCAACGGCGCGGGGCTGCATTGATGCTGCGCAGCCAACTGGATGCCACGCGCATCGGGGTGGTGGGCACCCCGTCCGACTGGCTGATCGCGAGCCACGTCGATCGGCAGTTGGCCCGCCAGCGCTTCGGCGTCGACATGCGCGAGATACCGATCGAGGAGGTTCACGATGCCTGGCATTCCCTCTCGGAAACCGATGTCGAGGTGGCCCGGGCGGGTTTCGAGACGCCTGCGGGGATCGTCGAACCATCCGAGAATGATCGCGACTCGGCTGCCCGCCTCTATGCCGCGATGCGCCGCCTCGTCGACCGGCACGGGCTTTCCGCCGTCACGCTGCGCTGTTTCGATCTTCTCAAGACTCCGGGGACGACGGGGTGTCTCGCCCTGTCGCGGCTCAATGACGAGGGGGTGACGGCGGGCTGTGAGGGGGATGTGCCGGCCCTGCTCACGATGCACATCCATCGGCTGCTGAGCGGCCATGCTTCGTTCATGGCCAACCCATCACAGTTTGCCGGGGACGAGATCGTTTTCGCCCACTGCACCGTGGCCTGTTCTATGGTGACAGATATACGATGGCGGTCCCACTTCGAGTCGGGCATCGGCATCGGCGTGGCCGGGACGTTCTCCCCCGGCATGATGACGGTGGCCCGGCTGGGCGGGCCCGATGCGGGCCGGCTCTTCATTGCCGAAGGCGAGGTGCGGCCTCATGAACACCGGGAAGACCTCTGCCGGACGCAGGTCCGGCTGCGCCTCCCGGGGGTTGCGGAACTGCTTTCACGGAACCCGCTCGGGAATCACCATATCCTTGCCCGAGGCGCCTGGAAACAGACCTGGCTCGAATCCCTCGCCCCTTTCGACATTACCATCGTTTCGTGAACGAAAGAAATCCACAGATGACGCAGATGAACACAGATATTGACCCGTACAGAAAAGAACATCCAGAACACTCCTGATCATCTGCGCCATCTGTGTCATCTGCGGATGGCTGTTACGTCGTCTTTTTCGCTTTGCCCTGGTTGGCGACGGCTTCCATGGCTTTGGCGACTTCGGCGGGGTCGCCGAGATAATAGTGCTTGATGGGTTTGAGCTGGGCGTCGAGCTCGTAGACGAGCGGCATGCCGGTCGGGATGTTCAGCTCGGTGATCTCGGCCTCGGACACATTGTCGAGGTGCTTGACCAGCGCGCGCAGGCTGTTCCCGTGGGCGGCGATCAGCACCTTCTTCCCTGATTTGATAATGGGAGCTATTGTTTCGCTCCAGTAAGGGAGGAACCGGGCGACGGTCTCCTTCAGGCTCTCGGTGAGCGGCAGATCGGCCTTCGCCAGGTCGCGGTATCGCGGGTCATGGCCGGGGAACCGCTCGTCCGCCGGTTCGAGCGCCGGCGGCATCGTGTCGTAACTGCGCCGCCAGATCAGCACCTGCTTGTCGCCATACTTCGCGGCCGTTTCCGCCTTGTTCAGCCCCTGCAGGGCGCCGTAATGTCGCTCATTCAGCCGCCAGTTGCGATGCACCGGGATCCACATCAGGTCCATCTCGTCGAGCGTGATCCACAGCGTGCGGATGGCCCGCTTGAGCACCGAGGTGTACGCCACGTCGAACGTGAACCCCTTCTCCTTCAGGATGCGCCCGGCCTTGTGAGCCTCATCGACGCCCTTTTCCGACAGATCGACATCCGTCCAGCCCGTGAACCTGTTCTCCTTGTTCCAGGCGCTCTCCCCATGACGCAACAATACAACCGTATACATGCGATCCTCCCATTATTTTCTTGAAATAGTGCTTTACGAGATTATATCAAAGAATACAACCCCGTATAAACCCGTCTTGGTTTTGGGATGGGAGCGTGGTATTCTTTGATACCACCCAGCGGGCCTGGTTCGGGGTCGTTGGGGCATTGGCCATGAAGTCGAACAATGAGACGGTCAGACAAGGACAGCGAGCATGAGCAGACAGAAGAAGACGACGGTTGAAGACGTTTCCCCAGCAACTGCAGGCGATGACGATATTCTGTCGCTCGAGGAAGGCACCGTTCTCGACTACATCTCCAACCGGCCGATCAAGGATACTCCCAAAGAACAGGTGCGCCAGCGCATCAGCAGGGCGTTGTTCCATGAATTCGCGATCTCTCCCGATGACATGGAATCCGATTTCAAACTGGTCATCGATGGCAAGCGAAAGAAACTCGACATTGCGATTTTCACGCACGATGCACCCCATGACGCCGAGCATCTTCATCGTATCGTCATCTGCGAAAAAGAACCTGCCAACGGCAGAAAAAGCGCCTACAAGATGCGCACGCCGGAAGAAGCCGATAAAGAGTTCGCGCTCCTGAAAGAGGCGATGTCCGAGGCGAAAGACTGCCGATACGGCCTCTGGACGAACGGCCTCGAATTTTTCTTTTTCGAGAAGGAAACCACCCGCTTCGACGTCAAGTTCAAGAGTATCGGCTCATGGCCGCCGGCCGACGAAAGCCAGGGGTCTCGCGATGTCGTTTCGACGGCGCATCTGCGCCGGGCCGATCCCGAGATGCTGCGAACGGCGTTCCGCCGGTGCCACAACTTCATCCACGGCAACGAGGGAATGTCGAAAGACGCCGCCTTCTGGCAGTTTCTCTACCTCATCTACTGCAAAATGCACGATGAGCGGCAATCGGGCGAACTGCGCCGCTTCTGGGCGGGGCCGACCGAACAGTTCGACGCCGCCGGCCGCCAGGAGATCAAGAAGCGCATCTCTTCGCTGTTCATCGAAGTGAAGAAGAAGTACAAGACCATCTTCCGGGGCAACGAGGAAATCACACTTTCCGACCGGGCGTTGTCGTTCATGGTTTCCGAGCTGGCAAAGTACGATTTCGGAAGAACCGACGTCGATGCCAAAGGCGCAGCCTACCAGGAGATCGTCGGGAACAACCTGCGCGGCGATCGGGGGCAGTATTTCACTCCGCGCGGCGCCATCAAGCTGATGGTGCAGATGCTCGATCCCAAATCGAACGAGCGCTTGCTCGACCCGGCGTGCGGAACCGGCGGCTTCCTGGTCGGCGCCATCGATCATCTCTTGAAGAAGTTCAAGGAAGAGACGAACTCGAAGGGGGAAGACACGGCCGATAGCCTGTGGGCTGCCGAAAATATTCGGCAGTATGTCGACAGCATGCTTTTCGGCAATGATTTCGATCCTGCCCTGGTGCGGGCGACGACCATGAATCTCATGATGGCTGCCGGTTCGACGGGTAACGTCTTCCACCTCGACTCGCTGAGCTTTCCCAACGGTCACCTCGATGGCCTCGAGGCGGCAAAAACGGCGATCCAGCTCGGCACCATCGACGTGCTGATGACGAATCCGCCGTTCGGTTCGGACATCCCGATCACCGATCCCGGCATTCTCGGCACATACGACCTTGCCGCGAGATGGGAAAAGGGGGAAGACGGCTGCTATACCCGCGGAAACGGCTTCCAGTCTTCGGTTGCCCCCGAAGTGCTGTTCATCCAGCGGGCCGTGGAGTGGCTGCGGCCGGGCGGCCGCATGGGCATCGTCCTGCCCGACGGCATCCTGGGAAACCCCGGCGATGAGCCGATCAGGCAATGGATCCTGCGAAACTGCTGGGTGCTGGCCAGCGTCGATCTGCCGGTCGAGACGTTCATCGTCGAAGCCAACGTCAACATTCTGACCAGCCTCCTCTTCCTGAAGCGGAAGACCAAGGCCGAAATCCAGGCCGAAGATCTCGGCAGGAAGACGGATTACCCGGTCTTCATGGCCGTCGCCGAGAAGGTCGGGGTTGACCGTCGCGGAAACCAGTTGTTCAAACGCACCCCCGACGGGGAAGACATCTTCGAGGAGTATACCGATTCCGAGCGCATCCGCATCGGCGGGAAGCAGGTCGAGAGAACCCTGCGCCGGAAACGGCGCATCCCCGATAACGACCTGCCCCTCATCGCCGAGGCGTATCTCGAGTTCCGCCGGAAGAACCCGGAGCCCGGCTCATGATCACGCGTCTCGAAGCGACCCGGTACCGCTGCCTGGAGCGCCTCGATGTCGATCTCGGGGAGTTCGCGCTGGTTGTCGGCGCCAACGGGGCGGGGAAGTCCACCTTTCTCGATCTGCTTGTGTTGTTCGGCGATCTCTTGCAGCAGAAGGATGTCGGTTCTGCGTTTACGAGCCGCCTTCGGGGCCAGCCGCCCCGGTGTGCCACGTTCTCCGAGCTGATCTTCTGCGGCCGCGGCGATGACTTCATCCTGGCGGTCGAGGCCGAGCTGCCCGATGCGGTCATTCGCGCGCTTCTGCCCGGACAGCCGGCAACCGTCAAGAACGATGAGGAACAATGGCCTCGTTTCATCCGGTATGAGCTGCGCCTGGGCGTCTTCAACCAGCGCCGGCTCGAAGTGAACGCCGAGTATCTTTTCCTGTTCTCGCGGTCAGCGCTCCCTGGCCGCGGCGGCGCCCGCCTTCTCGGGGAAACGGCCCCGAAGAAGGAGTGGCGGTTCATCATCCGCCGGGATGCCGGGGAAAAAGCCCTGTTCCGGAACGAGGTCGTGAAGGCGGCCAGATCGAAAGCCGTCCATATCGATGCCGGGAAACCGGCGCTCGCGCGGGTGCATTTCGAGAGCCGCGAGGAGTATCCGGCCGCCGTCTGGCTCCACGGGCTGCTGACCGATCAGTGCCTGGCATACCGGCCGAGTATGGCGGTTCTCCAGACGGCATCGCCGCCGGGCCGTGCCGAGATGCCCGCAGCTGACGCCGGCAACCTGCCCTGGCTGACTCTGCTCCTCCGGAAAACGAATCCCCGGCTCTTCGACGCCTGGGTCGATCACGTGCGCACCGCCTTGCCCCAGGTCGCCTCGATCGAGGCATGTGAGCGCGAAGAGGACCATCACGCATATTTCAAAATACAATATCAAGGCGGATATAACGTCACGTCGTCGGGGCTGTCGGAGGGAACCTTGCGTATCCTGGCGCTGACGCTTCTGCCGTATCTCGAGCGTCGCCCGACGATTCTTCTCGTCGAGGAGCCGGAGCTCGGCATTCATCCGCGCGGCATCGAGACGGTCTTGCAGTCGCTGATGTCGGTGTATGACAGCCAGGTGCTCGTTTCGAGCCATTCTCCGGTGGTGATGGCCCAGTGCCGTCTCGAACAGGTGTTGTGCGCGCGGCTCGACGAGGCCGGGGCCGCGACGATCGTTTCTGGCCGGCACCATCCGCGGCTGGCGGAATGGAAGGGGCGCATCGACCTGGGGGCGTTGTTCGCCGCGGGGGTCCTGGGATGAGAGACTGCATCTTTCTCGTAGCGGATACCAACATGTCGGAGGCCCTCACGGGGTTTCTCGGCCGAGAGCGGTTTCATGAAAGCCTTGGCACGGCGCCGTTCCGGTTCGATCCCCGGGAAGACCTGGTCGTTGCCTCGGGGGACAATGACCCCGGGCTGTTCGTGCGGGCCCATGAACTGCTGCTCGTCTATCAGAAGAGTCACCGATATGCGGTTGTCGTCGTCGATGCCGCCTGGGAAGGCTCGCCCGGAGCGGCGGAGATCCGATCGAAGATGACGGAGCGCCTGACGGCAAACGGCTGGGCTGCCGATGCCTGCCGGGTTATCGTCATCGACCCGGAGCTGGAAAACTGGATCTGGCAGAAAAATGTGCATGTCGCCCGGGCGCTCGGATTCGAGACCAGAGACGAGATGCTCGACCTGGTGGCCGCCGTATCCGGCTGGCCCGAGGGGCAGGAGAAACCCTCCGCCCCGAAAGAAACGCTTGAAACCGTCCTGCGGCGCCGGAAAATACCCCGCTCGGCGTCGCTGTATCGGCGGATCACCTCGCAGGTTTCGATCAAAGGCTGCCGTGATCGGGCCTTCTCGGAGCTTCTTCAGGCATTGCATACCTGGTTCCCGGCGGTGCGCTCATGAAAACAAAATCCGTTCCCTTTTCCTGGATCGAACGCTGGGGGAAGCGGCTGGACGTTTCCCCGTATCTGGGCGGTGCTGTTGAGGCCCGATATGCCATCGATTCGATGACAACTCGGAAGCAGCCACTGTGTGAAGTCACGAAGGATGGCTTGAGTGGAATTATCAATGCAGGTCGTATACAGAGACTTTGGGTTGATGATCCATCATTTGGCACTCCATTTCTTACAAGTACAGATATTCTGAAAGCCGATCTGTCCGATCTGCGTTATATAACTAATAAGATAGTATCTTCTAATCCGCGCTTGTTGATTAGACAGGGCTGGACATTGATTACCCGAGCCGGCACGGTTGGGAGAATGGCTTACGCAAGGCCTGATATGGATGGAATGGCCTGCACTGAAGACGTTCTCAGGGTAATTCCTGATGAGAACCATGTGTATTCGGATAAGCCGAATTCTGGCTTGAAACATCGATAAACGCTGAAAA
>DAOOQQ010000061.1:0-30467 GCA_035388825.1 Candidatus Ozemibacteraceae bacterium
CCTGGCGGTAGGTATCAAGCTCGGCGGCCGTGGTGGCGCGATAGCCGAACTCGCGCATCTGATCGATTGTGCGCTTCGCCTGGTCGGGGGTGTCAACGGTGGCCATCAGCCGGTTCAATTCGTCGAGACTCGCGCTCTGGCGGGCCGCGGCACCCAGCCCGGCCTCGCTCTCGGCCCCTTCGGCCGAGGCCGTGTTCCGCGCCGAGTGGGCATCACGGGCAAGTTGTTCGAGGCGCTGGATGACCGGGGCGGATGCGGCATGGGCGGGGACGCCGGAAGCCGTGATCAGACCGATCGAGAGCATTGCCGCGAGGGTGATCATGCGAGGCCGGAAAAACGACATGAGAGCCTCCTGTGTAAGGGAAAAATGAGGAAATTATTTTTTCATTATACCGGTACTGACCGGGGGGCGGGGCTCCTCCGTATCGGAAGATCGATACCTCGCCGGATCGATATCGAGCCGTTTGAGGCGGTCATACAGCGTCCGACGCGGCAGGGAAAGCCGCTTTGCGGCAGCGACGACGTTGCCCCGGCAGTGTTCGAGCGCCTCGATGATCATCCGCCGTTCCGAATCGTCGAGCCGGTCATCGATGGGCGCGTGCCCGGCCCCGGTCCCGTGATGGACAGCCGGGGAAGCGGGAAACAGCAGGTCCTCCGGCGAGATCGTTCCGTCTTCATCGATGACCGAAGCCCGTTCGAGCACATTGCGCAGCTCGCGGATATTGCCGGGCCAGTCAAGCTGCCTGAGTGCCCGAACGGCATCGGAAGACAGCGCCGGTGGCCGTCGTCCGTGGGCCGAGGCAATCTCGGCGAGCAAGTGATCGGCGAGGGCCGGGATGTCGTCGGGCCGCTCACGGAGAGGCGGCAGATGGATCGGGAACACGTTGATCCGGTAGAACAGATCGGGTCGGAACCGGTTCTGCGCCGCCATTCCGGCCAGATCCTTGTTGGTCGCCGAAACGAGCCGTACATCGACTTTCACGGGCTTGACGCCCCCCACCCTCTCGATCTCCTGCTCCTGGAGCACGCGGAGAAGCTTTGCCTGCAGTTCGGAAGGGATCTCGGCGACCTCGTCGAGGAACAGCGTGCCGCCCGAGGCAACCTCGAATTTGCCGAGCTTGCGGGCATCGGCGCCTGTGAAGGCGCCCTTCTCGTGGCCGAACAGCTCGGACTCGAGCAGGTTGCCCTGCAGGTTCGCGCAGTTGACGGCGACGAAGGGCTTTTCCTTGCGGGCACTGTTCAGATGGATCGCACGAGCCACGAGTTCTTTGCCGGTGCCGGTCTCGCCCGTGATCAACACCGTCGTCGAGAGCGCCGCGACGCGCCGGATCAGGTTCTTGACGAGCCGCATGGCGGGATTCGAGGCGACGAACATCTCGTCATCCGGCCCGCGCGGAGCCGAGAGGCCCGCCAGCCGGGAAAGCCGCGCGGCGTTTTCCGTGAGCGTGAGAACGCTCTGGAGGCGCGGCTCTTCGATGGGCTTGACGAGGAAGTCGAACGCGCCCTTCTTCATCGCCTCGACGGCCGAATCGATCGTTCCGTAGGCGGTGAGAATGACGATGCGCGCATCGGGACGCAGTTCGAGGCCACGCTTGAGCCAGGTCAAACCGTCGATGCCGGGCATGCGCAGATCGAGCAGGGTAAGACCGAACTCCTCGGCTTCGAACAGGGCGAGGCCCAGCACCGGGTCGCTCCGGAACAGCGCCTCATGGCCCTGGCCCGTGAGGAGTGCGGCGAGGTTTTCCGCCTGCTGACGGTCGTCATCGATGATCAGGATCCGCATGGACCGATGGTATCACGGCACCCCTGCCGAACGGAAGAACGCCCTCCCGATCGTTGGACCGGAAGGGCGTTTGATGGTTTCTCGGATCAGAAGTCGCTGATCTGGTCGACGAACTCGGGATGATCGATGAAGGGGTTTCTATTGTGCTGAATATTTTCGATCTTGTTGCACCGTTCGCGTTCGGCGGCATCGACCGGGTCTTCTTTGTGCCACTCGCGCAGGGCGGCCTCTTCGGCGTTCCCGATGGTCTTGCCGTAGCGCACGGCGAAGTAGAACTTCGCGCGCGCGACGTTGCCGCGGTGCTCGGTGCGGGGTTCGAATACGGAGCCGTTGCAGCGGCTTCCGCCTTCCTCCCAGTTCGCCTCGTTCACGTTGCCGAACGGCAGTGATCCGCGGATGCTGTTGGCCTTCGAATCGGTGGGGAACAGATGATGCAGGTCGCTCTTCGCCACGCCCGTCGCGCCGAGGCTCTGGGGCCATGTGTGCTCGCAGTTCATGTCGCGGTCGCTCGGAATATCGGTATAGCGGCCTTTGCGACCGGTGTAGACGCACTCGACTTCACCGCCGAAATTATCGATCTTCGTGAACATCATCTTCCGCGCCGTCGTATAATCGACGCCCATCTGATACGCCGACACCTCGCGCAACTGCTGGATCAGCGCCTTGTCGCGCAGGCCCATGCAGGGGGTGTACATATCGGCGCCCGGAGGCACTTCCAGAGCCTCACCGACGCCCGGCCGGGGCCGGCGCGTCACTCTGCCGGAGGTCTCCACGTCGGCTGCGAAACCGGCCCGATCAGCGGAGGAGCGGCTCTTGACATGATTTCGCTCGTGTCGGTACAGCCTGCCGCGGAGTTTCACCGTCAGGTCGCGGGTGTCGGGATATCGATCCTCGATCAGGTCGATGATCCCGATGATCTGCTTGAACTCGTCATTCCGGTCATAGCCCTGATCCTCGCCCCCGCCGGACTCCGCGGGACGCTGGAATCCCTGGTTCGGGGTCTGGGATGGAGTCTGGGCCTGAGGTTGCGCCTGAACGGCGGGGGGAACGATCAGCAGTGCTGCGCCGATGATTCCGAGGAATGCGCGCGTGATTCCCGTGATACGCATGAAACGTTGCTCCTTACGAGGAGATTTGGGGCGGTGTGGTGACACCGACCGGCCTATGCACGACAGCATTCTTCCATTATGCACGACAATACCGGGGTGCGGGGGGAAAAGCGGAAGATTTTTTCATCCGATGGGGAGGGTGATGGCGAACCGGTTCCCATCCGGAATCGGTTCGACCCAGGCGCGGCCGCCCATCATGAGCACGAACTGGCGCACCAGATACAGGCCGAGGCCGGAGCCGGGGACATCGATTCCCCCTTCCCCGCGGTAGAACTTCTCGAAAATCCGCTCCCGGTCAGCCGCAGGAATCACGGGGCCGGAGCTGTCGATCTCGATCCGGATGGCTGCGGATTCCTCGACGCCCCGAAACCGGATCGTGGAGGCGGGGGCGGCGTATTTGACAGCGTTCACAAGCAGGTTGTCGAGAATGCGCTCGAGCAGATACGGGTCGTGGGAGACCGGCGGGGTTTCGGGCAGTTGGATCTCGATGGCGAGGCCGCGTGCTTCGGCCATTGCGCGTGCGCGTTCGCAGGTCATCGTGACGACCGGGGAGATCTGGCCGAGCTCGATCCGCGCCGCCAGATCCTCGGATTGGAGGCGGGTGAGATCGAGGGCATTCTTCGTCATGCGGCCCAGCTCGGCAATCTCGACGGACATCTCGTCGAACCGCCGGCGCAGCTCGTCGGGGAGGCGGTCGGCGGACTGGCGGATCAGGTTGAGCTGGCCGGTGAGGCGCGCGAGGGGGGTGCGCAGTTCGTGGGAGACGAGGGCCAGGAACGTGGTCTTGAGCGTTCCGAGTTCTTCGAGGTTGCGGTTGGCCCGTTCGAGCTCCTGGTTCTTGATCTCCATGTCGTTGAACACGTCGGCGAGTTTGCGGGCGATGAGGACGAAGAGGACGAAGGTGGCCCCGGCAAGGAGGAGACCGGCGGTCCACATCAGGGCCCGCCAGGATTCGAGGCGGGCATAGAAGGAACGGCGGGTCTGATAGGCAACCCGGAACCCCTGATCCGTGGGGATCATCCAGAGGATGCCAGGACCGGGGCTTGCGATGCCGATCTCGACGCCACTCTCGGTTTCGCTCGCATAGCTCGAGCGCAGATTGAGCAGCGTGGCCGGGTCGAGCGCGACGGGCCAGGTTCCGGCCACCGGCCTCAGGTCGAGCCCCTGGGTGGCGAGGATCGAGCAGACGTAACTTTTCTGTACCGAAAGTCCCCCTTCGACCGGCAGGATGCGGAGAGCGGAGGCGCGCTGCTGATGCAGGTTTTCCCGCATGCGTTCGAGCAGGGAGTCGGAGGCGCCGAGAACGATCGTCAGGACGGCGGCGGGAAGGAACCCCATGAACAGCATGAGGCCGATCTGACGCAGCCTTCCGTCCATCGCTCGCGCCGCCTCAGGCGGCTCCCGTTCCGTGGTCGGGGGAAGCGGGCTGCGCGGCCGGAACGGGGTCGGCTTCCGGCTGCGCGTCGAGGGTGGTGAGGCCGTCGATGCGGGCGAACCGCCAGGTCAGCAGCAGGGTGCCGGCGGCACAGATCTGGTAGACGCTGGCGAGGTGCAGGGTGTCGGACAGGGCTCCGGCCCCGGCCATGGCGATCGGGATGAGAGCGAAGCTGAGCACCTCGACGAGAGCGAAGAAGCGACCTTTCATCTCGGGGGCGACGGTGCGCTGGAACAGGGTCAGCACGGCGACGTTCACGGCCGTGAAACAACCGCCCAGCAGGAACAGCCCGATAAGATAGAGGGCAAAATAGGTATTGAACGCGAAGAAGACGAACAGCAGCCCCGAAACACCGAGGGTGCGCACGAGAAGCCGGGAGGTGGGCACGGCGGCGAAGAGGCGGACGAAGGCCAGCCCCGTCACGACCGAACCGAAGGCCAGCACCCCCTCGCTGACGCCGAGCTCGAACGCGTCGAGGCCGAAGGTGCGCTTGATCGAGAGGGGCAGAAGCACCACGATCGGCACGGCGAACAGGTTGAGGCTGCCGAATCCGATCAGGATGTCGCGGAGCACCCGGTGCTCACGGACATACCGGAGACCGGCGGAAAGCTGGGAAACGACGCTCTCGTGTTCCCCGGACGTCTCGCGCGGGGCCATGCCCATGATCGCGACGCAGACCGAGGAGACGACGAGACAGGCGGCATGGGCGGCAAACGCTTCGGCAACCGACCAGCGGGCGATGATCGCGCCGCCGAGCGCCGGGCCGGCGAGCTTGGATATATCTCTTACTATCGTATGAAGGGCCATCGCCTCGTCGATGCGCTCGGCGGGGACGACGCGGGGGATGACGGTCAGCGTGGTGGGGCTGTGGAACACGCCGGCGGCGGCGAGCATGCCGCACATGCCGAGCAGCAGCGGGATCGACAGGCTCTGGTGCCACGCCATCACTGCGACGCCGCCGACCAGGCAGGCACGGAACAGGTCGGCGCCGATCAGCAGCAGCTTCGCCGGCAGGCGGTCGGCGAGGGTTCCGGCGAAGGGGCCGATCAGCACGGCCGGCAGGAAGCTGACGCTCAGGATGAAGCCGACGGTCGTTCCCGAGCCGGTCTTCGTGATGACCCACCAGATCATCGCCGTCTGCATGATGCCTTCGCCGATGAACGAGACGAGCTGCGCCAGCCAGAGCAGCCCGAAATTGCAGAATCGCGTCAGGAGTTCGGGGATCATTCCGGCCATTATGGCCGATCAGCGGGCCAAACACAACCCCCAAGAAAAAAGCCCCCGGGCGGGGGCTTCGGGTTCACGAGAGGCTTCGGGTCACTCGACGCTGAGGTGGATGACGGTGCCGCCGTCGTCGACCCCCTCGACCCGGATCACCTTGAGGATGCCGGCCTTGGCGGTCTTGAACCGTTCCTGCAGCATCAGCAGATCCTTGTCGTAGCTTTTGGGATTGCGGCCGAACATGACCAGCTCGGTCGCAAACCGCTGAACCATGCGCCGCACATCCTCGATGTCGCTGGTCGTCAGGTTGCTCTTGCGGATCACGCGTGACACGTTGGGCGAAAGGCCGATTTCGATGATCGACTTGGCCATGTCGTCGACGAGACGCACGGCGATGTACTTGTCCATCGGCCGGATCACCGCGAGATTGCGCGACGAGTTGGATTTGAGCCAGCCCTTCCCGACCATGTTGTTGACGATCGTGAGCAGCTCGTCGTTGTTCGCGAGCTTGGGCGAAGGGTTTTTGTCCCAGCGGATGATGCTGCGCGACGAGCTCATCTTCAGCTTCTCGTTCACGCCGGTCACCGGCTCGGTGTTTGGAGGAATGCGCAGCGACAGGGTGACCTGCTTGTCGTTGGCCGCCCGTTCGGGCACGGGGATCGTGATGGTGGAGTCGGCCTTGGCCGTGTAGGTGAACAACCCGGCAAGCAGGCCGACCATGCCGAGGGGAACGATCAGCCGCGATCCGGGAAACATGCTTTTCATGAGAACCTCCGATGTCCGACGATAAGGGTCAGCGTCCCCATCATCGGCAGGAAGCGTGAATTGTCTTAGAAATGGAACACCCCGTTTCCGGGGAAACGGCCGTGTTCCGGAAACGGGGTGCGGTGGTTGCGAATCAGACCGGCAGTTCGAGGAGGTCGTTGGGGGTGTTCGTGAGCCGCTCGAGCTCGGTGTCGATGCGGTACACATCCTCGATCCGGACCCCGCCCCAGCCGGGCAGATAGATACCGGGCTCGACGGTCACGACCATGCCGGCGCGCAGAACCGTGTCGCACTTTTTCGAGAGGCTGGGCGACTCGTGGATATCAAGGCCGACCGCGTGGCCGAGCCCGTGACCGAATACGTCCCCGGGCTGCTTCGCGGCGATATGATCGCGGGCGACGGCATCGACGGCGTTCGCGACGGCGCCGGGCCGGAGGGCGGCGACGGCGCGGCGCTGGGCCTCGAGCACCGTTCCGTAGATCTCACGGAACTTCGCGTCGGCCTTGCCGACGAACACGGTGCGGGTCATGTCGGAATGGTATCCCTTCCAGATCGCGCCGAAATCGATCTTGACCATCTCGCCGGCCTTCACCTTGCGGTCGGTCGGATGGGCGTGGGGGCAGGAGGAGCGCTCACCCGAGGCGACGATGCTGTCGAAGCTGGGCCCGTCGGAGCCCTCGATGCGCATGATGTACTCGAGCCGCGCGGCGATCTCGATCTCGCGCTTGCCGGGCTTGATGTACCGCAGCAGCTTCGCGAAGCTTTTGTCGCCGATCTCGAAGGCGCGGCGGAGGGCGGTCATCTCCTCTTCGCCCTTGATCATGCGCACCGCCTCGACGAGGCCGGAGGTCGTTTTCAGGGTGCCGCCGAAGCTCTTGGAAAACGCCTCGTAGGCGCCGAGACTCATCGTCGACTCGATGCCGAGCGTGCGGATGCCGCTTTTCTTCAGGTGTTCGCCGATGACGGCGTCGGAACTGGCTTTCGCGGTCTGGTAGACGAGGATCTGGGCGGCATTCCCGACCTCGTTCGTGGACTGTTCCTGGTACCGGAAATCCGTGACGAAGACGGTTTTGTGCTTTTCGAGGATCACGACGCCCGACGAGCCGGAAAACCCGGTCAGATACCGGACGTTCGAGAGGTTCGTGACCAGAAGGGCGTCCAGGCCGGCCGGAAACGCATCGACGACGCGCTGCTGACGTTCGAGACAGGGATTCTTCTTCACCGGCAAGGTCTCCTTACATCATATTTTATACATCTCATGAGATATAACACTGCGTTTTCAGGGCTTCCTGTTCTTTCCGGGGGATCCGACGGCCGGTTCGCGGGTCCGGACGCCGCGGAACGGGCTTTTCGCGAGGATGCCGCTCACGTCGCGGGAGGGGGAGATGACCGTCATGGCCATCTTCGCCGGGTCGAGCAGGGCGGCGGCCACGTTCCGGATCTCGTCCTGGGTGACGGCGAGGTACGGCCGCATCGTCTCTTCGGGCGACTTGGGCTCGACACCGTAGAGGAATCCGGTCGCGAGGCGATTCATGCGGTTCGTGGTGCTTTCGAGGGCGATCAGGGTGTTGCCCTTGAGCTGCTGCTTCGCCTCCTCGAGCTCGACTTTCGTCAGCCCCTTCGAGGAGATGCGGGCGATCTCGGCATGGATCAGCTCGAGCACCTGCGGAAGCTGGTCGGGCGAGGTGCCCGCATACACGCTGAAGATGCCGGTGTCGCGGAACGAGGTGTGGTAGGAGTAGACCGAGTAGGCCAGGCCGCGCTTCTCGCGGATCTCCTGGAACAGCCGGCTGCTCATACCCCCGCCGAAAGCCGCGTTCATCAGGGTCACCGCGAACCGGGAGTCGTCCCGGTACGAGACGCCGGGGGTTCCGATCGCGACATGCACCTGCTCGATATCCTTCTGGAAGACGGACGCGGCGCTGTCGGGCTTCGGCAGGGTGCGGCGGTGCGGCAGGGTTCCCGGAGCCATGTCGCCCAGATGACGCTCGAGCAGTCCGCCGAACTCGTCCATGTCGATGTTTCCGGCCGCGCAGACCGCAAGATTGCCCGCCACATATTGTTTTCGATATACATCATGCACATCATCACGGGGCATGTCGCCGACCGTCTCGCTCGTGCCGAGGATCGGCCGGCCGAGGGGCGCATCGGGCCAGAGGGTCTGGCCGAGCAGCTCGTGGATGATCTCGTCGGGCGAATCCTCGTACATCTTGATCTCCTCGAGGATCACGCGCCGTTCGCGCTCGAACTCCTCGGGATCGAAGGCCGAGTTGCGGACCATGTCGGCGAGCACCTCGACGGCGACGGGAAGCTGGTCGCGCACGACGCGGGCGTAGTAGCAGCAGTAGTCCTTCGCGGTGAACGCGTTCAGATACCCGCCGATGCGGTCGAACGCCCGGGCGATGTCTTTCGGAGAGCGGCGGCCCGTTCCCTTGAACATCATGTGTTCGATGAAATGCGAGACGCCCAGGAGGCGCGGATCTTCATACAGCACGCCGCTGCGGAAGAAGAGGCCGATCGAGACGCTCTGAACGGTGTCGAACGTCTCGGCAATGACCCGGACGCCGTTTTTCAGGCGTTGCGTGTGGAAGGGGGTTCTGGTCATCGGTCACTTCCCTCCCCTGGGGTGCCGGGCTCTGTCGATGGGGCTGGCGATTCATCCGGTGCGGAGGGGGCCGGAACCGTGGTTTCTTCCGGTGATGGAGGCTGTTCCGGGGTCGCCGGGGTTTCGCCTGCCGGGGCCGCCTCGCCGTTCATTTCGGCCGTGACGTCGAAGCTTTCCGCCGGTGGGAGCTGGGCGGGCAGGTCGATTTCGGGCAGGGCCAGTTCCTTCAGACTCTTGAGACCGAAGTAGTAGAGGAAGTCCTGCGTCGTCGAGTAGAGGCGGGGCCGGCCCAGCACGGGTTTTTCGCCCGAAACGTAGATCAGCTTCTTCTCGAGGAGGGTCGCGACGACGCCGTCGCAGTTCACGCCGCGGATCGCCTCGATTTCCGCCCGGGTGATGGGCTGTTTGAAGGCGATGACGGCGAGGGTTTCGAGCGCCGGCAGCGAAAGGCTGACCAGCTTCTGGCCCTCGAGGCGCTGGATGAAGGTGCTAATGCAGGCTTTCGTGGCGAGCTGGACGCCCTGCTCGGTGATGATGACCTGGAGGCCGGAGGCAGGATTCTCGTCGAGGCTGCGCTTGAACTCGGCCAGAAGCTGTTCGGCTTCGGAAAACGGCAGTTCGAGGATCTCTGACAGCTTCTGGAGCGGAATCGGATGATTGTGAACGAACAGCAGGCCCTGGAGTGCCGCCGTGAGGGTTTCGCGGTCGGGGCGGGGGCCGCTCGGAAGCGGAAGCTGCTGCGGCTCGGGGATGTCGCGGGGGATGGATTCGTGCTCTGTATCCATGGCGTGGGAGGGTCTCGTTTCTGTCTTCAGCCGACGGCGGCCTCTTCGACGGAGTCACCGGCGTTTGCCGGCCGGATGGTGATCGGGGAAAAGTTATCTTCCTGGACGAGCTCGCACTCGCCGAGTTTGAACATCTCGAGGACGGCCATGAAGGAGAGGACGACGTCATACCGGTCGCGCCGACCCCGCACGAGGTCACGGAAAGGGACCTCATCATGGCCGCGCAGGCTGTTGAGAACGCAGCGGATCTCGTCGATGCGCGCCTCGAGACCGATACGGTCGACGACGACCCTGTGAATCGGCGGATTGAGGCGGCGCCGGACGAGACCCTCATACAACGCCCGCAGATCGAAGGCGGAGGCGCTGATCTGGAGAACCTGTTCCGGCTGGGGCTCGTAATCGGCGGCCCGGGTGTAGATGCGGGAGTTGTGCCGCTCCATTTCCCGGAGGTCGAGGGCCATGAGCTTGAACCGGCGATACTCGACCATCTTGTCGACCAGTTGCTGGCGCGGGTCTTCCCCATACGCGAACTCGTCGAGATCCTCGTCCCCGGTTTCGATCGCTCCTTCCTGGGGCTTGTCGCGGGGAAGGAGCATGCGGGACTTGATCTCGAGCAGCGTCGCCGCCATGACCAGGAAGCCGGAGGCGACTTCCATGTCGAGGATCTCCATCATGTGCAGGTAGTCGAGATACTGCGCCGTGATCGTGGCGATGGGAATATCGTAGATGTTGACCTTTTGTTCCTCGATCAGGTGGTAGAGGAGATCGAACGGTCCCTCGAAGGCGGGAAGCCGGACCTGGTATGCACTCATCGTTCTGCTGCTCCGTCGGAGTATATTATCAGATATATATTCATTTCGATCACTCGAGGCTCCGGATGGCATCCTCGGCGGCCTGTCGGGTTTCGGGATCGGGGTCCATGATCAGCACCCGGCGCCACCGCTCGACGGCGCCGGACCGGTCGTCGAGACGCAGGAGGGCCACGCCGATATTGAACTGGGCCTCGTAATAGGTCGGATCGACCTCGAGGGATTTTTCCCACCAGCGCAGGGCGCCATTCCAGTCTTCGCGCTTTTCGAGGAGGTTCCCGAGGGTGAAATACAGGGTTCGGTCCCGGTACCCGCGGGCGTGCAGATCGGTGAGCAGGCGTTCGGCGCGCTCGTACTGCCGGTCGAAATACCAGCACCGGGCGAGGAAGAGAAGGTCTTTCTCGGCCAGATTGCCGGAGGTGGCGAACGGCTCGAGAATCCGCTGGGCGACCCCATACTGGGAGAGTTCAAACGCCTGCCGGGCGAGTTCCAGCGCGTCCTCGCGGTTGAGTGAGGCGTTCGCGCCGATGCTCGTCACGGCTTCGGCGGCGCCCTCGGTGTCTCCAAGCCGCCGTCGCACCATCGCCGAGAGCAGCACCATGCGCTGATCCTGGGGGTACGAGCGGAGTCCTTTTTCCACGAGGTCGCGGGCGATTTCGAGCCGTTCGGCCTCGATCATGAACCGGATCAGCCGGAGCCCGCCCTCGATTTCCGGAAAGCCGTTCGCCGACTGCTCGAACAGACGGCCAAGTTCCATATCACACCGGATACTCAGCACGGCGTCGCGGTCCCGCACGAGGCGCAGCATCGGGGTGCCGGTTTCAGAGGCATCGACGCGGAAGCAGAGGGTTCCACGGCTCTGGGTGCCGGGATTCACGTTGAACGGGGCAGCCAGGCAGCCGGGCGTGTCGAGCTGGGCCGCGGGATACGAGCCGACGAGCTCGATCGAGAACTCCTTCAGGGGGTCGACGGGAAACACTTTGCGGCCCGTGTTGACGAAGGTCATCTGGATTTCGATGCGGTCCTGACGGCCGCCGCCCAGGCCGCCTGTGTAGGGCTGGCGGGTGACGTCGTTCACCGTGAGAACGATCCCGTCAGGGCCGATGACGTCCTCGGTGGGGAGAAAATGCGGAGCCGCCCATGCCGCGGCGGAAACGGCGCAGGTGAGGAGGTAGACGAGAACGGCCCTGGCGAGGGTGTTCGGGAATCCAGGGGTGAACATGGGGGGTATAGTATCACAATCGGCCCCGCCGGGGAATACGTCACCCCAGCTCGTTCCCGGGAGACTGGCGGAGGTCGGCGGGAAGCGCGTATCCCGGGCGGGCCATCGTCAGCAGGAAATCATAGTCGTCGCGACCGGCATCGGCCGCCTTGACGCGGAGGACGGACGCGGGGAAGCGCGTCGAAAACGCGTTGCGCAGGACGGCGGCGACATTCTCCTCGTGCCATCGCGGTGGGAGATCGGCGCCGGACCAGATGAAAACGGCGTAGGCGGCCTTTCCGGATTTCGCGATCATCGCATCGGTGTTGCAGCCATTCTTCCAGTCGAACACCCAGCCTCTGCGAGCAGCTTCGATCTCTCCCAGGGCGGCGTGGAGATCGGGATCGCCCCGGAACCACGCATGGTACATCACGTCGTGATCCGTCTCGAACGGCTTTCTGCCCTGGAACTGAAGGGGCACGACGAACAGTTCAGCTTCGACTTCCTCCCCGAGCTCCTCGATCGGCAGGTGCAGGGCATACACCTTTTCGGCCGATTCGAACAACTGCTCTTCGCGGCGGCGGAGCATGCAGGCAAGCAGCTCGTCGGGAGGAAACGCCGGTGTCGTGCCGGCAGCGGTCATCGCCATCCAGTGAGCCATGACTCCGGAAACCGCGCTCCAGAAGATGTCCCGCTGCACGGGCTCGGAAATCTCGAACGCGGCTTCCCGCCAGTAGAAGAGATAATCGAGCTGTGAAGCCGAAAAGGGCTTGTTCTCCCAGTTCCGGAACGGGTTCATCTGGAGATCGAGGGATTTGCGGATGACCCGGTTGAACCGGCGCCGGTTCTGCTCGGTGAAGCGCTCGCCTTCGGCAAGGAGCGTCCGGAGAAGCATGGCCCGGCTTTCGAGAGGATCGTTCACGTACATCCGGATGCCCAGACGTTTGAACCACATCAGCGACGAAGGCCGCGGCACGAGAGGCATGAACAGGGATTTTGCCGCATCGGGCGGGAGCGACTCGAGGATCCAGGAGGGCTGGAAGCGAATCATCGTGCCGCTCCTTCCAGGAACGCGCGAACGACGGCAGGGTCGAACTGAAGCCCAGACTGGCGGCCGATTTCTGCCCGGATCGTCTCCTCGTCGAGAGCCGGCCGGTAGGGCCGGTCGGAGCGCATGGCCACGACGGCGTCGGAAAGGCTGAGAATCCTGGCGACGAGGGGGATCTCGTCGCCCATCAGCCGGTCGGGATAGCCGGTCCCGTCGAACTTCTCGTGGTGCCAGCGGATCAGGCTCGGAACATCCTCGAACGGCGGCACCGAGCGGCGAATCGCCAGTTCCCCGATGATCGGGTGCATGCGAAGGATGAACAGTTCCTCGGCATCGAGGGTTCCGGCTTTCTTGATGATATCTCTCGCTATATTCAACATACCGCAGTCGTGCAGGAGGCAGGCCATCCGCAGCGATACGAGGCCTTTCTCATCGATGCCGAGACGGCGGGCGATCCCCTCAGCCTCGCGGGCCATCCCGAGAGCGTGGGGCGCATCGTAGGATTCTGCCGCATCGATGATGCCGGAGACGCCCTCGATGTAGGCGAAATCGGGCATCTGACGACCGTTCAGCCGTTCGTGCAGATCGAACAGCCGCCAGGCAAGCCAGGTGCAGGCGACGGCGAGAATCGCGTTGAGAATGTAGACGGCCATGCGGTTTCGGGGCTCAGAAGCCGAAATTGGCTCCGAGGGTGTACCTGCTTTCGCGCGTGAGGTTGTCGGGAGCAAGATACCCGAAATCGAGCGCAAGCGCATCATTGAGGTGATGCCGGAGACCGAGGAGGAAGTCGTTCCCGGCGTAGTCCATGATCAACTGCGTTTCGGGATCGATGTTCAGCGTGGCCCCCATCACGAAAAACAGGGGATCGACGGGGGAAAACCGGTCGGGGTACCGGCCGAAATGGGCATACCGGTCGCTCCCCTCGAGCGACAAATTCGCGCCGAGGCCCACCACGACCTTGTTGCCGGGCAGGCCTGTCAGCAGCATGACCGACTCGTTCCAGCCCTCGGTCGTGTCGATGATCGCCGCCGCCGTGACCGTCGGCCGGATGCGGTATTTCACGGAGAACGCGGGGTCGAACTGGGTCTTGCCAGAGCCGGTGACGAACCGCTTCATCACGGCAATCTCGGTGTCGTCCGAAAAGGCGAAGGTGCCTTTCAGCGAACCGACCCGGTCGACCCCGTCGCCCCCGTTGATGTGCGCGGCGGCACGCGCCCCGCCGGGAGGCAGCACCTCGAGGCCGGGCACAAGCATGGTTCCCGACAGGCCGGACAGGGTCGCGTCGCCGACCTCCTGGGCCAGGGCGGGTGCCGGACCGGCAATGAACAACGAGGCGGCCAGCACGAAGCCGGCCGCCTTCGATACGAACGAAGCGAAGAAGCTCGAAGAGCTACTCATTTTCAAGCTGTTTCAACCTTTCGCGGGCAGTATCGGCCTCCGCGTGGTCGGGGTACCGCTTGAGGAACTCGGAATACTGCTTCCGGGCCTCATCCGTGTCCTTCAACTGCGTGCGGTACAGCTCGCCCTTGCGAAGGTAGGCGTCAGCCGATACATCGGCATCCGGGAACCTTTCCGTGAGCCGGTCGTAATACTCGATCGCCTTGCGCGCACTCTCGTCGTCCTTCCGGTATCGGACGTTCCCGTCGATGACACGCGTTTTGTAGTTGGTGAGATTCTCTTCGTAGATGCGGCCGAGCCGGAACATGCTGTCCTCGGTGCCCTGGGCATCCGGATACTTCTGGATCAGCTCTTCGAGGGCGGCGGCTGCTCCCTTGTAATCCTTCTGCTTTTCGTCCATCAGGCTGGCCATCTGGCGATATGCGTCCCGGGCCATTTCGGGGCTGGTGGCTTCGGCGGCGGCCTTTTTGTAAGCTTCGACGGCCTTGGCGTAGTTCCCCTGGCGGGCATGCATGGCGCCGAGATCCATGTTGGCCTGGGCGCTCTGGGAATCCGAGCGCGCCCCATCGACGAGACCTTCCTGGGCCTCGATGGCCGCGGCGGCCTGGCCGGTGCCCGGCGCAAGATTCTTCATCCGGCGCTGGGACTCCTGGAAAAAGGAGCTGTACGGGTATTTCGTGACGATGTCGCCGAACATCTTCGCGGCCTCTTCGCGCTTTCCGAGGCGTTCATAGGTGGTTCCGAGATGGTAGACGACCTTGTCGATCGACATGAAGTTCGGATACGAGGTGATCACCCGGTTGTACATGTCGGCGGCCTTGGGGTAGTCGTTGAGCCGTTCTTCGTAGATCCTGCCCAGATCGTACATGATGCGTGCCGCGTCGGGCCCTTTCGCGCCGTTCCCCTTGATGCCTTGTGAAAGGCTGGTGGCGGCGTCGGAAAAGTGGGCAAGCGCCTGGGACATCTCGTTCTCAGCCTGGCGCATGCGGATCGAGCCGATCTCGACCTGGGCGGCGGCGACCGTCTGGGAGTTCGACAGGAGCCCCTGGAGGGTGACGATCGCGCCCTCGAAGTCCGACTGGGCGAGCTGCTGCTGGGCCTGCTGGTACTCGCTGGTCATCTGGATGGCCTGCTGTGCTCGCGCGGGGGCCGCGACGGCCAGGGCGGCGAGGATGACGGCGAGGGCAATTCCCCGCCCCAAACGGCGGAAACGGCGTTGTGTGTTCATGAGTCTGACCTCCGGTCGAACGGGATGTAGGGTTCATTATACGTGCGCAGCCCCCGGTGAATCAATGCCGGAGGGACGGCTTCGTTGACAAGCCCGCGTCGTCTCTGCTACGTTTTGAGGAATATTTTTTTGAAAGGTCTTCACGTGCAGGATGGATTTGCCGATACCATGAGCGAGGGGAAGAGTGCTTCCCCGACCCCGGCCGGATTGACGTTCGATCTCCTCCCGATCGAGAAGGTGACCCCGAACCCGAACCAGCCCCGGAAGCTCTTTGACCGCAACACACTGGAAGAGCTCGCCCAGTCGATACGCGCGAACGGCGTTCTCCAGCCGATTCTCGTGCGCCGATGGGGCGACGGGTACCAGATCATTTCAGGGGAACGGCGGTATCAGGCCTGCAAGATCGCCGGACTGACCTGTATTCCCGCGGTACTGCGCGACCTGAACGAGCAGCAGACGCTGCTGGCCGGCCTGATCGAGAACATCCAGCGCGAGGATCTGAACCCCGTCGAAGAGGCGATGACGCTCCGGCAGATCATCCTCGAGTTCGGTCTGACTCACGACGAGCTCGCGAAGCGTCTCGGGCGGAGCCGCTCGGCCCTGACGAACCGGCTGCGCCTGTTGTCCCTGCCCGCTCACGTGCAGCAGTTGATCGCTGCCGGGAAGATCTCGGCCGGTCACGCGAAGATGCTCGCCGGCCTGCGCGAGCCGCACGACGTGCAGAAATGGGTCGACCGGATCCTTACCCAGAATCTCTCGGTGTACGAGACCGAGAAGGAGCTCGCCGAGTCGAAACCGGACGACAGCCGGAACGGCAGAAAAGCCCGTGTTGCGAAGAAACGTACGGAATCAGGCGACATCCACGTGCGCCAGGTGGAAACCCGGCTCCAGGAGCTGTTGGGGGCGAAGGTTCACATCCGGCAGGGGCGTGCGAAGAGTCGCATCGAGATCGAGTTCTATAACAACGAAGACCTGGAACGCGTCGTGGAACTGATGCTGTCGGTCCGCCCGGGCTAGCCGGGGCCGGCCGGCAGAATATCAGCCCAAAGAAGGGATCCGCAGAAGGTGTATATCAAATTCTGGGGTGTCAGAGGATCGGTCCCCGTCCCGGGGAAAGATACCATTCGCTATGGCGGCAACACGACCTGCATCGAGATCCGCACCAACGAAGGGCATCTCATCATCATCGATGCCGGCACCGGAATCCGTCTTCTCGGTCTTGAATTGCTGAAGGGCGACTTCGGCAAGGGCAAGGGCGTCGCCCATGTCCTCTTCACCCACTCCCATTGGGACCACATCCAGGGCTTCCCGTTCTTCCCGCCCGCCTACATCGGCTCGCGCGACACTTCCGGTCAGCGCGTCGACACCTCGTGCAACGTGCTGAACCTGTACGGTGCCTCGGACGTCGATGACCGTCTCGAAGCCACGCTGCGCGGCCAGATGGAGCACTTCTACTTCCCCGTCGATCTGAACACCCTCAGCGCCCGGCTCACCTTCAACCCGATGCAGGGCAAACCGATCGAGATCGGCTCAGCCCAGGTTTCGGCCCGGCGTCTCATCCACCCCAACGGCGTGCTCGGCTACCGCATCCAGGACGGCGAGCAGAGCGTCGTCATCGCGACGGACTGCGAGCACCCCTCGGACGGCACGCTCGATGCCAACCTGATGGAGCTCACGACCGGCGCCGACCTGCTGATCTATGACGCCCAGTATACACCCGAGGAGTACGACCCGTCGGCACACGGCAGAAAAGGACCCAACAAGATCGGCTGGGGCCACTCGACGATGCTCGAGGGGGCACGGATCGCGAAGACGGCCGGGGTGAAACACCTGATCCTCACCCACCACGATCCGCTGCACAACGACGATGCCATCGATGCGATCGAGAAACGCGCCCGGGAGGCCTTTCCCTCGACCCAGGCCGCGTATGAAGGGCTCGTCATCCAACTGTAACCCCCTCCGTCATCGGTTCCCCCGCCGTTTTCCCCGGACCCGCGATGTGTTAGTATGAGCGCGGCATGGGCAGCGCGGCATTTCTCACTCCGGTGTTTCTGTTCGGCTCGATCCGCGGTGGAAGCGGCAAATCGAGCATCGTCGCGCACCTCGCCGTCTACCTGCAGTCGCGGGGCCGGAAGGTCGCGGTCATCGACGCCAACGCAGCCTTTCCCCAGCAGCTCCGGGCCACGTTTCCCCGCGCCGTCACCCTCGAAACCTATGCCGATCTCGTCGAGCTCGCGACCGAGGGCACGTCGCGGTTCAGGCGAACCTTTTTCTTCACGCCGACCGAACGAATCTCGTTCTTTCCGGCATTCCGTCTTGGTGATCCCGTCCGGCTGCTGACCGACACCTCGCTTCGCGATTTTTTCCTCCAGCTCCGGTCGCAGTTCGACGTCGTTCTGATCAACCTGGCCCCCGGCGGGGATGCGTTCGTCGCTGCCGAAAGCTTCCTGCAGCGGCGCGGCGGCGAAGCCGGCAGTCCGGCCGGCGTGCTCATCACGACCACCGATGCACGCAGCCTGTTGCTTCTCGATGCCCTGCTGCGAAGCCGATCGGCGCTGCCCCATCTCGCCCGCGAGCGCCTGCTCTTCGTCTATAACCGCCTCCCGCGCGGGGTCGAGGATGCCACGGTCGACGGGCCCCGGCTCGGCTGGAACGAGACGAAACAGGTGTTCCGGCTGCCGATTTCGCTCGGCCTGACGGTGATGGACGATCTCGCCGCCCAGTCTCTCGAGGCCGCTCCCATCCTCCACCGCGAATCCTCCGCCCTGCGCCAGGCGATGGCAACCCTCGCCCGCACCCTGTCCGAAGTCGCCGAAGGCCAGTGGCAGACCGATCAGGCGGCCGGTGACCCCCATGAACTCGCGCCGTGTCTCGACCCCCAGCTGTTGGAGCGCCTCGGCAAGCACGTCGAACCGCTCCAGCGCCGCCTCATGCGCCGCCTGTTTGCGCCGGGGATGTCCGTCGCCGGCTTCATCGAATCCGGCCCCTCCGCCTATCGCATTCGCCTGCGCCTCTCGGGAACGGGCCGCCGCGTCTTTCCACCCCTGCTCGGGATCGGCTACCCGCCGCCCGCGGCCGTCACAGGAGGCCGCACCCCCACCTCCTTCGCCCGCCCCCCCTTCGATGCCCCCCCGCCGGCCCGTCTTCTGGACCGATGCCGCCCACCCTCCATCCAGGTCAAACCTCAGTACCAGTTCGACGACCGGTTCGCCTCCTCTCTCGGTCCGGAAATATGCAGCAAGAACTATTATATCTATTCGGATAGTATGTCCGAGCCTGTTCCCGAATGGCGCGGATATCTCGCATCCGTCGATATTCCCACCCTGGATCAGATGCTCGGATACCGAAAGCGCCCCCGCCTGCCTCACGGCTTCGCCGAACGGCCTGACGATGCTTCGCCGCAGTCCCGACCCGCCCATATCCCGACCGAATTCCTCGTTTCGGTCGTCATGAACGGCCATGACACCCCCTTCTGGCGCTGGGAGCCGGCCGCTCTTCGACAACCGGCCGCCGGCGGATCACGCGCCGGGGAGTTCCGGCCGGTGGATGTCCCTCCCGTCGCGGAGATCGAGGCATTCTCCTCCGGGTTCCGCCCCATCGATCCCCCCGTCGTGGAGTTCCGCGAGATCCGCCATTGGCCGTTCTCCGACCGACACGGCCTCCGCCATCCGGAAGCCACATCCCGCCACCCCGTCTGGCGGTTCACAAGCCGGTTTCCAGACGCGTTCCCCGCCCGTCTCCCTGAAAAGGTTCGTGGAGCCGAACTTCTCCGACGCGATCCCTCCGCTCCAGTCATCGAGACCGTTTTCGGGCGCACCCTTCTTCATCTCCGGCACCCCGCCCTTCCCGCCGGATACCGGTTTGCGCTCGTCTTTCCTCCACCTCTTCGAAATCCCTGGCCGCCCCATGCAGAACCGGCCACCGATCCCTCGGGCATATGCAGGATGCGCCCTGCCGGCATCCTCTTTCCCGACGCTTCCGCACGCGAATCCGCTTTTACCATCTCCTCGCCGACGCCGGCTCACATCATCCGACCGGCCATCACCCTGCGTTTCCCTGCGGCTATACCCTTGCATATCGACTGTTCCGAACTCCTCGACACCCTTGTCCTCCCGTCCGGCGTCTCGCTCGGCCGCCCATCGTTCCGCTCGGAACACCGTCTTGCCGCCTATCTCGAACCCACGCCACTCCAACTGCCCCCGAAGTTCGGAATGGCACCCGTCCTCATCAGCCACCACCTGCCGGGCATTCGCTGGGGTACGCTCCCCTATCACACCGCCCTCCCGCCGGCCCCTGCCGCCGAACTCATCGGCTCCTTCGCCTTCACCCCGTCCCGCCCCCCCGCGGCAAGCCCGCATGACCCCGTCGTTCCCGCCCCGCCGATCCCCATGCGGAAGACATCCCCATTCTCCGTCAAGCTCCGTCCCTTTTCCCAGTCCCTTCGCCTTCTTCCGTTCCCCCAACTTGTCTCCCAGGCAATGCCGGTTCGGTCGGTCTTCCCCTCCGCCTGGCTTGCCGGATCGATCGATATATATTTAGGAGTACATCGTCACCACGCGGAACCGTTCGTTCCGACGTTCCCCTCGGACAACGATCTGCTGCGTCTTCTCAAGCTCCCCTCCCTTGCCCTCCGACGCAGGGATTTCCCGGTCTGGTCCCAAGCCTGGCTGCCCAATTCGCTTTTCCTGAGTTCCACCGTCCGGCCATCCGCTCCGGCCCGCTCTACCTTCCGCCACCTCTTTGAGCCCGACAACCAGTTTCCCCTCCCCGGATACGGGGTGCGTCGAAGCATCGGGGCGTTCATCACCTTCGATCCCGGCATCCTCCGCCCGCCGGCCCCCGTCGACGTGGGGATGGCCCGTTCGGAACCTCCATCCGGGGATTTTGCGCTTCTCGGATATCAGCTCCTCGAGGCATGGTTCCACGACATCCCCCGCCCCTACCGCTTTCTCACCTCGTTCCCTCTCTACCTTCAGCTTCACGGAGACATTCAGCCGCATGCGCCGGCCCATGACTGGCCGTTTCTCCAGACACGCTCTCCCGGCGCGGGACTTCCCGGTCACCGGATCGGCCTTCCCCCGGCACCTCCCTATTATTCGCTTTTCCACCGGATCGACATCGACACGCGCCGCTCGCATCTCGACCTCGATTCCGGGGAAATCTGCCGCCCGAGCCTCCCGCTGCCACATGAGTCCTTCCCCGGCTTGACCCTCCACGACCGCCGGCACCTCGAACTGCGCCAAGGGAGCAGCACCGCAAGGTTCCCACTCCGGCATCGCGTCTATCTCCCGGAGGTTCTGGCCGGCCGCGGGACCTTCGGATTCCCGAAGCTCACCGGCATCGATCTCCTCTTTTCCCACCTCGCCGTGCTTTGTCGCCAGCATCTTTCCGGCCCCATCACCTTCGGCGAACCGTCCCATCGCGGCGGCAGCCGTCTCTGGAAAGACCGTCTCCTCCTCGAAGCACCGCTTCCGCCGGCGACGGCGCATCTGCAAGGAACGGCCATGACCGGCGTTCCCGGCCGTATACGACAGAATTTCCAACGCAAGCAGGCGCTGAAATACACCCGGGTCCAGGATCTGCGGGAGGCCGTCCGGCTCACCCAGGCCTCCCTCTCCCGGCTCGCCCCCCTGGAGCCGTCATGAGTCTCTCGCACCTGGGAATCCGCACCGAACCCGTCTTCGATGCCGTCTGCCCGACCGACGACAGGAGATTTCCCGTCGTACGCCGGGTCGTGAGCCATGCGGCACGTTCGCTCTTTTCCGGCAAGCTCCTCTTCCCGGTCGCTACCGCAGGGAAGGAAGGCCAGCACTGCTTTTCCACCTTTCCGAAGCAGATGTTCCGGTATCTGCCCGCCCGGCGGCTCTCTCCTCCCCGCCTTCCCTTCGAGGCTGTCCCCCCCCTCCTGCCGCCCCCGGCCATCCCTGCGGGCCTGCTTTCATGCCTTCTTCCGGCCTTCCCACGCACAGGCCCCCTGCCGGCTCGCCCCAATCTTCTTCTCCGAACGACCCCGGGCGCGCTTCCGAGCGGCATCCGAACGACCATTCACCCTTCCCCCGCCCCGGAACATACGCTCGCCCCAACACCATCCGAGTTCCATCGCCCGCGGCTGTCTCACCGGATGCTCCTTTCGATCTTCGAACACCTCCGCCTGCGTCGGTTTTCTCCCGCCTCAGAAGCCCCCGACCTCCGGGAACCCGCCACCCTTCGTTCATACCCGGTCCAGGAGCAGCCCGACCGGATCGGATGGCGTTCCTGGATCACCACCGTACGCCGTTCCAGGGATCGTTTTCAGGAGGTTCCGACACGCACCCATCCCGCGCCGAAACCTCCCCCGCCCCTCTTCGATCCCCGCATCCCACCATCCCCCCCGCGCTGTGCTCTTGCCGTTCGCTATTCACTCGATGCCCGGCCGTTCCATCACGACTGGAATCCAGCCTCGGCCATCCGCCACGGAACCTTCGCCCCGTCTGCGCCGCCCGGCCGCTTCCCGACATGCCTGGTCCTGCTCCCGGAACCGGCGTTTTCTCTCCTCGAGAGACCTTCGCGAGCCCCATCATGCCACGACACGCAGGAGTGGCTCATCCGCTCCCCGCTCCCATCCCAGTTCACCGCGCCTGAGCGGCAGCTCATCCCCGCCGAACTGCCAGGATCTCCGCCCCTCCTTCATCCCCAACCCAGGATTCCGGATGCCGAACGATCGGCCCATCCCTCGTCAACCCTGATCGCCTCGATCGCCAAAAGCCGCCTCGCACCTCTTGCCGGCCTGCATCCGATGCGCCCGTTCAAGAGCTGGCCATCTTCCTCCTTCAGGAATCTCCGCCGCCTCCGCTTCAACCCTTCTGCCTGGCTCCGGCTCCGGCTTCCTCCCGCCCCTCTCCCTCCTTTTTCCCCTCTCGTTCCCGAAACCGTCCATCCGATCCGGCCGCTCCTCACCCCTTCCCACATCGTTCAGCGAGGAATCCCGACACCACCGGCCAAGGGCGGCTTCACCGCCACCGACCGCCCCATCGGCCCCACTCCGCCACGCGCTCCCCGGGCCGCAACCCTTTCCCCGGCCCCGAAAACGGGAGAGGCTGCGGGGTTCCACTTCCATCCTCCCGCGCCGGCGCCCGCCTTTTCCATCCACGAAATAGAATCAGGTATTATATCACATACCATACTCGATCGGAAATCCCGGCCGGCGCCCCGGCGCGCGTATCTTGCCAGCACCCCGCCCCTTTCTCTCACCGCCCCCTTCGGGACACCCGCCCCCCTCCCGACCCCGTCCTATGACCGGATCCGCCATCCGGTCCAGCCGATGATCCTGCTTGCTTCCGCCCCGGGCCTCCGCAACCTGAGCCCGGTCCGGCTCCCCCGACGGGCGACCGACGCCCCGCTCTCTCCACGCATGATCCAGGCATCCGTTGCTCTTCCGAGACGCAGCCAGACCGTCAGGAACTATCTCCTCTCTCTCGAAACCAGCCTTACCTCCTGGCAATCCGCGCCTCCCCCCCGCCGCTCCCGGCTCGCGACGCAGCGCATTGTCCTTCCGCATCTCGGCTTCCAGCACCCGCCGTCTTTTCCCCTCCCGGACCTCTTCCGGACGGTTCAGACCGAAGCCATCCACCCTCTCGGCCACATCACGCCCGCCCTCGGTCGGGCGGACAATCCTCCGCCCCCCTCCGCCCACGTATCGATCGAACGCCGGCGGCCAAGCCTTCGGTCGATCCACGCGCAGGAATCATCGGTCGTTTCGGGCTCGTTTTCCCACGACGCCCCCGAGTGGATCCGCCTGCGCCGGCTTCCCCGCCTTCGGATCCGCGCTTGGCCGTCGTTTTACGAGCTTGCCACCGCCACAGCCCGATTCGCCATCCCCCCTCTGTCGGTCGATGGCAGCACGACCGCAGGCCGCTCCCGCCTTTCCCTGTTTCCCCCCGATGCCGTTGCAGCCTCGGCCCCTGGGGCGTTTTCCCTCCGCCACAGGGAACGCGTGCGAAGCCCCTACAGCCTCAGAAACCCGCGCCGCTGGCTCACGATGTTCCATGCCCAAGCCGAAGGGGTACCCCCCTCCTATCCCCCGTCAGGAACGATCCTGCCGAGCCATCCCAGTCGGCTCGACACGGCGGCACGCGCCCCGCAGGCGTTCATGGGCCCGGCCTTCCGTGCCCCCTGGCAGGATGTCCGCCGGGAGGTTGCCCCGGTCGATCCCCTGCTCCTCCCTTCGCTTCCGACGTCGCCCGATCGTATTGCCTTTGCCCGGACCAGCCTTCGTCCCGCCCAGGACACCCCCCGCACGCTCCCGGAAGTACCGCTGCCGGTCATCATCACCCTGCCCAGGCCCGACGCTCTCGCCTGTCAACCGCCGGGCGTCAGCCCTGCTCATTCTATTTCGTCCGATATTTCTTTGGCGCCTTCCGCCCCACGTCCGACTCCGGAACCGCTTTTTGCCGTCCACGACACCTTCACCGGACCGCACGTCCCGCTTCTCGAACTTGTCCCCGTATCCATGCCTCCTTCGCTCCCCACACCCGGGCGCAGTTCATGGTCCTCCACGCCCCTCCCCGAATCCTTCCCCCGAGGACACGAAGGCTCCTTCACCGCCCGGCTGCGCAATCTCCAGTTTCCCTACTCCCCCGACACGCGGCTTCCGGCGTTCGCCCCCGTACAACTTCCTGCGGATGAAGCCGCCGCGCCGGCGATCCGAGCCCCATGGCTGGACGACGTCCAGGAGCGTTCATCCGGAATCGCCTTCGCCGAGGTTCCGTATCTTCCGCCTCCCAGAGCCGTAGAACCCCTCGCCCGCGGCTGGAAGCGGTCCGAACGGCCCTGCCCGTTCATCGCCGGCCTTCCTCCCCTTGCCGGGCCCCATTCCGTCGAACGACCGGTTCCGAACCCCACGGGCTTCAGATCCCCGCCCCCCATCCGGAGGTTCGCCCCGACCGGAATGCCTCTCGGGACCTCCATCAACAAGCCGGGCGCATCGGGATGCGCCCCTACGCATCGTTGGATCAGCATCGGCATCGCACGGGCCGATCGTGATTCACCCGGCCCTACCCCGCAGGAGGCGGCAAGCGGTCCGGCAGTTCCTCCGTGGCGCAGCTTCGCCGCCTCCCTCCTGACGATTCCATCGATGTATTCCCTTGTTCTGACCGTTCCAGGGGGATTTCCCCCGCTCCACGCACCGGAAACACACCTGGTCATCCTCCCCGGGCGCTGGCGGCGGCGCGTTGCCGATCCGGCCTCGTATCGGGAAGAGGCACTGCCTCCCCGCCGTCCGCTGCCGGAGCCGGTCTGCGAGCATGCGTTCGGCCGGTTCCCGTCGAGCAGGCTGCGTCTCGGTTTACGGATCGAAGCCGGTCCCGTTCCGGCACCCATCTGTAAAACGCCATCGTTCCCGCTTCCCCTCGTCCGCCCGCTCCTTACCGGGACGCCCAGCCCTCTTCCGGAGCCGCGCATCACGCATCGGCCGGTCACATCCGGATTCACCGCCGGGAGCGAGCCGTTCCCGCGCCTCCCGGCTCCTCTCCTGCGGCATGTCCCTGAACAGAGCATGCAGAAGCGGCTTGGAACGCGGCTTCCCGCCCTTCCGGTCCATCTGGAGATCGGGCTGCGCCTTTCCCCGATGCCCTATCCCGCCTGGAATTTCGCGGATCGGCGCGCACCGTCGAAGCTGCGCGGAAGCGTTCCCCGAAAAGCGGCGCTCCGGTCGCCATCGCTTCCCGACTGGATCGAACTCCCGGATTCCCGGCCATCGTGCGGCGGATGCGTTGACTTGCCTGCATCCGGACGTTAGAATGGCATCAAGTCCCGTCGGAGAGGAATCGTATGAATTTCTATGCACTGAGTGACAAAGGGATGGTGCGCCCGAACAATGAGGATTTCACCGAGAGTTTTCAGCTTCGCATCAGCCGGATGGACGGCACGACCGAGTCTTTCACCGCCCTGCTTCTCGCGGACGGCATGGGTGGCGCCGCAGCCGGCGAGTATGCCTCTTCGCTCGCGATCAAGACAGCCAAGCAGAAACTGATGGCGGGGCTTCTCTCGGAAACGCCCGAGACGCTGCTGGGAACGGATCTGCGCGAGCTGCTGGTCCAGTGCTGCAATGAGGCCAACGAGGCGATCTACCGCAAAGCCCAGGAGAACCCCGAGATGGAGGGCATGGGCACGACCGTCGTGCTCGCCATCGTCTCACGGGACATGCTGACCCTGTGTCACGTCGGCGACAGCCGGTGTTACATGCACCGCGAGGGGCGGCTGAAACAGCTCACCCGCGACCATTCTCTCGTCCAGGAGATGATCGACACGGGCAAGATCACCCCCGATCAGGCGGCGAATCATCCGAACAAGAACATCATCACGCGCGCTCTCGGGGTCGCCCCCACCGTTCAGGCCGACACCTCCCGGCTCCCGATCTTCACGGGCGACGTGCTCGTGCTCGGCAGCGACGGCCTGTTCGGGTTCGTGAACGACCGCACCGTAAAAGACATGGTGGAAAAGCAGGCGGCCCAGCCGAACGCGAATCTCAAACAGCTTGCGCAGCATCTGATCGAGTGTGCAAACATGAACGGCGGCGCGGACAATATTTCCGTCTGCCTGTATCGGCACTGATGCTCGTGTTCCGTTTCTGACCCATGACCGATTCGCGGGGCGTCCGTCCGCCATCCCCCACGGGCCACACGCCCGGGGAGCAGGAGGCCCTCGCGCGGCGTCTGGATGAGCTGACCCGCCAGCGCGAGCGGCTGATCGAAGCCCTCGGAACCGGCGGGAAGCAGCCGGGCGGCACCGGCGACGACGAACACGAGCGGCTTCGCGAGGAGAACGCGCGGCTTCGCGACCTGCTCTCCCGATTCCCGGACACGGATCCGGAGAAGCTTTCGAACCGGCTTCGCCAGGCAGAGCGCACGGCGGCCGAGCGTCAGACCGAGCTCGAACAGCTTCGCCGGAATGTGCTCGAGCAGGTGGTTTCCCCCGCAGAAATCCAGAAGCGCGACCTCGAGATCGAGCAGCTCAAGCTCCAGATCACCGACATCATCCGGGGCCGGGCCGACGACGATGCTCTCCGCGGCGAGATCCAGCAGCTCAAGGTGAACCTCGCCGACGCCCTTCTCGAGCAGAAGCAGTTGACGACGGTCAACCAGGGTCTGCTCCGGCAGATTGCCGAGCTGAAGCAGGAAATCTATCAGCATCAGGCCCAGGTCCGTGATCTGAGCATGCGACTCGACCTCAGCAAGCGCAACGAAACCGCTCTCTCCGAGCAGGACAGGCGGCGCACGGATGAGATGACGGCCATCCGGACCACGTCCGCCGAAGTGGCGGAATCACGGACGAAGCTCGAGGAGCAGGTGCGCGAGCTGACGGCCGAGCGGGCGCGACTTGTTGCACAGATCGAGCGGGCGGAGGCCGCGGAACAGGCCCGCGCCGCCGAGCGACAGAAGCACGCGGCCGAGCTCGAGGCGGCGGTTCTCCAGCGCGAGGCCGCCGAGAATCGCGAGCAGGAGCTGACCCTAGCCCTGGACGCCCTGCGCGGGGAGAAGCAGGCTCTCAAGGAGAAAGTGGACCACCTCCTCGTCGGGGTCCGCGCCTACGTGACCCAGCCCGTGCGTCCCCAGCCCACGTCCGCCGACGCAGCCCTCGAGCCCCGTGAGCTCCAGCCGTATCTTCCCTTCTGCTTTCCGGACCGCCTGCCGCGACAGCTTCGGCCGCAGTGGGTACGCACCCGGCGTCTTCCGGTCGCAGCCCCTGCCGGCGCGGCCCATGTCCCGGGCCCCGAGGGGTTCTCCCAGCCCGATCGCCGGCCGTTCCGACAGCAGTATCATCTTCTCGCGATGTCGGTGCCGCCGACGCTCGAACTTGGCGGCGCCGCCTTCCCCCCGCCGCGCATGCCCGCCCCGGCCCCCCTCACGGTTCCCGGCACGCATCCGTCGCCCGGCCCGTCAACGGCCCGCCCCTGGACGACGGCCAGCATAGATACAACAGTTGATATATATTTTCCGTTATTACACATCCACCCCGACAAGATCGGCCGGATCGTTCCGCCGCCGATTCCCGACGGCATCCGCACACGGTCCCTGTCGTTCTTCCTCGAACATCTCGCCGCCTCGATCCGCCCGGCCCTTCTGGCGGGCTTTGCGCACCTTGCCTACCGGCTCCCGCCGCGCCCCCCCGAGGCCGAGACCGGTCTTCCGCCGTCGTTGCGCGGCATCTCGCCCGGAAGGGTTGCCATTCACACCCGTTCTCATCTACAATTCGCGGTGCTCGGCCCGGGCCGGGTGGAGTTGTCCCCGGACTTCCCCCGAGGCCGGCTCAAGTTCCTGTTGCAGACTTTCGGAGACTCGATCACATCCATGATGGCGCGGCTCGACGACGGGCAGGCGCCATCGAAGCCCTGATATAACCGCACATCCCATTCCATTCAGAGCACGACGCAGGAGGACCCATGAAACGCACGTATCTGCAGGACGAGGCGAACACCCATTACAACCTCGGTATCGCCTACTACACCAAGGGGCAGTATGAACTGGCCATCTCGGAATGGATCCAGTCGCTGATCAAGAATCCGCAGAACGGCGAGGCGCGCTTCAAGCTGGGCGTCGCCTACTACCAGCTCAACCGGATCGACGAGGCACTGAAGGAATGGGAGATCGCCGTCCAGCTCGACCCGCGCAACTTCGAGGTCCTCCATAACCTCGGCATCGCCTATTACAACAAGGGCGACGACACCAAGGCCATCGAGAACTGGGAACAGTGCCTCGAGATCAAGGCCCAGGATCCCGAGGTCCATTTCAAGCTCGGGATCGCCTACTACAACCTCGGCAAGGAAGACCGCGCCATTGCTCTCTGGGAAAAGGCCACCAACCTGAACCCCGAGGATTCCGACGTGTTCTTCCGGCTCGGCGTCGCGTATTACAACAAGGGGCTCGACGACAAGGCCGTGATCGCGTTTTCCAAGGCGATCGAGCTGAATCCCAAGAACTCCGAGGCGCACAACAACCTCGCCATCGTCTACTACCGGCTCGAGATGTACCCGCAGGCCATAGACGAGTGGAAGAAAGCTCTCGCCCTCAGCCCGCGCCAGCCCGAGATCTACAACAACCTCGGCAACGCCTACAGCAAGCTGAACCAGCACCGCGAAGCCATCGAGATCTGGCAGAAGATTCTCGAGATCACGCCGCAGAACGCCGAAGTGCTGTTCAAGCTTGGATCGGCCTACGGCAAGCTCGACGATCTCGACAAGGCGATCGAGTTCTGGACGCAGTGCATCTCGGTGAACCCGAACGATATCGAGGCGCATTTCAACCTCGGCGTCGCGTATTACAATACAGGCAACTTCAAAAAGGCGATCACCTACTGGAACACCGTGCGCGAGAAGCGCAGCGAGGATGCCGACATCTGTGAGAAGATCGGCAACGCCCACTGCGGCCTCGAGGATTTCGCCGAAGCGGCCAAGTTCTGGAACCGCGCCGTCTCCTACATGCCCGATGACGCGCAGCTCCATCACAAGCTCGGCATCGCCTATTCCAAGCTGAACAAGACGCAGGAAGCGATTTTCCAGTGGCAGAAAGCGGTCGAGATCGACCCCAGCCATTTCGAGGCGCACCACAACCTCGGCATCGCCTTCTACAACCTGCAGCGGTTCGACGAGGCCCAGAAAGAATGGGAAAAGGCCCGCGAGCTGAACCCGAACGATCCCGACATCTACTTCAAGCTCGGCCATGCCTACCGCCAGAAGCGCCGCCTCGACGAGGCGATCGCCTCCTGGAAGAAAACGATCGAGCTCGACCCCGGCAACTCGAACGCGCACTTCGTGCTCGGCAACGCCTTCGACGAGAAGGGCCTCGTCGACGATGCCATCCTCGCCTGGCGGCGCGTCGTCGAGCTCTCCTCGAACGATATCGATGCGCATAATAACCTCGGTATCGCCTACTTCCAGAAGAACCTGTTCGACAAGGCCATCGCCGAGTGGGAGGACGCGATCCGCATCACCCCCGAGAACGGCGAGCTGTACAACAAGCTGGGCATCGCCTACATCAAGATGGACCTGTTCGAGAAGGCCGTCGAGTGCTGGGAAAAGGCCCTCAAATACAAACCCGAGGATGCCGACATCCTCTCGAACCTCGCCACCGCCTACCACAACCGCGAAATGTATGACAAAGCGATCGATATCTGGAAGCGGGTCATCAAGTACAACCCGCAGGATGCCGAGGCGCGCAACAAGCTGGGCATCGCCTACTACAACAAGGGCATGTACGACCAGGCGATCGAGCTGTGGCGGAAGGCGATCGAGCTCAACCCGAAGGATGCCGCCGCCTATTACAACATCGGCACCGAGGAGTTCGAGAAGGGTCGTATATCTGAAGCTATAACCGCGTTCCGCAAGGTGCTCGAGATCGATCCGAAATTCAACCAGGTGCATTACAACCTGGCGATCATCTACGCCCGCAAGCGCCAGTTCGGGGATGCCGTCGAATCGGCCCGCCGGTTCCTTCAGGCCAGCCCCACCGGCGTCGAGGCCGACAACCTCAAGACCCTGATCGAGCAGTGCGAAAGCGAACTCGAACAGAACGCCGGCGTCTGACCCCCCGTTCTGTGATGATGAAAGCCCCGCCTGATGGCGGGGCTTTCATGCTCTTCCGGAGAGAACCGGCAACTGTCCGTTCCGCCTCACCAGGTTCGTTCGAGTCGGATGACGGCGCCAGAAGCCGTTTCGCAAATAGTGTTGTCGCCCGGCTGCCAGGCTGTCGAGCCGTCGGGACCCCGGATCAGGAACTTGCACTCGAACACCGCGCCGGCGGGAAGATCGACCCCGCCTTCCCAGAAGCCGTCGGCGTTTTTCGTGAGGCGGGGCAGAGAGGCCGATCGGGAATCCCAGTCGCCAAGCTGCGGCAGGCCTCCGATCAGAAACACCGACGATCCGGAAACCGGCTCCCGGGCGAGACGCAGACGGCATTCCAGGCGGGCGGTTCCGAGGGCGAACGGATCGTTCCGGCGTTGTTCGATCCGCTCCCAATCCGCTTTCCAGGCTTTCGGCACATCGGCCCGGAACAGGAAGACTCCGGCCCGGAGCGCCTCGAGTCGTGTTGAGAGATGGTTTTCGGTGA
>DAOOQQ010000062.1:0-29670 GCA_035388825.1 Candidatus Ozemibacteraceae bacterium
GCCGTCTCGACGCCGGTCTGATCGGCTCGGAAACGACCACCGCTCTGTCAGGGACGCATGTCCGGGAGCGGATGTCGCGGCTCGAGACGACGGTCGGAAGAGTCTGGCTGTTCGACGGGGCAGGGCGGATGGCGTATGGAACGGCTTCCGAGCCGGCCGTCATCGAGCGCGTCTTCCGGACCCTGCGCCGTCCCTGGTATGAGAGAACTGATATACATCATGATACATATCCCGGCAGCGTCGATCAGCTCGGTGGATTCAACTGGATCGATCTGATCGACCGGAACCGCCGGTTTTCCCCCGTGAATGGCAGGGTGACATCGGGATGGGGCTACTGGGCCTGGCGTGACAATCTTGCCTCGGACACGATCGGGGGCCTGCTCGTTCTCCTCGACCGGAGGGCTTTGGAAGGCGAAGCCGTGCTCGACTGGGTGACGGAGGATCTGCGCCGGTCGGGGATCGAGGTCGGTTGGCTTCACCGGCTGAATCCTGGCAGGAGCCGGCTTCCCAGGGGGGTGTCCCTGGCCGCCGCGAAGGAGTTCGAACGGGCGCATCATGCGCAGGGGCTGGATGCCGTGCGCCTCGGCGATGCGGATGCCGTGCTGCGGGGGTACCGCGACCAGAGCCTCCTGATACGGATCGTACCGGCCAGTTCGCCGCGCCTTCCCGCGGTCTCGTGGCTTCTGCTGCTTGTCTGGCTCACCCCGGTCATCCGTTGGGTGCTGTTCGGTTCGGCATCGCCGGCAGCGGGAAGCGGGACTACGGCGCCCCGGCTTGCGACCCTGCTGCTTCTCGCCGTGTCGGCCGCCGGGATCCTCCCCCTCGGGCTTTCACTCCTTCTCTGGCGGGAAGTCGCCGGGCGCCGCACGCTGGCCGTCACCACCGCCCTGTGCCAGGAACTCGAACAGCGGCTGGTCCGCATCGACCGCAAGTTTCCCGCCCTGATCGAGCGGCTTGCCGCCCGCTACCGTGACTGGCGCGGCCGGCTCGAGGCGCAACTCGCGCGCGATCCGGCATTCCCCGACCTCCTGCAAACCTCCAGCCATGGCCTGGAGGTGCGGCGGTTCCCGGCGGAATCCCCGAAGGCACGCCTCATCGACGAGACCCTGGAATGGGAAGAGCGGGGAACTCTCGACACCGTGTTCGTCGTCGACCGGAACGGCCGGTTCTGGCGGCCGCACAACGACAGCATGATGCTGTTCCGCCGGATGGCGCGGTGGCCCCGCGATCGCATGATGCGCACCCTTGCCAGCCTCTACGAGCGTCAGACGAACCGCTCCTGGCAGGAGTTCGAGTGGCTCCTCCGGATGCCGCCCGAGGGCTATCCGCGGGAACGGTTCTTCGGGGACAGCCTGTTTGGCCGCGGCGTCACGTCGCGGCTCTCCTCTCAGTTGAGCCGTGCGGCAATCAATAAATATAATATATGGAAAAACATATCAGATGATGTTTCCGGGCGAGAGGATGTCGCTGCGCTTGCGGTGACCGATATGGCCGTCTCGGCAGGGGGGGAGGATGTCGTCGCGACGATGCTGCGCCGGCTCGGGACGTTCACGATCAACTCGAACGAGGCCGGTGCCGCCGCCATGTTCGTCGATGTCATCCGGGGCGCGACCGGCGCCGCGATCGGGTGTCTCACCGTTTTTCACCACTCCGGCGGGCTGGCGGCCCTGTTCTTCGACGAGCTCTACGCGACCTGGCCCGAACGAGCGGATGGGATGCGCCTGTATGCGATCTCCGAGTTCCCCTGCACCCTCCTGTATCCGGGGCTGCACGACGATCGGAAATTCTCGCGCCTGTTCCGTCGCCTCGAACCGCCCCACGTGATGCTGAGCCAGGCGGCCGTGGTCGACGGCAAGCCGGTCATCCTGGCGGCCCTCAACTGCCGCCAGATCTGGAACTACTCCCTGGTCGGCACCCTGCCCTGGACACACGTCGAGGAACGGGTCGGCGCGTTCCGGAACCGCCTGCTCGGCGGAGCCTGTGCGATGAGCCTCATCCTCGGCCTGCTGTGCCTGCGCGTCTGGCGCGGGGTTGCCCGCCCCGTCGCGGCGCTCGTCGATGGCGTGGAAGCGATGGAACACCGCCGGCTCGAGCACCGGATCGCGATCTCGACCGGGGATGAGCTCGAACGGCTTGCCGAGACGTTCAACGCTACCCTGGCGGGCATGGAGGAGCTGGAAGTCGCGCGGGTCGTGCAGCAGAAACTCCTGCCGGCCGGAGAGGTGACGTCGGGCCGCTGGCGATACCGCGGCGTCAGCGTCATGTGCAGCGAGGTCGGCGGCGATTATCACGATGCGCGGCTGTGCCCCGACGGGAGTATCGCGTTCTTCCTCGGCGACGTGTCGGGCCACGGGGTCTCGGCGGCGCTGGTCGTGGCGATGGCGAAGGCGGCGTTCGGAAACCTCGTCCGGTCGGGCTGCGCCGAACCCGGGGAGCTGCTCGGCCGCCTGAACGAGGTCATCATCGGCACGGTGCGCAAGCGGAAGATGATGACCGCCGTGGCCGGCCTGGCAAAACCCGATGGAACGCTGCTTCTGGCGAACGCCGGCCATTGTTATCCGGCTCTGCTGCGCAGCGACGGGAGCGTCGAGCTCCGGCCCTGGCAGGGAAGCCTGCCGCTCGGCGTCCGGCTCCGCGGAAGCTGGACCACCCTCGGTCTTGAATTTGGCCCCGGCGATCGCCTGCTGCTGTACACCGACGGGATTCCCGAGGCCGTCGATCGCGACGGGGTGCAGCTCGGATACTCCCGCTGGGAGGAGTTCCTTCGGGCCGAAGCCGCCGAGCCCGATGCCGCACAGCTCATCTCGCGGCTTCACGACCGGATCCGGCGGTTTACCCAGCCGGTCGGCTGGACGGATGACGTGACGATCACCGTTCTTTCGTATAATTAGTACTATAGAAGGAGACTGGCATGCGTGTGTTCGAGATCTTCTGCGAAATCGAGGGCGTGACTCCTCCCGTCTGGAGGCGGATGGAACTGGCCGAGACGCTCTCGCTGAAGGGCGTTCACGCGGCTCTACAGGCGGTGATGGGCTGGCGCGGCGAGTATCCGGCCTGCTTCTCGGCCGCCGGAACGCTCTGGCCCATCGGCGACTGGCCGGATCCCGGACGGGACGCGGCTGGCCTGACGCTGGGCGGTCTGCGCGATCTTGCGGGCGACGAGTTCTTCTACGATTACGAGCCGGACGATCCGTGGCGCGTCCGGTGCCGGTTCGAGGCAGAGAGCAGGGCCGATGCGATCCGGCCTCCCACCTGTCTTGCCGGCGGGCGCGCGGCCCCGCCCGACGGGGTCGGCGGTCGCGAGGGATACGCCGACTTCCTGCGCATGCTCGGGGATCCCGAGGCCGACCCGGACGAGGTCGAGGATATGCTGGAATGGGCCGGCGGCGCGTTCGATCCCGATGCGTTCGATCTCGCGGCGGCAAACCGCCGTCTGGAGCGTATCGGCGTGAACCGTCTCTGAGGCGGAAGGCGGTTTGCCCCCGGGCGGAATGATATACTGACGCCCCATGGCCGAACGACCCGCTTCCCCCGCCCACGACCGCCGGCTCCTCATTCCCGTCCCGCCTCCCGGCGGCATCGTCGTCGCCGTCTGGCTGTTTCTGCTCGTTCTGCCCCTGCTCTGGCTGCTCGTCTGGGTGAACCGGTGGCTCGATCTCGAGGAGCAGTGGCGGGAGCTCGCTGCCCGCCGCGCGATGATGAACGAGATGCAGGAACTCCGGCCCCGCCTGAACCCGACGAAGCGTCTGGAAGAAGCCCTGCGGGAGATCGAGGTGGGGCTCGGCTTTCCGGCGGTGCGTGGCGGCGCCTCATGGAAAGCCGCTTCGGGAACCCCCGGTCTCGATTCCGCCCGGCTGAACCGGGAGTTTTGTCTCGAGTGCCGGCGCAGGATCGGGTGTGAGCCCGTCTTCCTGCTCACGGCCGGTGCCGACGGCCGAACTCCCGAGCTTTCGATCCACCCCGGGCTGATGCCGGGGGCGCCGCCCCGGCCGGCCACCTGGCTGCCACTCTGGCTTGCCCTCGCCGGCTGGCCCGACCGCACCGACTGGATCGACGATCAGGAAACCCGCCGTCTGCGCCGTCGGTGGTCCGGTTCCATGGGACGGGAAGAGCTGGCTCGACGCTGTTCCGGGCTGCTGACGAGCCTGTTCGGCGGTGATCCCTTCACCGCGGAAGGGTGGGGGCTCGTTCAGCCCTTCATCCGCATGCGGCCGGGCGGCGGGGCATTTCTTGCCGTCGCGAATTTCGTCGCGAGCCGGCCGGGGCCGTCGGCGGCCGTTCTTGGCGGGTATGTGGCCGTGTTCCGCAGATCCGAGCTTTCGAGGCGGTTCCTTCTCGAGCCGCTCCTGAAAAGGCCGGGTGGGGGGATCGCGGAGGGGTTCACGATCGTTCCCGCCGAACGCCGGACCCCGACCCACATTGTCCTCACCTCCGGAGCTCCGGCAGAGCTTCTGCAGGAGTGGAGCCAGCGGCTCGGCCAGCGCCCCTTCCGTCTCGTGCTCCGCCGGGAACGGGCCGCGCTGCGCCACCCGTTTCGCGACTGGCAGCCCTGGCTGCGAGGCCTGTTCCTGATGGCCACCTTCGGCAGCGGCCTGTTCCTGCTGCTGAAAGACCGGGGGTCGAGTCTGCCTCTGAATATCCGCGGCCAGCTTGCCGCTGCGGTTGGCGTGGCAACGGTGTTGCCGCTCCTCGCGGGAGGGGGGGTGGTGATCTCGTATCTCGATTTCCGGCGTGAGATCGACCATGAGCTTCGGGGCAGGGGGGTCGCCGAACGGCTCGAGCTTCTGGAAAACGGGCTTGCCGGCCATCTCGAGGCATTGAAACATCGCATCGGCCGGCTCAAGGAAGGGGTTGCGGCGGGTCTCACCGCCGGGCCGTCCGAAACGAACCGTCTCGTCGGGCGGATCCGGCGGCGCGCATCAGCCCAGATGGCTCTTCTGATCACCGATGATGGGCAGGATGCGTTCGACGCCGACGCAGCGTTGCAGCCGCGGACCGGGCGGCTTGCCGACAAGCTTGCGGAGATGGCGCGCACGATCTCGATGCGCGTATTCCTCGCCGCCGGCTGTTTCGCCGAGGAGGAGCTCGATCGACCGCCGCGTTCAGGCCTCTGGACACGCCGCCGCCGGGCCGTCGCCTCGAACATCAGCATGATCGATATCGCCACCCTCCTCGAATCCGACGGCAAAGCCCTGGACCCGAAATTTTCCGGCATCACCGACAGCATCCTGTTCCAGTACATGGTGAAACACCCGCGAACGAAACGGATCCAGGCGCTGCTGTACGTGATGTATGACCGGGCCGGGCTGGTGCGCATGTATCTCGACAGCCTCGAACGCCGCAGGGAGCCGGCGAGCGAGTTCCTGTCGGGATCGGTGACGGACGTCGCCCTGTTCGGAACCCTCGATCTCACCCGCCGTCAGCTCGATCCCGCCGTCGCCTGGCCACGGGCTGCCGAAGCCGACCCGGAACTGTTCGACCTCGCCCGGCATGCGTTGACGATCCCAGCCGGAACGTTCCGGGAGCGGAGCCCGGCCGCGGATGTCGTGGCTCTCGTCCGGTCGTTTTCCGGATTCGGTGTCGTCGCGGTTGGCCGCTCCTCTCCCCTGTTTCCCGGCTGGGCGGTGTGGGAGGACCGACTTGTCATCGCGATCTGGAGCGGGTATGCGATTCTGCTCACGATGGTCGTGACCACGTATCTGACCCGGAACTTCCTCCGGCCGATCCGGACGATCGCCGATGCCGGCAACGAGGTTGCTGCGGGCCGGTATGACGTCACGCTGCATCTGCCGACCGGGGATGAGTTCGGCGGTCTTGCCGACGAGTTCAACGCGATGACGGCGGGGCTGCGCGAGCGTGAGCGACTGGCCCGGTTCGTCTCGAAGGAGGTGCTCGAGACGGTGCGGTCGGACGATACGGCAAGCCTCGATCCCGGAGGCGAGCGGCGCCGGATCGGGATCCTGTTCGCGCATATCGTCGGTTTCGACCGGATTGCGGCCGGACTTGCCGTCGATGGAGTGTTCGAGCTGCTCAACGATCTCCTTCCGCGCCTGGAACGCAATCTCCACGACCATGGAGGAAGCCTCGACAAGGTCGTGGGAGACGGGGTGATGGGCGTGTTCCACTCCGGTCCGATTCCCGCGGCTACCCGGGCATGCCGCGCCGCGATGGCGATCCGGCAGACGATCGGACAGGTCAACGCTGCGGGGCTGCGTACGGGGCTCGAACCGCTTCGCGTCTCGATCGGTCTCGCCTCGGGAAGTGCCGTCTGCGGGCGGATCGGCTCACGAACTGGGCGACTCGATTTCACGGCGATCGGCGATCCCGTGAATCTCGCCGCCCGGCTCGAGGCCGAAAGCCGCAGCCGTCCCGGCGCTCCGGTGCTTCTCGATGAAGAGACCGCGAGGGAGGCGGAGGCGGAAGTGAACTGTACACCGCTTGATATCATTCAGGTGCGCGGAAGGGTCAAGCCGGTCCGCCTCTTCACGATCGCATCCGGCGGTGAGATCCCATGAGCCTTCGACGCTTCGAGCTCGACCGCGACGCCGGAACCCGCGGCATGATGATCATCCTGGCATGGCTCGTGTTCCTGGCCCTGCCGGCGATCGGCCTGCGTTCGGCCGTGTTCCTCTGGCTCCAGAACGAGGAAGCCGGCCTCCGGTCCACGGTTCGGCGACAGATGCTCGAGGAGATGCGCCTCTTTCGGGATGACCTCCAGATCCCGCATGCTCTCGATGCTCTTTGCCGGCCGGTGCTTGCAGCCCACGGATGTTCCGAAAACGGGTCACCGGCCTCCGCGGCCGCGCTGATGCAGGCCGGACCGGAGGAGTTCGACCGGCTGTGCCGGGATCTGCGCACCAGAACTGCCTCACGGCCTTCGGTCTGCGCCCTGCTGATCCCTTCCCGCAAGGCCCTGTTCCTGCGGATTGATCCCGCCACCTTTCCGGGAAAACGGCCCGCCGAGGTCGAACGCGATCTCCGCGTCATTCTCGAGCCCCTGATGACGCTTCGCGCCTCGCTCGATCGGTACACCCCCGGGGAGCAGAAAACGCTGGATCGCTCCCGGCAGGTATCGGAGAAGCTGTTCGGCGGGGATTTCCATCTCGCTGCCAGCCTGAGAGGCGTCAGGACCGACGTTGCGCACTACTGCGGCACCGGCAACGTGTTCTGCCTCGTCGACTGGGCCGACGTGGCCGGACCCCGACCGCAGTATGTCGCCCGAGATGCGGCTCTGTTCCTTGCCCTGTTCCACGACCGCTTCGTCGATCGGGCGCATCTGCTGCCCGTGCCGCTTGCCGCCACGGTGCACTCCTCTCTCCGGCGGCGTATCGCGCTTGCCGGGACCCGGGACCTTCCGCGCTTCGTGCGGGCGGGCGAAGCGCTCGCCATCCAGGATGTGCCGCCCTTCGAGTGGCCCGATGCCCTGCTGTGGCGCTCTCTCAGAAAACGGCCGAGTTCCGGTCTCCGGCCGGTCCTTGCCGTGACAGCCGATGCCGCCGCGTTCCGCCATCCCTGGCGGGCAAAGCTGCCCCTGTTCGATCTGGTTCTCTTCCTTTCCGTAGCCGTTTCGGCGCTTATCTGTTTCCGGGCGGCCTGGTTCGGGGAATCGCCGGGTACGGGACTGCGGCATCGCATTGCCTGGGGATTCGCGTTCGGAGCCGTGATCCCCTGCATCGGGCTGGCCCTTCTCGGGGTTGCCTCGGCCAAAACCGGCGAAACCCGGCTCCCCAGGGCCGTTCTCGCACATCTGTCGCGCCAGATGCATCGGCTGGACGACGCCCTGCGCATGGCCCGCATCATCCGTGCCCGGACTCTCCAGAACCATGCCGATCGGTTGGCGCGGATCGGCAGCCGGCAACGGGATCTGGTCGAACGGGAACTGGAAACGGTGATCCGTCGCCGTCTGACACGCTCCATCCTGACGTTTTTCGCCGACGGGACGGATGCCGCCAGATCAAGTTATGGCGCTCGCGAGAGTGATGCGGGGCTGCGGCATATCATGCGCGGGATCGTCCAGGATTCTCTGCAGAAACTGGGAGGTGCCGATTCCGCCAAGGCGGCCGGAGAGGGCCGCAATATCCAGGCGAGCATCGACATCGCCCGCTCGATCACCGCCGAATATCTCGACGATGCCTACATCGACGATCTGCTGACTCATGCCCCGGGAGTGATCGGCAACCCCTTCGCGACCGAACACCAGTTCATGGGCGTCCAGGTCTCTCCCCCCCTGGGATCCGGCCGTCCGCCGGCGATGATGAACGTCATCTGGGGCGGATGGGACACCATCTCGAACGACTGTTTCCACCATCTGAAAAGCCGGAGCCGGCCCGACTTCGCCGAACGGCGCTCGCAATGGAATATAACGTATTATTTATATAATATTGAATCTGTCGATCCTCCGCGACTCGCCTGGAACGAACTGTCGGCCGATCAGGACGGGTGGAGCCGGTACCGCCGGCTGGCGGATGTCTGTCTGCGCCAGTCCCTGGGCAGGGAATACGACGGACTGCCCGACGAGCCCGAAACGCTTGCCGTGTCGAAATCCTTCGCCTATGGCAATGTCGTGGGTGTGGCCGTCGCCGTCCCGAACGGTCGTGACGCCGGGCCCGGCTGGGGTGGGGCGGCTGCGGCCATCGTCACCGCCTGGCTTGTCGTGACGATGGCAACGGCGTTTTTTCTGACCCTGCCCTTCCCCCCGTTCCTCGAGGCGACACGGCTGACGGCGCGGGGAGAGTATGGCTGGCACCTGGCGGTCCGCCGTGCCGACGAGTTCGGCCGACTGGCCGACGTGTTCAACGGTATCGCTCGCGGCCTGCGGGAGCGGGCCGGCATGGCGAGGTTTGTTTCCGAAGGGGTCCTGACGGCCGTGCGGGCGGCCGACACGGGGACTGCCGGTATGACCGGAGGCGGGGAGCGGGTTGGTGCCGCCGTCCTCTGCTCCGATATCCGCGGCTTCACCACGCTGTCCGAATCCCATGAGCCCGAACAGGTTGTCACGCTCCTGAACGGGTATTTCACCCTCATGGAAGAACCGATCTCGGCTGAGGGGGGCAGCATCGAGAGTTATCTCGGCGATGCGATCGTCGCGGTCTTTCCGGCAAGGCCTGGTTTTGAAGAGCCTGAAATTCGCGCCGTCCGGGCCGCCTTCGGCATGCGTGCGGCTCTCGAGCGGTTCAATGCCCGCCGACGCGCCGAAGAAGCATTCCCCATCGAGACGGGCATCGGTATCGCAGCCGGAACGCTGTTGTGGGGCCGGCTCGGCGGGGAAGACGGGCGGCTCCTGCCGGCCCTGATCGGGGATCCCGCCGATCGTGCCCCGCGCTACGAAGCGGCCACCAAGGGGCGGGGCGGCTCGGGGATCCTCGTGGATGCACGCGTTCGGGAACGGCTCGGGGAACGGTTCCCGGGGGGGGAGATCGATCACGAGGGCGAAACCCTGTATCTCCTCGACAGGCCCCGATGAAAACGGCGCCCCGCATCGCGGGGCGCCGAAGGGGTCAGAGGGCGTGAATCAATAATTCTCGGTCCAGACCTGGAAATGCTCCTGCGCATGATCGCAGACCGGGCACTGCTTGGGGGCGCCCTCACCCTCGTGGATGTGGCCGCAGTTGCGGCAGATCCAGGCGGTCTTGGTTTCCTTCTTGTACACCTTCTGGTTCTTCACGTTCTCGAGAAGCTTGCGATACCGGGCTTCATGATGCTTTTCGACCTTGGCGACCATGCGGAACGCCGTCGCGACATCCTTATAGCCTTCCTTCTCGGCGATCTCGGCGAAGGAGGGATACAGCTCGCCCCACTCCTCTTTCTCGCCGTTCGCAGCATACTCGAGGTTCTTGGCCGTGTCGGCGAGGGCGACCGGGTAGCCGGCCTCGTGAATCGTCACGACCTGCTCGTTCATGCCGTGGTGGAGAAGCCGCTTGAGGAAGATCTTTGCATGTTCCTTCTCGTTCTCGGCCGTCTCGAGGAAAAAGTCCGAGATCTGCAGCAGGCCTTCCTTGCGGGCGACCGAGGCGTAATAGGTGTATCGGGTTCTCGCCTGGGACTCCCCGGCGAACGCTTTCAGAAGGTTTTCACAGGTTTTCGAGTTCTTGAAATCCGACATCAGCTTGTCTCCTCGTGTGGAATATATGCCGGTTCATATAAACCGGACGGTGTCCTTGCGGAACACGCCGACACTTTACACAAACGCCCCGGATTTTACAAGCCGCTCTCACCGCGGCGCCGGCAGAACCCCCGAGCGTCGCAGGAAGTCCAGGACGACGGGTTCGAAGGGTGCCGGCGGCGGCTGGTGCCCGCGCACGTGGGGTGCGTCGGGGATGACCAGCTCCTCGGCATGGGGAACGGCGGCGCGCAGTCGGTCGTGGTCCTCCCGGGTCGCCCGCACGTCGAGGGCGTCGTGGATCAGCAGGATGGGGCGGCTTGCCACCCCCCGGATTCCTTCCACGGGCCGGTTCGAGGCGTAGTCGTACCCCGTTCGCCAGCGGGAGAATGCGAACAGGATGTCGATGAGAGGGGAGTCGGGAATCCCGCTCACCCGGAGGATGTCCCGGGCCGCGATGATCCGCAGCTCGGCGAAGCTGGACTCGAGAAGGAATGCGGTGATCCTCGGAAGGCGGCCCGAGCCGTTCGCCAGGGCCGCCGCCCCCATCGACCGCCCGTAGGCGGCGAGAGGCATTCCGGCCGGCAGCAGCCCCTGCGTTTCCGCGGCCGCGATTACCGCCGCGATGTCGTCCCCCTCGTGAAGCCCGATCGAGGTGTAGGCACCGCCGCTTTTCCCATGAGCCCGGAAATCCAGTGCTAAAATATTATATCCATTCGAATGTAAAAAATCGGCCATATCCATCAGGTGCCGGTGGTCGACGCAGTGGCCGTGGCACAGGAGAACGGCGCCGGCATCCGGATGCCCCGGGAACCACCGGCCGGCGATCCTCGTTCCGTCACGGTTCAGGCAGGTGAACGCCGTTCCTGCGAGGCTGCTCGGCTTCGAGGGAGGTCCGACCCTGCGGGGCGTCGTCAGGATGTTCGAGACGGCAACGGCGAGGAGACTTCCGCCGGCACCCAGGAGCGTGAGGGCCAGCGCAAGCCGGAACAGGGTGCCATGCTTCATCGTGTCGGCTCCTTGAAATCCTGGGAATCGGGGCCGGTGCCGTCGAGGCTCGCGGCAAGGGCTTCCAGTTCGGTCGCGAACGCCTGGGACAGGGGAACGAACGCCGCCATTGCGGTTTCGACGCCCGCGGCATCCCGTGCCCGTGCGGCGCGCTCGACGGCGCTGACCGCTTCGAACACGCGTTCGGCGGCGAATGTGCCGATGGTGCCCTTGAGGGTGTGGGCGCGGCTCGAGACGCGGTCGAGATCCTGCGCAGCGGTGGCAGCTTCGAGTTCGCCCAGCATGCCGGGATACTTGCCCAGAAAGATGGAGATCAGCTTCCGCAGCACATCGGTCTGGCCGCAGACCCGCCGGAGCAGATGATCTGTATCGATAAGAATAGAATGGTCGTCCCGGTTGCGGCAGCTGGTCAGGGTCGCGGCGATCACGGCCAGCAGACGCTGCGGGGTGTAGGGCTTCGGGAGATAGCCGTCCATGCCCGCGTCGAGACAGGACTGCCGGTCGGATGGCGAGGCGCTGGCCGTCACGGCAATGATCGGCAGATGGCCACCGGCTGCCCGTTCCCGTTCACGGATGGTGCGGGTCAGGGTCAGCCCGTCGGTGTCCGACACCTGCAGATCTGTCAGCAGCAGGTCGAAGGGCGTGGCGGCGGCCTGTCGTGCCGCTTCGGAGCCGCTCGTCACGAGGGTCACGTTCCAGCCGTGCTGGGTGAGAATCGTTTCGGCCAGTTTCCCGTTGATTTCGTCATCCTCGACGAGCAGGATGGAACCGGCAGGCCCGGTTCTGACCGGTGGCGCGTCGTCGGCGGCGATGGCGTCGACCGTTTCCTGCCGGTGGCGCCGGAGGCGAATCGTGAACCGGAACGTCGACCCCTCGCCGGGCTGCGAGATCACGTCGATCTCCCCCCCCATCAGATGCACGAGATGGCGGCAGATTGCCAGGCCCAGCCCCGCTCCTTCGCGCCCGGCCGAACCGCCGTGGTGAACCTGGGAGTAGGAACGGAACAGATGGGCCATCTGGTCCGAAGGGATGCCGATTCCCGTGTCGCGCACGGCGAAGGCGATGACGGCCGGGCCGTCCTTCTCATCCGTGGGGAGAGTCGCCGAAAGCCGGACACTGCCTCGCTCGGTGAATTTGATCGCATTGTTCAGAAGATTGAGCAGAATCTGGCGCAACCGGAACTGGTCCCCCACGACCCAGCGCGGGACAGCCGCCTCGATCGAGCTGACCAGCTCGAGATGCTTGGCGGCGGCTTTTCCGGAGAGGAGTTCCAGGGTGTTGGAAAGCAGTGCGTGGAGATCGAAGGGGGTTTCGTCCAGCTCCATCCGGCCGGCGCCGATGCGGGAAAAATCGATGATGTCGTTGAGGAGGGCGAGCAGCGATTCGCCGGCATGGCGGATGAGCTCGAGATAATGCTGCTGCCGCGGAACCCTGATCTCGGCATGGAGGACGTCGATCAGGCCCAGCAGAGCATTCATCGGTGTGCGGATTTCGTGGCTCATGTGGGCGATGAACCGGCTCTTCTCCTGGTTGGCGGCTTCGGCGACTTCCTTGGCGCTGGCGAGGGCCTGCTCCATTCCCTTGCGGTGGCGGATGTCGATGAAGCTTTCCAGAAGATGGGGGACGCCGCCGAGTTCGAGCTGCGTGACCTGCTTGAGGATGGGGATCCGGGAGTTGGCCGGCCCGATCAGAATCCGTTCGGCGTTGTCGATCTGCTGGCCCAGATCGGTGATCGGGCATTTGCCGGCTTCGGAAGGGCAGATGAACCGGTGGCAGACCCGTGCGATGACTTCTTCCCGCTTTTTCCCGAGGAGCGCGAGAGCCGCGGGGTTCGCGTCGACGATCGTGTGGTCGCCGGCCCGGATCAGCAGCATCGCGTTGGGAGCGGCGGCAAACAGTTTTCCGAACCGTTCTTCGCTTTCGTTGTGCATTTTCTCGAGCAGATGGCGGGAAGCCAGATCGTGGACGAACAGCAGATACACGTCGCGGTCACGCAGCTTGAGGCAGGAGCCGGTGACCGCGGCCGTCAGTTCCGGCTGACCGGGGCCCTGAAACCGGCGTTCGACCATGGCGAACGCGGGGCCCGAAAGGCGGGGGAAAAACTCCGTGGCATCCGCCTCCCCGTTCATGCAGATCTTTTCGTAGGTCTGCTTCTGCAATTCCTCGGTTGACGGCGCCCCGAGAGCCCGACAGATGAAGGGATTCGCCTCGAGAATGCGGTGCGTCAGCGCATCGATGATCAGAATGCCTTCCGGAGCGTTTTCGAAGATGGCACGGAACTGGCGCTCGACTTGCATGACCTGCCAGCTCCCTTCCCGGATGCGTGCCGTGCCGATGTGGAATGCCAGAACCAGCATCAGCAGCACAAGGATGAGGGCGAGGGGAAAATATCGCGCATGGAACAGGGGCGTCGCGTCGGTCATGACGAGAATGCGCCACCCGGGCGGATTGACCGGAACGGCCAGACAGAACGCAGGTTGCATCGGGAGATTGGTATATCCTGGAATATTGAAAGGGGTCGGGAAGATCGCCGAGGAGGCGATGATTCCGAACTGCCTGGACGCGGTGAGCTCGGCCATTCGCTGGGGGGGAAGGGGAAAGAGCGGCTTCAGGTCCCAGGTGGGCCGACTGCCGAAAAAAACGATGCCGTCCGGGCTGAGGAGGAGGGCGATCGCATGCCGGTGGAACAGATCGCCGAGAAACTCGATGTCGCGCTTGATGACGGCGACGCCCAGCAGGCTGCCGTCGGAGGCGATGAGGGGCTTCGATGTGTAGTGGCCGCGAACCCCGGATGTGACGCCGAGCGCGAAATACGTATCCAGCTTGCCGGAAAGGGCGCTTCCGATGTAGGGCGGGTGCACGTAGGAATGGCCGACGAAGCTCGTCGGCTCGTTCCGGTTGGAAGAGGAGATCACGGTTCCGGAGTTGTCCGAGAGGAGGCAGACCGAGTTCGGGATCGCGGCGGAGAAGCGTTCGAGGAGCTCGGCGCAGGCCTGCGTTCCCCTTCCCGAGATCGCTTCGGTGACGACGGGGTGCGTGACGAGGAGCGCGGCCAGCCGCTCGTCCTCCCGGAGCCGGTCCGAGACGGCGCTGGACAGGATCTCTGCTCTGTTGCGTGTTTCGGCTTCGAGCACGTTCTTGGCACGTGATTCCAGGTGGGCTGCGGACAGGATGCCGGCAAGAGAGAGCGCCAGGCTCACGACGACGATCCAGCGGCCTATCAGGGGGGGCGGCGAGGGGAGACCATCGAAGGTCATCCGGTTGAAATGCACATGGAGACACAGGGCGGCGAGATACGAGGAGACGACGCCGAGAAGGATCCCGGCCAGGATGGTCGGGGTGTGCATCGGCAGGGTGGTCAGGAGGGGAAGCCTGTCGACGTAGGCGAGAAAACTCGACACGCCGAGAAAGAAGAAACTTGGAAGGACGCAGACAGGAGCGCGTTTGAGCCCGGGAAGTGTCGGGGCGAGCCGATGGAGCGTGATGCCGATGCCGATCGTGCCGAGACCGAACACGAGGTGGGATGCGGGATGGAGAAAGGAGGACGGCAGCGCGATCAGAAAGGCGATGCCGATGATGATGACGACGCCGAAGGTCGCCTGGTGGTGGCTCGAGGCGAACGCCGTGTTACGATGAAACTCGGCGAGCAGCAGACCCGCCGTCAGCAGCAGAGTCGTATGGAGGGGCAGACTCGCTCCCGCATGAGGGGGGGCGGACGAGAACACCATTACCAGATAGTTGATGCCTGCAATGGCGAACGCCGGCCAGACGCAGTTCCAGGAATATTTGCGCCGCAGCGCCGAGGGCATGCTGAGAACGATAGCCGAAATCAGCAGCCAGCCGATTCCCTGGAAAAATGCCAGCGCAAAAGGCTTGGTGATGGCTTCGAGCACGAATGCCGTCAAGCGGTCGGAACCTCTCGGGTGAAGAATGAATCTCTCGTTCCCTCCATTCTACCCGTTTTCTGCGGCGAAGTCAGCCGGATATTGCAGAAGCCTGCCCCGCCAGGGAAGGGGCTCCGTACCGGTGTCGCCGTTCGCGGGACGATCGCAACGGGGTTGACGGGGCGGGAATCTGCTGGTATTCCTCATGCCAACTACATCCTGGAGAAACAGCATGCCACGAATTCCGACTCCCGCGCGCCGTGCGCCGCTCGTACCCGTCACGATCCGCGTGCATCTCGCCGCCGCCCGGCCGCGGGGGAGCACGATGTATCTCGGGGGGAACCTGCCGGCCCTCGGCGACTGGAAGCCCGATCGCATCCGGTTGGAGAGGATCTCGGCCGGCACGTTCGAACACCGGTTTGCCGCACCGGCCGGAACCGTCGCCGAGTTCAAGGTGACGCGGGGAAGCTGGCGGACCCAGGCCGTATACGGCGAGTCTGCCGACGAGGTGCCGCCGGACAATCGCGCGTTCCGCGTCGAGGGGCCCGACTGTCTGTTCGAGACCACGGTCACGGACTGGCTCGACAAGCTGCCGGTTTCGTGTGATCCGATCCAGGGGGAGCTGCGGTTCCATCCGGGGATGGCCGGCGACGGCCTGGAATACCCGCGCGATCTGATCGTCTGGCTCCCGCCCTCGTTCGGAAAGATCCGGAAACGGTATCCGGTGCTGTACATGCACGATGGGCAGAACCTGTTCGATCCGGCGACCTCGTTCTGCGGCCAGGACTGGAAGCTCGACGAGACCGCGATGCGCCTGATGAAGCGCAAGAAGATCCGCGAGTTCCTCATCGTCGGCCTTGCCAACACCCCCGACCGGATGGAGGAATACAACCTGTTCAAACCGAAAGGGGAAGCCTACGCCCGGTTTTTGATCGATGTGGCCAAGCCGTTCGTCGACGCCTCGTATCCGACCCTGCCGGGGCCCGAGCATACCGCGGTGGGGGGCTCGTCGATGGGAGGGCTCTGCTCGTTCCAGCTCGCCTGGCTGCATGCCGACGTGTTCTCGAAGGCGGCGTGCCTCTCGCCGGCCTTCTGGTTCAGCCGCGGCCGCATGTACCGGCTCGTCCGGGAAGGCCCGCCGCCCGCCCGCCCCGTGCAGCTGTATCTCGATGCCGGAGATCTCGAACCGCCGATCTGGCGCGGTTTCCACAAGATGGCCGGCCTGCTGCGCGAGCGCGGCTTCGTCGACGGGAAGGATCTGCTCGCCTATCCCGACGTCGGAGCCGTCCATTCCGAGGCCGCGTGGGCCGCCCGGCTCCACCATCCGCTCGAGTTCCTGTTCGGCCGGCCTCCTGCGGCGAGGTCCGGCCGGCAACGCGGAAAGAAGGAAAATGTATAAATATATATCGATAGTTGTATTGATGGCCGCCTGCATGTTTGCGCCCGTTCGGGCGGCCCTGGCCGGGGATCTTCTGCTGGTGCCAATGGACCGGGGTCAGGCGAACCATTGCCGGGCGTATGGGATCGTATGGCAGGCCCTCGATCGGAAAGCCCCGGATGTCTTCTGGGCGATCAATTATCGGGGCGGCAGCTTCGTCCTGCCGGATGATCCTGCCATCCGCAGCCAGGCCGGCGCCGCCGGCGTGACGTTCGAGCCGCTGCCGCGAAAGGCATTTGACGAGCTGCTGGTCACGGTCCAGAGCGAGAACATGGATGTCGTGCCTCTCGAGACGGCGCCGCGCATCGGCATCTACCTCGCATCGCCGGGAGAAGGGGGCAGCGACGTCGTTGCGCGGCTCCTGACCTGGATCGGCATTCCCTACAAGCCGGTCTACGACGGGGAAATCCTCGACGGCGGGCTGAAGGAGATCGACTGGCTGCACATCCACCACAAGGATTTCACCGGTCAGGCCCACAAACGCGGTCACGACGGCGGTGACAGCGGGCTGGCGGCTTCCCGCGGCTTCGGGAAACGCTGGCAGATGAAACAGGCGGTCGCCACCCGCATCCGCGACTTCGTGAACGACGGCGGCTTCCTGTTTGCCATGTGCTCGGCCGCCGAAACCCTGGATATCGCGCTTGCCGCCGACGGCAACGACATCGTGGCCGACCGGTTCGACGGGGATCCGACCGTGTCCGATCCGAACGGCTGTCTGAACTTCGCGCGCAGTCTCGCGTTCGGCGGCTTCACCGTGCTGCCCGACTCGACGTTCGCCTACTCGGATATCGATGTTCCCGAGGCGGGCGAGGGAACCCTGTTCACCCTGTTCGAGTTCTCGGCGCAGGTCGATGCGATCCCCTGTCTGCTGAACCAGAACCACGAAACCGAGATTCCGGGCTTCGCGGGCGAGACCACCTCGTTCCGCAAGTCCCTCGTGAAGAAGGACGTGACGATCCTGGCCGAGAACAACGACGGCGTCTCGGTGCGCTACCTCATGGGCACCCTCGGCAAAGGCATCTTCAGCTACTACGGCGGCCACACCCCGGACGGTGGCGACGCGGATTACCGTGGAGCCGCGGCCGGCTACCGGCTCATCCTGAACAATGTGCTGTTCCCCTCGGCAAAGGTGCGCCGCCGGAAAACCTGACCACCGGTTCCCGCGCCGGCGTTGCCGAACCGCCTTCCCGCCGTGTATCCTGTGACGTCAGAAAACGATACGCTCTGGAGGTCGAGAAACGATGACGGGAAGCGGACAGATGGCGGTGATCATTGGGAACGGCGTGGCCGGTGCGGCCGCGGCGGTGGCGTTGCGCGATTCCGGGTATACAGGGAAGATCCTTGCCGTCACGGCCGAGCCCTGGCCGGTGTATTTCCGGACGAGACTCCCAGAGCTGATTTCCGGTGGCGTCACGATCGAGAGGATCGTCATGACGCCGGTCGAGAAGTTTGCCGAAAAAGGGATCGAGCTGAGGCTCGGCACACGGGTCGAGTCGGCGGATCCGAAGGCCCGCACGATCCGGCTTTCGGGCGGCGAGACGCTCGGCTGGGATCAACTGCTGCTCGCGACCGGCTGTGACGCTTTCATGCCGCCCATCGAGGGCCGGGAATGCTGCACGAACCTGTTCACGCTGCGGGATGCGGCGGATGCCCAGGCGATCCATGCGGCGGCCACCGGAAAGAAGCGTGCCGTCTGTATCGGCGGCGGCGTGCTCGGTCTCGAGGCCGCTTTCCATCTGACGAAGCTCGGCCTGGCCGTCGAACTGGTCGAGGTGGCGCCGCGCCTGATGCCGCGTCAGCTCGATGCGGCGGGTGCCGCGGTGCTCCAGAAGCTGCTCGAGCGCCAGGGCTTCCGGTTCCACCTCGGGGCGAAGGTCGGCTGCCTCGGAGAAGGCCATCTGAAGCTTCAGAACGGGGAGATTCTGGACGGGGACGTGCATCTCGTCTCGGCCGGCGTCGCCCCGCGCCTCGACCTGGCGAAGCAGCTCGGCGTCCCCTGCGGCCGGGGTGTCCAGGTCGACGCGGCCTGTAGCACCGGGGTCGAAGGGGTGTTTGCCGCCGGCGATGGCATCGAGTATCAGGGGCGCACCTGGGGAACCTGGCTGGCTGCCCGTCACTGGGGCAACCGGGCCGGTCAGAGCATGGCGGGAAAGGCTTCCCCGCTCACGATGCCGCCCGAGAGTTTCCGGCTCAAGCTGACCGGGGTGGACCTGCTGAGCGTCGGCGAGATGGATCTCGAGGGCGCCCTCGCGGCCAGAGGCGAGGCCGTCGCCCACGTGATCGCCTCGAAGATCGACGAGGGGATCTACCACAAGGTGGTCGAGCGGGACGGCGTCGTCGTGGGGGCGATCCTGCTCGGGGCCTGTACGGCCGGCCGGGCGATCGAGAAGGCTGTCGCCGAGGTCCGCTCCTGGAAGGAGCTTGCGACCGAAATCGGCGTGGCCTGCTGAACCACCTTCACGGTTCCGCGATTCCTGCCGATAGGGAAACCGCCGGAGCAGACAAGGAGGTGGTTGCGCATGAGAGTGCTGGCTACCATCCTGGTTCTCGTGACCAGTGTCATCGGATTCATCTTCAGTTATCAAATGGCCTATCGCAATGTCGTTCGACTCATGAACGCGCCCGTCAGTCAGTCCCAGACGACCATGGAAGCAGCGAAATAACACGCCCCGGCACCAGTGCGGCGGCGGTTTCCCAGACGGGAGGCCGCCGCCGCCGCATTTGGGGTGCATCCGGAGGATGCTTGACGGGGAGGGGAGGGGTTGCTATAATCGCCCCGCTTCTCTAACCACATTTTTGGAGGCTCACCGTGAGCGAACGGTTCTTTTTCACATCCGAATCCGTCACCGAAGGACATCCCGACAAGGTTGCCGATCAGATTTCCGACGCCGTCCTCGATGCGATCCTGGCTCAGGATCCCCGCGGCCGCGTCGCCTGCGAAACCGCTGTCACCACCGGCCTCGCCGTCGTCATGGGCGAGATCACGACCAAATGCTACGTCGACGTCCAGTCGGTCGTCCGCAAGACGATCTGCGACATCGGCTACACCAACTCCGACTGGGGCATCGACGGCAAGAGCTGCGGCGTGATGGTCGCGCTCGACGAGCAGTCGCCCGACATCGCCCAGGGCGTCAACAAGGCCTCGGACGGCACCGACAAGGACGCCGACCTGAACATCGGCGCCGGTGACCAGGGCATGATGGTCGGCTTCGCGGTCAAAGAAACCCCCGAGCTGATGCCCGCCCCCCTGTATTATGCCCACCTGATCTGCCGCCGCACCGCCGAGATGCGCAAGAACGGCAAACTGCCGTATCTGCGCCCGGACGGCAAGGGCCAGGTCACCGTCGAATACGTCGACGGCAAGCCCGCCCGCGTCGATGCGGTCGTGCTCTCGGCCCAGCACAACCCCGACGTCAGCCATGCCCAGCTCACCGAGGATCTGGTCACCCAGGTCATCAAGCCGGTGTTCCCGGCCGAGCTGCTCGACAAGAACACCAAGTATTTCGTCAATCCGACCGGCCGGTTCGTGGTCGGCGGACCTCATGGCGACTCCGGCCTCACCGGCCGCAAGATCATCGTCGACACCTACGGCGGCATGGCTGCCCACGGCGGCGGCGCCTTCTCGGGCAAGGATCCGACCAAGGTCGACCGGTCCGGCGCCTATATGGGTCGCTATATTGCCAAAAACCTCGTCGCCGCCGGCGTTGCCGACAGCATCGAGATCCAGATCGCCTACGCCATCGGCGTCGCGAAGCCCCTCTCGGTCCACGTCCAGACGAACGGCACCGAGAAGATGGATCCGCGCAAGATCGAGAAGCTGATCTGGGACATCTTCGATCTCCGGCCGGGCGCCATCATCAAGAACCTCGACCTGCGCCGCCCGATCTTCAAGCAGACGGCCGCCTACGGCCACTTCGGCCGCTCCGACCTGAACCTGCCTTGGGAGAAACTCGACAAGGTCGAGGCGATCCGCAAGGCCGCCGGGCTCTGAACCACGCTATGACCGAGACGGGCGCTCCTCCCAAAGGGGCGCCCGTTTTGGCTTTTTTTGCCGTTCTCGTCGCTGCGGGGCTGATCGCCGTGTTCGGCGTCGCCCTCGCCCGGCCCGACGAACATCTCGCGGTGCTCGTCTACCACCACATCGAGGAGCCGGCCCGCTCGGATGTCTCATGTACTCCCGCCCAGTTCGCGGACCAGATGGCGACGCTGCTGGCCGAGGGGTTCACCCCCCTGCGTCTCGACGAGGTCGACCGCTACCTCGCCGGACGGCTGCCCGACGTGAAGCGGCCCGTGCTGATCACGTTCGATGACGGGTACGAGAGTCTGCATGCCCATGCGCTGCCCGTCGCGAAACGCCTCCGGATCCCGATGACGGTGTTCGTCGTGACCTCGCGCATCGGCCGCCGCCCCCAGTTCGCCGCCTATCTTTCCGAGGGGCAGATCCGGGAAATGGCCGGCTCGGGGTTTTTCGAGTTCGGCTCCCACACCGACGATCTGCATACCGACCTGATGCGCATCTGGAACGCGTTCGACCCGGCTTCCCCGCCGCCTCTCGCCTCGGCCGTGGCCGCGGACCTCGCCCGTTCGCGGGATCGTCTCGCGCCGCTGATCGGCACGGATCCCGTCGCCATCGCCTGGCCCTACGGGAAGTTCAACGCGGAAACGCGCGACATTGCGGCGGCGACCGGCTTCGATCTGCATTTCACCAGCCGCTCGGGATACAATCAGCCCGGGGACGACCGGTTCTGCCTCCGGCGGGTCCCCGTCACCTGCCGCGACACCCCGCAAAGCGTCATCCACAAGGCCGTCGGGGGCTGGTTGTGAACGAGAGGACGAGCCGGCCGGAGGGCATGGAAAATATATCTTGTGATATTGCTATCATCGGTTCGGGCCTTGCCGGGCTGTTCGCGGCTCTGACCGCCGCCGAAACCGCCTCGGTGCTGGTGCTGACGCGGCAGGATATCAAGGCCTCCAACTCCTGGTTCGCCCAGGGCGGCATCGCCGCCGTCTGGGACCACGCCGACTCGGCCGCCGAACACGCTGCCGATACGCTCGGTGCCGGTGCCGGGCTGTGCGATCCCGAGGCCGTGCGCGTGCTGGTCACCGAAGGTCCGGACCGGGTTCGCGACCTGATCGGCTTCGGCGCCCGATTCGATGCCTCGGCGGGGGGCGATCTGCTGCTGACCCGCGAGGGCGCGCACGGCCGGCGCCGCATCCTGCATGCCCACGGGGATGCGACGGGCCGCGAACTGGAGAGCACCCTCATCGACCGCGTCCGGAGCCATCCGCGCATCCGGTGTCGCGAGAACTTCCAGGCCGCCGATCTGCTCAAACGCCGTTCCGATGGGCGCGTCATCGGCGTGCGCGGCTTCGACGGCCCCGACCGCCGACCCGTCGAGATCCGCGCGGGGGGGGTGATCCTCGCCTGCGGCGGACTGGGGCGGCTGTTTCCCGAAACCACGAATGCCGAACAGGCGACGGGGGACGGGGTCGCGATCGCGTGGGCGGCCGGCGCGCGCCTGGCCGATCTCGAGTTCGTCCAGTTCCATCCGACCGTGTTCGTCGCCCCGGGCCGGCCCCGGTTCCTCGTCTCGGAAGCCGTCCGGGGGGAAGGGGCGTATCTGCGAAACGCGGCCGGCGAACGGTTCATGCCCCGCCACCACCCGATGGCCGAGCTGGCGCCCCGGGATATCGTTGCCCGTGCCGTTCTGGATGAAATGAGCCTTGCGGGAACCGATCACGTGCTGCTCGATGCCCGGCATCTCGGTGCCGAGCTGCTGACGGTGCGGTTCCCCGGTATCGAGGCGGAGCTGAACAAAGCGGGCCTTTCCCTCGTGCGAGATTTGATTCCGATCGCCCCGGCGGCGCATTACACCATGGGCGGCGTCTGGACCGGCCACGACGGCCGGACCAGCCTGGCCGGCCTGTATGCCGCCGGCGAGGTGGCCTCGACCGGTGTCCACGGGGCCAACCGGCTTGCCTCGAACAGCCTGCTCGAGTGTCTCGTGTTCGGAAAACGCGCCGGTGAAGCCTGCCTGGCGGATATTGCCGGGGTGCCCTCCGCCGACGAAGCAGGGGAGGAGGGGGTGGACCCCGGCTGGGATCTCGAGGGCGCACCCGGCTTCGGGGAGGTCCAGGCCTGCCTCGGCCGGCATCTCGGCGTCCGTCGAAGCCGGGAGGGGCTCGATGCGGCCGTCGGCTTCCTGAGCGGCTGTCTCGGCCGGCGCATCGCTCCCGACTGGCATCGGATTTCCCCCGACCGCCTTGCCGCCAGGAACGCGACGGCCGTCGGCGGGGTGATGGCCCTGATGGCAGCATCCCGCCTGGAGAGCCGGGGGGCGCACTTCCGCACCGATCTGCCCCGGCCTGACCCTGCCTGGTGCTTCCGACAGTATCTCACGGGCCTCACTCCCGGGCGATCGGAAATATATTTGCAAAAATAATACCGGCGGTCGTGCGACCGCCGGTGTCATTCATGGGAATGGTCTGTGGATCAGACTTTGGCTTCCTTTTCCGTCTCTTCGGCCGCCGTCGGGGCAGCCACCATCTCGCGTTCGAGGATGAAGCCCTTGCAGGTCGTCTCGATCAACGCGGCCGCTTCCAGAACCTCAGCATCGATCTTGCCGCCAGATTTCATGCGGTTCAGGCCGGTCTGCAGCTTCTGGACGGCGTCGCGGATGCTCGTGACGCGGGTGCGAAGCCCCATCGTCATCTCGTTCATCGCATCGGCCAGATCCTTCAGCTCGTCTTTCGGCCGGAGCTTGATGAAATTGGTCAGATCACCTTCGCCGATGCTGTGGGAAACCCGTTCCATACGGTAGACGGGCCCGGCGATCGTGTGTGTGACGAAAATACAGATGAATGCCGTGACGAGAATGCTCACCAGTTCCGCGATGACGACCCCAGGAAGCAGGGCCTGGCCGAGCTGGGACGTATCGATGGGCAGCTTCGACTCGACGACGAGTTTGTTCTCGAGTTTCTCGATCGAGAAGCCATATACCAGCGCTCCGACGATGTTCGCGACGATGATGACGATCAGGATGAAGATCGCCGTCAACCGGCTCTGGAATCCTGGCTTGATGAAATACCGCTTGCGGCGGCGGATCTGGTTCATGTCAGGCACACCCTCCCCTTCGATTTTCTGCATCACGGCCGCGGACGGCCGATGGTCTACTCACTTGCCCCACCCGGATTCTGCCGGGCCGCGGGATCATCCACCAGGTCGAGGTAATCCGCGTCGGGGACGCCGGAATCCTGGTCCGGGGCCGCTTCGTCGGGATCACTCCAGCTCAGCGGCTCTTCCGCCGCCGGGGTGTCCCACTCTTCGAGCATCCGGTTGAACGGCTCGGTTCCGGTGGCCACGGGGGAACCCCGCGACCCGTCGACCGATTCCGCCGCCGGAGTCTTGGCTCCGCCCACCAGCATCTCGATCGCGCTCCCGTCCAGAAACTCACCCGAGCCCTGAGCGGCAGCCCCGTCGACACGGTAATCACTGGTCGGTACCCCGAGGGCGGGTGTGTGATTCCCGCTCCAGGCCAGCCACATGCCGGTTGCGACGGCAAGGAACCGCCCGTATCGACCGAAGTCCATTCTAATGGAACGCCAGAGGGGTGTCAAGAATGTTAGGCCCATGGCCGGCTCTCCTGTTGCGCCCGTCGGGGGGGATGACATATACTTCACCATCGGCCTGTTCACGCGTTTCATGAAGAAATTCCGCCTCGGCCGAACGAAAGAATCGAACCCATGAACCGACGTTTCCCCCGCACCGCTCACGAAGCCGGACGAGCGCCCCTCGGCCGGATCGTGGTTTCCCTCTTCGCCCTGCTGGTTTTCTGCTGCATTGGAGGTCCCGCCATGTCCCAGGATGACACCACCCGGACGTTCCGTTACGACTGGACGAAAGGCCAGAAGCTGTTCTACCTCGTCACCGTGCGCGGTGGCGTCGAGGTCGAGACCCCGATGGGGGTTCAGAGCAACCCGGTGCATATCGAGATGCAGATCCGGCAGAGCGTCGAGGAGGCGAGCAAGGACCTGGCGACGATGTCAATGCTGATCCTGGTGGCCCGTATGATCCAGGACGGCGACTCCGCGCCGCTTCCCGAGGAGGGCCAGACCAGCGTGCTGTGGCTCGACCGGCGCGGCAAGGTCGAGATCGTCTCGGGCACCGGGGCCTGGCAGGGCTCGGAAGTCGCGCAGATGCACTTCCCGGAGCAGCCCCTGAAGCCGGGCGACTCGTGGGTCCAGAAAAACCGCACCCAGGGCCAGGTCGTCACCGAGACCGCGACGCGCTACACCTACACCGGCATGACCGCACGCGACGGGAAGCGACTCGCCGAGTTCGAGTCGGAGATGCTGCTCGAGCCCGGCCAGAAGCAGGTGGGCGACCCCAGCGCCATCAGCCGGGGCCGAACCTGGTTCGATCCCGAGCTGGGCCAGGTCGTCGAGACGATCGCCGATTCCCGATTTACCTTTTTCGTGCCCGTGCCCGACCAGCCCAACATGCTGGCCCGCTCCTCGACGACGCTTCACACCGAGATGAAGCTGACGAAACGGGAGCCGTGAAGCCGATGAAACGCACCCGACACGCCTCTCCGGCGCCGCAGGATGTGGCGGCCGCGCTCCTGGTCCTTTTCCTTCTGGCAGGCTTCGTTCCTGTTTCTGCCCTGGAACGCGTCTCGGCGCGGCTGGCAGCCTCCTACCCGCACTGGGGGAGCGGCCGGATCGCCGAACTGGTGCTCATCGACCGGTTCATCGAGCGTCATGCGGGGCGGGGGGCGGTGGCCGTGTTCGATTTCGACGGCACGATCATCAGCGAAGAATGGCCCGAAGCCGGCGGAACGCGCCGGAGCGGCCAGTCGGCCTGGCGGATCTGGTGCGCCCGGCACCTGAACGAGGTGCCGTTCGTGTTCCCCCGGCTCGATCTGGGCTTCGGGAGCGAGAACCATCGCGACACCATCCTGCGGCTCGACGCCATTCTCGAGGGACAGACGCGGGTCGAGGCGGCGGGCTGGCTCAAGTTCACCGGCCTGACCTCGTTCGAGGCCGGAATGACGCCGGATGACGTCCGCCGCGCCGTGGAGGCCTTCCTCTCGGAGCAGCCGCCTGCCGGCAAGGTGTTTTTCCCGATGCTCGACATCATGCAGCGCATGATCGACCGCGGCTGGCATGTCTGGATCGTCTCGGGCAGCAGCCCGCACTTCATCACGGCCGTGCTGGAGCATGTCGCGCGGACCTGCGAATACACGCCCGGCCGCCGGTACGATTTCCGGGGGATCCTGGCCGGAGCGTGGAACCCGTGCACGGCCGGTACCCCCGCAGGCGCCCGTCTCCTGGGCAACACCTCGAAGCTCGATGCGACGGGGCGGTTCTCCCTGGTTTACGACGATGCCTTCACCCAAAACCCCGCCAACGAGCCTTTCGTTCTCGAAAAAGAAGGGAAGCGCATCGCCCTCGAGTCCTGGATCGAGCCCGCCGAGCGGAAGCGCGCCATGTTCTGTGCCGGAAACAGCGATGGGGACGCCGTTCTCATGGAATTCATCACCGGCCGGGCGTCGGACACCCTCGGCCTGTTCGTCAATCCGCGCGGGAAGGCGTTCCAGGCTCTTCTGGGAAAACGGCAGTCCGTCCAGCTCGAGATGCACCCTGCCGTCGACCGGTGATCCGCAGGGGCTAGCGCAGCAGGCCTTTCGCCACCATCCGCTCCGGGTTCTGGAACCGGCCCATCGCCGTCGGCATCGGCTGGAATCCGAGACCGGCATAGAACCCTTCCTTGCCGGGATTCGCGTAGAGAATGACGTTGCAGCCGGCCAGCCGGTCGAGCAGGCGCGTCATCAGCAGCTTTCCGAGGCCTTTTCCCTGATACGCGGGCAGCACCACGATGTCATAGATCGCCGCCTGCGTGGTGCCGTCCGAGATCGCGCGGCCGAAGCCGGCCAGACGGGCCTCGTCGAACAGGAAGACGCGGCAGAAGCTTCCCTCGAATGCCCGACGGTGTTCCTCCGGCTCCCGGAAGGCCATCCCGACGAGGCGCAGCGAGTTGCGGACCTCTTCCCAGTCGATGTTTTCACAGGTTTCCCGGATCGTGATCGGCATGAATTTCATCCCTTCATGAGGTGTTGCAATTTTTGGTAAGGTGTGGTATCGTAATCAACAAGCAACCGGTTCGCAAGGCCGGTCACCCGCCCGGGTGGTGAAATTGGCAAACACGTAAGATTCAGGATCTTATGCCTATTACTGGCTTGCGGGTTCAAGTCCCGCCCTGGGCACCGTTGGACAATATGATATTGTCCGAATTCATCCGAGAACCCGCCTAAACAGCGGGTTTTTTTGTTCTCATCACCCTATATCGTCCGGTTTCGTCCTTTGAAATATGGGGGTAAGTGGGGGTAACTTTGGGGGTAGCTGACCAACGAGCGAGAGGAGTTACCCCCAGATGGCGCTAAGTGATGTCCTGATCCGCACGGCGAAGGCGACCGACAAGGTTTTGAAATTGTTCGACGGCGGCGGGCTGTTCCTTCAAGTTACCCCCGCCGGCGGAAAATGGTGGCGACTGAAATACCGTTTCGCCGGCAAGGAAAAGCTTCTCGCGATCGGGACTTACCCCGACATCAGCCTGAAGGAAGCACGGCACCGCCAAGGCAAGGCAAAGGAACTTCTTGACGCCGGCATTGATCCGAGCGACGAGCGGAAGGCAGTCAAAGCATCGGCGGCGGAGCGGGCGGCGAACAGTTTCGAGGTGATCGCCCGCGAGTGGTTCGCAAAATACGGGGCGGAGTTCTCCCCGGGCCACGCCGAACGGGTAGAGGTCCAGTTGACGAAGGATGTATACCCTTGGCTGGGTGGCCGGCCGGTGTCCGAGATCTCACCGCCGGAGCTGCTGCGGGTGGCGCGTCGGGTTGAAGACCGTGGCGCGATCGAGACGGCACACAGAATACTCGGGATCTGCGGCCGGATATTCCGCTATGCCGTGGGATCGGGCCGGGCCGATCGTGACCCAACGGCCGACTTGCGCGGCATTCTGAAGCCGAAGCCGAAGGCGCAGCACCGTGCCGCCGTCACGGAACCCGATCGGGTGGGGGATCTCTTGCGGGCCATCGAGGGATACCACGGCAACATCACCGTGAAAATGGCGCTCGTGCTTGCGCCTCTCGTCTTCGTCCGTCCTGGGGAACTGCGAAAGGCGGAATGGAAGGATATCGATCTCAACGCGGCGGAATGGAAATTCATCGTCACGAAGACGAAAACACAGCTCGTCGTGCCGCTGTCACGTCAGGCCGTGGCGATCCTCGAGGAACTTCATCCCCTGACCGGCGGCGGGCGGTATGTCTTCCCGAGTGCTCGAACGACGGAACGGCCGATGAGCGACAACGCCATTCTTTCGGCGATGCGCAGGATGGGCATACCGAAAGATGAAATGTGTGGTCACGGCTTTCGTGCCATGGCTCGAACGCTGCTTGACGAGGTTCTACACTTCCCCGCCGATATCATCGAGCATCAGCTTGCCCACGCCGTTCGTGATCCGCTGGGCCGGGCGTATAACAGAACCACCAAGATCGACGAGCGCAGGAAGATGATGCAGGAATGGGCGGACTACCTGGACGGCCTGAAAAACCAGAACATCCGACCGGGCCGGGTGGCGTGACCTGTAAGGTGCTCAAGGTGCTCAAGATGCTCACGTTTTTGGTGTGAGCAAGTTACCCCCGTCGGTGATGAGCAAGTTACCCCCAAAATTCAACCGGGAGGAAAACCATGGAACATCAATACCCTGTCCTTCTTCATCCTGCCGAACGCGCGGCCGGCTGGTTCGCGATACAGGCACCGGATAACACCCTGGAACCGGCGATAAAGGCCGGGGATATCTGCTACTTCGATCCGACAGCCGCACCGGAAGCGGGTGATATTGTCGCCATAGGTGACGCGGCCGGCGGCGTGTCGATCCGCCACGCGGTCAACCAGGGCGGGCCGGTGCTGGGTGTTCTGGACCGACGGGTAAGATACCACAAGCGGGGCGATGTAACCCGAACGACCGAGGCGAAGGAAACGCCGTGATCAGGGGGCGGCCACGAAAAGAGCCACCGCCGGCGGCATGGTTCGACTTGAAAAAGTATGCCGGGGCTGGGGATCTCAGTATCGAGGAGTGGCGCATTCAGTTTTGCGCGCGGGCGCTCATCGGCAGCGTCCAGGCCGGCGACTCTTCCGCCGTTGACGAGCTTCGCGAGCGAGTTCGGGAGCGGGGCATCCTTGGCGCCTCGGACATTCCGAAAGGCTACTTCAATTCTCCGGCGCCCTGCGGCATCGAGGAACTGACCTTCGAAGAGATGAGGGAACGATCAGGGAACAAAGCATTCGAGCGCGAACGGGCGGCCATCGGGGACGGCTATATCGTGGTGAACTTGCGTCTGCCGCTGCGAGAACTCCAAAAGCAGTTCGGCGCCACGGTGAAGCGCATGCAGCGCTCATACACTGCTGATCTGAAAAAGCAGATAACGCCCGAAGAATGGGCCGGGTTGAAGGTCTTGCCGTATATCGACCTGCAACAATGGGCGATGGAGGCGCACGGGAAGCGGCTACCGCCTTCGGTAATGACCAGACTGCTGTTCCCGTATAAAGGCGATCGGGCAGGCGGAGAGAACGAAGACGCCGTGCGCCACCTTGCGGAGTTGACGCCGAAGCTGCTGGACAGCCGTTTCCTTTTGTCGATGCGGGTTATAAAACCGGACGAAAAATAAATATTTTCGTTCCGGGTAATTCGATGCCTCGGTGAATACCTTCGTGTGTAGTCCAATATAAAACACGGAGGTATTTTTATGTCTGATCTTCCCACGACCGGCTTCCTGCGACTTCCGCAAGTTCTTCAATTCATCCCGGTATCGCGGTCCACGTGGTGGGCGGGGTGCGCGTCGGGCCGTTATCCGAAGCCCTGCAAGCTGGGACCGCGCACGACCGCATGGAGGGCCGAAGACATTCGCGCACTGATCGAGACGGCGGGGGCGGCAAAATGAGCAAAAAAAGAAGCCGCACGCCGAAGCGCACGACTCATCATATCAAGAGATATCGTATCAGGTTTCAGCCCATGTTTCAACCCTGGTTTCAAGAGTTCACGCGCGGGCTGGGGGTGGGGCGATGAACGTTGCCGAACGGCAGGTATCTTGCTTCCAGAACTCGTTCAATGACATACCCATCAAAACGTAAGCGGATAATAAACACCACCTTTTCAGGTGATGTTCAGGCGGGAACGATCG
>DAOOQQ010000063.1:0-29543 GCA_035388825.1 Candidatus Ozemibacteraceae bacterium
ATGCGATCCCCCCGTTCGAACGCTCGCTCCAGGCAGCCACCGATCTGAACGCGCTCCTGGCCGGAGCGGAAACCGCCTCGCCGTCGGCCCGTGTCGAGGAGCTGGCCAAGCAGATCGACGCGAATATCCTGGATCTGCGGGCGCGCGTGCTGATGCGGGAATGGTTCCCCCCGGCCCCGGACAGGGCAACCGCGACGGAGCAGCCACAGAAATGAGGTTTTCCCCCAACTTGCCGATTCCGACCGCCATCGCGCGGAACACCTGAGGTCACTGCATCATGCTGCCACCCGAACTCGCGTTTCTCAAGGACTGGCTTGTCTGGCTGAAAACGACCTGGGCCTGGCCGGGCCTCGAAGAGGTCGGCCGGTTCCTCGGCACCCACCTCATCTCGGGGATGATCCCGGCGTTTTTCATTGCCGGAGCCATCGGGGTTTTTCTCGACAAGCAGCGCATCACCCGCCTGATGGGCCCCGACGCGCCGCCCTGGATCTCGTATCCGCTCGCCTCGCTTTCGGGGGCGATTCTCACCGTCTGCTCCTGCGGCGTCCTCCCGATCTTCACCGGCATTCTCCAGCAGGGCGCGGGGATCGGCCCGGCCTTCACGTTTCTCTTCGCCTCCCCGGCCGTCAACCTGATCGCGCTGATGTATACTACCACCTATATGGGAATCGGTTTCACGATGGCCCGCCTCGTTTCCGTCATCATCGTCTCGATCCTGATCGGGATTCTGATGCGCTTCGTCTTCAAGGATCCCGTCCCTCAGGCGGTCGCCGCGCTGGAGGTCGTCGAAGATGAGGACGGCGGCCGCACGGACCGGCAGACGCTGGTATTTTTCGGCCTGCTGGTGCTGATCATGCTCACTTCGACGGGCGTGTTCGACGCCTGGCTCAAATCGGACCAGCCGGTGATCCACTCGCCGATGTTCACCTCGCGCATGATCCGGGCGATGGATTTTCTTCTGTCGAAGATCCTCCTGATCCTGTGCGAGATCTTCGTGCTCGCCTTCGCTCTCTGGCGCTGGTTCCATCCCGACGAGATCAAGCAGTGGCTGAAAAAGTCCTGGAGCCTGTTCGTGATGATCTTCCCGACGGTGCTGCTGGGCATCTTCATCTCGGGCCTGCTCGCCGCCCTGCTGCCCCTGACGCGGTATATGGGCCTGTTCGCCGACAACTCGCCCGCCTCGAACCTGCTCGCAGCCGTGATCGGTTCACTCATGTATTTCGGCACGATCGTCGGGGTGAATGTCGTGGCCACGCTCGTCCACTTCGGCATGGACACCGGCCCGGCCCTGACCCTGATCCTCTCGGGCCCCGCCGTCAGCCTCCCGAGCGTGCTTGCGCTCCAGGGCATCGTCGGCCGCATCAAAGCCCTCGCCTTCCTCACCTTCGTGATTCTCTTGACCGCATTGAGCGGCTTGCTGTATGGATGGTTGTACTGACACGCGAAAGGATCGGTTCATGTCGAAGAAACAGGCTGTTGGTCTGACACATATTCAGGAGCTGATGAAGGACGGCAAGTATGACGAGGCCCGTCCGCTGCTCCAGGACTACCTGAAAAGCAGCCCGGACGATCCGCTGGCCCTGCGGCTGTACGGCAACACCTACGCCTACACGGGGTTCCTCGGGAAAGCCAAGAAGATCTGGAAGGAAGCGATCCGAAAGTTCCCCGACAACATCGACCTCTTGTACAATTACGCCCTCGCCTTCTATCTCCAAGGCGATCTCGAGACGGCGTACCGCTACTGGAAGCGCGCGCTCGCGCTCAATCCCAAGGACGGCGAGGTGCTGTTCAACCTCGGCCAGGTGGCCCGCGACCGCGGCATGCTGCGCAAGGCCGTCTCCTGGTGGAAACGCGCCCTGCAGAACGATCCCGAGAATGTCGAGACGATGAACAACATCGGCACCGCCTTCGCCTCGCTCGGCATGTTCGGCCGGGCCGCCATCTGGTATGAAAAGGCCCTCGCCGAAGATCCCGACTACGCCCTCGCCCACCTCAACCTCGCGAACGCCCGGTTCGAGCTGCACCAGTTCGACGAGGCCACCGCCCACGCAGAGAAAGCCGCCCAGCTCGACCCGGCCAGCCACCTCGAAGCCGTCGACACGCTCCAGAAGAAGCTCAAGGCTGCCCGCGAGGTCACCAGCGTCGCCCGCGCCTGATTCCCAAGCCAGACTCGGTCCGAATACCACGAATCGCCCCCGCATCGACGGGGGCGATTCGTTGTTTCCGGCTCGAACGGGTCAGTTCAGCCTGCCCGGCTCGGGGGGCGGATCTTCCTGGTCCGACACGGTGTTGATGCCGCGCACCAGTGTCTGGTGGCGCGTTCGCAGCTCGGTGTTCTCGGAGACCAGGCGGGCATTCTCGACTTTCACGTGGTTGAGTTCGCGGTTGAGTTCCCGGTATTTCAGGGTCACTTCGTTCATGGCCATCCGCAACTCGCGCATCTCCCGGGCAAGCCGGTCGAGCGAGGCATCGAGAGCAAAAGGCTCGGGGGCGCCCGACAACCGCTCGCCCAGGGCCGGGATCCTGAGCTGCTCGACGGTCTCCTCGACCGTTCCGGCCTGGCGCAGCTGAAGCCGCTTCAGGAACATCAGTCGCTCGAACGAGGCCTGATCGAGATAGGCTTCCTCTTCACCGGTCGGCAGGGTGACGATTTCGATGTTGAAACAGCCGCTGTTGTTGCGCAACAGTTCCTGGAGGGTGTTTGGGGAAAGCTGGGATATCCGCTGGACATCCCGCATCGAGTATTTCCGGTGTTCCATGGCCGCCTCCGATGTCGCGTATCGCGACTCCTTCCCTCATCATCGGCCGAAGCAACCGGGAGAATTAGTCCTGCCGGAAGGCGCGTTTCATGCGGCTCACTCGTCGGCGAGGCCGTGGGAATGGGAGCCCACGCAGATCAGCCCCCAGGGCATCGAGGAGTTCTGGACGGAGGATTTGAAGATATACTCGTACCGATTGCCCTTCGTCGGGCATTGAGGCGGGAACTGCAGATACCCTGCCTTCCAGAGGATCTGGACGGGATCACTGGCCAGTTCCCGGGTGAATTTGTTCTCCTGGGAATACAGCTCGAGGGCATTACGGATAACGCGATTATTGGCGTAGCAAGCGCGCCGCTGGGCCCGTTCCCCGATGGGAAGCCAGAAAGGCAGGATCTCGCTGATCAGGTACATCAGCAGGAGCAGCCCCCCGACACCCATGATCATCCCCGTCACGAACACGTGAAGAGAGGCCTGGAAGCTGCGCAGCACCATCCAGGGATCGAGGAACCAGCTCCGGCCGGACCCCGCTTCCCCATCGATCGTGCGGATCTCGTCCTGCTGTGGGCGGGCCAGCCAGTAGGCACAGGTGCGGCAGAACCGGTGACTCCCCTGTACGTCGTTCTGGCAGCGCGGGCAGACACGATAGGGGTGATATCGTTCAACGGGGGATCGCATGTGACCGTTCTCCGGCGACCGGCGCCACGAAATTCGAGGTCAGCATGTCACCCGTTCAGGAGGTGCTCGAGGAAGTAGGGAAGCTGCTTGCGCCACCAGGGCCAGTCGTGGTGGACATCCTGGCCCCAGATATCGACCCAGGCGGGGATGCCTTTCTGTTCGAGGAGGCTCTTGAGGTCGCGGGTGTCGGGCAGCGCCTCGTTTTCCCAGGCCCCCTGGCCAACACAGACCATGATGCGCGATTTTTTCAGCCGCTCGAGATGTCCGTATTCGTTGAGGTTCGGGAGATAATCGAGCGGGGAGTTGCGGTACACGAAGTCGTCCATGTAATCGCCGATCAGGTGGCGCAGGCGGTAGATGCCGCTGAGCGCGATCGTTCCGGCGAAGACATCGGGGTGGCGCAGCAGGAAGTTGACGGAATGGTATGCCCCCATGCTGCAGCCAACCGCCGTGATGCCCATCTTGCCGCTCATGTGGTTGTGGATGAACGGTGCGACCTCATCGACGATATAGCGGTCGTAATCCTCATGGCGGCGCGCGCGTTCGGCGACACCCCAGTTCTGGTTGAGCCAGGTCTGATTGTCGATGCTGCCGACCGTGAACAGCTTGATGGCCCCGCCGTCGATGTAGGGGCGGAGGAGTTCGGTCATGCCGAAATCCTCGAACTCGTAGAAGGTGCCGCCGGCGCAGGGGAAGACGAGGATCGGCCGGCCCCAGTGGCCGTACACCTTGAGCTCCATGTCATGACCGAGATGGTTGCTGTACCACTTGTGATATTCGATGTGCATATCGTTCTCCCCCGGCGCGCGGGTTGGGTTTTCCTTCTTTTTACCACAATCCCGGTGAAATCGCCTCATCGCCATGAAAAGGGAGCGAACAACCATGATACTCCGTTGAAAAAATGCATGAAATTCGAGCGAGAATACGGAGGATCACGTTCATCACAGAGGACACGAAGAGCACAGAGTCAGCACGGAGAATCGTCCGATCCTCCGTGAATTCTTTGTGTCCGCTGTGCTCTCTGTCGGGTTGCGGGCGCATCGCGATGCGCCCCTACCGGTGGAGGGAGCCCCACTATTTGCTGTAGGGGCGGGTTTCAAACCCGTCCGTTGCCTGACGATGATTGACAGAAACACACGGCGCACACGAACAAAAGGGGTCCTTATATAGACGACATGACAATATGAACCGTTGCGATACTCCATCGAAACAATTCTCGGTTTCAGGAAGACATCCGCAGATGGAGGGCTGATGATAACCCAGAGAGGAACGAACGCCTGGGACCACCTGAATTTCCGGCGGATTCCGGGCGCATCGCGATGCGCCCCTACGCAGGGGCTGGCTCCAGGATGGGGGACAGACACGTTCGGGGTGGGGTTGAAGGATTTCCGGGTTTGGCCGATAGAGATCGTGAGAGTGGCACTTCTCATTTCAGAGAATTTTTTCTCTATAAATCAGGCCGCGCGAATAGAGATATATTTCTCTATTTGATGCCGCATCATTTCTTTTTGTCACAGCACGGCGGAAACACATCTCTTCATCGTGGCTTTCGCAGGGGCTTCACAAGGGCTGTTTCTCCTTGTGATTTTTGTATCATGATGGTATACTCATTCATGAATTTGTTCTCAAGGATTTCGGCTTACGCGGGTTCGTTGCTGAACTCGCTATCATAACCAGGTGGAGATATGTCATGAGCAGCGGTTGCAAATGCGGCGGCAATGACGCGCCGGTGGCCCTACCGGCAGTCACCGAGGTTCTGAAGGGGTACGCGCCCAACAAGCGCGAGTATCTCATTCCGATCCTCCAGGAAACACAGGACAAGCTGAGCTATCTTTCTCGCGACGCCATGATCCAGATCGCGCAGCACGTGGGCGTGCCGGTCAGCAAGGTGTACGGCGTGGCCACGTTCTACAACCAGTTCAAGCTGACCCCGCCCGGCAAGCACGTCATCCAGGTGTGCCGCGGCACCGCCTGTCACGTTCGCGGTTCCGACCAGATCCTCCGCTCGTTCGAGTCCGAGCTCGGCATCCAGGCCGGCCAGACGACGAAGGACGGGCTGATCAGCCTCGACATCGTCGCCTGCCTCGGCTCCTGTTCGATCGCCCCCGTCGTCACCATCGATGGCACGTTCCACGGCCGGCTCGTCCCGAAGGACACCGAACGCCTGATCAAAGAACTCCGCGCCAAGGGGGAGGAAAGCAAATGAGCGCCATGCACACCTCGAAACATCCTGCATCCAAACTGGCGTTCAACCGCCGCCTGACCCGCGAGGAAATCTCCTCGGGCGCGCTCGCGAAGCAGCTCGAGAATCTGCTCGACCGGAACCCCGCCAAAACGGTCGTCTACGTCGGACTGGGCACCTGCGGCCTCGCCTCGGGCGGCCAGAGGGTCTGGAACCGGCTCGAAGAGCGGAAATCCAAGGGTGAGATCGACGTCGTCCTCAAGAAGACCGGCTGTATCGGCTACTGTCAGCAGGAAGTCATGGTCGACGTGAAGAAGCCCGGCAAGCCCCGGGTCAGCTTTGCCAACGTCGACGTCGCCCGCATCGACAAGATCATCGACAGCTATATAAAGGGTGATACACTTCCTACCGAATTCGTGACCGGCGTTTCCGAGTCGTATCCGGAAGGCCCCGAGTTCCAGATCCCGGCCGACTGGAAGGGCGTCAAGGCGTTCAAGGATCTCCCCTACTTCAAGAAGCAGAAGCGCGTCGTCCTGAAAAATTGCGGCACGCTCGATCCCGACTCGATCGACGAGTATATCGCGAAAGATGGTTACAAGGCCCTCACCAAGGTTCTCGACATGACCCCGCGCGCGGTGGTCGACGAGATCAAGGCATCGGGGCTTCGCGGCCGTGGCGGCGGCGGTTTCCCGACAGGCTCCAAGTGGGAGTTCGCGTTCAATCAGCCCGGTCCGCAGAAGTATATCGTCATGAATGCCGACGAGGGCGATCCGGGCGCGTTCATGGACCGCTCGGTGCTCGAGGGTGATCCTCACCGCGTCATCGAGGGCATGGCCATCGGCGGCTTCGCGATCGGCGCGAACCACGGCTACATCTACTGCCGCGCCGAGTACCCGCTCGCCATCGAGAAGCTCGAACGCGCGATCGCCGATGCCCGCAGCTACGGCCTGCTCGGCAAGAACATCCTCGGCACGAACTTCGAGTTCGACCTGACGATCAAGAAGGGCGCCGGCGCCTTCGTGTGCGGCGAGGAAACCGCCCTGCTCGCCAGCATCGAAGGCAAGCGCGGCATGCCCAAGCCCCGGCCCCCGTTCCCGGCCGTTCAGGGCGCGTTCAACAAGCCGACCGTCATCAACAACGTCGAGACGTTCGCGAACGTTCCCGAGATCATCCGGAACGGCGCAGCCTGGTTCGCCGCGATGGGCACGCCCAGATCCAAGGGCACCAAGGTGTTCGCCCTCACCGGCAAAGTGAAGCTGTCGGGCCTGATCGAGGTTCCGATGGGCATCACGCTGCGCGAGATCATCTTCGACGTCGGCGGCGGCATCCTCAACGACCGCGGCTTCAAAGCGGCCCAGATCGGCGGCCCGTCCGGCGGCTGTCTGCCGACCCAGTGCCTCGAGACGGCGATCGATTACGACTCGCTGATCGAAGCCGGCGCGATGATGGGCTCGGGCGGCCTCGTCGTGATGGACGACCAGACCTGCATGGTCGACGTCGCCCGGTTCTTCATCAACTTCACCCGTTCCGAGAGCTGCGGCAAGTGCATTCCCTGCCGCGAAGGCATCGCCCGGCTGCAGGAGATGCTCGAGAAGGTCGTCGAAGCCCCCGAAACGGAAACCGGCAACATGGCCCTCGAACGCATGAAGGCCGTCATCGACCTGCGCAAGACCTGTGAGCTGATCCGCGACACCGCCGCCTGCGGTCTCGGCCAGACGGCTCCGAACCCGATCCTGTCCACCCTCCGTTACTTCAAGGAAGAGTACGAGGCGCACATCTACGACCGCAAATGCCCGGCCGGCCGCTGTAAATCGCTGCTGCGCTACATGGTCGATCCGAAGTCCTGCATCGGCTGCGGCATCTGCAAGAAGAAGTGCCCGAACGCCGCGATCGTCGGGGAAATAAAGCACGCACATTATATCGTCGCCGAAAAGTGCGTTCGCTGCGGCGTCTGTTTCGAGGCCTGCCCGAAGAAGGCCATCAGCTGTTCCTGAGCAAGGAGACGACACGTCATGTCAATGGTCAACGTCACCATCAACGGTACGAAACATCAATTCGAAGCGGGGATGACGGTTCTCGAGGCTTGTCGCAAGATCGGGATCGAGATTCCCACGCTTTGTCACCTCAAGAACCTCGCCCCCTCCGGTAGCTGCCGCATCTGCGTCGTCGAAGTCGAGAAGGCCCGCACGCTGGTTCCCTCGTGCGCCTTCCCGATCGCCGAGGGAATGGTCGTGCGCACGAACACCGAGCGCATCCGCCAGGCCCGCAAGATGATCGTCGAGCTGCTGCTCGCGAACCATCCGTCGGACTGCCTGAACTGTAACCGCAGCCTCACCTGCGAGCTCCAGAAGCTCGCGATGGAGTATGAGGCCGAGCACAAGCCGCACATGAAGGCCAAGCGGCACCACGCGATCGACGCCAGCTCGCCCTCGCTGGTGCGCGATCCCGACAAGTGCATCATCTGCGGCCGCTGCGTGCGCGTCTGCGAGGAAGTTCAGGGCGTCGGCGCGATCGACTTCACGAAGCGCGGCTTCGAGTCGATCGTTCTGCCCGCGTTCAACGACGATCTGGCCGACACCATCTGCGTGAACTGCGGCCAGTGCATCAAGGTGTGCCCGACGGGCGCGCTGAGCGAGAACTTCTCGGTGAAGGACGTGATCGACGCCCTGAACGACAAGGACAAGGTCGTGGTCTGCCAGGTCGCTCCGGCCGTGCGCGTCGCCCTCGGCGAGACGTTCGGGGTCGACGAGGACAACGTCGCCCCGCTGCTGGTGGATGCCCTGCACCGCATCGGCTTCAACTACGTGTTCGACACGAACTACGCGGCCGACCTGACGATCATGGAGGAAGGCACCGAGCTGGTCACCCGCCTGACCACCGGCGGCGTGCTCCCGATGATCACGAGCTGCAGCCCGGGCTGGATCAAGTTCATCGAGCACTTCTATCCCCAGATGCTGCCCAACCTGTCCACCTGCAAGTCCCCCCAACAGATGCAGGGCGCCCTCATCAAGAGCTACTGGGCGAAGAAGATGAAGATCGATCCGAAGAACGTGTTCAACGTCTCGATCATGCCCTGCACCGCGAAAAAGTTCGAGGCGCAGCGGCCCGAGATGGAAGTCGACGGAATCCGCGACGTGGACGTCGTCCTGACGACCCGCGAAGTCGGAAAACTGCTGCGCGCGTTCGACGTCGAGCTCGAGGCCTGCACAAAGACCGAGTTCGACAACCCGCTCGGCGAGGCGTCGGGCGCCGGCGCCATCTTCGGCGCGACGGGCGGCGTCATGGAAGCCGCCCTCCGCACGGGCTACAAGCTCGTGACCGGGAAAGAGCTGGACACGATCGACATCGAGGCCGCGCGCGGCTTCGAGGGCGTGAAGGAAGCGACGGTCCAGGTCGGGGACATTCCCCTCAGCATCGCGATCGCCTCGGGCCTCGCGAACGCTCGGAAGGTGCTCGACGCGGTGATTTCCGGCCAGAAAAAGTATCACTTCATCGAGATCATGGCCTGCCCGGGCGGCTGCCTCAACGGCGGCGGCCAGCCGACGCATTTCGATGTCGAGGCCCTTCGGAAGCGGCTCGCCAAGATCTACGCGATCGACAAGGCCGCCAAGATCCGCCGCTCTCACGACAACGAGTCGGTCAAGACGCTGTATGCCGAGTTCCTGCAGAAGCCGAACTCGCCGGTCTCCCACAAGTATCTGCACACCCATTATCACGCCCGGCCGGAAAAGTGCTGAGCAAGCGCATACGCGACAAAGGAGCGAACCATGACGAACACTGGAAAAACCGTTCTGATCGTTGAAGGTGACAACGAGTGCGCCTCCTTCTGCAGCGATGTGCTGAAGAAGGACGGGTTCACCGTGAACCACGTGACCACGGCCGAAGCGGCCCGCCAGGCGGTCGAGGCGGGCAAACTCCCCGACGTGATCGTGACCGAGATGCTTCTCGAGCGGGATGACGCGGGCATCGTTCTGTGCCACTGGCTCAAGCGGAACGCCAAAACCGCCCAGGTGCCGGTTCTGATGCTGACGGATGTCGCCCGCAAGCGCGGAATCACGTTCGATCTGAAGTCTCCGGGGTCCCGCGAGTGGATCCTGGCGAACGATTATGCCGCCAAACCGATCCGGGCCGAGCAGCTTCTGGCCCACGTCCACCATCTGCTGGGCCAGCCCGCCGTGGCTGCCGTCGCGCACCACTAACCCTCCCGGCCCTCTGACGACCCGGCTGCCTCTTCGGCGGCCGGGTCGTTTTCTGTCGGGCTGGGGCGGGTATTGCATCGGGGACCCTGCGGGGCCTACCATGGAAGGGACAACGACACGGGAGGATCCCCATGAAAGCAGTACTCGTCGGGAAAGACCAGGTCACGCTGACGGATTCCAGAGTCGAGCCGGTCCGCAAGAAAGGCTGGGCCCTGATCCGCCCCCGTCTCATCGGCCTTTGCGGCACGGATCTCGAGCTATTGCGCGGCTACCGCCAGTTCGCCGGCATACCCGGCCACGAGTTCGTGGGTGAGGTCGTAGAGGCTGATTTCCCGGAACTGGTCGGCCGGCGCGTTATCGGGGACATCAACGTGGGCTGCCGCACCTGCTCACGGTGCCGTTCGGGCCTGCCCGGCCATTGCAGTCAGCGGCTGGTGCTCGGCATCGACGGGCTCGACGGCTGCCTGGCCGAGCGGTTCGTTCTGCCGGCCGACAACCTGCATCCGGTGCCTGACGGGGTAAGTGACGAGCGGGCCGTGTTCACTGAACCCCTTGCGGCGGCGTTCGAAATTCCCGAGCAGCTCCATATCCGGCCCGGCATGCGGATCGTCGTGCTCGGCGCGGGAAAGATCGGCACGCTGTGCGCCTGGGTGCTTGCCAAGGTCGCGGGCCACGTGGCCCTCGTCGGCCACCACCCGGAGGTTCTCGAGAAAGTTCGGTTTCCGGGCGTCGACACCCTCGTTCCGGAGACGGATCTCACCGAGGCGGATCTCGTCGTCGACGCGACCGGTTCGGCCACCGGCCTGGAGACCGCGTTGCGTTTGGTGCGACCCCGCGGCACGATCGTCATCAAATCGACGATCGCCGGCCGGCACGAGATCAGCCTGACGCCGCTGGTTACCAAGGAGATCACGGTCGTCGGCTCCCGCTGCGGGCCCTATGCACAGGCGCTGGCGGCCCTGGCAACCGGCGAGTATCCCGTCGAACGCCTCGTCGACGGCCGCTATCCGCTGACAAAAGCCGTTGACGCGTTCCATCACGCCGCCAAACGGGGCGCCCTGAAGATCCTGGTCACTCTGGAATAATCAAGATCAGGCGTTATATATCATGCGGTAGTGAGGTCCGACGGAGGGAATCTCGAACTCTTCGGACACCGTTTCCCAGCCCAGGGCTCGGTAGAAGGGAACGGCGGAGGTGCGCGCGTTGCACCACCAGAGACGCCGGGGATCGGCTGCGGCGAGGATGGCACGGGCCTGATCGAGCAGATGGCGGCCGATTCCCCTCCCCTGCCGCGCGGTGTCGACGGCCATGCCGCGCATCTGCCAGGCGGGGCGGTCTTCGATCGTGCTTTTCAGAAAGGTGACGCAGCCGACGACCTCTTCGTCGATCAGGGCTGCGATATGGACGGTTCCGGGGTCGTCATCCCCGGCGAACCGGGGCGACAATCCAGGCATTCCGGCGCGGAGAACCTTCTGCCTGATCGGAAGGATCCGCTCGACATCGATGACACAGACCCGGCAAACCCTCATGCGGAGAAGATACCATGTCGCCGAAAAGGCCGCAATGGACGGGGGGAGGGGGGTTGATTTTGGTCGGGCTCGTGACCTATTGTTAAGAAATCGCTTTACGTTCACCCTTTTTTTGTCAACGCACGTCCATACGACCGGCAGCAGGAATTTCACGATGAAACACGACAAAGCCTACCTCGCGGGAGGCGGTCTCGCGGGAATCGCAGCGGCATTCTATCTCGTCCGGGAGGGTGGTTTTTCCGGCGAAAACATCACGGTATTCGACGCCGCAGACACCGCTGGGGGCAGCCTCGACGCAGCTTTCGATCCCGGGAAAAGCAGATATTTCATGCGGGGGTTCCGCATGTTCGAGGACAAGGTCTACTCCGCCCTGTTCGACATGATGTCCGCCGTTCCTTCGCTGCACAAGCCCGGCCGAACGGTCATGGACGAGTACGTCGAGTTCAACCGGCAGGTGAAGACATTTTGCAGTGCGCGCCTTCTGGTGAACGGGAAGCCCATCGAGGCGCGGCCGTTCCGACTGAGCCTGTCCGACCGGTTCCGGCTTGTCAGGCTGCTCGCCCTCAGGGAGCGGCAGATCGAAAACGTGTCGATCGAGGAGTATTTCTCGCCCGCCTTCTTCGAGAGCAACTTTTGGATCGAGTTCTGCACGACCTTCTCCTTCCAGCCCTGGCACTCGCTCGAAGAGCTCAAGCGCTACATCCTGCGGTTCATCCAGGACTCCCCCGTGCTCGACACCCAGACCTGCGTACGAAGCACGAAATATAATCAATACGATTCCATCATTCTTCCCGTGAAGACGTGGTTGAAGGAGCAGGGCGTCCGGTTCCGGAAAAGCAGCACCGTCACGGATGTGGCATTTTCCCGCGCACACGGGAAGCTGCGGGTCGACGGCTTCACGGTCGCAACCGGGGGGGGCGAGCAGCGGATCGCCATTGAAGACGGCAGCCTCGTGTTCCTGACGCTCGGTTCGATGACCGATCAGTATGCGGTCGGCGCGATGGACCGGCCGCCGCACCCGGTTCCCGTGAACGCCGCCCCAGCCTGGAATCTCTGGAAACGGATTTCCGAGGTCAGTCCGGAGTTCGGGCGCCACTCGGCCTTCAGCTCCGATCCCGACAAGTCGAAATGGGTGTCGTTCACCGTCACCTTCTCCGATCCGCTGTTCTTCACCCACATCGAGCGGATCACCCGCGTGCGGGCAGGCACGGAAGGCCCGATCACCATCCGGGATTCCAACTGGCTGATCTCGTTCGCGCTGCCCACTCAGCCCCATTTCATCGGCCAGCCCGAACATCTCCAGGTCATCTGGGGGTATGGTCTGTATCCCGACAAGGCGGGAAATTTCGTCCGGAAGAGAATGTCGGACTGCACCGGGCGGGAAATCCTCATCGAGCTTCTGTATCACCTGAAGTTTGATTCTATTCTTGATAGTATCCTTCAGTCGGCCAGCTGCATTCCCTGCCTGATGCCCTATATCACCAGTCAGTTCATGCCCCGAAAACCGGGTGACCGGCCGAAGGTCGTTCCGGACTGTTCCGACAATTTCGCGTTCATCGGGCAGTATTGCGAAATTCCGGATGACATCGTGTTCACGCTGGAATACTCCGTCCGGTCCGCCCAGATGGCGGTCTTCTCCCTGTTGAACCAAGGGAAGGAGCCGACGCCGATCTACCCCGGGTGGAAAAGCCTGAAAAACATTTTCAACGCGGTCCGGACCATTTTCCGGTAAACCCTGCATCGGAACGCGAGGATCGCGATACCGGAATCGTTCGTGGTTTTCGACCGTTTTGTGGTAATATCCGCACACCGTTTCACACCGGCGGATGACCGCAACGCCCCTTTTCCTCCTTTCCAGTCTCGAGACTGGCAGGGGATTTTTCCAGGAAGAACCACCGTCCATGATTTCTGGCAATGTCACCATCGAAGCACTCGAGTACGTGCTTCCCTCGCAGATTCTCACGTCCGCCCAGATCGAAGAGGAGATGCGGGGCACCCTGAACCGCCTGAAACTTCCCCGTGGTCTGCTGACGATGCTGACGGGCATCCGCGAAAGAAGGGTGTGGCCGGCCGGGGAACTGCCCAGCGACGTGGCCACAAAAGCGGCGATGCGCGTGATATCCGCCTCCGGAATCGCCCCGGAGAGCATCGGCTGCATCATCAATACCTCGGTTTGCCGCGACTATATCGAGCCATCCGTCGCCTGTCTCGTCCATGGCAACCTCGGGCTGCCCTCATCCTGCATGAACTTCGACGTGAGCAATGCCTGCCTGGGCTTTTCGAATGCCCTGCACATCCTGGCGCTGATGATCGAGGCCCGACAGATCCGATACGGCCTGATCGTGGACGGAGAAACCTCGGGAAGGGTCGTTGCGACAACGATCGACAGGCTCAAACATCCGACAGCCACGATCGAGACGTTCCAGGATGAGTTTGCGACCCTCACGCTCGGCAGCGGGGCGGTGGCGATGATCCTCGGCCACCGTGATGAGAGCCGCACGAATCATGTGATCAACGGGACGGTGACGCTCTCCGACACCCGTTACAGCCGTCTCTGCGTGGGGCAGCCCGACTACATGAAGGCGAACACGCTCGAGATCATGAACCAGGGAGTGCGGCTCGCCCACGAGACCTGGGAACTCGCTCACTCGCAACTGCATAACTGGAACGACGATACGATCGACCGGTATATTCCGCACCAGGTGAGTGTGAAAAACATTCAACTGCTGTGCGACAAACTGGGGATTTCACCGGAAAAGCAGCAACTGAATTACATGACTCTCGGCAACATCGGGCCGGCAGCCATTCCCATCACGCTCAAGATGGCAGACGAGGAGGGGCGGCTCCGCCAGGGCGCCCATGTCGCTCTTCTCGGGATCGGCAGCGGTCTGAACTGCTCGATGACGAGCATCACCTGGTAATACGCCAACCGGCTCAATCATCCGAATTCTGTGGTAGACTGCCGCAGGGGTGGTTCAACCGGCCCCGAGCATCGGTCGAGAGGGAGGATGGGATGAACGAGACACGGTTCGGATTTCCCTGCACGGCAGGTTTACCGCTGCTTCTGGGGATGGTGCACGTGCATGCGCTGCCCGGCACCCCGTTTGCCCGGCTCGGCTTGAAAGAGATCGCCGAGATCGCCGTGCAGGAGGCCGTCACCTACAAGAACGCCGGCTTCGGCGGCATCATGCTCGAAAACATGCATGACCGGCCGTATCTGAAAGGCCGGGTCGGCCCCGAGATCACGGCCGCGATGACCGCCGTCGCCCTGCGCGTGCGCGACGCCGTCGGCCCCACGTATCCGGTCGGCATCCAGATCCTGGCCGGAGCGAATCTCGAAGCTCTTTCGGTTGCGCTTGCGGCCGATCTCCAGTTCATCCGGGCCGAGGGCTTCGTCTTCGCCCACGTCGCCGACGAGGGCTGGATCGAAGCCTGCGCCGCCGAACTGATGCGGGAACGCCGGCGGCTGGGCGCGACGCATATCAAAATATGGACGGATATCCAGAAAAAGCACTCGGCTCACGCCGTGACGGCCGACCTGAGCCTCTCGGAATGGGCGCACGGCGCCGAGTTTTTCGGCGTCGACGGGGTGATCGTGACCGGGCTCAGCACCGGCCACGCCGCCGTCCCGGAGCACCTCGCCGAGGTGAAGAAGGCGACGAGGCTCCCCGTCGCGATCGGCTCGGGCATCACCCCTGAGAACGCCGCCGCGTATGCCTCGGCCGACGCCTGGATCATCGGCTCGAGCACGAAGCAGGGCGGTTACTGGGAAAACCCGCTCGACGAAGCGGCTCTCGCGCGCCTCGTCGAGGCGCACAAAACAATCACCAAGACCCGCTGACCGTTTCTCTTCCCCGGTCATGCCACCGCATGGCCGGAAATGTTTGCGCGCGCAATGCGATATATATCATACAATATTAGGAGGATGACATGATCCGTAGAAAGGGAATCGGTTTCGCCCGCTGCGCCGTCCTGGCACTGTTGCTGTCGATCGCCGTTCTGCCGCTTTTCGCGGCGGGAGGCATCAAGGACAGCGAGTCGGCAAGCCATGCGGACGAAGCCGCCGAGTTCACGCCCATCGCCACCTACGAGGGCCCGGGGTTCGCCATCACCCAGTTCAACCTGGCGGTTCTCTCGCACTACTCGTATCTTCTCGTCAGCGGCAAGGAAGCCCTGCTCGTCGACCCGGGCCGTGATATCGATGCCTATAAAAAAGCGGTCGCGGCAGCCGGCGTGACGGTCAAGGGGGTGTTTCTCACCCACTCCCACGCCGACTTCGTCGCGGGCCATATGGAGGCTGCGAAAGCGTTCTCCTGCCCCGTGTATGCCAGCAGGGTCGGTGGGGCTGCTTATGCCCACGAGCCGCTGGACGACTCGTCGACACTGACGGTCGGTACGGCACGGTTGCGGTTCCTCGAGACGCCCGGCCACACCCCCGATGGCATCTGCGGCATCGTCTCTGCCGCGGATGCGCCCGACAAGCCCCTGATGATGTTTTCGGGCGACACCCTGTTCGCGGGCAGCCTGGGCCGGCCGGATCTGATGGGCGGGAAAACCTCGGCGGCGGCCCTCGCCTCGATGATGTTCGACACCTGGAACGGCAAACTCGCGAAGCTTCCCGATGATCTCGTCGTGCTGCCGGCGCACGGGGCCGGCTCGCTGTGCGGGGCCCACCTGAGCGACGATCCCTCGACGACGATCGGCCGGGAAAAGGCCTCGAATGCCTACCTGAAATATGCGAACAACCGCAGCGCCTTCATTTCGGCGATTCTCGACGGGCTGCCCGATGCACCGGCCTATTTCAAGCACAATGCGGCCCTCAACCATGCCGGGCCGGAGCTGATCGACGGGTCGGCTCCGCTTCCCGCCGAACTCGCGGCCGACGCAGCGCTCACCGACCCCGAGAAACACTGGGTCGTCGACCTGCGCGATGCCGCCGCCTATGCCGCCGGCCATATTCCGAACGCGGTCAACATCGGGCTGCGCGGCCGTCTCGAAACCTGGACCGGCATCATGGTCCCGTGGGGGGCCGATCTCGTCCTCTGCGGCTCCGAGCCCGAGATCACCGAAGCCATCCGTCGACTCCACCGGATCGGATATAAAGCATCGTATATCAAATGGGAGACCTGGGCGAACTCGGGCCAGCCGAAGAACACGAACCTCATGGTCAAGGCCCCCGAGCTTCATGCCGCGATGCAGGCCGGCACGGCCCCGATCATCGTCGACGTCCGGCTCCCCACGGAATGGATGGGCATGCGCATCGGTCAGGTGTTGAACCTGCCCTTGTCGAACCTGGCCGAACTCGCCGCCGTCAAACTCAACCCCCAGGAGCCGGTCGTCGCCGTCTGCAACTCGGCCTACCGGTCGAGCATGGCCGTCGGCGTCCTCGAACGGATCGGCTTCACCAAAGCCTCGAGCCTCGACGGCGGCAGCGAAGCCTGGCAGAATGCCGGCCTGCCGATGATCACCGCCGAACCAGCCGGAACGGCCCACGCGCCGGCCGCGGCCGAGCCGACGGTGCTGCGTGATCTCAACCTGGCCGAGCGGCTTTCGCCGGCCGAACTGATGCGGATCGTCAAGGATCTGCCCGGCACCGTCGAGATCGTCGACATCCGGCCCGCCCCGGCAACTGCCGAGTATAACCCGGTCGGTGCAAGGTCCGTCGACATCGCCGACTTGCTGCGCAGCCCGGCGTATCTGGCCGGAACCGTTCCGTTGGTGATCGTCGATCGCGACGGGTCGCTCGCCATGATGGTGGCCGGCATCCTCCAGCAGAAGACGAAGCGGCCGATCAAGGCACTCCACGGCGGCCTCGAAGCCTACTGGGCCGAAACCGAAATCCCCCAGCCCACCCCGCCCGGCGCGGCCCTCCAGCCGGCCGCCCCACGGTCGCATCCGGCAGCTGGGCCGGCCGTCACCCCGGCTCCCGCAGCATCGCCAACGCCCGCCGCACCGGCGCCGGCCGCCCCGAAGAAAAAGAAGAGCGCGGGGTGCTGAGAGATGAGTGAACACCTCACCCCCTCCCGCGCCCCCGTTTCCCCAGAGCCGGATAACGAGCCGATGAACCCCTATCTCGCGGGAACGCTGCTCGGGCTCACGCTTCTCGCCTCGTTCCTGATCCTCGGGGCCGGCCTCGGCGCTTCGGCCGGCATCGCCCGGCTCGGGGCCCAATGCCAGCTTCTGATCGCCCCCGAACACGTCGCCGGCTCCGAGTATTTCGGCGCCTGGGGCGGCCGGCCGCTGAACTATTACCTCTCCTATATGCTCGCCGGCACCTTCCTGGGCGGCTTTCTCTCGGCCCTCGTCTCGCGCCGGATCACCGTCACGATGGAACGGGGCGCCTCGTTCGGCTTCCTCGGCCGGGCCGTTCTCACGTTCGCGGGCGGCGTCATCGTCGGTTTCGCGAGCCGGCTCGCCCAGGGCTGCACATCCGGCCAGGCCCTCACCGGCAGCGCCCTGCTGCTGACCGGAAGCCTCGTCTTCCTCGTCTGCGTCTTCGCGGGCGGGTATGGCGCGGCCTGGTTCTTCCGGAGGCAGTGGCATGATTAACACCCTGTATGCGATGGATCTTCTCGGCACCCCCCTTGCGTTCGGGGCCGCACTTTTGATCGGAAGCGCGTTCGGGGCCGTTCTCGAACGCGCCGGCTTCGGCAGCTCGCGACGGCTTTCGGCGATCTTCTACTTCCGCGACATGACGGTCCTCAAAGTCATGTTCAGCGCGGTCCTGGTCGCCATGCTCGGCCTGTGTTACATGTCCCACGCGGGCCTGATCGATGCGGGCAGCATCAGCCTGCCCGACACGGTGTACGGCGCGCAGATCGTGGGCGGCCTGCTGTTCGGCGTCGGTTTCGTGATGGGCGGCTGGTGCCCCGGCACGGCAGCCGTCGGCCTCGCCTCGGGTCGGCTCGATGCTTTGCTGTTCCTGTTCGGAGCCGTTCTGGGCAGCATACTGTTCAACGAACTGTTCGGGCTCGTGAAGCCGCTCTATACGATGGGCCACAGCGGCACCGTGTTCATCTACGACACGCTCGGCCTCGCGAAGGGCACTTTCGTTCTCGGGTTCACGATCGCCGGCGTCGTGGCGTTCTGGGCATCGGAACTGATCGAGACGCGCATGGGAACCGGCCGGCTCGACCGGAACGCCGCCCCGCTCTGGGTGTTCACGTTCCTGCTCCTCATCACGGCCGGCACGTATTACAGCCTTCCCCCGGCCGCACCCGATGCCGCGCTGCCCGTCCAGGCCCAGGCAACCGGTCAGGCTGAGACGCGCCATCCGGGTATTGCCGCCGGCAGAATCGATCTGGAACGGCATCTCGTGGCTATCGAGACGGGCGAAGACCATATCGAGCCCGCCCAGCTCGCGGATCGCCTCATGGCGGGCGCCGCCGGGCTGCGCCTCATCGATATCCGGTCTGCAGAAGAGTTTGCCGCGTTCCATCTGCGTGGAGCGGTGAGCATTCCGCTGCCCGAGCTCGCTCTGCATCTCGATGAACTGCGAAACGCAGAAACGGTCGTGGTGTATTCCCGCGGGATGACCCACGCCGCCCAGGCCCGCGACGCCCTTGCTCAGGCAGGGGTTCCCAACGCCCTGCTCCTGACGGACGGACTCGAGGGCTTCTTCAGGACCTGCCTGAAGCCCGTCTCGCTGCGCGCCGAGCCGGTTTCGGAGGCTTTCGCCGAGCGAATCCGGGAGTGGCGACGGTATTTCCTCGCCTCTCCGGATCGGCGTGCGGCGCAGCCGCTGCCCGCAGCAGCGCCGGCGCATGTTCCCGGCTTGATCTCGGCCGAGCGGCTTGCCGCGATTCTCACGGAGCCCGATCTGCGGGTCATCGACACGCGGCCGCAGCCGGAGTACAACACCTCGCATGTTCCGGGCGCCGTCGCTCTCAATCCGGAAAGCCTGCGTGGCGTCGTTGGCGGCATCCCCTCGATGCTGCTGCCGGCGGATCTTCTCGCGCGCCAGTTCGGTGCCCTGGGCATCTCGCCGGAAACGCACGTGGTGATCATCCACGGGGACAAAGTGCATGACGCGACGCTCGTAGCCATGGGGCTGGAGCGTCTTGGCCACACGCACTACTCGATCCTCGACGGCGGCTGGCAGCGGTGGCACGCGGAAGGTCGGCCGGCCGACACCCGGCTTCCTTCCATCACCGAAACCGTCTACCCGGTTCCCCCGGCCGACGGGTTCACCGTCGGGGCGGAGGCGGTCCTCGCCGCCTCGCGCGACGGCGCCACCCGCATCATCGACGTGCGCCCCGCACCGTTCTTCACCGGAAAGGCCTCGGATGAAGCCCGGGCCGGCCACATCCCGGGAGCCGTGAACCGCCCCTTCACGCTCGATCTCGCCTCGGGAACGACGGGTTTCGCTTCCCCAGCGGATCTTGCGAAAGCCTACGAGAGCCTCGTTCCGCTGCGGGACGGCCGCGTCATCGTTCACTGCCGCACCGGCCACCAGGCCAGCCAGACCTGGTTCGTCCTCCGCCGCCTTCTCGGCTTCACGAACGTGCTCTGGTATGACGCGGGCTGGACCGAATGGTCGGCACGGCCCGAACTGCCCGTCGCAACCGGAGACAAGTAATTATTAATATATAATATTACATATAGCCGTCAGGTATCGATAGCGATTTGATTCGAAAGGGTCAAATCGCTATCATGTTTTTCACATCACCCACACATACCAAGGAACCGCCCATGAACCGCCTGCTCCGATCTCTCTGCCTCCCGCTCTTCTTCTTCGCCGCCGCCCTGCCGGCCGGAGCCGAGAAGCTCCTGCTGCTGCACACGAACGACTGGCACGGCACCGTCCGGGCGACGCCCGCCCTCTGGATGACGAACGAAAAACCCCCCACCCTGGGCGGACCGCAGGCGCTGGCGGGGGCGCTCGACGCCCACAAGAGGCGTGCGCTTCGCGACGGCATCCGGTGGCTCCAGGTCGATGCCGGTGACCGGTTCCAGGGCACGATGGAAGCGAACTTCTCGCGCGGCATGGCGATGACCGACCTGTACAACGTCCTTCGCTACACCGTGATCACCCTGGGAAACCACGACTTCGATTACGGCAAGGAAGCCCTGCTCGAATCGATGGTTCCGGCCCGGTTTCCCGTCGTCTGCGCCAACCTCCACGGTTCCGGCGTCCCCTGGCGATCCAGCCTCGTGACCCGGGTCGGCGGGCTGAAGATCGGCATCACGGGCGTCATCACCGGCGATCTGCCGAGCCTCAACTATCCCGAGAACATCGCCGGCCTCGAGCTGGAATCCCCGGCCAGCGCCGCCCGGCGCGTGACCGAAGAGCTGCGGAAACGCGGCTGCGATCTCGTGCTGCTGCTCAGCCACTGCGGCCACGACGTCGATCTCGAACTCGCCCGGGCCGTTCCGGATCTCGATCTGATCGTCGGCGGCCACACCGATCACCAGTTGAACCAGCCGGTCCGGGTCGGCAAAACCCTCATCATGCAGACACGCGGCTACGGATCGCACCTGGGCGCCCTGATGCTCGATATCGACGACGCTTCGAAAGCCATCGCGACGTATTCCTACGAAGCGGAGCTGCTCGATCCCGCTTCATGGCCGGCGGCACCGGCCGTCGATGCCGTCGTCGCCTCCTGGAGCCGCCTGGTGGAGGAGATCGCCGGCCGCCCCGTGGGAACGAGCCCGCGCGAGTTCCTGCGCCGCCCCGGTCCCGACGGCCGTTCCGCGCTCGGCATGGAGCTGTGCAGGGCCGTTTCCGAAAAGAGCGGGTGCCCGATCGTCGTCTTCCAGCTCGGCGGGCTTCGCACCGATCTTCCGGCCGGAAATATTATATTCAAAGATGTGTATCAGGTGCTTCCCTTCAATCACCAGATCCTCGTCGGTTCGATCTCGGGCCGGGACCTGACGAGCCTTCTCGACAAGGGTTGCGACCGGAAAGACGCCGAACTGTGCATCTTCGGCGCCGTCCCGTCGCGCGGGCCCGAAGGCTTTACCCTGACGTTCGCAGGGAAGCCGGTCGATCCCGATGCCTGGTATCCGATCGCCCTGAATGATTTTCTGGCCAAGGGCGGCGACGGGTTCGAGGAGTTCACACGGGTCAAGAATCTGCAACCCCGGGGCGGCATCATCCGGGATGCGTTCCTGGAGATGATCGGCCGGGGCCAGCTTGGCCGCTGATTTCCGGGCTTCTGTGCGGGCCGCCGCCGAGACCCTTCGCGGGGCCGCGTCGGATGCGCGCGTCAGAATCCGCCTCCGCGCCCACGCCTGGTGCCGCGGCAAATCGTGGTTTCCCCGAGCCCTCGTGCTGCTGTTCCTGCTGAACACGGGGCTGAACGCCGTCGTGGCACCCAAAGAGTGGACGATCTTCGGCCCGGTGGACCTGGGGATCCACGAGACGGGGCATCTGCTCTGCACGCCGTTTTTCCCGACCTTCGTCTCGATCGCCGCCGGAACCATCTTCCAGCTTGGCGCACCGTTCGCTGCCGGCATCTGGTTTCTCCTGGTCGAGGATCTGTTCGCGCTCGCGTTCTGCGGCGCCTGGTTTTCGGTCAGCCTGACGAACGTGGCGGTCTACGTGGCCGACGCCCGCGCCCGGCTGCTCCCGCTCGTCAGCCTGGGCTGGCACAAAACCGTCATCCACGACTGGAACTACATGCTCAGAGAACTCGGACTGTTGCAGTCCGACAAGACGATCGCGCTGTTTTTGACCTGGACCGCCTGGGGAATTCTCGCCATCTCGATCGCCTGGGGCGCCTGGCTGTGCTGGCTGATGGCAACCCTTCCCCGCGACCCCATTCCCGACTATCCGGCCACGTGATCTGCTGGAACCCGGGCCGGATCGAACCCGGCCTTCATAACGGAGGAGCTGACATGGAGGATCGAATGAGCACCAGCCGGAACGCCCTTTGGGTGATCCTGGAAGAGGATGTGTACGAAACGCAGTTTGGCGACGGATACTACGCGTATCCCGTCAAACTCTGCCGGCACATGGAAAACGCGGAAGACTTCGTGACGACCCAGTCGACCAAGGATCGCCGGTATCACGCCAAGCACATCGATCTGATCGTCGAGGGCCCGGCAATCCGGATCGAAGGCGATCTCGACCCGCACGACGAAGTCACTCCCGCGCGGCTCGTCTCCCTGCTCGTCGCCGAGCACAGCGATCTGATCGCCTTCACCCCCCGGACCTGAGTCCTGGTGCCACGGGGTGTGATACAATGCTGGGGCGGGAGCGCGACCCATGACCATGCAAACCACACCCACCACCGTCAGCATCATCATCCCGGCATACAATCCCGGTAGATATATAGATTGTGCTTTGGAGTCTGTCCGCGCGCAGAGCGTTCGGCCGCTCGAACTCGTCATCATCGACGACGGATCCCGGCCGCCGGTTTCCGCCGATGCGTTCGGGGATCTGCCCATCCGGCTTCTGCGCCAGGAAAACGCCGGCCAGGCCGCCGCCCGGAACCGGGGCATCCGGGAAGCGCGCGGCACCTGGCTCGCGTTTCTCGACGCCGACGACGTGTGGCACCCCCGCAAGCTCGAACGGCAGCTCCGTGCCGCCGAAACGCATCCCGAAGCCGCGATCATCGGCTGCCGGGCGGTGCTGATCGATGCCGGCGGATCCGCGATCGGCGCGGGTCCGGGCGGGGTCTCGGGCGAAATCACCCGGCTCGACCGGCGGCAGTTCCAGCTCGGCGCGGCGCGGGCGGTTCTCGTCCCCAGCATGGCGCTCGTGAAGCGTGAAACGGCGCTTGCCGCCGACGGGTTCGACACCCGCTACCAGCCGATCGAGGATCTGGCGTATTTCGACCGGTTGTTCGACGCGGGGGCCAGGGCCGTCGTCGTCGAGGAGTATCTGCTCCAGCGCCGCCTGCACGGGGCCAGCCTGACCCTCCGTTACCGGCAGATGCTCAACAGCTACCGGCGCTGGATCTCCGAGATCGTCGCTCCAAATGCCGATCCGGCCCATGTGGCCGCCGTCATGGGCCAGGCATGTCTCGTCACGGGGCTTTCGGCCCTGGCCTGCCGCGAGCGCGGCGATGCCCGGGCGCTTCTGCGCAGGGCCCGCCAGTCCGGCACACCCCTTTCCCAACTCGTTTTTCCCTTCATTTTCACGCTGCTTCCCGGCGCTCTCACCGATCTTGCGCGATCCGTGAAGCAGCGTCTCGCCGGCCGCACCCCGGCCCGGCTCTGGAGCGGCGAAGCCACGAACCCGGTTCGCGCCTGACGACAGGAGACGTTACGATGCCCATCACCGAATGGCTGGTCGAAGCCGCCGACAGAATCCGCAAGCAGGGCTGGTTCCGGGCCGTTTCCCAATCGCCCCTCTTCTTCACCCTCAAAGAAGAGGTGCTCAAGACCGCCCTGACCGAGTTCGGGGGCTTCCCCGTCGATATCGGCATCCGGCCGATCCTGCGCATCCGCCAGGCACGCCGCACCCCGCCCTTCGTTCCGTCGCGACCGGCCGCCGGAAGCGCGCTGCGCATCCTGTTCATCCAGCCGCCGCTTCCCTCGAACCGGCGCCACAAAGTCATCATCCCCTACGGCCTCGCTTCGATCGCAGCCCAGGTGCGGCTCAAGCACCCCGACGTGCAGGTGGCGATCCTCGACGCGCTCGCCCTCGATTACGACGAAGAGGCGACCTTCGCGGCCATCCGATCCGCCGAGTGGGATGTCATCGGCTTCTCGGCCATGACCTGCCAGGTCGACTTTTCCCGCCGCCTCGCCGACCGCATCCGGCGCGAGATGCCGGCCACCCAGATCTGGTTCGGCGGCGTGCACCCGACCCTGCGGCCCGAAGAGGTGCTTCCCCACGGCGATATCGCCATCATCGGCGAGGGCGAGGAGACCGTGCTCGAGTTGATCCGGCGCCGCCTGGCCGGCGAGCCCGCGGCGGGGGTTCCCGGAACGGCCGTCCGCACGTCCGACGGCATCGTCAAAGGCCCTGCCCGGCCGCTGATCGCGGATCTCGACGCGCTGGCCTTCCCGGCCTACGATCTGCTTCCAATCCGGCTGTACAACAATCCGCTGCACGTCGTCGGCGGCGAGCGGCTGCCCATCTTCGCCTCGCGGGGCTGTCCATATGCCTGCTCGTTCTGCAACAGCCCCCAGATCTGGCACCGGAAGGTCCGGTTCCGGTCGGCCGCCAATGTGCTGGCCGAGGTCGACTGGATCATGAGCAGCTTCGGCATCCGCCAGTTCCACTTCTGGGACGACAACATCACGCTCAAACCCGACCTGATCGCCGAGATCGCCCGCGGCTTCGAGAGCCGGGGCGACATCCGCTGGATCGCCCTCGACCGGGCCGAGCACATCGTCGCCCACGCCGATCTGCTGCCGCTGTTCCGCCGGTCCGGTTGCGTCGGCATCGAACTGGGTGTCGAAAGCGTCAATCCGGGCACCTTCGAGTATATCCACAAGGGCCAGGGGTTCGAGGACGTGCGCAAGGCCGTCCAACTGCAGAAAGACGCCGGGCTTGCGCCGCTCTACACCTGCATGGCGTTCAACCCGGGCGAGACGATCAGCGGCTACCGGCTCCAGAAGGTGTTCCTCGACCAGATCCAGGCGGGCCTGCCGTGGTATGCCTTCTTTCACCAGCTCCCCTTCCCGATCTACCTGGGCCAGTTCGCCACCCCCTACCCCGGCACGCCGTTCGGCGACGACCGGAACACGCTCGGCGAGGACCTCGCCGAGGGGTATCACCACCGGTTCCACCACCACATCAACTTCGTGCCGCGCACTCTTCTCGACGACACACCCGCCGTTTCGCACAAGCCCGACGACGAGGACCTGGCGATGTTCTTCACGGTCGCGCTCACAGGCCTGTGGGGCTGGTTCGACGGCCATACCGGGATGCGCGAGGCGGCCCGCCGGCTCCGGCGCGTCCACCGCATCACGACGGCGTTTCTCGCCGCGATCGACGGCCGGCTCACGGTTTCGCAGCTCGCCGATGCCGTCGCCGCCTCGACCGCCGAGAGCCGGCGCGACGTGCTCCAGGTCATCCCCCTGGCCTGTTACGTCTTCGGTCAGACCGGGCATCTCGGCTCGGCCGCCCAGGCACAGCACACGCTCGCGGAACGGCCCGCCCCGGTCGCGATTCCGGCCTATCACCGCCGGCTGATCCGCCGTCTGCTGCGCCGCGCCGGCGTTTCCTCCCGGGCCTGAGCCGTGTCCGAACCCACCACGTCCCCGCGTTCCGGCCAGAGCCTCTTCAGTGCCCCCCTGCTTCTCTCGGCGCTCTGGGCCCTCCTCGTTGCGGTTGCGTATTACCGCGAGCACCCGCTCACCTTCCCGCTTTCGGGCTTCCGCCTCCCCGGCGTGCAGGCTCTCCTGCCGATTCTGCCCGGGATCGCGGCCTTCTGTCTCGCCTGGTTCGCCGGCCACGGCGCCCTCGTTCTCGCCGGCTGTCCCGCCGGATCGGCCCTCGCCGCCGTGACGGCCCTTCCGGCGGGCCTGATGCTCGCCGCTGCCGCCGGACTGATCTTCGGCTCGACCTGGGGGTTCTCGACCGGCTCGCTCGCCGTCACGATTCTCTTCCTCTCGATATTCGCCGGCATCAGCCTCCGACGCACCATCTGGCAAGATATATATTCTATTCTATCATCGCTTTTCCGTCCCTTCCCCGTCCGGGCGGCGCTGGCCGTGATCCTTCTCGTCTCAGCCCTCGATCTCCCCGGTGTGACGGCCCCGTCGATCGCTTACGACGATCAGGTGTACCATCTGACGATCACGCGCCTGTACCGGGAAACCGGCCGGCTCGGCTTTCTGCCCGACCTCCCGCCCGCGAACCGGCCGCAGAGTTTCCATCTGTTCACCACCTGGATCAGCCTGATCGGCAGCGATGTGGCAATCCGCACGATCAACGGGCTGCTCGCCCCCGCAATCGCGATCCTGCTCCTCCTGCTGACCGCACGCGCCCTCGGCCCGACCGCCGGGGCCTGCGCAGCCCTCGCCTGGACGCTGCATCCGCAGGTATCTTGGCTCGCACGCACCGCATACACCGACCTGCTGATCGTCTACCTGGCGCTGGCGGCCCTCTTTGCCGCCTGGCGCACGGCCGTCTGCCGCAGCAAGGACGTTTCGACCGCCCTGCTCTGCCTTGCCGTCGTCGCGGGGTACGCCGCCCAGGTGAAGACCTCGGGCGCGATCATCGCGTTTCTCGCCCTGTTCGCCGGCATCTTCGCCGTCCGTCTCCGGGAGGATTACGCGGTCTCGAGCCGCACGCTCATGGAGCAGGCGTCCTGGTTCTGCTTCGGCCTGCTCGTGATCGCCAGCCCCTGGTATATCCGGAACTGGCTGATGGTGGGCAACCCCTTCTACCCGCATTTCAGCTCGCTGTGGGCGGGAGGCGGCCATATCCCGGCGCCGCACACGGCGTTCAGCACGGTCTTCCACACGCCCATGCCGTTCGTGTATCTCCAGGAAACCCTCCTCGACCGCTTCGGCATGGGCCGCGACCCGCTCGCCCTGTTCCTGCTCCCCTGGAACGTCACGGTTCACTGCCATCTGCATGATGCCGAGACGTCGCTCATCTACTTCGACGGCCAGATCGGCTTCGTTCCGCTCGCCATCGCGCCCGCCCTCCTGTTCCGCTGCTTCGACCGCGACGCCGGCCGCTGGTTCCGCATCGCCTGCGCTTTTGCGGTGGTAACCGTCATCGGATGGGCCTTCGGAACCCACCAGATCCGGTTCCTTCTCCCGACGCTCGGCGTGTTCTCGATTCTCGCGGGCGTGCTCGCCGGCTCGGGCAGAGGCTTCGCCGCACTCACGGCCGCGCTCCTGCTCGCCGCTCTCCCGCACTCGATCAGCTTTTCGGCCATGCGAAACGCCCGAATCGCCCCCTACACGCGTGGCGAAGTGACGGCAGAAGCATTTCTCGAACAGCAGCTCCCCTTCATGGGGGCTTACGCATTCCTGAACCGCTCGACCGCATCCTCGGCGCATGTCCTCCCGCTGTTCGAGGAGCGTGTCTACTACCTCGACCGGCGGTTCACCTGGATGGAGCTCGTGCCCTACCCCTTCATCTCTGCCGCCCTCGTCGCGAGAGAGCCGGCGCAGATCCGCACCTATCTGAAGGCGTTCGGGGTCGACCACCTGTATCTCCCACGCACCGGAGCGCGGTTCCTGTATGGCCTGTTCGACACCCCCGAGTATCGCCGGAACATCGACGGCTTCTTCGCGTCGCAGACCCGCCGTATTTACTCGGATGCAGCCGGCGAGGTGTTCGAGGTTCCCTGACCGGAACGGGGCGTTCCGAGTCTCTGCTCGAGCGCCTCTCGCAGCCTCGTCCACGCCTCTGCATGATAAGCGTCGGCCTCCGCGTCGAACCGGCGGAACGCGCGTTCAAGCGCGAAGCTCCACTGGTCCCCGGCCGGGGCATACAGCTCCCGGGGCCCCGCGGCGAACAGCGGATCGAGCCGGGCGATCGGAATCACGCGCAGAGCCGCCTCGAACGCCTCGCGCGCCCCCCGGGCATCTCCGAGCGCCTGCAGAACCACTCCGCGTCGTTCGAGGATCCAGGGATTCGCCGGATCCATCGCATCGAGCCGATCGAGCAGCCCGAGCGCCCCGGCAGGATCGTTCCGGACGAGCGCCGACCGGGCCAGCCACCAGAGCAGCCAGGGATCCTCGTCGTTCTTGTTCCGGTAGCTCCAGACGCTCCGGAGGCGCACCGCGGCGCGGTCGAGGATCTCGGAGGCCCCTGTCGCGTCGGCCATCGCGCAGAGTGCCCGCAGCCGCGCCACGAGGAACGTGTCGAGGCCCGCGACAGCCGAGGCGATCACGGAAGCAGCTCCCGTGGTGTTCGAGGCAAGTTTCAGCTCGACGCTGCCGCAGCCGTCCGTCAGCCATTCGGGCACGATACCGGCCGGCCCCGCGAGCACCGGCAGCGTCAGGGAAGCCGCCCCGCGATCGACGAGCGCAACGGAAGCCTGGTGCGCCTGCATCAGCTCCTGAGCCGAACCGACCCGGAACCCATGCAGCCGATCCGCCATCTCCCGCCGGAACACCGTGCCGTACACCGGATGGTCGAGCACGCAGGCTGAGCCCCAGACACCCCGCTGGATGGCCCGCCAGGCAGAGGGGCCGGCATCCTGTCCCAGTCGCCTCGCGAGGATCGCCGCCCGCCCCCACCGGATGCCCATCGGGTCGCGCGGCTCGAGCTCGAGCGACCGGAGACAGGCATCGAGCGCCGCCCGGTCGTTCCCGCCGAGTTCCTGCATTCTACTTATTATATAATGAACAAGATAATAGCCCGGCCGGGACGTTCCCCAGGATTGTACCCGGAGCAGCTGTTCCTCGTCGGGTTCGGCGCCGAAGGAAAGCTCCATCAACAGCCGCTGAAGCGGGAGATCGAGCCGAAGGGGCGCCGCCGCGACGGCCTCGTCGAGTCGGGCATGCCATGCGCCGTCGCCCCGGGCAAGGCATTCGAGGGCCTCCCGATACCGTATCCGGGCCTCCTCACCGTTCGCGACGGCCAGCAGGGCCACACCGCCGAGGGCAAGAACCGAATACACCCAGAGACCGTTTCCTGCCCGGCTGCCACCGGTGGCCTCCGCGACGGGTCCGGATGGGCGGAACCAGACGAGAAGCACGAGAAACAGCATCGCCGGCGTGTAGTGAACGACATCGGCGAGACCTATGAGAGACATCGAGAGGGCCGCATACCGCCAGATCCCCGGCCGTCGCTCGCGCCAGAACAGGAGCCAGGCGATCCCGGCACCCGCCAGCAGCGGAATCCCGCCCCACAGCAGCAGTTCGAGAACCACCTGGTGGGTGTGGGGGTAGATCCAGTCGTAGACCCAGATGCCTGAATCCGGATCGATCACCTGGGGAAGCTCTCCGTAGGACAGGATGCCATGGCCGGTCCATGGGGCGGCCGCAATGTTCTTCATCGCCGCCGACCAGATGAACAGGCGCTCGTTCAGCAGCCACTCCCCGACGAAGGCCGACTGGGCCAGGCGCCATCCCGTCAGCAAGGTGGCCGCCCCGGCAGCGAGCATCAGCAGCCAACGGGGCGCGCCAACCGTGCGCTGGTGTGCGATCAGGGCGACACCGCCGACGAGCAGCCCGACGATGAGCACGACCCGGCTTCCGGCCCCGAACAGCATCACCGCATACAGCAGCGTCACGGCGAACCGGACGACCCGGCGCGCCTGGTCCGGCAGGAAGCCCCAGGACGAACGGAACCCCGCCGCGAACAGCATCACCAGCGACCACGCCGCGATCA
>DAOOQQ010000064.1:0-29318 GCA_035388825.1 Candidatus Ozemibacteraceae bacterium
CAGCTCCTGCCAGGCGTTGCCCAGGCGCTCATAGGAGCGGATGATCCGATGCCGGTCAGCGAGGTTTCTGCGGAGATACTCGGAGGTATGGAGAAGCCACCTGGCGTGAAACAAGCTGAACATCAGCGCCAGGAGGAACATGACCGTACCCAGTCCGATCAGAAGCGTTCGGACGGAAACCCTAGCCCGTTGCGGGTCGGGGCTCATGCAATACCTCTCGTTTCGACAGAAGATCTTTTATTCTCTGTGAACGATCTTCCGGTATCTCTCTTTTTATTCTACCACACGGGGCTGAAGAACTGAAATCTCAGCCGCCGGTCTCCGGGCGAGCACTTACTCTGGAACAGGAGCGGTGCCGGACGCGTCGGAGAGGGCGCCAAGGATCTCTCCGATCTGGCTGTGGAGCTCGATGGCTTCTTCGATTCGGCCCTCGCCGGCTGCTTTGGCGAGTTTTTCGGCAAGCTCCTTGACGAGCTGGGGACTGGCTTCGAGGGCCAGAGCCGCCTCGAACTCGATCGAGGGGAGGCCGCGGAAGTTTTCGGGGGTGAAGGTGCGGATTTTTCCGGAATCGGCCGGCGCGCCCTGCGGCGGCTCATCACGCAGCACGAGCATCGGCACGCCCGGGGGAACGTTCGCGACGGCCTGGAACTCGGTTTCCTCCTTGAGGCGGATGCGCATCGAAACCGTACCCGAGGCGGGGGGCGTCAGAGCGGTGATCTGATCGATATCCTCATACCGGACCAGCGAAGGGGCGGCATCGCCCGATCTGGTGACGCTCAGGCCTTCGGGCTCGCACCAGGAGCCGCCGGTGAGGAAGCCGTCGATGCGTGGTGCACCGCTGGCCAGCTCATAGCTGACCGGGACTTCGATCTGGGCGAAGAGGTCGCAGGGAAACGCGAATGACGCGGCCGTCATGCCGAACGCCAGTGCCAGGAGCCGTGGGCGGGTGATCATACGATGTTCCTCCGTCGGTGATGGGGCGGGGAGGGGGAACGCATACCTCCCCGGTGGATGGTATGGTAAACTACACGCGTTCGTTCGGACAATGCCGTCAGAGAGGGAGATGAAACGATGAGCCGATGGATGTGGCGATGCGCCCTGGCGCTGCTGGTTTCGGGCCTGGCCCTGATCGGAGCGGAGGCCGTGCAGGCCCTGCCCGTGGCCGATCCGACGCAGATCGAGGTAGTGGGTCTGGTGAGCCGGGGCGAAGACGGCGCAGCCTGGCTGAAATGGGGTGGGCAGAAGATGCTGGTGACCCCGGGATATATGATCGGCCGGGATCTGCGGGTGACGGCAATCCGCAATGACAGCGTGGTGTTGTACCGGCCCGATGCGCGCCAGTATTTCACCCTTGCACCGAAGCTTCCGCTGATCCCGGGCAAAGACCGGATGGATGTGATCTGGAGCGGGCCGCTTCCGCTCTGGAATACGATCCGCATGGTTGCCCTGGCCTACGGGAAGGAGTACGTGTGCCATTGGCAGACGACGATGGAGGCGATGCCACAGGCGCGGGCCTACGATATGAATGCGATGCTCGAGCGGGTCGTCAGCCCGCATCACCGGTATCACGGGGTCGATGGCGTGATTTTCGTGGCGCCGGTGAACGTGTTCGGAACGAGCTGGCAGTGGTTTCTGAAGCGGCTGCGGGGGTATGATTCGGCCGTTCTGGCGCGCTGGTTCCCGGCTCTGTCGGCGAAGGGCACGATCATCAGCGACGGGCGCGACGTGGCGCGGGCTCTCGAGACGATCAGCCGGGCGACGAAGGTACCGATCACCTGGCAGGGCGGCCAGAAGGCGCCGCTGTACTGTTCCCTGAAAGACAGGCCGTGGTATGAAATTCTCGAATATATCATCGTCTATAACGGCTTCGGCATCGTGCCCTCGCAGCAGGGGCTGACGATCACGGCGGGAGTCCGGTGAGATGACCCGGTCCGCACGGCCCTGTCCGCATGCCGGGATGCGTCGTCACGGTCTTGCCCTCGTGGTTCTGTGCGGAGCGTGGGGGCTTCTTGCAGGCGCCAGCCTGCCGGAATCTGCGGCGGGAGCCGAACTGGCGGCTTCGGTCGTTTCGGGCGCCGCCCAGCCGAGCCGGCTGGCCATTCTCGAGCAGTGGCGCGGGGAGGGGACGGGGTACCGGGAGCGGCCGAGTTTTTTCCTGATCCGGAGTCTGCCTGAGCTTCAGGTGTTCTGGGAAAAGCACCAATCCGGAGAGCCGGTTCCGAACGTCGATTTCGGGAAACGGATGCTGTTCGTCTGGGTGCCCGGGCCCGGTCTGTGCGGATACCGGGTGATGCGTGCGGCTGACATGCAGCGGACGGGCCGGCGCTGGCGGCTGGAGCTCGAGATCGAACGATCCGACTCACTGGGAGCGGGCCGGTGGCGAACCCCCTGGCTGATCGCGTTGTTGCCCCGGGTGGACGGGGATATCGAGGTCGTGCGGACGGGGGAGTTGTCTCACGGGGAAGCCCGGTTCATGCCGCTCGCGACGATCTGGGACATGCAGCGCGAGCGGGACCAGCCTGCCACGGCGGCCCTTCCCGGGGTTTCGAAATCGGAGGAGGCGAGTGCCGCCCCCGACACATCCTGGGGAGAGAACCCCTTCGGCGAGGGGCCGAAGACGCCTCAGGGGAGAACTGTTTCGGAGGAGATCGTCGTGAAGCACGATCCGAAGGTCGCGGCGGATGCCCGGGCCGCATCACGGACCACGCCTGCCCGCGCCGACGCTACCACGGCGGATTCCGCCGGCACCGGCAGGGAACCGGCCCCTGCTGCTGCGGCCGCCGAGCCGGCCCCTGCGGCAGGCGGCCAGCCCGCGGCGACGGCGGCGAAAGAACCGCCCCCGAAAACGGCCAGCGAAGAGGCCGATCCGTTCGGGGATGCCTTCAACCTGGATTTCTGAGTTCCATATATATCATAGAGAATATTGGAGACCGCGATGATCCACGCCTATATCGGGGACGGCAAGGGAAAATCCACGGCGGCTCTCGGACTGCTGATCCGGGCCTTCGGGGCGGGCATGCGCGTGGGGATGGTGTATTTCGACAAGGGGAACAAGACATACTCGCACCATGAGCTTGCCGTGCTCGACCGGATCGGGGTGAGCTACTGGGTCACGGGGCTGGAGCGGATGCAGCCGGATGGCCGGTTCCGTTTCGGAACGACGGAGGAGGACCGGGTCGAGGCGGCTCGAGGGCTCGGCATCGCCCGCGAGGCGATCGTTTCAGGCGAATACGATCTGCTGGTGCTCGACGAGATCGTGACGGCCGCGAGCTTCGGCCTCCTGCCGCCGTCGGCTCTCGACGAGCTTTGCCATCTCTGCAAGCCCGAACTGGAGCTGGTTCTGACCGGCCGCTGCTCGGACGAGGCGATGCTGGGCAACGCCGATCTGATTTCGCGGATCACGAAAGTCAGGCATTATTTCGATGCCGGCGCAAAGGCCCGTCCCGGAATCGAATACTGACCCCGGGTTCACTCCCGGCCGTAGCTGATCTCGTCGGGGAGCTCGTTCACGTCGTCCGCCCGGCGCGGGAAATACTTCTCGAGCATGGCTCCGGCCGTCCGGACGCCGGCCGTGAGACCGGCAACGAAGTCTCCGCGACGGAACTGGGCCAGCACGGTGTCGCGGATCGTGTTCCAGAACTGTTCCGGGACGACCTCGTTGATTCCCTCGTCGCCGAGGACCGCGAACAGGCGGCTTTCCGTGGCGAGGTAGAACAGGATGCCGTTCCGCTCGGCGGTCTGGTCCATGCCCAGTTCGGCGAACACTTCACGAACGCGGGCGTCGGCGTCGGTGCAGGTGTGTTCGACGTGGATGCGGATCTCGCCCGAGGTGCGTCGTTCCGCATCCTGGATCGCCTGGATGAGCCGCTTGGAGTCTTCTTCCGAAAAGAAGGGGGGATGCTCGTTCGTCATTGCGTCGTTGCCTCGCTGCTCAGGAAGCCCGGGATGTGGCGATGTTCTGGCGGAGTTTCACGATCGTGGACGGGGCGGAGTAGCCGGACACGGTCGCGTTGGGATAGACACGGCAGTTGGGGCCGAGAACGGTGCCGGGATTCGTGACGCTGTTGCAGCCGAGCATGCACCCGTCTCCGAGGATCGCGCCGAGTTTGCGCATGCCGGTTTTGCAGAAGCTTCCGGCGGCAAGGACTTTCACCTCGGTTCCGTCATTCTTCAGGTTCGACAGCTTGGTGCCGGCGCCCAGATTGACATGGCAGCCGAGAATCGAGTCTCCGACGTAGTTGAAATGGGGGGCTTTCGCGTGGGGAAGGAGGATCGAGCGGCCGAGTTCGCTGGCGTGGCCGACGACGGCGTGATCGCCGATGATCACGTGGCCGCGGATATAGGCCCCGTGCCTGATCTCGACGTTGTTCCCGATGATGGCGGGGCCGATGATCATCGCACCGGCCTGGACTTTTGTATTCTTTCCGATATAGATATCTTCGCCGCGCAGCCAGGCGCCGTCCTCGACGATGCCGAGCACCTGGGGCTGAACGCGTTTGGCGACGTATCCCTGCTGGATGCGCTTCAGGACGTCCCAGACATAGACGAGGTCTTCGAATCCCTCGAGGTGCTGCTGGAGCAGGTCGGGGCAGGGAAATCCTTCGAGGTTCTTGAAAAAGTCGGCAAAGGTGAGCATCCGGGGCCTCCTGGGGAGAAATGGCGGTTCGACGGGGGCATCATACTATGCGTTCCGGCCCACCGACAAGCCGAAGTGGGATTCCAGGCACGGAGCCTCCATCACCACGAGAAACAAAGACCGGTTTACCACGGAGACGCCGAGACACGGAGTTCTGGAGGGGTTTGGCGATCATACGAACTCATCCGCAGATGACGCAGATGGCGCAGATGAAGGAAGCTGAAATTCTCGTGATTCAGGAGGACGTTCCCGGGCGCCTTCGGGCTCTGGAAGGGGGACCGGCACCTTTCTGCGGGGCGGAACAGAGGCCGCGGAGGCCGCATGCGGCGCAGACATCGGGGTCGTTGCCGTGAGTGCAGAGGCCGGCGATGCCGAGATGGCAGAGGGCGAAATCGTATTTCACGGGATCGTCGGGGCAGAGCCGGCGCAGGGCTTCGGTGATCTCGAGCGTGGTTTTCCAGTCGTCGGTGGAGCGGCGGGTGAAGCCGAGATGACGGGCGATGCGGCTGATATGCCGGTCGAGCGGCATCAGCAGGGTCGCAGGGGAGACGTCGGGCCAGAGTCCGAGATCGACGCCGTCGTCGGGACGGATCATCCAGCGGGCAAACATCAGCCAGCGCTTGACCGCACCGCCGCGTGCCGGGTCCGGAAGCAGGTGAGCGAGGCCCCGGGAGACCGGCTCCGGGCCGTCGGCTTCGGCGGCGGCGAGGATATCCCGCTGGAGGGCGATCAGGCCGTCCTTCAGGGAACGGGTATCCTTCCATCCCCGGCGGAAGCTTTCCCAGAGGCCGCCGCGATCCGCGATCACACGGGCTCCGGCCCGGACCAGGCGGGCGATGTCGGAACCCGTGCTGAGACGGTAGCCGGGCCATGACCCCCGGAAGCGCCGTTTCCCGAGGGCCGTTTCGAGCAGCTTCCCACCGGCGCGGTCGAGGATCTCGCGCGTCACCCGGGTGAACAGTTCGAGGCGGCCGTACGCGAGCATGGCGGCGAGAAGGCCGACCAGCTCGATTTCGGGCCGTGGGGCGCCGTCAAGAAGAAGGCGGCGTGGAAACGATACGGGATCGAGCGTCGCCCTCTCGGCAGAGGGGTGCCCGTCCAGGATCGCTTCCAGCCGCCGCTTCAGTTCGGCTTCCCTTTGGGGGAAGCCTCTCATCAGTAGTGGAAGGAGCTGCCGCCCACGAACTCGCGCAGGATCGAGGTCGGGGGGACTTCCTTCGGATCGAGGGGCTTGAACAGGGAGAGCAGCCGCAGGATGCGCCGCGCTTCGCTGTAAGAGGGGCTTTCGGGGGAAATGTCGCCGAACAGGGGCTCGGCGATCGTCTTCAGCACCGAGAGTTCGTAGGGAATGGCCGAGTTGAACACCATGTCGGCTTTTTCCTGGAATGGGAAGATGTTGCGCTCCTCGCCGCGGCGCACCGACGGCCAGCGCTGGATCGTGTCCTCGGCCGCGTAGCTGCGGTATTTCTTGTCGCGCACGGTGCGGCGGATCAGGCGGGTGTCGGTGGTCGAGATGCGGTTGTAGTCATCGATGACGAGCTGTGTCAGGGCCGAGATGTAGATCTTGAACTTGGCCGAGGCGGGAACGGTCGTGGTCAGCTCGTCGTTGAGGCCGTGGATCCCCTCGATGATCAGGATCTGATCGTCGTTGATACGGAGGGGCGTCGTTTCCTTCTTGCGCGAGCCGGTTGCGAACTCGAACTTCGGAATCTGGATCTCACGGCCCTGGAGCACGGCCGCGAGGTGCTCGTGGATCAGCTCGAGATCGAGGGCGTGGATGTCTTCGAAGTCGAAGTTGCCGTCCTCGTCGCGCGGGGTCTGGTCACGGTTGAGGAAGTAGTTGTCGAGGGAGAGGGCGATCGGGCGCAGGCCGTTCACGCGAAGCTGGATGCAGAGGCGCTTGCTGAACGTCGTCTTGCCCGAGCTGGAGGGCCCGGCGATCAGGACGATGCGGGCCGTTTTCCGGCGGGTGATCTCGTCGGCGATCATGCCGATCTTCTTTTCGTGAAGGGCTTCGGCGACCTTGACGAAGTCGGACACCTGGCCGGTCTGGATCATGTGGTTGAGCCGGCCGACGTTGTTCGCCTCGAGGATCTTGCCCCACTCCTTGCTCTCGCGGTACACCTGGAAAATCTTGGGCTGATCGGCGATACCGGAGGCGACGACGGGGTTCTTGGGGTCGGGGAACAGGAGCACGAACCCATTGGAATACTGCTTCAGCTCGAACGTATTGAGATACCCGGTCGAAGGAACCATCGGGCCGTGATCGAGGTCGATATATTTCCAGCACGATACAACGCCGATGTCGTCGTTGTTGATGTTCTGGACGAGCCGGGCCTTTTCGGGATACCCTTCTTTCTTGAACATCGAGACGGCTTCGGTGCGGCTCAGGGTGCGCTTTTCGAAGATCTCGTTCTTGCCGATGATCGCCCGCATGCGCTCATTGATATACCCGAGGATGGTTTCGGAAACCGGCACATCGGTATAGAGATCATAATAGAACGCGTTGCCGATCGAGTGGCCGATGACGAGGCGGGCGTTGCGGTACAGTTCGAGCACGGCGCGGGCGAGCACGAAGGTGATGCTGCGCCGGTAGCACTCCTGGCCGGCTCCCGTCCGGTAGTCGATGAACTCGACCCGGCAGTCCATCGTCGGGCTGTAGTCGAGGCTGCGGATGTCGTTGTCGACGCGTGCGCAGAGAATCGGCAGATGCGTCGGGGTGGAGACGGTCTTGGCGACTTCCAGGAGGGGGGTGCCCTTCTTGACGCTCAGCGTCGTTCCATCTTTGAGGGTGATCGTGATGTTTTCGTCTTTTTGTTCCATCTGAGGTTCCATACTCGCTCCCTGTTGGGTGTTGTGATGCGGGATTCGTCAGAAAACCGAAAATCCGGCCTTCGCGCAGGGCGCCGGGCCGGTCTGAGAACGGGTCAGAGTTCGGTGCGCCGGGGCAGTGCCGAGACGAATGGCCATCGTACGGCAGGGCGGGGAACATCGTTACCAGGTTTCATCTCTCACATGGCCGTGCCCTGGATCGGCAGGCGCCCGTTCCTTTCCTGTGCGGGTTCCGGAGAAAACGCACGCTTTCGTCTTTCTGTCACGGAAACAGTATCACCGCGGGGCCGTCGTCGTCAATACGGCAGGGAAAACTTGCCAACGCCGCCCTGGGCGGGTATCCTGTCGGTCCGGTCTGACGGCCGACAGAAACTCAGGAGTGTAGAAGACGTATGAAGATGCCCCCCAACAGACAGCTTACCGATGATGAAGTCGTTGAACTGCGGAAGGACAAGCTCGAGCTCAATCGGCATGCCCGCCGCCTGACCGGCATGAAAGCCGTTTGCAAGGGGAAGAGCGAAGGCGTTCTCGAGTGTGAGACGCAGGAAGGTCGCTGCCCCGAGTTCGACACCTGTCACAAGTAATCCGAAGACGGATTCATTTCTTCGTCCCCGCCGGCGTCACCGGCGGGGGCTCGAACAGGCTCTGATCCGGCGGGAACGCTGCCAGCAGGCTCGAGTGGCTGTCCGTCCACGGCTGGGTGACGCGATCGTTGCCGGATGGCGCGCGCCATAGTTCCAGGCCGGAGAGATGCCGCCGGATCCCGGCGGGTGAGCCCATGGCGATCCACCGGGTGGGATAGACCGGCGCGTTGTCGCGTCCCGGTTTCTGTGCCAGACGCACGTCGAGACCGAGTTTTCCGGCTGCCGCAAAAAGCACCGGTGCGAGATTCAGGTGCCTGTTCGAGATATGGAACAGGAGAAGCCCGTCCTCGGCCAGGGCGCGCCGATACTCCCCGATCGCTTCGGTCGTCAGCAGGTGGACGGGTATGGCATCGCTGTTGAATGCATCCAGCACGATGAGATCGTAGAGCCCGGCCGCGGCGGCGCGCAGCCCCAGCCGGCCGTCGCCCGGGATGACGCGAATTTCCGCCGTTGACGAGCCTAGATACCCGAACCAGGTGCGGGCGATCCGTTCGCACGCCGGGTCGAGTTCATAGAAGTCGAGGCGCTGGCCCGCTTTCGCGTAGGCAGCCAGGGTGCCCGCGCCGAGGCCGACGACGGCCGTCGAGCGCCAGGTCGGCTCGGCACGACCGAAAAAACTCCCGATCGGCGTTTCCGGGTGATAGTAGTAGAGCGGCTTTCCGGCATCCGGCCCGGAAATGGCTTCGTGGCCGTGGTATGTCGAACCCATCTGGAGATACCGGACTCCGCCGTTGTCGAACACGCGATAGATGCCATACCAGGTGCGGACTGCCTCGTGCACCAGGCCGCCGGTTCCGAACCGGTCGATGCCGACGAGGCAGAGGGCGATCACGACGGCGGTCACCGCGCGGTTCATCTGCCGGCGGGCGGACTCCCGGAGGGCAATCCGGATGTAGACGATCGCACCTGCGGAGGCCGAAACCAGGAAGGCCCCCGTATCCGGCATGCCTCTCGCGAACAGGGCCGGGAACGCGCCGGCCATGAGCAGAAGGCCCGAGATCCGGACGAAGGCGAATGGGTCGCGGGCATCGAGCCGCCAGGGTTTTTCGAGCCAGGCGGCGATGGCGGCAAGGCCCAGGGCCAGGGGGAGTTCGATCAGCCCGGTGCCGATCAACGGGGGGGCGAACGCGGTGAGGAGCGTGCCTGCGAGCCCGCCGGCTGAGAGACAGAGGGAGAAGGCGGTGAGGCGGTCGGGCTCGACGGGCCGGCGTTGCGCGGCGAGGCCGTGGAGCACGGTGCATGAGGCCCAGAGCAGGAGAACGAGCAGGAGACCCTTGATGAGGGCATCGAGGGTGAAGCCGAGCTGGACCACCAGCGCAAGGACGAAGCCGCCCGCGAGGACGTCGGGGAACCAGCGTCCCCAGGCGTGAAGGTCGGGCGGGGTGTCGCCGAAAGCGCGCACCCAGGTCCAGAGATATACCGCGAGCGGAACGACCCACAGGAAGGGGATCGCGGCCACATCGAGGGTCAGGACATTGGTGACGGCCGCCAGCAGCGCCGTTCCGGCCATGGCGGGAAGGGCCCAGCCGAGCGGGGTGGAGCCCTCCGGTGCCAGAGCGGCCGGGCGCTCTTCGGCGGCGACCGGGCCGGTGCGCTCCGGCTGGCGGAGCGGGGCGCAGAGCGAGAAAAGAGCGGCCCAGCCAAGGATGCCGAAGGACCAGAGTCGCCAGAGGTCGGGCGCGGCGAAGGCGGGCTCCAGGAGCAGGGGGAACGCGATCAACCCTGCGAGCGAACCGGCATTGGAGGCGGCGAGGATCCGGGCCGTCGCGGCCGAATCGGCGGGTGCCGCGGCTGCCTGCCAGCGCAGAACACTGGGGCACGTCGCCGCGAGGGCGAGTGCAGGCAGCCCGATGCCGGCGAGCAGGATGCGCAGTTCGGAGGCGACGAAGCCGCTTCCGGTTTCGAGCGAACAGGCGGAAAAGGGCGGGAGAGCCAGGCTCCGGATGGCTGCCGCGGCGGCAAGAAGGGGCAGGGGCAGGCTGCGCAACGGCGTGGCGCGGTTTCCGATCAGCAGGTGGGGGATCAGATACCCGGCCAGCAGGATTCCCTGGAAAAAGATGAGCGCGACCGACCAGACAGAGATGCTGCCGCCGAAGAGGGGGAGCAGGGCTTTTCCGGCCATCGGCTGGACGAGAAGCAGCAGAAAGGCCCCGGCAAAGGCCGCGGCAGGAAAGCGGAGGGCGGCGATTCCTCCAGAGGGAATCAATGTTTCCGACCGGCCCAGGCCCAGACCTCGACGCCGATCGGCGGGACCTCGAGCGTGACGCCGTTCTCGACATCACCGTGCGACACGGCCATTTCGCGGCGGTCGAAGGAGGTGCGCGTGAACGCCCGGCCGTCCCCGACGAGACGCACCCAGCTTCCGGCGGGAAGATTCACCGTGAACTTCGAGCGGGAGTGCTGATCGCCGTTGAACAGCACGACGAGCCGTTCGCGCGGGTTCGCCGCATCACGCCAGACCATCCCGACCGAGAGGGGCGTCGAGCCGTGGAGCCGTTCGACCGACCGGCATGCCGCCGCGTCGGCCGCGCGCAGCAACCGGCCGTCGGGGGAGTTGCGAAAGCTGATCAGGTCGCGGTGAAAATGAAATGCGTGAGAATGTATATCGCACAATTTATAATCAACCGCATTCACTCCGTCGCCGGCGTTGTAGCTGTTGCCGTTTCCCTTCTTGCTGCGGAGCATTTCCTGGCCCTGGGCGAGCATCGGGATCCCCGGAGAGAGCAGCACGGCGGCGGCGCAGAACAGAATGCGCCGGACGTCGGTGGCGGTCGGATGGGAGCCGTCGCGATCCTTTCGTTCGGTGAGGTGGTCGGTCAGAGTGAAGTCGTCGTGCGACTCGACGTAGTTGACGGACTCCCACGGCGAGGCGGTCCACAGATCGACCGAGCCGCGCAGCACCTGGAACAGGGCGTCGGCAGAGCCGCGGCCGAGAGCCGCTTCCTTGATGCGGTTGCGGAAGTCGTCGTTCCAGTTCGCCCAGCGGGTGTTCTTCAACTGTCCCTTGTTCGAGCCGTGGAAGCTCCAGGGCTCGGCGATCAGGATCACGTCGGGCTTGACGGCGCACAGGCGCGCCTCGATTTCGGTGAGGGTCTGGTGATCGAGCAGTTCGGCCAGATCGAAGCGGAACCCGTCGACATGATACTCGCGCACCCAGTGTTCGAGGCTGTCGATGATGAGCCGGCGGGCCATGGGGTTCTCGCTCTTGAAATCGTTGCCGCAGCCGCTGAAGTTGTGGAGGGTGAGGCTCCCGTCATGGCGGTAGAAATACTTGCGATCGATGCCCATCAGCACCTGCGGGGCGCCGGTATGGTTGTAGACGACGTCGAGCAGGACGGCGATGCCGTGGCGGTGCAGGGTGTCGACGAGGGTCTTGAACTCGTGCACCTGGGCGCCGTGGGGGGAGCGGGCGTAGCTCGCCTCGGGGGCGAAGAACAGGCTGGGCATGTAGCCCCAGTGGTAGGTGCCGGGCGGGTCGTCGTCGAACTCGAAGACGGGCAGGAACTCGACGGCGTTGATCCCCAGTTTTTTCATGTGATCGATGCCGGTGCCCAGCCCCGGGGTGGCGGCGAGACCGGTGTATTTGCCGCGCAGCTCCCTGGCCACGCCCGAGCTGGGGTGAGCCGTCAGATCCCGGATCGAGGCCTCCCAGATCACCAGCTCGGATTTCGCCGGCGTGTGGAATGCCTGGTCCGTCCAGCCGCCGAACCCGTTTCCGGTCGAGCCGGGCTCGATCAGGATCGCAGGCCCGTCGTGGAACACGGCCGCGCGGGCGTAGGGGTCGGGCCACAGCTTTTTCGCGTCGAACCCTTCGCCCTCGCCGTGCGGGCCTTCGACGTGAAATCCATAGCAGCAGCCCCAGTGCGTGCCGCCGACGCGCATCTCCCAGACGCCGTCGGCATCGCGTTGCCCTTTGGCGTTCGCGATGGTCCGGTGCATGTGGGGGTCTGCCGCGAGATGGAGGCGGACGCTCTTCGCCCGCGGGGCGAAGAGGCGGAACACGGTGTCGGAGCCTTCGACCGTTGCTCCGAGGGGCTTCGTCGAGACGAACGCGCGGGAGAACACGCCGTCGGGAAGGATGGGGCGGGTGATCTGTTTCTCCCCGAGGCCTTTCACGTCGAGATGGAGGTTCGTGGAGATGTCGAGGTCGCGGCAGTGGAGATCGACGACTTCACCCTCCCCCTGCTTGCGGGGGTGGCGGTCGATACTGAGGATCGTTCCGTGAGGCCGGATGTGGAAGGTGAGCTGCTCGAGGAATTTGGGGAGTTTCGTGAGGCCGTTGAACCGGATGCGGACCATCGACGTGCTTTCGAGGACGACCGAGACGATGCCCCCGGTGGGGTCGATCAGGCGGCCCTTCTCGTCGAGATAGAACGTGCGGTTGGGACCGGACTCCCAGTCTCCGTCGAGGATGAACTTGAACTGATGGTGGCCGGGAGTGACGCCGGCGAGGGAGAAGGTCCAGGCGTAGTCGCCGGCGGGGATCATGCGCCCCAGGGAGGGGTCGAACGCGCCTTTCGACGAGCCGCACCAGTCGTTGAAATCTCCCGCGACGGAAACCGTCGTCACCTTCTCCGAATGGAACTCCAGTTGTGCGGGGCTCTCCATGACGTGCTCCTGCTGAAAGTGTGAATATAAATATGTATATAATAATAAAAATATCTAGAGCGTGCGGCGTGATCCAGGACGTTCATGCCCTCGCCTGAGGGGGTGGAAAGAACATACACGCAGTCGGAGCCGAGGTCAATCCTTGGGGCGGCTCTCGGAGGATCAGGTCAGCCGGGGCGTCGCTGTTCGGCGGGAAGGCGTACCCCTTCCGCGGCGCGCCACAGATACCAGCTTGCGATGCTGCGCCAGGGTTTCCAGCGTTCTCCGGCTGCGGCGAGTTCGCGTGGGGTCGGGAGGGTGCCGCCGTTATAGAGAACGGCGTACCCTTTCCGGAGCCCGTAGTCGCCGGGCGAAAGGATGTCGGGGCGGCCGAGCCGGAAGAGGAGCAGCATCTCGACGGTCCAGCGGCCGATGCCGCGGACACGCGTGAGGTGTTCGATGATCGTTTCGTCGTCGAGGTGCTCCAGTTCCGGCAGGGTGGGCAGTTCGCCCGAGGCGGCCTTTTCGGCCAGGTCGCGCATGGCGGCGATCTTGGGGCCGGAGATGCCGGCTCCGCGCAGTTCCTCGTCGGAGGCGCGGAGGAGATCGAGGGGATCGATCCGCGGCTTGGGTCGGAACAGGTCGAGAAGCCTGCCGTGGATCGTTGCGGCGGCCTTGCCCGTCAGTTGCTGATACACGATCGATTCGAGGAGGGCTTCGAACAGGCCGGAGAGCCGGTCGATCTCGAGCCGGCACGGGCCGACGCGGTCGATCAGCCGCTTCATGACGGGGTCGGCGTCGGCGAGGGCCCGTGTCGCCTCCCCGAAGTCGGGCGGGACCGGATTCGCTCGGCGGCCGCGTCGCGGCAGGGGAAGCGGCGTTCCTTCCATATTCAGGATGCGCTGCTTGGTGTCGATCCCGCCGGGCGCGGAAAACCCGTGCAGACGGCCATCCGCTCCGATGACGCGATGGCAGGGGATCAGCAGCGGCAGAGGGTTGGCCCCGACGATCCGGCCGATCAGCCGTGCGGCGCCCGGCTTTCCCGCCGTCGCGGCAAGCTCGCCGTAGCTGATCGTCGTGCCCGGCCCAATGTGCTGCAGTGAAGTATAAACTAAAGTATAAAAATTGCTGCACCGGGAGAGATCGAGCGGGGGGCAGGCGGAAGGCGCGGGCCTGTTCCCCGAAAGAAGTTCACGGACGAAGGTGACCGCGCGTTTTGCAATGCCGGTTGCGGCTGCTTCCTTCGATGCCGGAACGTGTTTCCTCAGGAGGGCGAGGGTGGCTGCGTCATCGCGGTCGGGAAGGGCGAGAGCGCAGATCCCGCGGCTGTTCCAGGCCAGGGCGCACCGCCCGAGAGGGGAGTCGAAGAAGGCGTGGCGTTCGTTCATGGTTTTTCGTCTTCGGGTTTCGGAGGGGTTGGAGTGGCGGAGCGGCAGCAGCGTCCGGCTTGTCCGGCGAGGCAGATCGCGCACCGGGCATCAGAGCAGAACTGGCAGGAGAAGCAGTCGGGACAGGGATGCTTTTTCGCTCCGGGCTTGTCGCAGGCCGGGCGGAATGCGTTGAGACGAGAATACACATCGTCCAAAGGCGGCTGGGGGGGCTTGAGTTTGCTCATCGTTGGCGCCTTTCGCAGAGGTCGGATGCCACGGCTTCCGTCGGGTCGGGCTTGTGGCCATGGCGGGAAAAGTGTACCATAGATCCGGTTCTGTGCGCATCCGCCGGAACTGGTGTGGAGAGACGAACCGTTTCCTGCCTGAGAGCCGAACGAACGAGAGTCCCATGAGGATCGCCCCGAAACTTTCCATCACGTTCATCCTGGCCGCACTGCTGCCGCTGATCGCGATCGGCTGTGCCGGCATGTACCTTCTCGCCAACCTCGGGGATACGGCGATCGCGACGAGCCGGGCCAATGCGATCATCTCGGAAAAGCTGCGTCTGCAGCAGCTCGCAGCCGATAAGGCCCGGATCGTCGAAGATTTTCTCGCCGACCATCATCGCGACGTTCTGCTTCTCAAACGCCAGTTCGAACGCCTGGCCTCGGACGGTGCCGCTCTTCCGGCCGGCCATCCGAAGCCCTATGCCGGCCGTGACACGGCGGGGCTGCCGGGATACGGCTTTGTCGACACCGAAGCCAGAGCGTACGCCAACTGGAACGGACTCGGGACGCCGGGAGGGCTGTGGCTTCGCCGCGGTCTCGTGGAGCGCGTGCGCTCCGATGCCGTGTATGCGCAGCGTTGCTCCGCGATGCTGGACCGGCTATCGGGGTTGATGCCGTTGATGGATTCTCTGCATGAGAAGCATCTGACCTCGTGTGATCTGGTCTGGATCGTTACGACCCTCGGCCCTGTCGCCGTCTCCCCGGATGAGTATGCTCGCGAAGTCCGACGGGATCCGGGACTTGCGGATTTCGACGAGACGAGGGAAGAATACCATCGCCCGTTCACCCCTGAGAACAATCCGAAACGGGAAACGCGCTGGATGCGGCCTTATCTCGATGTGATCAAGAACATCTGGATGACGAGCTGTGTGGCTCCCCTCTACGACGGGGATACATTCCAGGGGACGGTCGGATTCGACGTGACGATCGAGAATCTGCTTGGATGGCTCAAGGGACTTCAGATCGGGAACCGGGGCTTTGCCTTCCTGATTTCCGCCGGCGGAATGCCCCTCGCCATCCCGACGGAGGAGATCGACCGGATGGTCCGGGATCCGCTCCTGCGGCAGGCGCTTCGCGAGGCGGGCCGACCGGCGAAGGAGCAGCACTGGACGCCGGAGTTGGGGGCGGTGATGCAGCGAAGCATTGCCGAGGATGCACCGCCGATGCTGACGGGGTTGTATGCGTCGATGATGCGGCAGGGTGCCGGTGCCGATGTGATTGATTTTCCCGATGGGAACCGGATCATCGCTTACTGTCCGATCCGTGAAACCGGCTGGAGCATCGGACTCGCGCTTCCCATCGACGAGGCCCTTGCGCCGTTGAGACCGGTTCTGGCCGGTATCGATGCGGCCCGCAGACGGTATGTGTTCGGCTTCGTCGGATTCGTTCTCCTTTCCGCCCTCGCCGCAGGGCTGGCGGGAGCCTGGGCGGGCAGACGGCTTGCGAACCCCGTCAACGCCCTCATCGCGGCCATTTCCCGGATCAGCCGGGGTGATGCCTGGCTGGAGATTCGTGCCGACACGCAGGATGAGCTCCAGGAGCTTGCCACCAGCGCAAACGTGATGGTGCGCCGCATCGCCGAGAATGAGCAGATGCTGGATGCCGTGTTCAACGGGGTGAGCGATGCCATATTCCTGCACGATGCCGACGGGCTCGTGTTGCGAGTCAACGACCGCATGTGCTCGATGTTTCAGTGCACCCGCGACCAGGCGCTTGCAGCCAACGTCGGACTGACGAGCATCAACGAGCCGCCCTATACGGGATATCATGCCAAACTTTGGCTGGACCGCGCCTTTGGCGGCGATACGCCCGTGTTCGAATGGCGGTCGCGTGATTTCACGGGACGCCTGTTCTGGACAGAAGTTGCGCTTCGGCGGATCGACCTGAACGGAAAGCCCTGCATCATCGCGACGGTGCGCGATATTTCCAGCCGCAAGGAGGCCGAGGAGAAGCTGCGGCTGGTCGAAGAGCAGCTCCGGCAGGCGCAGAAGCTCGAATCGATCGGCCGGCTGGCGGGCGGGGTGGCCCATGATTTCAACAACATGCTCACCCCGATTCTCGGGTATGCCCATATCCTCAGGGAGTCCCTCGGTGATCCGAAACACCGCGCGATGCTCGAGCAGATTACCCTTGCGGGCGGGCGGTGCCGCGCGCTCGTCTCACAGCTTCTGGCTTTCGCGCGGAAGCAGGTGCTGACCATGAGGAGCATCTGCCTGAACGAGGTGATCCGGGAGTTCCAGCCGATGCTCCGGCGCACGCTGCGGGAAAATATCACCATCGAATACCGTCTCGCCGAGCGGCTCGAGCCCATTCGGGGCGATGCCGGTCAGCTTCAGCAGGTAATCCTCAATCTTGCCCTCAACTCCCAGGACGCGATGCCTGAAGGTGGCGTCCTGACGTGCGAAACGGCGCTGATCGACGCCAGAAAGCTGGAAAACGTCGATCTGCCGCCGACACCCACAGGCCGCTTCCTTCTTCTGACGGTTTCAGATACGGGAGCGGGGATGGAGCGGGAGACGCTCGAGCATTTGTTCGAGCCGTTCTTCACGACGCACGGACAGGGGGAGGGGTGCGGAACCGGCCTCGGGCTGTCGATCGTGCATGGGATCATGATGCAGCATGGGGGACGGGTCCGGGTTTCGAGCACACCGGGCAAGGGGACGGTCATGCAGTTGTATTTCCCCGTCGCCACCGGCATCCCGGCCGGGGAGCAACAGGGTGAGGAGGGGCACGCGGTCATTCCCCGGGGAACCGGCCGGATCCTGGTCGTCGAAGACCAGGAGATGGTGCGACAACTGGCCGTCACCCTTCTCGGGGAGTTGGGGTACCGCACGTTCGCAGCCTCGAACGGGACCGAAGCCATCGAGCTGTTCCGGGGCGAGCAGGAGGGGGAGCCGATCGATCTCGTGCTCATGGACGTGATCCTGCCCGACATGAGCGGTCCGGAAGTGGTTACCCGGCTGCGGGATGTTGGTGACCGCCCCGTGCGGGTATTGTATATGTCTGGGTATATGGACAGCGTGATCGGTGCGCACGGGGTGCTCGATCCCGGGGTCCACTTCCTTCGGAAGCCGTTCGACATCCGGAGCCTTGCGGAGAGCGTGCGGAAAGCGCTACTCTGAGGCCCGTCATCCGACATTCGATCGAGGGAGGAGAATTTCGATGAGAAGCATGTTGCAGGTTTTAAGTTCGATTCTGGCGCTGTATCTGGTCATCGCTCCGCAGGCGGAGGCGGCGACGCTGATTCCGAAGGGAACGCTCGTCCGGCTTCGGCTCGAACAGACGCTTTCGACGAAGACGAACAAGACGGGAGAGATGGTGAAGCTGACGGCCGTCGAAGCCATCAAGCTCGGCAAGACGACCGTCATCAAGAAGGGCGCGCTCGCCCAGGCCCAGCTCGAGAAAGTGCGCGGCCCCGGCCGCTTCGGCCGGAACGGCAGCATCAAGATCCGGTATCTGTTCGTCACCAGCGCCCGAGGCAAGCAGATTCCGATCGTTCTCGGCGAACGGTCGATCAAGGCGAACCAGTCGATGGGCCTGGCGGCCGGCGCGTCGGCGGCCGGCTACATCATCCTCGGGCCGATCGGCGTCGTCGGAGGCGCCTTCGTCAAAGGCCGTCACATCGATATCCCGGCCGGGACCGAACTGATGGTCGAAGTGGAAAACGATTTTGTATATTAATCGATATTGCGTAGGACGCGACTGCCGATGAATCTGATCGTTCCGATCAAACAGGTGCCCGAGACGAACTCGGTGAAAATGGACGAGGCCACCGGAACCATGATCCGGGATGGCGTCGAGGCGATCATCAATCCGCTCGATCTGTATGCCCTGGAAGCGGCGTTCCGCCTTCGTGAGCGCCGTGGCGGGAAGGTCACCGTCATCACGATGGGGCCGCCGAAGGCCCTGACGGCGCTTCGGGAAGCGGTCGCCATGGGTGCGGATGCCGCGGTGCTCCTGAGCGACCGCGCGTTTGCCGGTGCCGACACCTGGGCCACCAGCCGGGTTCTGGCATCCGCCGTGCAGAAGCTGGGACTGGACAACCGGACCCTGGTCATCTGCGGGGAACGGGCGGTCGACGGGGACACGGGTCAGACCGGGCCTGCGCTGGCTTCCTGGCTCGATCTGCCGGTCGTCACCTTCGTGGCCGGCCTCGAGGAGGGGGCGGCGGCGACTGCCGAAGACCCCCACGCGTGCCGGATCCGACGGCTGACCGAACACGGGTACGAGCTTCTCGAACTGCAGCTTCCCGGGGTGCTCACCGTGGTCAAGGAAGCCGCCTCGCCACGGCTTCCGACCCTGCGAGGGAAGCAGCGGGCGAAGGCCGCCGAGATCCCCTGCTGGGGCCGTGCCGAGCTCGGACTGCCGGCCGAGTGCCTGGGGCTGGCCGGCTCGCCGACCCGCGTCGTTTCGCTTGCCCGGCCGCGTCTCTCGCGCACGTGCGAAAAGATCGCCGCTCCCGATGCCGCCTCGATGCGGCTGCGGCTGCGCGGCTGGCCGAGTTTCTGGACGGGCGGAGGTGCGTATGAGCGAAGGCCGCGAGATCTGGATTCTTGGAGAGCAGCGGGACGGCGCGGTCGCTGTGGTGACGCACGAACTGCTGACCCGCGGCCGGCGGCTTGCCGACGAACGTTCGGCGCGCCTGACCGTCATCCTGTGCGGGGACCGCATTCCTGAAGACGGGCTTGTGGAGCTGATCGAACGGGGGGGCGACCGGGTGGTAGCGGTCGAGGCCCCCGAGCTCGTCGCATTCGATTGCGAGCGGTATGCGGCCTGCATCCTGGACCTGATCCGTGCCCGCGATCCCGAGATCCTCATCGCGGCGGCGACGACGACCGGTCGGACGCTGATGCCCTATCTCGCGATCAAGGCGAACACCGGACTGACGGCAGACTGCACCGGACTCGACATCGATCCCCAGACGGGATTGCTGCTGCAGACGCGGCCGGCAATCGGGGGCAACGTGATGGCGACGATCCGGACGCCGGCCCACCGGCCGCAGATGGCGACGGTCCGGCCGCGCAGCACGGCGCCGGCCCCCCGCACGGCCGGCCGACACGGCGAGATCGAACGGCTCGTTCCCCGCGCCGACCTCCTGGGCTCCCGCGTGCGTCGTCTCGGCTTCATCCCGCGGGAAGAGTCGCACGACATTGCCGAAGCCGACCGCGTCGTCTGTGTCGGCCGGGGCATCCGCAAGTCCGAAGGGGTGGCGGTCGCGCGCCGGCTCGCGGAGCGGCTCGGTGCCGTGATCGGCGGCACGCGCGACACCGTCGACCGGGGGTGGCTGTCGTATCCGCACCAGATCGGCCTCTCGGGGAAAACCGTGAGTCCCTCGCTGTATGTCGGACTCGGGGTTTCCGGGGCCATTCAGCACATCGCCGGCATGCAGACGGCCGGTACCATCGTGGCGGTGAACACCGACCCCGACGCCTGGATCTTCCGGTTCGCCGATTTCGGGATCGTGGGAGACCTGTTCGAGGCCGTTCCGGCGATCATCGAAGCGCTTCCGGCTGTCACGGAAAAACGAGAAGTATAATATGTATAAGTATTCAAAGCTTTCGCAGGCGCATGTCGATGAGTTGCGATCGGTTCTCGGCTCCGAGCACGTGATCTGGGGAGATCCCGACCGGCTCGAACCGTTTTCGCACGATGAGGCGGCCGCGGGGGCGCATTCCCCGCCCCATCCGCCCGAGGCCGTCGTCCGGCCCGCGAGCGCCGGGCAGGTGGCGGCCGTGATGAAATTCGCAAACCGGGAGCGGATTCCGGTCACTCCCCGCGGGGCCGGCAGCGGCCTCTCCGGCGGCGCGGTCCCGGTGCACGGCGGCATCGTGATGACGTTCGAGCGGATGAACCGCATTCTCGAGTTTGACCCGGCGAACCTGACCGTCACGGTCCAGCCCGGCGTCGTCACGAACGAGATCAACGCCTGTGTGCGGGATGCCGGCCTGTTTTATGCCGGGTACCCGATGAGTCTCGAAACCTGCTGTATCGGCGGCAATGTCGCCGAGAACGCCGGCGGAGGAAAGGCCGTGAAATACGGCGTGACCGGGCGGTATGTGCTCGGTCTCGAGATCGTGACGCCGGCCGGGGAGATCGTGAAGCTGGGCGGCAAGCTGGTGAAGGACGTGACCGGCTACAACCTGATCCCGCTGCTGGTCGGCTCGGAGGGCACCCTCGCGGTGTTCACTTCAATCACGCTGCGGCTGATGCCGCTGCCGAAGGCGAGCACCGACCTGCTCGTGCTGTTTCGCACGCCGGCCGATGCGATCGCCGTCGTGCCCGCCATCATCGCCGGTGGGGGAATCATCCCGACGGCCATCGAGTTCATGGACCGGATGAGCATCGAGGCGTCGTGCCGCTATCTGAACGAGTCGCTTCCCTGGGAATCGGCCGGGGCGATGCTCCTGATCACCCTCGACGGTTCGGATCCCGCGCAGGTCGAGCGGGAATACGAGGTCGTGGGGGAGCGGTGTCTCGCGGGCGGGGCCATCGAGGTGTACGTGGCCGACAACGCCACCACGTCGGAACGGGTCTGGAAGGTGCGTCGCAACATCGCCGAAGCCTTCAAGGTCCGCAGCCCGCGCCAGAGCCTGGAGGACATCGTGGTGCCGATCGCCGCGATTCCGGCCATGGTCGCCGCGATCGAGGGACTGGCCCGGGAATGGGATATCGAGATTCCGTGCTACGGCCATGCGGGGGATGGCAATCTCCATGCAACTCCGGTCATGAATCCGGCCTGGAGCGAGGCAGAGTGGGCCGAAAAGCTGCCGCGCATCCTGACGCGTCTCTATGAAATCACCGCCGGGCTTGGCGGCGCCCTGTCCGGCGAGCACGGCATCGGCCACAAGCGCAAGGAATACATGCCGATGGTCTGCACTCCGGCGGCCCTCGACCTGATGCGCGGGGTGAAACGCGCCTGGGATCCCGGGAACATTCTCAATCCTGGGAAAATATTCGATATATAAAAAACTATATATTGATTCAGTATCGCAGGCGGGGTGGGAACCCGTAAGGGGTGATCGCGGGTGAGGCGGACTGGTCCAGAGGCCCGTTGACCAGAAGCCAGAGCCCGAGAACCGCCAGGATGATGCCCCAGCGCGCCCGCGGAGCCGAAACGAACGTCGCAATGGCCTGCCCTGCGCCGATCGCCAGAAGGATGGCGAGGGGCAGACGATACCGGCCGAGAACGAAGAAGACGGCGATCATCAGGGTGAGAACGAGGCTGCCCGCCAGGAGCAGCTTGCCGAGGTCGCGCTTTCGGGATTCGTTGCGGTTCAGAAGAAGCAGGAACATGCCGGCGAGGCCGAGCGGCGCAAGCGTTCCGAATCGTATCAGCACCGGCCCGGCCAGCGTCGGGGATATCTCCTCCATGGCCTGGAGACTGACGTTGCTTGGCAGTTCCCAGGGGCCCCAGACGAGGGCCACCTTCCGGAGGGTCAGACGGATCCAGCCCCAGGGGGAGTCCCAGGAACGGATGGCCGCGCGGATCCAGTGGCTCGTCCGTTCGGCGGGAGGCAGCGCTTCGGCTTCCTTCCTGGTACGGTGAAACGCCTCGCCGGCCTGAAAGGTGCCGTTGGCCCCGGCGTGGTTGCCGATGAAGAAGTTGTCGCCGAGGTTCTGGGTGCTGAAGACGCACTCCCCGCTCCGGAGCCAGGTCAGCGCCGGAGCAACGAACAGGACGGGAAGCCAGAGGGCGATCATCAAGGCCAGGGCGCGGCCGGAGCAGCCGCGGCGGCGCGCCCGCCAGAGAACGACCGGCCAGAACAGGACGATATTCGGGCGGAGCAGGTGGAGGGCCGCCATCGGCAGCACGACAGCCGCCGTCGATGACCTGCCGGGCCTCAGGCCGATCAGCGCCGCGATGAGCATCGTGAAGCATGCGGCGTGGATCGGCTCCAGCAGCAGGAACTGTTCAAGAAACACGAAGGACTGGTTCAGGGCGAGGAAGGCCCCTGCAAAGGCCGCGGCGGCCATTCCGAACCCCGCCCGCCTCAGCGTCAGGAACAGGAACGGCCCCAGGCTCGCTCCGATCAGCATCTGGAGGGAGAAGATCGTTTCCTGATCGCCTCCCAGCCACAGGACGAGCGCGAGCAGATGGTAATACCCCGGATTCGTGTAGAGAACCGCCTGTGCCGGGTGACCTGCCGTCACGCTTCGCGCCAGATCCAGGTGGATGGCCATGTCCGAGATCGGCGACGGATAGTAGAAAAACAGGTACCCCGCCGTGAGCTCGTCGTGAACGGCGAATCGCACTGCGCACCCCATCACCAACAGGCCGAGGGCGATCAGAGAAGCTGCTCCGGGCCATGAAACGGAGGGGCGCCGAGGGAGGTCGTGCATGCCGACACTATACCACGCGGCGCGGCTGACGAAAACGGATTGCGCACCGGTTCCGAGAGCTGATAGAATGATGGGCTCGGCGGGATGCGCCATACGTATGCGTAACAATATATAGGAGATTATGTGGAATCACATTCCCTGCTGTTCGCCTTTGCCCTGACCCTGTTTGCCGGCCTGGCAACCGGGATAGGCAGCCTGCTGGCATTTCTCACGAAACGCACGAACACCAGTTTCCTTGCCGGTGCCCTGGGCTTCTCGGCGGGCGTCATGATCTACGTATCGATGCTCGAAATCATTCCCAAGGCACGAGAGGCCCTGACCGCCGGGTTCGGTGCCCGCACCGGGGAAATCTACACCGTGCTGGCCTTCTTTGCCGGAATGATCGGCACGGCGCTGATCGACCAGCTCGTCCCCTCGTTCGAAAACCCTCATGAAATCCGGAATGTCGAGGAACTGGGGGAGGATTTCGCGTGTCCCGACGATCAGGAGCCGGGAACTGCCCTTCCCGTGAAACCGGTCCCTGCCCCGACGGCCAGCCGCGAGCGCGAGCTGATGCGCATGGGAGTCTTCTCGGCGCTTGCGATCGGGATCCACAACTTCCCTGAAGGGCTCGCGACCTTCATCGGTGCCCTCAAAGACCCGACGATGGCTCTGGGTATCGCCGTCGCCATCGCGATCCACAACATTCCCGAAGGCATCGCCGTCTCGGTGCCGATCTACCACGCGACGGGAAGCCGCCGCCGGGCCTTCCTGCTCTCCTTCCTCTCGGGTCTGGCCGAGCCCGTCGGGGCGGTCGTCGGGTATTTCCTGCTGTATCGCTTCTTCAGCGACTCGGTGTTCGGCTTTCTGTTCGGCGGGGTCGCCGGCATCATGGTGTTCATCTCGCTCGACGAGCTGCTACCCACCGCGGAGAAATACGGGGAACATCATCTCTCCATCTTCGGGGTGGTGTCGGGAATGATGGTCATGGCCGCGAGTATCCTGCTGATGCGCTGAGTGTCGGAGGTTCGGCGTTCCGCTGACGAATTGTCGGCACCCATTTCCCCACCGGCTGTGAGAATCTTGCTCTCGAGGCCTGTTTGAAATGGCCGAAGAGGTGGCACGATTCCTGCTCTCTGATCGGCTCACGCAATTTCCGACAGAGAGGTCACAACGATGCAGGCAATCCGACGGATTCTGGTTCTTCTGGCGATTCTGATGGCCCCGGTGACGGGGTGGGCCCTCAACGACTGGACCATCCTCATCTACATGGTGAACGACGACAAGGACACCGTGATGCAGGATGCGAACGGGCGCAATGTCGAGGCGATGAAGCGTGTCGGCCCCCCGGCCGGCTGCGAAGTGGTCGTGATGGAGGACCGGACGGCGCGCGGCTCGATCTTCAACTCGAACAAGGGCGGCGAGGCCTCGATCTACTCGATCCAGAAGGGCGACATCACCGTCGAGAGCGAGCCGGGGGAAGTCAACATGGGCTCCCCGAAGGTGCTGTGGGGCTTCCTCAAACATGCTGTCGCCCGCCATCCGGCGCAGCGGTATGCCCTCATCATCAACAGCCATGGCAGCGGCATCTTCTCCTGGCGCGGCACGGGCGGCACGGGCAGCAGCCGGCCCGGCGAAGTCGTGTTCAACCCGAACGACCGGTTCGTGGGGTATGACCATGCCGACAACGATTGTCTGACAGTGTTCGAGATCGTCGCCGTCCTCGACAGCTTCCGCACCCAGTTGAACGGGAACCGGCCGCTGTCGGTTCTGGCCTTCGATGCCTGTCTTCCCGGCTCGATCGAAGCCGTCTACCAGTTCCGGAACTCCTGCGAGATCATGGTTGGGGCTGCCGACACGACCGGGATCAACGGGTATCCCTACGGAAGAATCCTGAGTTCCCTCCAGGCGAAGCTTCCGTCGGATGCCGCCGGATTTGCCGCGAGTATGGCCGGCGCCGCCGGCATGCGGGACATGGGCTACTGGAACATGTCGCGCGCTGCCGAGCTCGCCTTCGCCTTCAACGCATTCGTTCTCGAGCTGATGAACGCTTCCGCCGACGGATACCGGTTCACGCCGAGCGAGTCCTACGGCGGCAAAGACTACTACTGGGATATCGAGGCGAGCTTGTCCCGGATCGACGGCCTTGCGGGCGTGAAAAACGCCGCCATTCTCGAAAAGACCGCCGAAGAGGCCCGCTCGGCCGTCGCCGCCTGCCGTGCCGTCGAGACACGGACCGGCATCTCGGTCGCCCTGCCGATTCCGTCGGATTACCGCCAGTTCCGGGCCTTCTACAAGGCCCTCGACTTCGCTCGCGACACCCAGTGGGATGAATACCTCGATCGCCACTATGGCATCAAGTAAAATATAGTATCGTATATAGTTGGCGGGCCATCCGTGTGACACGGCTGGCCCGCCTCTTTTCTTGTCGTCCATCTTCCGGAATCATTCTTCGGGGATGGGTGTGGTATCATGAACGAAAATACCGCCCTGGCCCTCGGGCAGGGTGGTGATGTGAGCGACTGCGCGGGGAGAAGAACCTCATGGCGGATCGACCAGCGTTGAGTGGCCGGTTGACGACCTTTTCGTCCCTTGTGGGCGTTGCCCTGTTTCTGACCTGTCCCTTCGTCAGGGTTGCCGATGCCGCGCCTGGAACGCCGCTTGTGCGTCCGGCAGCCGGCGCCGCCGAATCCGCCCCCGCCTCCCAGGATCCCGATGCCGCCATTGCCGCGCTCGAGGCGAGTCTGGCGGTCGCGAGCGACCCGACGTCTTTGCGGCCGAAACTCGCCGAGGTGCTCGTGAAGCGCGCGCTGAAAGCGGCAGAGGCTTCTTCCGACCTCGAACAGGCTCAGCTTATCCAGATCTCCGGGGATTTCCGCCGGGCGAAAGAGCTCGTTCCCGGGAACCCCGCCATCTGGCTGGCATATCTGAGTTTCCTGCTTTCGCGGCCCGACCAGGCGCCGATCGCCGCCACCGAAGCCCCGGCCGCGCTCGATACGGTCATGCTGACGCTTCCCAAGCCTCTTCCGGCGGGCTGGAAGAACGTCGTCGAGCGGCTTGACACACTGTATGCGCAATCCGACATGCCCCTGTACCGGGTGCAGTGTCTCGAACTGCTTGCCCAGAACGGCGACGCTGGGGCGGCATCCGCCTCGAAGCTGCTGGTGATTGCCCGGGAAACGGCGAAGCGCCGCTCTCCTGAAGTCGTGAGCCGGATCGATGCCGCTCTCAGCCTCGGCGATCTGGGCCAGGCGCAACTCCTGCTGAACGGCCTCCAGCGGCTCGATCCCGCGATGCCGTCGCTCCCGACCCTTCAGAAGCGCCTTCGCATGGCGCGCCAGATCGACGGGATGGTCACGGCGGCGTTCAAGGCCGTGCGTGAGGGCAAGCCCGCGTTCGCGCGCGAGATGTGCGAGCAGATCCTCCGTATCGATCCGCACAACCCCCAGGCGCGCACCCTTGCTGCCCGGCTGTCCCCCGAAACCGTGGCATCTTCTGCCGCCAGTCCCGCGGGCGAAGCGGATCGCAGCAATGCGATGATCCAGGAGCTCCTGATCAAACTCGATATCGCCGTCGCCCGGGAGGACATCCTCGCGGCACGTCAGATTTTGCGCGAGTTCGTCACCATGGGGCTTGCGACACCTCCGCATCTGGTGCGCCTCCAGCGCATCGAACAGGAGATCCTCGTCTCCCGCCTGTTCGTGGCCCAGCGGTTCGACGAGGCGCAGAGCCTCTTCGAGGCGCGCCAGTGGGAGAAGCTGCGCCGTCTGCTCAACCGGAATCCGGCACTCGCCGACTCGACCGAACGGGTGATCAGGGTCTGGGAAATGGCCCTGGTGGCTGATTATGAGTTGGGCTGGAAGCCCCTCGAAACCCTGACCGCCGAGGCGGACCGGCTTGCCGAGAAGGCGCCCAAAAGCTTCTGGCCACCCTACGTGAAGCTGATGGTGGCGTTGAAGCAGGGCCGATATGCCGATGCCGACGCGCTTCTCACCGCCGCTCAGACGATCGAGCCGAACAGCCGCTTCCTGACCTGGCCGTCGCGGATTCTCTGGCTGTGGCGTCACGGTTGGAAGTTCGCCCCGCTCGTCATTCTCGGCTTCATCTACCTGCTGGCCCGCACCATGCACATCTTTTTCGCCTGGTGGGAACGCTTCTACTGGCGCTGGATCGCGATCGTCGCCTGGATCTTCCCCGGCATCGCGCTCGGCTCGCTCGAGAAGCGGTTTACGGCCGCCCGCGATAACGAGGACAAGCTTCGTCTCTTCTTTCTTCTGGCGCGCTGCTCGTTCGCCACCGGCAACGCCCCGAAGGGAATCCGTTATGCCGAACAGCTTCTCGAGGTGAATCCGGGCGATCCCCGGGCCGTCGAGATGCTCGGCCGGCAGTATCTCTCGCTGCCCAACCCGACGCCGGCTCAGTTTGCGTTTGTCGTGAGCTATGCGGCCGGCCGGCCGAACGACCGGGGGCTGATCGAGAAGCTCGGGAAATCCGTGCTCGCGGGACGGGCCATTACCCCGGAGCTCCTGCCCGTGCTGGGCCGGTATATGTCGCTTTTTCCCGAAGATGACCAGATGACGCGGCTTCTCGTTGAGTTTTACCGGAACGCCGATGCCGTCGGCCTGACGGGCGAAGCGATCGATTTCATCGAGCATGCCTGGAACAGGCACGGTACCGAAGAACTCTGGTATGTCCTGCTCCGGGCGCTGATCGTGCGCGGGCTGTATGAGCGTTTCGAGAAACTCGTGACGGATGCCGCCGCCTCCGGAAAGGGCGGAGAATGGTGGCGCCTGTTCGAACTGGTCGATCGTCAGATCGAGGATGGCATTACCCCGATGCAATCAAGCCTGGGAGCCAAGGACAAGGCCCTGCTGACGGAGGCGATGCAAAACGTGCTGGCAATGCGGTTCGTGATGAAAAAGCATTTCCAGCAACTGGCTCTCGCCCTGGACGGCCACGTGATGTCCGAGGATGTCGCCATCCGGTACCATGCCCAGAAAGCCCGCGATCATCTTCGCTCACAGACCATGAAGACCGAGGCGTTCCTCGCCGGCATGACGCGGCTCGTGCCGGATGTATCGACACCGCCTGCCGTGCCGGTTGACGAGCCGATGGCCGGAGCCGAGGCGCCTGGGGCCGAAACTCCCGAAGCCGAAACTCCCGTTCCCGACGACGAGTTCGTTGCTGCCGGCGGTCCCGCAGAACCCGAGACGGTATCCATCGCGACTTCGTCGGAGCCCGTCGAACCGCCCCAGCAGCTGGACGAGACGCCACAGATGGGCTCCGAGCCGTCCCAAGAGACACCCGGTGAATTCGGGGCCCTTCCCGGTATTCCGGCAGAGCCATCTGTCGAGCTGCCGCAGATGCCGGGCGAGACGGCAGGCGCGGCCGCCGGCGAATCCCACGACGACCTGTTTGCCGATCTGGATCGGCAGTCTTCCGAAGACATCGCCGCTGCCCCGGTGCAGAATCCCGAACCCCCCGCGGAGCCGATGCCGGAACCCATCGAGCCCCCTTCCGGTGACCAGCCCCGTTCCGACCTGGCCCCGTCCACGATGGAGCTGCCTCCCGTGCATGAGCCGCCCGTCGCAGAGCCGGAAGCCGGCGCCTCGACGGTCGGTGGCCGGATCCGGGAGCTTGCCGATGATGCGGAGTATGGGGATATCCAGCTTCTCGTCGGCGAAACCGGGCCGGGTGATATGGAATATTGGAAAGAATATATCGAGCGCCCTCCTTCCCGTTCGGTTCTCGAGACGCTGCCGAAACTGTTGGCCGCTCGCCATGCGCCCGAGCTGACACCCGTGTTGGCCCGGCTTGTCGGCTCGGAACACCCGCGCGTTCGGGCGAATGCTGTCGAGGCGCTTGAAGAGAACGGCGACCAGGAGGCCATCCCGGTGTTCATCACGCTGCTGCGGGACGACGACAACCGGGTGCGGGCCAACGCCCTCAAGGGCATGTCGAAATTCGGCGTCGATACGGTTCTCGAAGAGCTTCGCGGCATGATCGAGGATCCCCGCGTGGAAATGCGGGACTCGGCCACGTATGTGCTGAAGGGAATCCGTGGCCAGGATGCGGCGGTCCTGCTCGAGCGGCTGCTGCGCGACGGCTCGCCGCTGGTGCGGTTCAACGCGATCCGGTCGCTGGCGGCGCAGGGCGATCCCGGCAACATGCAGCGGCTGATGGAGTATCTTCCCGAAGTGGCCGATCCCGAGGAGCGCGATCTGCTGTTCAAGGCGATCGCCGAACTCCAGAAAGCCGGCTGACCGCACGTCTTCGATGGAATACGAGCGATGGGACGCAAAGAGATCGCAGAAAAAATAGCTGCTGGTACAGTTCATGTGACGCGACACGCGTATGATCAGATGGTCGCGCGCGGGATCTATATCAAGCAGGTGCACGAGGCGATCGCAAATGGACGCGTGACCAGAAAGTGGCCGGACCGCGGCGGGGACCGCCTGGCCATTGTCGGTGCCCGGTTCAACGGCGACGTGATCAAGGTCATCGTGAAGGATAGCGAGGTCCCCCGGGTCATCACGGTGTGCTGGCCCTACGAAACCGGTGACTGAGGCCGCGGCGCTCAGGAAAAGAGCAGCTGGATCAGGGCCTGCAGGAAGACTTCCTTGAGCAGCACGAGAATGCCGGG
>DAOOQQ010000065.1:0-28810 GCA_035388825.1 Candidatus Ozemibacteraceae bacterium
TCGAGGGTGATGCAGGCCTGTTCGGCAGCCTTCGGGTCATTCAGCGACTCGGCGGCAGTCGTGTAGGCGGCGATCAGCTCGTTGGCGCGGATCGTGCGGCGGCCGCGGGTGACGGCGGGGGCAGCGGCGCCCTGGTCGGTGACCTTCAGGATGTAGGGGAACGCGGCGAGCTTGGCGTAATCGGCATCGGCGACGCCTTCGGGGCCCTGGGCCAGGACGATCACGTTCAGGGTGTCGAAGGCTTCATCGGCGGGCACGGCCAGCGAGCCGGCCAGGATCTTCCCTTCGTTGTAAGCGGCGAGCTTCATGAACTCGATCTTCGAGGCGGAGGCATCGCGGCTGTTCGAGAGGACCGCGGCGACCACGAACCCGTTGTTTTTCTTGTTGCCGAAGTCGGCGGCCGGGCCGGCGAACTCGACGGTGAGCGCCTTGTTCAGCTTCGACAGGTCGGCTTTGAAGGTGTCGGCGCTCCAGAGGTAGACCTTATCCTTGGTTTCGAACGGCAGGGCCTCGATGGAGCCGGCAGCGGGCAGGCGGAACTTGCCGAGGGTCTCGTCGTAGGCATACTGGCCCTTGTCGAGCTTGGGGTTGTTGATGAAGTTGGCGACCATGAACTCGGTAAAGCTCGAGCGGAAGTCGGTTCCGAACTGTTTCAGCGCCTTGTCGAAGCCGGCGATGCCCTGGGCTTCGTCGGCCACGAGGCTTGTGAAGAAGGCGCGGCGGTCGGCGTCGCTCTTCAGGTAGCGGTTCATCAGGTAGGAGCCCCACAGGTAGACCTGGCCGTAGTTGGCGACCGGGCTTTCCTGGGACCAGGCGGTCAGGCTGTTGTCGGGGCTCTGCATGTAGCTCTTGATCTGGCCGGCGTGGCCGAAGCCGCACAGGTAGGGGGCTATCTGGGAGCAGGTCTCGTTGACCCACGAGCGTTCGCGCGGGTCGTGGATGAAGTGGATCATGTGCTGGAACTCATGGGCGACGATCGACATGTACCGGTCTTCGGTCGGGTCGGCCGGGTTGATGTCGAGGTAGAACATCTCGCGCTCATTGCTCTTGACCGGGACATCGGCCGGAATCTGGGACTGGAGGAACTCGTCGCCGGCGAAGAAGTAGCCGCCCACGTAGCCGCCGTTCCCGTTCGGGTCGAAGCCGTCCTTGATGTCGAACATCAGCAGGGTGATGCGTTCGTCACCGTCGACGCCGGGTTTCCACTCCGAGCCGAACGCCGCGGTGTCGGTCGGGTAGATCGTCTTGTCGAACGAGGTCTGGACCTTCGCGATCGCGGCATCGGCGACCGTCTTGCCTTCCTCGACGAAGATGTAGCAGTTCTCGCCGATCGCCTCGAGGACGGCGCGGGTCTGCTCGAATGTATTCTCAGCGATATTTTTCGTCCAGAACGTTTCGACATCACCAACTTTGTACTGCTTCGGCGCCGGGGCGGGAGCGCGGTGGCGGCGGGCGTTCTCCTTGCGGGTCTCGAGCTTGACCTTCTTCACGAGCTTTTCGACCTGAGGCTGGAAGGAGTGGGTCGCATCGAACCAGGCGTTCCGATCAGCGGCCGGGGCCGAGGCGGAACCCATCATAAACAGGGAAAAGATCGCGATCAGGAGGGCACTGGACTTCTTCATACTCGTCGTCGCTCCCGTTGTTCTGGATTGGGGAAAATTACGCAACTTTCATACCACTGTGTAGTCTCTGATATTTCGGCTTCAGATCTGAAACCGAAGGTTGTGCCCCGAGAAAACCCGCCAAAGATTCGACATCTGCAGGATCGTTTTTCAGCAGGAGCTGGAACGGGCAGGACACACGGTCCATCGACTGGCATGCAGGCGCAACTTATGATATGAATTGAGTTTGAAACCACGGGGTAAACAGGCAATGTCGAAAAAGAATTTTTATGAAGTCCTGGGGGTGAGCAAAGACGCCAGCCAGGATGAGATCAAGAAGGCGTTCAAGGCTCTCGCCAAGAAGCATCATCCGGATGCGAACAAGGGCAACAAGCGGGCCGAAGAGAAGTTCAAGGAGATTGCCGAGGCGTATGATACGCTCGGGAATCCCGAATCCCGGCAACGCTACGACCTCGAGCAGGACGGCGGCGGATTCGGATTCGGAGGCGGGTTCCGGGGCGGGTTTCCGGGGGGCCACGGGGACTTCGAGAGCGCCGAGGATCTGCTGCGTCGGGTGATGGGGGGGCGCGGCGGATTCCGCGGGGGGTTTGAAGGCGGTTTCGGCGGCTTTTCCGACATGTTCGGCGGAAACGAGTATGAGAGCAACACGGCGACCCTGAAAGTGCCCCTGGGAATCGCCTGCACCGGCGGGAAGATCCAGGTGTCGGGCATGCCAGGCGGGCCGCAGGCGGTCACGATCCCGGCCGGGGTCGAGGACGGGGCTGTGCTGAAGGTGCATACGTCGTCTGGGCCGTTCCGGCTCCGCATCAGCATCGAGAACGAAGCCCCGTTCCGTCTCAAGGGGAACGTCGTCCAGACCGAGATCACGATCAATCTCGCCCAGGCCATTCTGGGAAGCAGGATCAAGCTTCGCTCGCCGCGCGGGGAGGATGTCATTCTCACGATTCCGGCCGGCACCCAGAGCGGGGACACCCTTCGGCTGCGGGGCCAGGGGCTGGGAAGCGGCGATCTGCATGTCCGGATCGAGGTGCAGATTCCCAAAAAGCTCGATGAGGAGCAGCAGGAGCTGTTTCGCAAATTCGCCGAAGCCGCCGGGATGCGATTTTAGGAATGTTGCAGGGGTGGGTTTGAAACCCGCCCCTACACATGTCATACGAGTTGTGAAGGCCGGAGAGGGTTATGGTAGAATGCCCGGCATGAACAAGCTGCGAATGAGTTTGCTCGTGTTGTGTGTGGCGGTATTCGCCGGTGCGTGCGGGGCCAGCGCGGCCTCGCTTCCCCAGCCGCTTGCGGGGGTGTCGATCGTGCTCGACCCTGGGCATGGCGGCTCGGACCCGGGCGCCGTCGGTGCAGGCGGCCTGAAGGAGTCGGTGACGAACCTGCGGGTCGCCCGGTATCTGGCGATGCTGCTCGAACGCGACGGCGCGCAGGTGCGGCTCACACGGGACACGGACATCTTCCTTTCGCTCCAGGCACGGGTCGAGGTCGCCCGCAAGGCGCAGCCCGACCTGTTCGTCTCGATTCATCACAACGCCTCGCTTCGGCCGGGCGCCCCGAACAAAGGCGAGATTTATTTCAACGCCCTCGACAGGGGCATCCCGCTGTCGGTGGGCACCCGGATGCGCCAACGGCTCGAGGAAAGCAGCATCGGCACGGCCACCACGTTGATTCCCGGCGGTTTTTACGTGCTTCGGGAAAACCCCGCCCCGTCCCTCCTGACCGAGGCGGCCTACATTTCGGTGCCGGAGATCGAGAAGAAGCTTCGCACCGGCCGCGCGCTCGTCGACCAGGCCCGGGCCTTCCAGCTCGCCATCCGGCAGGCGTTCGAAACGACCCCGCTGCGTCTCGAAGTGATCGGGAAAAAGCCGGCGACGGTCACCACCCCGTATTTCCAGCTTCTGGTCTCGGCCTCCCGGCCGCTGGCGAAGCTCGAGACGCGCATGGAACCGGCGTTCCGGGCCGGCTTCAGCCTCGATCTCATCCCGGCGTTCGGTCATGTCTACACCCTTTCGAACTCCCAGCCCATCAATAGCGGAGACTATACTCTCCTCATCTCGGGCAAGAGCATCGACGGCGGACAGTCCACCCAACTCCGCATCCCGCTGAGCGTGCGGCTTCCCGTCGATTCTGCCGTGATCCTTCCCGTTGCGCCGTATATTCCCGAAGGCTTCGCGGGCTCGTTCCCGGTGACGATCCAGATGCTCGATCCGCTCGAGCGGCCCAATCAGCGGCCGATCGAGTTCCGGGCGACGTGCCTGGGCAAGGTTCACGACGCCGTCACCGGACCGGACGGGCGTGCCGGCATCGCGATTCCGCTGACCGGCACCGAGCGGGCCGAGATCACCATCGAGATCGAAGCCGAAGGCCGCCGGGTCGGCGTGATGCCGATTGCGTTGAAGCCTGCCGACGAGAACATCGTCATCGGCCGGGTTGGCTCAGCCCTCACCGGCAAAGGCCTCGACCGGGTGACGGTCGTTGCCGAGACGGGCGAAACGGCGATGACCAATCCCGACGGGTATTTCTTCGTCTCTGCTCCTCAACGCCCCATGAACCTGAAGCTCGGCATCGCCCCTGTGACGGGATATCTGCCGACGGAAACCCGGCTCAAACTCGATGGATACACCGCCCAGCAGCCGCAGATCGTGCTCGCCCCCCGCGCACCGGGGCTGCTCGGCCGCCGGATCGGCATCATTGCGGAGCGCGACCAGGACACCTGGGTCCGGCCGCTCGTGAAGTCCCTCATGCAGGGTGGCGCGCGGGTGCGCCGGCTCCCGCTGGGGAGCGGGCTTCACCCGGAATATGACGCCGTCGCCGCGGCGAATCTCGAGGGTGGGTATGACCTGCTCGTCGCGATGAAGTCGGGTACCGGCAAGTCCATTGCGCTGCGGCATTACCACCGGAGCCAGACCGGAAAGCGGCTCGCCTCCTCCATCATTGCGCACCTGGGGGCGCAGAAGCGGAACAACCTGATCACGGCCGCCGCGGGCTCGGATTACGAGCTCGGCCACACGGCGGCGGCGGCCCTGGTCGTCGAGACCCCTTCCAAGTATTCCGACACCCTTCCCGGCACGTTCGCGGCAGCCCTGACCGGGGCGATGCCCGAAGCCTTCACCGGCAACTGACACTCTACCACAGCGAGGCAACATGGCTACGACACCTTCCCAACAGCAGACCCAGACCCCGGAACAAGCCCTGTATCAGCGCGAGACCACCTGCCCAAGCTGCGGCCGATTCGTGGGGGTCTATGACCGCTGTCCCTACTGCCAGGCGTGGACGCCCAAACGGCTTTCCATCCGCATCTTCAAGACGTTCGCCGTCCTGACCTCGACCGTCGGCCTGCTTCTGCTGCTATTCTTCGCCCGGACGATCCGGACGCCCGAGATCAAGATCGGCGAGATCGGCCCCCTGACCAATTTCGCCCATGTCCGCATCACCGGGGTCGTCGAGCGCAGCTTCGGACTGCATCCCCAGTGGCACTCGCTCGGATTCACGCTGAGCCAGCCCGGCACCGGCTCCGAACCGATGTCCATACGTATTTCGGCCTATGCCAAAGTCGCGCTCGAGATCGACAAGCAGGGCAAAGTTCCCGAAGAAGGCGATGAAATCTCGGTCGAAGGCACGGTGCGGTATCAGAAAGATACGCCGAGCCTGCTGATCAACGCTCCCGAACATCTCCAGATCCTGCGCCGGTTCCGCACGCCGCAGTCGAACGCCCCTCTCGCCGCGACGGACGTGACCAGCGACATGCTCGGCAAGGTCGTCACGGTGCAGGGCGTGATCGCCGAGAGCGTGACGTTCCCGCGCGGCGCGCTGATCCGGCTGGCCGACCAGAAGGAAGGCTTCGCCGTCTGGGTTCCGGCCCGCACCTGGGATGACATGAAGGCGGCGGTCCATGTCGGCGACGAGATCACGGCGCGGGGCAAGGTGAAGACGTTCCGTGACGCGCTCGAGGTCGAGGTGACGGCCGCGAACGGCATCAAGCTCGTCCGGAAAGGCGTGCAGCCCGCTTCCGATGCGGCTCTGCCCTCCGAAGGCCGCGACAGCTCCACCGCCGTCCCCGAGCCGAAGCTCCCGGATGCTCCGGCGCCTGCCCAGGAACCGGCGACAGCCTCCGTTCCGACAGCTCCGGCGGGAGAACCTGCAGCGGCTGAAGCCTCGGCGGCGGCACCGGTCGCGACGGAGGGCGGCAAATGAGCCTTCTGAATCTCCTCCTGCACCCGGAGGCGCTCGATCTCGTGTATTTCACGATCATCGGCGTGCTCTTTTCGCTGTTCGTCTCGTTCCTGCCGGCCCTGCACATCTACAACATCCTCGGCATCTTCCTGATGCTCGTTCTCAAGTTCGAGGCGGGCATGAGTGCGATGCAGCTCGTGGCGCTGTGCACCGGCATGGTGGTCGGCTACTCGATTCTGAACACGGTGCCAGCGACATATTTCGGGCCCGGCGACGAGAGCCTCTCCTACTACGTGCTTCCAAGCGCGCACTGGGTCGCGATGGGACGCGGGTACGAGTCGGTCATCCTGACGGGCGTGGGCGCGGTGGGCGGCCTGGTGCTGCTCGCGATCTCGGCGCCGGTGTTCCTGTGGGTGCTGCCGGGCCTGAAATCGATCACCAGCCCGCACATGTTCTGGATCATCATGGCCGTCATCGCCTACATCCTGATGTCCGAATGGCCGAAGGGTGTCTCCCAGTCGAAGAGCACCTGGGCGAACTTTTTCGAGGGCTGGAAGTTCCTGTCGGTGGGTCTGCTGACGTTCTTCCTGTCGGGCGTTCTCGGTTTCATCGTGATGTCGAAGACGCTCGTTCCCCTCGAGTTCGCGTTCCAGAGCATCACGCCGGTGTTCGTCGGCCTGTATGCGATCCCCTGGCTGATCACGAACATCATCAATGCCGGCACGATTCCGCACCAGCACGAGTGCCGTTCGCTCGATCTCGACTGGGACCTCTTCTCGCGAGGCATTTTCGGCGGCTTCCTGGGCGGGTTTTTCGCGGCGTTCGTGCCGATCGTCACGGCCGGCATCGGCGGTCTGATGGCTGGTCATGCCACGGCCCAGCGCGACAGCCGCCTGTTCGTGATGTCGTACGGCACCTGCAAGACGGTGTATTACGTCGGTTCGTTCATGCTGTTCTTCATCCCCGGCCTGAGCCTGACGCGCGGCGGTCTCGCCTGGATCGTAACGCCGGTCGTCGCGACGCTGACGATGAAGGATTACGCCCTGTTCGTCGGGATGATGCTCGTGGCCACCGGGGCGTCGTTCATGCTTCTCATGCCGTTCACACGCGCCTGCATCCGGCTGGTCGAGTGGATCGACTACCACCTGATCTCGTGGGTGGCGATGTTCATCACGGTCCCGATGGTGTACTACTTCACGGGCTGGGGCGGCATTGCCATCATGACCGTGGCGACGGGAATCGGGCTGCTGCCGGTGTTGTTCCAGGCGCGGCGGATGAATCTGATGGGCGTGTTGCTGCTGCCGGTCGCGTTGAATATGGCCGGCTATGGCAACGATGTTCTGAGACTGCTGGGGTTACTGTGACATGAAAGGCTTCACCCACTTCATTTCGGGAATCGCGGTCGCATCGTTCTTTCCGCAGGCTGTTCACATGGCCTCCCAGGAACAGTCGTTCATCCTGTGTCTCGGCGGCGTCTTCGGCATCCTGCCCGACACGCTGGATTTCAAGTTCGCCCGGTATTTCCACACGTCCGACTTCGAGGTCCGGCCGGATCCGAACGACCTCGACGCGCGCATCATCGCCAAAACCGTCGCCGAGTCTATGGAAAAAGCGGCACGGGACGGCCGCTCGACCGTCCAGCTGCATACGATGCAGCTCGGCTCGAACCTGTGGCGCAGCTACACGCTCGGTTTCGACTCGAAGACGAACGAGGTGGTCGTCGAACTGGGACCGCTGGTCGACACGGGCCAGGTCCCGTTCGAAGGCACCGAGCCGAAAGACCCCGAGAAGCTGACGGCGCGCGTGAAGGTCAGCCTGCCGTTCTTCCAGGAGTTCGACAAGAAGTCGAACATCGCGATCATGTCGGGCCCGTGTTTCGAGTTCGTGCGCCGGGATGACGGCCGGCTCGAGATCGTATTCCTGCCCTGGCACCGCACCTGGAGCCACAGCGTCACCCTCGGGATCGTCATTTCGCTGCTCGTCGCGCTGGTCTCGTATCTCGTCGTTCCGGAGGGGCCGAATGCGGCGATGTACACGATCCCGCGATGGCTGGTGTATCCGCTGATCGTCTTCCTCGGCTCGCTCGTTCACATCGTCGAGGATTCGACGGGCTTCATGGGCAACAACCTGTTCTGGCCCTTCACGAAGGACCGGACGAGCGGGCTGGGTTTCATGAGCGCGGCCGAGGCGATCCCGAACTTCTTCTTCGTCTGGACCTCGATCATCTGCATCCTGTTCAACCTCGACCGGTTCCGTTGGGCGCCGGACCAGGTCGCTGCCGGCATCCCCCACCCCGAGACGTTCTTCTTCTGGTTCTATGCCGTGCCTGTCGCGGTGATGGCGTATTTCTTCCTCAAGGGGAAACACGAGAAAGACGCCCGGAAAGCCGAGAAGAAGGAAGTCGACTTCGATTCGCCGACCGCGAGCGAGCGTGAAACCGACGCTTCGGTCGTCTGAAACCGTTCGTAACGATACCCGCCGACCACATGGCCGGCGGGTTTTTTTATATGTATTGGTTTACAATCTGATTTCGCCGTTCACGAGCCGGATGCGACGGAGACAGGTGGGGAAGCCGGTGTTGCGGGTTTTTCGGCTTCGATCTTCGGCGCGTCCTTGGAGGGAAGGGCATCGATGGAGGCCTGGGTCAGGGGGGAAGCGGCGGCAGCGGGTTTCGGCACATCGATGTGGTCGCGTTTCTCTACCGGACGTTCCACCGCGGCCCGGGCCGATTTCTGCCCATCGGCTTTCTGGGCCTGTTTGCGAGACTCTTTGCTGCGGAGGGGATTCACGGCGGGAAGGTCATTCGCGGGAGGGAGCAGCTCCTCGGCCGAGACACGCTTTCCTTCGACGACCATCAGGCCGCCTTCCGGACCGGCCGCGGCGCCCGGCTCCACGTAGCCGACGCGCGGGAAGCCCGCGGCATCGAAGGCGTTTGCGGAGTTGAAACCGCCGAACATGCCGGTTTCGTTGAATTTGCGCGCCACCAGGCCCCATGCCGAGTGGGGATCGCGCCGGGCGTATTCCTGGAGATAATCGTTGGTGCGGCGCGTGTCACCGAGCCGGTATGAGAGCGCAGCCATGTTCCACAAGGCACCCAGATCGCTCTTGTCGCGCTGCCAGACCTGGGTGAACCAGTAGAGGGCTTCGCGCGGCTGGCCGGCTTCGAGGCAGGTGAGGGCCAGCTTGCGGGTGATTTTGGGCGAGTCGGGCTGGCGCTTCTGGAGGGTCATCAGGAACGGGATCATCGAGGCGGGCTCGGCCTTCTGGTAGACCATTGGTTCGAGCAGCTTCGCATCGGCTTTCATCCGGCTTTCGGTCAGCGGCTTGAGGCCGGTCTCCGCCGGGGCTTTGGGTGCCCGCGGAGAATGCCGGTGCGGCACCTCCTTCTGTTCGAGAATCTCGGAATAACCGAGTTCGCGGGCCATGTCTATCGCCGGCGGATCGGCAAACAACGTCCCCGAGGCGATGAGACAGAATGCCGATGTCAGCAGGGTTTTCTTCGAACGAACCATTTCACGTCCTCCATGGCTGGAAACCGGATGTATCATTTTTTCCCCTCCGTCTATCGGCAGGACCCGCCCATTCCTGAACCCTTCCCCCCCGAGAAAGTTTTCAGGTTCCCCCGATTTCTGATAGGATGGAGGGTATACATTCCGCAAGAATCCACTGGGAGAGGAACTGCCATGAAACATCTTCTGTCCTCGCTCATCGTCCTCCTGCTTCTGATCTTCGTTCCCGCCGCGGGTGCCGCATTCCCGGATCCTCCTCCGCTGCCGCCCACCCCGCAGCTTCCCCCCACGCCCCAGCTGCCGTCGCAACCTCCGTCCGGTGGCCATTCGGGCGGCAATCCGGGAACTCCGGTTCCTCCGTCGAATCCGACACCGGGCACCCCCTCGACTCCTTCCTACCCGACGAATCCCGGGTATGACACGGCTGATTCCCTGTATCGGGAAGGCATGAACGCACTGGCGGGCGGCGATTACGACACGGCCGTGCGGCGGTTCCAGAAGTTCCTCGACCGGTATGCGCGTGACCCGCGCGCTCCCGAGGCCGCGTTCCAGGCCGGCGAGGCCGAGCGGCTCGCGGGGGACCATCATGACGCCATCACGTATTACAACCGCGTCCTGAGTTCGTATCCCACCTCGGGCCGGTGCGAGGATGCCTCCTATTTCGTTGGCTATTGCATGATCATGAACGGCGACCACCGGTCGGCCCTCGACGTGTACATCGCCTTCATCCGCCGGTATCCGAACGGCCATCTCACCGATGACGCCTGGTTCGTCCTCGGTCGCACCTATGAACAGCTCAGCGACCCGGCCGATGCGGTCACGTGCTACCGCGAGCTTCTCACCAAGTTCCCCCGTTCGGAGTTCTGCAACGACGCCCGCGCGCGCCTCCGCATCCTTGCCCCCGGTACGGTTCCGCCTTCCTATCCCCCATCATCCGACCCGGATGAAGAGCATCTGTCGGATCGCGAACTGTATGACAACGGCCACACCTATCTCACCAGCGGCAACCAGCCGATGGCCCGGAAGTATTTCGACTGGCTTCTCGAGCGGTATCCCCGATCCCCGTGGGCCGACGACGCGATGTACTGGAAAGGCAGGAGCTATTTCGAGGAACGCAACTGGCGCGAGGCCGCGAAGGTGCTCGGGGATTTCCTGTTCCGATATCAGAACTCCGAGCTTCGTTCCGATGCGCAGTATGAGTATTCCTGGTGCCTCTACCAGGACGGCCTGTCTTCAGGCTCGAAGACAACTCTCCAGAAAGCCGCGACGGAGTTTTCGAGCTTTGCCTACGGCTTCTCGGATCACGCCTGGGCTGCCGAGGCGCTGTACATGGCCGGCGAGTGTTACGACCGGCTCGGCAACACCACCACGGCCCGCCGGTATTTCCAGGAAACGGTCACCCGGTATCCCTCGTCGACCTCCGCCCAGAAGGCGAAAGAGCGCCTGAACGGAACCTACTGACCATCTGTAGCATGGGTTCGCCCGCCGGCCGGAACGCAGCGTTCCGGCCGGTGTTCTTTTCTGGCGGGTTTGCCAGAGCGGTTCCCGGCGTGGTATGCATGAACGGCGCACCGGTCCGGCGACAGACACAGAAACGGGCTGATTCGATTCGAAGCGAGGAGTCAAACGACGATGGATCACGCGGTGGCACACGGCTGGCTGGAGTCCCTGGCGGGCTTCATGAGCGCATTCAGCGGCTGGGTCTGGGGTCTTCCCCTCCTGATTCTGCTGTTCGGCACCCATCTGTTTCTCACGATCCGGCTGCGGTTCATCCAACGTTATATCGGCACAGCTATAAAGCTTTCCCTCCAGCGCGAGAGCGAGGGTACCGGCGATGTTTCGCAGTTCGGCGCCCTGACGACGGCGCTGGCGGCGACGATCGGCACGGGGAACATCGTCGGCGTCGCGACGGCCGTCGCGGCCGGCGGTCCTGGAGCGGTCCTCTGGATGTGGCTGACGGGGGTGTTCGGGATCGCGACGAAGTATTCCGAGGCCCTTCTCGCGGTGCGGTACCGGGTGAAAACCGAAAACGGCCAGATGGCCGGCGGCCCGATGTATGCCCTTGAACGCGGTCTGAAGAAGCGGTGGGGCAGACTGGCGGGGCTTCTCGCCGTCGTGTTCGCCATCTTCACCGCCATCGCGGCGTTCGGCATCGGCAACATGGTCCAGGCGAACTCGATCTCGGAGATGCTGCGGGAAAGCTTCGGCGTCCCCGCCTGGGTTTCCGGCATCGTCCTGATGATCCTGACGGCGATCGTCATCCTCGGCGGGATCAAGTCGATCGCCCGGGTCTGCGAGAAGCTCGTCCCGTTCATGGCCTTCTTTTATGTTGCCGGCTGTATTATATTGCTTGCTCTCAAATGGGACACCCTGATCGAATCGGTTCTGCTGATCATCTCCTCGGCAGTATCCGGCAAAGCGGCGTTGGGCGGCTTCCTCGGCGCCGGCGTGAAGGAGGCGGCCCGGTATGGCATCGCCCGCGGTCTGTTCTCGAACGAATCGGGCCTCGGCAGCGCCCCGATCGTCGCCGCGGCGGCCCAGACGAAGAACCCGGTTCGCCAGGCCCTCGTGTCGGCCACCGGCACGTTCTGGGACACGGTCGTCGTCTGCGCGATGACGGGCCTGGTGATCGTGAACTCGGGCGACTGGGTCAATCCCGTCTGCCGGCTCGACCGGCTTTCCCCCGAACATCGCACCCAGCTCGAGCAGGCGAAGCTGATCACGCCATCGGGCAAGATCGAGTTCGCCGCGCTGTCCCCCCAGCAGAAAGCCGATCTCGCGCTCGCGGGAGCCTTCGAATCGGTTCGCATCGACGCGACACGGTTTTCAGCGGGACTCGCCGAGGCCATCGGCTCGGCATCCCTACCAACATCCGGCATCACCGCGTTCGATGCGCTTCCCGAGAAGCTCCGCAGGCCGCTGGCCGAGTCGGATGCCTGGCAGCCGGTGGCTCCCAAGGGCGCCGCGCTGACCAAGGCCGCGTTCGCAGAGATTCCCGTCGTCGGACCGATCGTTTTGGCGGTGGGGCTTCTCACGTTCGTCTTCTCGACGATTCTCGGCTGGTCGTATTACGGCGAGAAGGCCGTCGAGTACCTGTTCGGAACCCGTGCCATCAAGCCGTACCGGTATGCCTGGGTCGTCGCGGTCCTGCTCGGCGCCATGCTGAAGCTGAACATCGTCTGGGACTTCGCCGACGCGGCGAACGGGCTGATGGCGATTCCGAATCTCATCGCCCTGCTGGCCCTCAGCTCCGTCATCGTCCGCGATACGAAGAAATACCTGTGGGAAGGCAATCTCGATGCCGAGGTGCGGCTCGAAGACGATCCCGATGCGTGAGTCCCGGGCAATCCGCGATGCGCGCCGTCCGTTTCCCGTCATACCGACCGGCATAGCCGGCCAATTCCCCGTGAACACCGTTCGAACCACGAGTGGGAGGAAAGAGATGCACCGTATCAACATCCTGTTTCTGATCGCGCTCCTCATCGCCTTCGCCGTTTCGCCGCTCGCCGCGGCCGACCGCGCGAAGATGTGGGCCGAGGTCGACAAGGCCGTCAACGAGGGGCTTCCCCAGACGGCGGTCGAAAAGCTCGATCCGATCATCACGAGCGCGGTTTCGGACAAGAAGTTCACGGAAGCCGCCCGGGCGATCTGCAAGAAGATCGTTCTCGAAGGCAATATCCAGGGCAACAAGGCCGAGGAGAAGATCGTCCGCCTCGAGAAAGAGATCGAGACGGCGGATGCCTCGCTGCGCCCCCTGCTGCGCGTCGTTCTGGCGCGGTGGTACTGGCATTACTTCCAGCAGAACAACTGGCGGTTCCTCGAGCGCACCCGCACCGAGGGCCTCGACGAGAAGGATTTCACGACCTGGGATCTGCCCAAGCTGTTCAACAAGATCGGCAGCCTGTATGAAAGCGTGCTCGCCGACGAGGCGCAACTCCAGGCCACGCCGTTGTCGGAGCTCGACGAGATTCTCGACCGCGGGAACCAGCCCTCGGAGCTTCGGCCGACCGTGTTCGACTTTTATGCGCACCAGGCTCTCGAGTTCTACACCTCAGGGGAACAGGCCGGTGCCGCCCCCCAGGAAGCCTTCGAGATCGACGCCGCCTCGCCGGTGTTCGATGACGCGAAGACCTTCGTGGCCTGGAATGTCGTCGCCACCGACACGGCTTCCCCGAAATACCGCTCCCTCAAGCTGTACCAGCGGCTTCTCAAGTTCCATCTCGACCGCGCCGATTTGTCGGCACTGATCGATGTCGACCTCGCCCGCCTGCGGTGGGCCAACGCCGTCGCCATCCCGAACGGCCGGAGTGACCGGTATATCGAGCGTCTGAAGGCCGTCGCAGCCGAGTATGTCTCGAATCCGGTCGCGAACATGGCCCTCGCGATGTGTGCCGAGGAGCTGGTGGAGCGCGGCAAGCGCAAGGATGCCTGGGACATCGCGAACGAGGGCCGCAAGCGGTTTCCCGTCTCGGATGGCGGGATCCTGTGCCAGAACCTGATCATCCAGCTCGAAGCCAAACAGCTCAGCGCCGTCACCGAACGGGTCTCGGGTGCCCCGACGGCCCAGGTCAAGGTGTCGTGGTGCAACATCGACCAGGTGCATTTCAAGCTCGTCGACCTCTCGGACTGGGATCTGTTCCGCGAACGCTCCTACGATCCCGAGACCTTCACCTGGGACGAAACGCAGCAGATCCTGCGCCAGAAAGCGGCGGCGACATGGGACGCGAACCTCGAGCCCACCCCCGACTTCACGGTGAAATCGAAGATCATCGATCTGCCGAAGATGAAAGCCGGGCTGTACATGCTGTTCGCAAGCTGGAAACCGGATTTCCCGACCGACAACAACGCCATCCGGTACACCCCGGTCTGGTATACGAAGCTCGGGCTCGTCGTCCGGAACCGCAACGGGATCTGCGACGGACTGCTCGCCGACAACGAGACCGGCAAGCCCATCGCGGGCGGCAGGATCGAAGCCCATACCATGAACTATAATACCGGCTGGAAGCGCCAGGCCGTCGCCGAGACTGATGCAGACGGCGTATTCCGGTTCGATGCCAAGCTCGACGGGGCGGTTCTCGTCGCCCAGGCGGACGGGGAGCGGCTCACCCACCATGGCCGGACCTCGAGCTGGGCCCCCGGGAAGCGCGGCGTCGACGAGCGCGTCTTCTTCTTCACCGATCGCGGGCTGTACCGCCCCGGCCAGACGATCCAGTTCAAGGCGGTCTGCGTCCGGATCGATCCGGACACGAACCGGTACGAGGTTCTCCCCGATCGCGCCTTCATCGTCAGCTTCCGCGACGTGAACGGGGAAGAGGTCGCGAAGGCCGAGATGAAGACGAATGATTTCGGCTCCTGTCAGGGCACCTTCACGGCCCCCACCGGCCGTCTCACCGGCGCGATGACGCTGGAAGCGGCCGGGATCAACGGGAGCACGGGGATCCGCGTCGAGGAGTACAAGAGGCCGAAGTTCAAGGTCACGCTCGATCCGCCGGCCGAAGCCGCCAGGCTCGGCGAAGAGGTCGTTCTGACGGGTCTGGCCCAGTCCTACACGATGGCCGCGATCGACGGGGCCGAGGTGAAGTTCCGCGTCTCCCGCGAGACGCAGCTGCCGCCGTGGTGCTGGTGGTGTGTCGTTCCGGCGGGCGGCGATCAGGAGATCGCGCACGGCAAGCTGGTCACGGATGCGCAGGGCCGGTTCACGATCCGGTTCCCCGCGAAGCCGGATACGTCGATCCCCGAAGAAAACCAGCCGATATTCACCTACCGGGTCTCGGCCGACGTCACGGATTCTGCCGGCGAAACCCGGTCCCAGAGCATCGGTGTCAGAATTGGGTACACGGCCCTCGAGATGAGCGTTTCTGCGCCGCACTGGATCCATGCCGGCAAAGCGTTCCAGGCTTCCCTGAACACGCGAACGCTCGACGGAAAGGGAATTCCCGCGGGCGGCAAACTCACCGTCACCGTCCTGGCGGCGCCGGAGAAGATGCCCCGGCGGTCCGGCTTCCCGTGGGAAGCGGGAGAGGCTGATCCCACCAACATTTCCACCTGGAAGGACGGGGCGCAGATTTCCGAACAGGAATTCAATACTTCTGTCGATGGAACGGGAAATGCCCAACTGACCCTGCCGGCCGGAGCATACCGGATCACGTTGAAAGCGCGCGACCGGTTCAACAAGGAAGTGGTGACGAAACAGACGTTCGTCGTGATCGACCCGGAAGCCACCTCCTGGAACGTGCGCGAACCCAGCCGGTTCACGGTCCAGAACAGCAATGCCGAGGTCGGTGACACGTTCCGGGCGCTGTGGGCGACGGGCTACGAGACCGGTCGGGCGTATGTCGAGATCGAGCAGCGCGGCCGCATCCTCGAAAAATACTGGACTCCCGAGGGACAGACGCAGCATCTGATCGAGCTTCCCATCAAGGAAAAGCTGCGCGGCGGCTTCACAGTGCGGGTGACCTATTTCCGCGAGAACCGCGTCTATCTCCATCAGGAGCCCGTTTACGTGCCCTGGTCGAACAAGAAGCTGAATCTGAGCTTCGCGCACTTCACCTCGAAGCTCCAGCCGGGCCAGGAGGAAAGCTGGACGATCACGGTCAAGGGGCCTGAAGCCGAGGCCCAGGCGATCGAGCTCGCAGCGGCCCTCTACGATGCCTCTCTCGATGCGTTCATGCCGTTCGACTGGATGCGCAGCTTCTCGTTCTTCTATGCCGACTCCTCGATGGCGCAGCAGGCCGAAGCGAATCTTCAGAAGCATCTTTCCTCGCTGTGCGAGGACTGGAATATCGGCGGGACCAGCGTTTATCGCAGGTATCCGCAGCTCAAGGGCGACCTCGTGACGAACTTCATGGGGTATGCGATGTCGCGCGCCAAAGGCCTCTCGTTCGCCGACAGCGAGATGATGCCCCAGGCGATGACCGAGGGCGCGATGCCCGTTCCGTCACCCGCCATGGCCCCGTCGATGGACATGGCCGTCGACGAGATGAAGGAAATGCGGAGCGAGGCCTCGAACCTGGCCGTCGGCGGAGCAGCCGCCCGGCGCGAGCCGCAGCCGAGCGAAGCCCCGAAACCGCAGGGCCCCGATCTGGATAAGGTCTCGGCCCGCGCGAACCTGAACGAGACGGCGTTCTTCCTGCCGCAGCTCATCAGCAACGAGAAGAACGAGGTCGTGCTGAAGTTCACGATGCCCGAGGCGCTGACAACCTGGAAGTTCCTCGGCTTCGCCCATGGAAAAGCCTGTCAGTCTGGTGGTCTGACGGCCGAGACCGTGACCCAGAAGGACCTGATGGTCCAGCCGAATCCCCCGCGCTTCCTGCGCGAGGGTGACCTGCTCGCCTTCACCGCCAAGGTCACGAACATGACCGACAAGCCCCTGGAAGGGCGGATCCGGATGACCCTTTCCGATCCGGCGACCGGCGCCGACCGCACGAAGGAGTTCGGGATCGCCGCTTCCGAGCAGGCGTTCACGGTTCCGGCGAAAGAGTCGCGAACGGTTGCGTGGAATCTGAACGTTCCGGATGGCGCGGGCATCGTTGCCTACAAGGTTGTCGGCGCGGCCGGGAACGTTTCGGACGGCGAGGAGAATCTCCTTCCCGTGCTGGCGCGCCGGATCCTGGTGCGCGAGGCGCTGCCGCTGCCGATCAGGGGGCCCGCTTCCAAAGCGTTCAAGCTGCAGAAGCTGATCGATTCTGCGGGTTCGTCGACGCTGCGCACCGAGTCGCTGACGGTGCAGATGACGTCGAATCCGGCATGGTATGCCGTGCAGGCGCTTCCCTACCTGATGGAGTTCCCGCACGAGTGCGCCGAGCAGATGTTCAACCGGCTGTATGCGAACAGCCTGGCGCGGTTCATCGCCGCGTCCGACCCGAAGATCAAAAAGGTGTTCGAGACCTGGAAGGCCGACGAACCTCAGGGTGGCCAGGCCCTGCGTTCGAATCTCGAGAAGAACGAGGCGCTCAAGAGCGTGCTGCTGCTCGAGACACCGTGGGTGCGCGAGGCGAAGTCCGAGACCGAGGCGAAGCATCGCATCGGCCTGCTGTTCGATACGAACCGCATCGAGAGCGAGGTTGCGAAAATCACCGACACGCTGACGAAGATGCAGTTCACCGACGGGGCCTGGCCGTGGTTCCCGGGCGGGCGGCCCGATTCCTTCATCACGCTATATATCGCCACGGGATACGGCCGTATGCGGCATCTCGGGGTGGATATCGACGTGGCCCCGGCGACCTGCGCCTGGAATCATCTGGATGCCTGGATCGACGAGATCTACCGCGACATCCTGAAGCATGGCCACAAGGATGAAAACCACCTGTCACCGCTGATCGCGTTCTACTTCTACGGCCGCAGCTTTTTCCTGAAAGACGCGCCTATTCCGGCCTCGGCGAAGGAAGCGGTCGCGTATTTCCGCGGACAGGCGGCGAAATACTGGCTCGATCTCGGTTCCCGGCTGGCGCAGGGGCATCTGGCGCTGGGCCTGAACCGGTTCGGCGACACGACGGTCGCGAAGAAGATCATGGCCTCGATGAAGGAACGCAGCGTGACGGACGAGGAGCTCGGACGGTTCTGGCGTGATACGGAGCTGTCGTTCAGCTGGTACCGGGCTCCGATCGAGACCCAGGCGCTGATGATCGAGGCGTTCGACGAGGTGATGAACGACCAGGAAGCCGTCGAGGAGTGCAAGGTCTGGCTGCTGAAGCAGAAGCAGACCCAGGACTGGAAGACGACGAAAGCGACGGCCGACGCCGTGTATGCCCTGCTCCTGAAGGGAACCGATCTGCTCGCCTCGGACAAGCTGGTGAAGGTGGAAGTCGGCGGCGAAGAGGTGAAGCCCGAGAAGGTCGAGGCCGGAACCGGTTTCTACGAAAAACGGTGGGCCGGTACCGAGGTGAAGCCGGCGTTCGGCGAGATCAAGGTCACGAAGGACGACAAGGGCGTGGCCTGGGGCGGCCTGCACTGGCAGTATCTCGAGGACATGAGCAAGGTCACGCCGCACGAGACGAACCTGAAGCTGCGCAAGACCCTGTTCCTCAAGCGCGACTCGGCCAGCGGCCCCGTGATCACGCCCATCGCGTCGGGCGCGGCGCTTGCCGTGGGCGATCTGATGACGGTGCGCATCGAGCTGCGGACCGACCGCGATCTGGAGTACGTCCACATGAAGGACCAGCGCGGCAGCGGTCTCGAGCCGACGGAAGTGCTGTCGCAGTACCGGTATCAGGACGGGCTCGGGTATTACCAGTCGACGAAGGACACGGCGACGCACTTCTTCTTCGACTACCTGCCCAAGGGCGTCTACGTGTTCGAATACACGCTGCGCGTGCAGCATCGCGGCATCTATCAGAGCGGGATGGCCGAGATCCAGTGCATGTATGCGCCGGAGTTCGGCAGCCATTCCGAGAGCTTCGTTCTGACCGTGAAATGATCTGATTGCGGGAAGCGCCCGTCCGGCATATCATTCCGGACGGGCGCATTTCTTTTTGATCCGGAGGAGTCACGGCATGATCGAATCGCTCACCAGTCCCGCCGGCGTTGCCTTCCGAGGGCTCGGATGGTTCTTCCCTGCGGGTGCGCGCAGCAGATCGCGTTCCCGGAACATATCTCTCACCCTGCTGGCTATATTCCTTTTCATATACATAATCAACAATAGAACAGGCCTTTGCGCCCCCGTCGGCACGGTTACAGGCGAACTGGCCTCTTCCGCAGAAATCCCCTCCCCCATTGCATCGACGGGAACGGGGCTTCCGCCCTCCAGCCCTGTCCTCCCCGTCACCGAGCTGCCATCCCTGCTGAAGTCGGCCGAGGAGATATCGGGGCCACACCAGAAAGTGAAGGTCGGCTTCTACTTCAACACGGCCGGCAAGATCGATTTCCAGACATCCAGCCTGCCGCTCGACTTCTATCTCTGGATGATGTATCGGGGCGAGGAAGAGCCCAGGTTCGAGTTCATGAACTGCCGGATGCTCCAGATCGAGAAGCAGGAAGAACACAAGCCGTATGCGGGCACAGACGTGAATTATCTCGTGTTCAAGGTTTCAGGAATCTTCGACCAGAACATCGATTATCGCAATTACCCGTTCGACTCGTTCACCGTGCGCGTGCTGCTCGAGGATGTCGAACAGGAAATCGAACTGCGAGAATACCTTCCCGACACACGCGATTCCGCTCTTGATACATCGTTTCGTCTCGTTGGCTGGGACATCAAGGCGTTTCGGATCGTGAACCTGGTCCATACGTATTCCACATCGTTCGGTCTCGAGTCGGAAAAGCGGGACCGGTATTCCCAGATCGCGGCGGAGATCGACGTGTCGCGATTGAATCCGATCATTTTCGCGAAAACGGTGGCACCTGCGATCATTTTCATTCTCATCGCGACGCTCGGCTCGATGCTGCCGCTCGAACAGATTTCACAGAAGATCAGCCTCGCCGTTGCGGCCTTGTTCAGCTCGGTGGCGTACCACATCAATCTATCGCAGGGGCTTCCGCCCCTCAGTTATCTCACATTCATCGACCGGATGATGATCGCGAACTACTCGATCATCTTCCTCTGCCTGGTGTTCTCTGTTGGAATGCACCTTGCAAACAAGAACGGTCTCGAGCGGACGGAACGATTTTTTTCGTTCGTTTCGCACTGGATCGTCCCCGTTCTTGTCACCGCAGATCTCTATATGCTTCTCGCCAGTTGCAAGATGATCTGAGTTCCATCACCTGACACATATAGTCATTACGATATTTTCAGGGCGCGCCTCATCCATACTCCTCCCTGCCAAGGCATCTCGTGACGGGTCCAGAGTTCGTCATTGGATCCATTTGCGTGGGGAACATCGGAACGGATACAATACTCATCGAATTCTGTCAGGAGGATGAGAACGATGAAGAGGCGTGATTTCCTGAAGATGGCGGCAGGCGCCGCCGCCGCTGTTTCCCTGGGTTCGGTCGTCTCAAGAAGTTCCGCCCTGTTCGCCCAGGAAGCCGCAACGTTTCCTCCTTCCGTCTGGGTCGAAGGCGGCGAGCCGGCCGCTCTGTTGAAAGCTGCACTCGATGCCTACGGCGGCATGGGACGGTTCGTATCTGCCGGAGACGTCGTCGTGGTCAAGCCCAACATCGGCTGGGACCGCACGCCCGAGCTTGCCGGCAACACCAACCCCGACCTCGTCGCCGAGGTCGTGAAGGCCTGCCTGGCGGCGGGAGCCGCAAAGGTGAAGGTATTCGATCGCACCTGCAACAATGCCCGCCGGACCTACGTCAGCAGCCTGATCGAGGAGAAGGCGGCCGAAGCCGGCGCCGAAGTGACGCATGTCCGTGACGACGGCTTCGTCGAACATCCTCTTCCCAACGGGAAGGTGTTGAAATCCTGGCCGGTCTACAAAGAGTATCTCGACGCCACGAAGGTGATCAACGTGCCGATTGCCAAACATCACGGCATGGCAACGGTCACGCTGGGCTTGAAAAACCTGATGGGCGTGATGGGCGGCTCGCGCGGGGAGATCCACACCCCGTTCCAGCAGAAGGTTGTTGATATTGCAATGCATATTCTACCTACCATCACGATCATCGACGCGTACCGGATTCTGATGAATCATGGCCCCTCGGGCGGCGATCCGGCCGACGTCAAGCTCACGAAAACCCTGGTTATGAGCCCATGCACGCTCTCTGCCGATGTCACGGCCCTTCCGCTGTTCGGCCACGCGCTGGACGCCATCCCGTATTTGAAGGAAGCCGTCTCACGAGGCATCGCGAAGAACGACATCGCCACCCTCCAGCCGAAGAAAATCCTTCTTTCCTGACGCGGAGTCGAAACCATGCTTTCGCTGCGACGCATCGTCCAGGGAATTGCCCTCATAGGCTTTGTTGCCCTGTTTCTTGCGGCCCGGTATCCCTTCAAGCCGTTTCTCCCCATCGATCTGGGACTGCGCTTCTCACCATTTGCGGCAATCGCCGATTCGCTGGCCTCCTGGCACCTCGCTACCGCCTTCTGGCCAGGGTTTCTCATCCTGCTTGCGACGCCCCTTCTCGGCAGGTTCTTCTGCGGCTGGCTCTGCCCGCTCGGCTCCGCATTCGACCTGTGGCGGCGCATCACGGGCGCCCAACCGGGGCCGGCAGCCTCCCTGCCCCGGCTTCCGAAGGTGCTGCTGTTCGTGGGGCTCTGCTTCACTGCCGTGGCCGGCGGCCCCTTCTGGGGCTGGTTCGATCCTCTTGCCCTGTTCAACAGACTTCTGACGGGAGTCGTCCACCCCATTGTATCTCATATCATTGTTTATATATCATCTTTTCTCGAGTGGATTCCGGGCTTCACTGCCTTCAAGCGGAGCGCTGCAAAGCTTCTGATGCCCGAACCCCTCTTCCATCCCGCACAGTTCTGGAGCCTTGCGGCGCTGTTCCTGTTCTTCGCGGTGCTCGAGCACGTCAGGCCCCGCTTCTGGTGCCGTTCCCTCTGTCCTGCGGGCGCCCTCCTCGGCCTCTGTGCCTCACGGCGTCTTCAAACCCGGCGGATCGATGAATCCTGCATCAATTGCGGCGCATGCGGCCGCATCTGCCCGATGGACGCCGTCGAAGCTTCCCCGCGCCGGATCGATCCCGTCGAGTGCATCGAATGCCGCCTCTGTGACGGGGTCTGCCCACCCGGCACGACGGCGATCGTCAAGCGATTCTCGTTCGGCCCCCGGGAAGCCCGCCCCATCGATCTCACGCGGCGTCGCCTCCTGGGATCGGCCGCGTGCGGTCTCGCCCTTGCCGCCGGGGAACGCATCCTGCCCGAAGGCCAGATCGAGCGGGGAGACCTGATCCGCCCCCCCGGCGCCCTCGACGAGGCCGCCTTCCGGCAGAAGTGCATCCGGTGCCTCCAGTGCGTCCGTATCTGCGCCTCGAACGGCGGCTGCCTCCAGCCCGACGGACTCGCTCACGGTCTTTCCGGGCTCTGGGCCCCCGCGGCCAACATGCGCACCGGCTACTGCGAGTACAACTGCAATCTGTGTGGAAACGTCTGCCCGACCGGGGCGATCCGCCGCCAGACCCTGACGGAAAAGCAGAAGAAGCCGCTCGGTCGCGCCGTATTCGACAAGAATTTCTGTATTCCCCACCGCCGCAACGAGGACTGTCTTGTCTGCGAGGAACACTGCCCCGTTCCCGACAAGGCGATCCGGTTCGAGATCCGTGAAGGCCTGGCCCCCGACGGCACGAAGCACCTCGTCAAATACCCGTATGTTGTTCCCGACAAGTGCGTCGGGTGCGGCATCTGCGAGCACAAATGCCCCCTGCCCGGCCGGCCCGGCATCTTCGTGGCGAACGAAAAGAAGCTCTGACCGGGCGAACGGGCATTCCGTCCGACATTCCATATATTTACTACAATAGGAGACCGCATCATGGCCGGCGACTGCAAATCGAAGAATCTCTCCCGCTGCACCTGCACGTATGAGCCCTGCCCACGCAAGGGGATCTGCTGCGAATGTATCGCCTATCACCGTAGCCACGGCGAAGCTCCCGGCTGCCTGTTCACGAAGGCCGGGGAAGCGACGTATGACCGGAGCATCGCGCACCTGATCGAAGACCGGAAACGCGGTTGAAACGCCCGCAAAAAACGCCGCCGCCCCATCCCGGGACGGCGGCGTTTTTTTGAACCTCAGGCCGTTGTTTTGAGGGTTTCGGCAATGCGCAGCAGGACGGCGCGGCGCTTGTCCTCGTCGGTCTGGGTGCGCATGAACTCGGCAAGCTGCAGCATCAGGCCGGCATACACGTTGTAAGAATCGACCTTCGGCGCTTCCGGGACGACGACCGGAGCCGCCTTCTCGACCGGTGGGAGCGCGGCGAGATCGAACGTCTGCCCGAGCGCCGGCACTTCCACGGCAAACCCCTTGAGGGCGCGGATCTTCCCGGCAAGCTCGGTGCGGGCATCGTCTTCCCCGTGAACGACGAATACACGGTCACGTACGGCGGAGATCTTCGAGACCCATTCCAGAAGACCGTTCTGATCGGCATGTCCCGAGTATCCCGACATATCGGCGATCCTGGCCTTCACGGCAACTTCCTCGCCATGGATACGCACGGTTTTCTCGCCGTCGAGGAGCAGGCGCCCGAGGGTGCCCTCAGCCTGGTAGCCGACGAACAGGACCGTGTTCTGCGGCTTCCAGAGCTGATGTTTGAGGTGATGCTTGATGCGGCCTGCGTCACACATGCCGCTGGAGGACATGATGATGGCTCCCCGGGCGTTGTTGAGCGCCTTTGACTCCTCTGCCGAACGGGTGAACCGGAAGTGACTCGCATCGAACAGCTTGCCGCGCTTCTTGAGGAGATTCGTCGCATCCTCGTCATACAACTCGGGATACTTGGCGAACACCTTGGTGGAATCGCTGGCGAGCGGGGAGTCGACGGTCACCTGGAGTTCAGGGATTTTCTTGTTTTCCATCAGGATCGTGAGATCGTGCATCAGATCCTGGGTGCGCTCGACGGCGAATGCCGGAATGATGAGGTTCCCCCCGCGCTTCACGGTGTCGTTCACGACCTTCGCGAGCTGGTTCAGCCGCGCTTCCTTGTCATCGGGCGGCCGCACGCGGTTGCCGTAGGTGGACTCGACGAGCAGGAAATCCATTTCCGAAGCATATTCCGGGTCCTTGATGATCGGATGGTCTTTCGAGCCGAGATCGCCGGAAAACACGATCCGTTTGTCGATGCCGTCGCGCTGAACCCGGACATCGAGGAAGGACGAGCCGAGCAGGTGGCCGGCGTTCCTAAACAACACGGTGATTCCGGGAGCGGGTGTGGCCTGGTCCCCTTCTTTCACCGATTTCATCAGCTTCAAGGTTGCGGTGGCATCCTCTTCGGTATAGATCGGCTGGAGCTCCTCGAGACCTTTACGTTCATTCCGCCGGTTCTTGAGGGCAACTTCGGATTCCTGGATGCGCGCCGAGTCTGGGAGCATGTAGGCCATCAGATCGACGGTCGGGCCGGTTCCCCAGATGGTGCCGGAAAAGCCGTGCTTCACGAGTTTCGGCAGCAGGCCGGTATGGTCGATATGGGCATGAGTCACGAGAACGAAGTCGATTTCGGCAGGCTTGAAGGGGAATGCGCCGTAGTTGCGCTCCCGCAGGGTCTTGCTTCCCTGGAACATCCCGCAGTCGACGAGAAACCGGACATCGCCGGTCTCGACTTCGTAGCAGGAGCCCGTGACGCAGCCAGCCGCGCCATGAAACGTGATCTTCATCGTGTTCCTCTCCTTGGGCAAGTTTTTCCCATCATAGCAGAACCCAGCCTCGCTGGAAACGCGGAATCCGGGAAAAAGAAACACCGCGCGCACTGTTATATTGCACGCAATATATAGTTCAAAAATCGCAGGGGATTCAGGACCGGATCACGGTCTTGACGGGGATCTTCTTCTTTTTCGCGTATTCGAGCAGCTTCTCCCGCCGCATCGGGTGCCGGACGGAAAACGGATGGGCGTGGCCCTCGAGGGTGTAGGACATCTCGACGATCGTGTGATACAGGTTGTACACGACCGTAACGCCGATGATGTCGCCCTCCTCGGTGGGGTCGAAGCTTTTGGGAATATGGCCGACGAGGCCATATCGCCCTTTCGCGATCAGGTAGACATGGCTTTGCAGCTTCGGGCCGAGGGCCTTGAACTCGTCGGGCAGCAAGGGGATGTACGTGAACACGGTGCCCAGATCCCCGTCGTCAAGCTGGACAGCCCAAGGCCTCGCGAACTCTTTCAGGGAAAGGGCTTCGCGGATCTGCTCGAAGATTTCGTTGGAGAGGGGTTTTGCGGCCATGGCGTGCATTCTAGGGCAACGGGCGATTGCATGCAAGAAAAAAAAACCGAAGCTGACCCGGGGAACAACTTCTGGTAGAGTGGTATGCCCCTGTTCCGGGGCCCATTCTCTTGTCGGAGTATCAACGTGAATCAGCCTTCTGCCGCATCCGAAGCCCAGCAGCATGCACCCGAGGTGATCGATTACGACACCACGTTCCGGCTCACGCCGCGCGCGGTTTTCACCGGCATGCTCCTCGGCGGCTTCATGAGCCTGTCGAATCTGTATGTTGCGCTCAAAACGGGCTGGAGTATCGGCGTCTCGATCACGGCCGGCATTCTCGGCTTTGCCTTGTTCGCGTTTCTCCACCGCGTGGGGTTCGTCAAAACGCCGCTCGACTTGCAGGAAAACAACTATCTCAAATCCGTTGCCAGCGCAGCAGGCTACATGACCGGCGGCGGCACCGTCGCGGCAATTCCGGCCCTGATGATGCTCACCGGCGAGACGATGGACCACTGGACCATGTTCTTCTGGATCACCTCGATTGCGATGATGGGCGTCATCATGGCGATCCCGATGAAGCAGCAGATGATCAACGTCGAGAAGCTGCGGTTTCCGACGGGCATCGCTGCCGCCGAAACCCTCCAGGCTCTTCACAGCAAGGGCAGCGAAGGACAGGAGAAGGCGAAGCTGCTCGGCATCGGGGGCATCGCAGGCGCGGTCGTGGCGTTCCTGCGCGATTTCAAGACCTCGTTCATGCCCTGGAACCTGCCGGAAAAACTGAAGATTCCCTACGTCACCCTCGCCGGCCAGCCGCTCGAAAAGTTCACCCTCTCCTTCGAGGGCAGCCTCATCATGATCGGCGCCGGCGCCATCATGGGCTTCCGGGCCGCCTGGAGCATGCTTCTGGGAGCGCTGATCAACTTTGCCGTTCTCGCTCCGATGCTCTACACGAGCGGCATCATCGATCCGAAACTCGGCTACAAGAACATCGTGGCCTGGAGCGTCTGGTTCGGCTCGGCGATGATCCTCACCAGCGGCCTGCTCGCCTTCGCCTTCCAGTGGAAATCCGTGCTGCGCGCCCTCAAGAGTGTCACCTCGGCGTTCACGGGGAAAAAGGCCGATGCGGCGTTCGAGAAGGAAGTGCCGATGCTCTGGTTCTTCATCGGCATGCTCATCTTCACCCCGATCGTCGTCTACCTCGAACATCTTTTCTTCGGCATCAAATACTGGATGGGCTTCCTTTCGGTCGTTCTGGGCTTCTTCATCGCGATCGTCGCCTGCCGCGCCACCGGCGAAACCGACACGACGCCCACCGGCGCCCTGGGAAAGATCACCCAGATCACGTATGGCATCCTCGATCCCGGCAACGTCACGACCAACCTGATGACGGCCAACGTCACGGGTGGCGTCGGTCTGCACTCGGCTGATCTTCTGACTGACCTCAAGACCGGCTACATTCTGAAAGCTGATCCCAAGCAGCAGTTCTGGGCCCAGTTCTTCGGGGTCGTCGCCGGATCGCTGTTCGTCGTGCCCGCCTACAATCTGCTGATTCCGACCGCCGACGTCCTCGGCACCGACCAGTGGCCCGCCCCTGGCGCCCAGACATGGAAAGGCGTCGCGCAGATGCTGGCACAGGGCTTCTCCACCCTGCACTGGTCGGCCCAGCTCTCCCTGCTCATCGGCGGCATTCTCGGCATCCTGATCGTGCTGGCCGAGCGCAAATGGCCGGAATACCGCAAATACATCCCGTCCGCGACCGGCCTCGGCCTCGCGTTCACGACCCCCGCCTTCAACACCATCTCGATGTTCATCGGCGCCTGCATCACGCTCTTCCTCGAACGGCGCGACAAGGATATCGCCGAGAAGGCCGTCGTCCCCGTCAGCTCCGGCTTCATCGCCGGGGAAAGCCTGATCGGCGTTCTCATCGCCGCCCTGGCCGTCATCGGCATCGTGAAATAGTGATTGCGATATAAAAAAAGCGCCCCGGTCATGGGGCGCTTTTTTTATCGCTGAATGAGCTCATTCGAACGGGTCGAAGATGCGCTCGACGCGAGCGTCAATGCGGCAGGTGACCTCGTAGGTGATCGTGCCGAGCTTGTCTGCCCATTCCTGCGCGGTGATCGACTCGTCGCCCTGGGAGCCGATCAGCACGACCTCATCACCGACCTGGGCATGGGTGCGCGGTCCGAGGCAGGCCATGCTCTGGTCCATGCAGACACGGCCGACGATCGGGTGGGACTTGCCGCCCACGAGCACCCGGCCCTGGTTCGACCAGAGCCGGTTCAGGCCGTCGGCATACCCGGCCGGGAACGTCGCGATCCACGAATCCTCGGGCGCGACCCAGGTGCGGCCGTACCCGATCGAGGTGCCCTTCGTGACCTTCTTGAGGAAGGAGATGCGGGTCACGAACGAGAGTCCGGGCCGCAGCGGGATCGTCTGCGGCGTGTCTTTCGACGGATAGAAACCGTAGATCATGATGCCCGGCCGCACCAGGTCGAACCAGCCCTCGGGATGGCCGAGCACGGCGCCGGAGTTCGAACAGTGGACGAGCGGAATACGCCCGTGAATGCGCTTTTCGACCGAGTCGACGGCCTTGCGGAAGTTGGCGATCTGGCGGTCCGTAAACGTGGGGGTCGGCTCATCGCTGACCGGGAGATGGGTGAACACGCCTTCGAGCACGAGATTCGTCCATTCGTTCACGATCAGGCCGGCGATCTCGGGCGCCTCTTCCGGCTGGCAACCAATGCGGCCCATTCCCGTGTCGAGCTTCAGATGCACGTTCACGCGTTTCCTAAGGCGGCCGGCGGCCTCGTTCAGGGCTTTCAGGTTCTCCCGGTCGCACACCGTGACCGAAAGACCGCTCTCGATCGCCGCATCCATCTCTTCGGGGAAGCAGGGGCTGAGCTTGAGGATCGGAAGCCGGATTCCCGCCCGGCGCAGCTGGATGCCCTCCGGAACCGTGGCGACGGCCAGCCAGTCGATGCCGATCTTTTCGGCCATCTTCGAGACCTCGACGGCCCCATGACCGTAGGCATTCGCCTTCACGGCGATCATGATCTTGCGGTCCGGCCCGACGGCGCGGCGGATGCCGTCGAGATTGTAACGGATATTCTGCAGGTGGATGCGGGCGTGTGTCTGATACAGCATCTCAGGCTCCTTTGATGACGACCTTGTGGACGTAGGGCGAGGTGCTCAGCGCGAGCAGGGCGCCGTATCCCGGGTAGAACGGAACCGTCGAGCCGATGTCGATTGGCTGCCGGGCCTCCTCGACGTCGAGCAGCAGGTGATCGCTCGACCCGCCGAGCACGATGATCTTCTCGTCGACAGGGGTGATGCCGTCCACGACGACATCCTGCCGACCCATATTCAGGATGGCCCGGCGGCGCAGCCCCCGATCGACGAACTCCTGGGTGCCCCCGAACGCATCCTGGCCGCGATCGCCGATCGGCACGGAAGGCTTGCGCTCGATCTCGATCACCTCGCCGACGCCGATCATCGTGTCCTGCCTTGTGCCAGGCCAGGGAGAACGGTCGATGACATTCCGGCCAAGGATGATCGCCTCGCCGACCCGGAAATGGTTGATCCCGTGCGGCATCCGGCCCGAAGCCAGCAGAGGAAGCCCTGAGCTGTTGCCGCCGGAAAGGACGGGTAGCTCGAGCCCCGATTCACGACGGCACTCCTCGCGGGTTTTGAGAAGCAGGTTCATGTTCATTTCCGACGGCATGACGCCGCCGTAACAGGCGAGATTGCAGCCGAGGCCGATGACCTCGAT
>DAOOQQ010000066.1:0-28016 GCA_035388825.1 Candidatus Ozemibacteraceae bacterium
CGCATTTTCTGAAAATCTTTCACACTTTTCTCCGATTACCCAACTGAACACTTACATCGAGATCATGAGCCGCGGCACGGAGCCGCCTGCGTTATCCGGTTGATACCGGACAGGCCATCCAACTGGAAAAACCCGGAACATACATCTGATAAAATATAACATGGTGTGTGTCCAGGGCTTCTGTGGCATTCCGAGTCGCAGGGCTCAAAACCGAATCATGGTTTATGGCTAGAGATTGGCTTCAAAAGCTGACAGGCGGGGTTATTCTTGAACAGTTTCGAGAAACAAACCCTTTGTAAATCCACCGCGTTTTGCTGCCTTGGTCTGGCGAGCTTCGAGGAGGGAATTGATGGAGATATCGAGATTGTCAGCAAGTGCGAATACGACTTCGAGGATGTCGGCCAGCTCGTCACGGTTGTGAGCGCTTCGAAACTCATCCAGTTCTTCGAGAAGCTTCTCCTCCAGAAGTTTGATGAGCTCAGTTCGATTGGTGATTTTGCGGCAGACACAGGTTTTGCCGTCCTTTTCAATGATTTCCGGGATGCGATCCCGGACGAGCTTGTTATAGGCGATGATCATTCTTGTTCCTCCGGAGCGGCGAACTCGCCGCAGGCGAAATACTCGATTGCGCCTATATAAATATACTTAAGTATACAATCTGTGCTGCTTGATTCAAGCAACATTCTTGTGATCTTGATAGGGGTGCTGAAGGACTTCTTTGACGTGCCATTGTCTGAAGGAATCCGCGGGGCGGTATTCGGCACGTGAGGGAAGACGGATTTGCTTGCCGAGAAAACGGAGGAGCCATTCTTCTTTGCCCGTGCCGCTGGTTTCTTCGGAAACGATGATTTGGAGAGATTCCGAGAGACCCCACGCGCCGCGGTCGAACAGCTTGTGGTGGAGAGCGCAGAGGCAGAGCCCGTTCGGCTCTTCGGCTGGGCCACCGGCCTGGTGCCATTTGATATGAGCCGCTTCGACGCCGACCGGGGCAAGTCCGAGGTGGAGGCCCATGTCACAGACGCAGCAGCGATAATCGTATGCCCGAAGAATACGATGGCGAAATTCGGCATTTCTAGGCAATATCACCTTGGTTTTCGATGTGATATCCGCATTGATATTCAAATCGGACTCGTTACCTAGAAGTGTTTCCAGCCCTGTCGCAAGAAGAAGGTCGTCATGATACGATTCGGGAAAATGGGCTGTGAGAATCTTATCCGCAACTGCCCTGATCAACACAGGGTTGGCTTTTAAGGCTGAATAAATTTCCGATGTGAAACCCCCGGTGGCGCCATGCCGAAGGAGATCGCCCCGATGAATCCTTTTTGGGTCTTTCCAAGCGGCAAGTTCTGTTTCCTGTGGGATTTCCCATACACCATCAGATTTGAGGTGCCAGAAAGGAAATTCGGGATGATACGACTTCCGTGTCGGGCCGAAGTCCCGAAGAAGCTTGCTGAGAGGGCCTTCGATGTCAGCAAAAGAGGCGAGGCGCTCATGGCCTGCCACGATTCTTCCGAGCGACAACAGGATCAGAAGCGGCTTGTGAGGCGCCCGCTGGTCTCCCCGCTTCCAGACATTCAGGTCTGAAAACTTGGTGAGAAGCTCTGAATCAGTATGACTGGCGCCGACCATAGGGAAAAGTATACCTCGATTATCCTGCTGGAACTCGATCGTGTGTTTCTGTACGATGGCGCAAAGGCACCCAGCCTGAGACACCACTTTCGATAGTATAAACAAAAAAATACAGCTGTAAACAGTTTTTAGCCCGGATGGCGGGTGCAGCCGGGGCCTTCGAGGGTGCTGTGGCCGCCGCCGAGGCGGGTGACGTCGATGCGGGCGGGGAGACGGTCGTGGAGCGACTCGACGTGGGAGATGACGCCGATCAGCTTGCCCTGCTGGTGGAGGGCGCACAGCACGGAGAGGGCGACTTCGAGCGTCTCGGGGTCGAGGGCGCCGAACCCTTCGTCGATGAACAGCGTGTCCATGCGGTATTTGCGGCCGACCATGTGGGCCAGGCCCAGGGCCAGGGAGAGGCTGGCGAGGAACTTCTCGCCCCCTGACAGGTTCTTTGCGGTCGCTTTCGCGCCGGGGATGTAATTGTCGATGACGCGCAGTTCGAGGCCCTCGTTCGACAGCAGATACCGGTCGGACAGCTTCTCCAACTGCCTGTTGGCCTGGTACACGAGGTTCGAGAACGTCAGGCCCTGGGCGAACTTCTGGAACTTTTCGCCGCTGGCCGAGCCGATCAGCGCGTTCAGCTTCGTCCACCGCTCGCCCTCCCGGCGGATCTCCTGGATCCGGGCGGCGATGTCGCGGTGCTGTTCGCGGCTCTTTTCGTGCACGGCCAGCTCGTTCGATTGCGCGGTCCATGCGGCAAGCGCCTGGGCCGTCGCGGCCGCCTCGGCCTGTTCGAGCTCCAGGAGCGCTGCGAGCGGAAGATCGGTTGGCCGCGCGGCCTCACGCTCCTCGATCTGGCGGTTTATCCCCTCGAGACGGCCGTGAATCTGCGCCGCCTCGGCCAGGAACCGCTTCTCGAGCTCCTCCAGCCGGGCGGCCTCTTCGCCGGGCAGAAGGGCGGCCCGCAGAGCCGCTTCGTCCTCGAACCCGCCGGCGGCGCGCGCCGCGTCGAGAGCCTGCTGGGCCTCGGCGAGCTTCAGGGCAAGAGACTCGAGGCTGGCCTTCAGGTTCCTTTCCGTCGTGATCCGCTGTTCCAGCAGAAGCCGGAGATCCTGGTGCCGCTTCCCGGCTTCCTCCTCCCGGGCCTGGTGCTCCGCCGCCAACGCCTGGAGCTTTCGCTCCTCCTCGTCGGGAACCCGGTCCTGATACAGCGCCCGGCGTTCGGCGCAAACGCCTTCCAGCGCCGCATCCGCCTGCCTCACCTCGTCTTCGAGCGCCAGGAGCTGCTGGGAAAGGCTTTCGAACTGGCTGGTCGCGCCGGCCAGTGCCTGATGCGCCGTGCTCAGCCCGAGAACCGTCTGCTCGACCTGTTTCTGGGTCTCCTGCCTGGCCTCCCAGCGCTCCCGCAGCTTCGGCAGGACACGCTCGTCGAACTCGGAGTAACCATAGACCAAAATATCTTTTCTCAGCCGCTCATCCGCCTCGCGGAGCCGAGCTTCGAGTTCCTGTTTCTTTTGTGCCGTTTTCTGCTCGAGCGATTCCCGCTGTTTCCATGTGCCGATGGCGGTTTCCCGGTCTTTGTCGAGCGCCTGCCGCTTCTCGCGGGTTGCCGTCACCGCCTTCAATGCCTCGTCCCGGGCGGCCGTCGCGGCCTGATACCCCTCGAACGCGACTTCCGCCGCCTTCAGCTCCGTCGCGGCCGATTCGACCAGCGCAGCCAGGGCGGCCTCGTCGTCCGGGTCGATGCTCACGCCGAGGTGGGCGGCGAGCGTATCCCACGTGTTCCGCCGCGTGGCCTCGGTTTTCTTCCGATCATCGGCCAGCCGCCCGTCCGCCGTCTGATCGGCGATAAGCGCCTGGTGCCGTTCTCGAGCGGTTTTCAGCGCTTCGCCGGCTTTCTTGCGGGCGGCCTTCGCCTTCTTCACCTGGGCCTCGATCTCCTTCAGCGTCGACGCCCCTTCGATGCCCCCGGCAAACGGGTGCTCGACGGCGCCGCAGAGCGGGCAGGGCTTCCCGTCCTCCAGCAGGTGCCGCTGCTCCTCGAAGGAGGCCATGGTTTTCACCCGCACCTTCTGCTCGTTCAGCTCCTCGATCGTCTCTTCGAGCCCGGCGGTTTCGCGTTCGAGCGCTTCGAGCATCGCAGACGTTTCCTTCAGCTCGGCGGCCCGCCGTTCGACCGCCTTGGCGATCCGTGCCTCTTCACCGGCCGATTCCCGTCGTTCGGCCGCGAGACGCTGAAGCTCTGCTGCATCGGTCCGGCGCGCGTCGGCCTTCTTGAGAGCCGCTTGCAGAGAGGGAATCGAGGCACCGGGGAAGTTCTCGGAAAGTGCCTCTTCGCGCTTCCGCAGTTCGACAATGCTCTTCTCGACCTCGCCATCCGCCGCTGCGAGGGCTTGTTCGATGCGTTCGATCGCGAGCCGCGCCAGCTCGAGGTCGTTTCGGTGCCCGGCGAGCTCCGTTTCCGTCCCGGCAAGCTCCTTTGCGATCTCTCCATGCCGTTCGGCAAGGTTTTCGAGGGCTTTCAGATCACCAGCAAGGGAAGCATCGATCGCGGTTCGCCCGAGCTCCTCCTCGAGCTGCTTCCGCCGTGTCTCGCCGGCCGCGATCGTTTCCCGCGCTTTCCGGACCTGGTTCTCCGCTTCGGATCGCTTCAGGGCGGCCGTGTCACGTTGCGCGGCGGACTTCGCCAGCGTCTCACGCCGGGACTGAATGGCCTGGTCGAGGCCCCGCACGTTTCTGATCAGCTCCATTTCGATCCCGACGGTCTGCTGAATCTCCGCTTTCGCGGCCCGGGCCTTGTCGAACTCGGCCTGGGCGGCTTCGCACGCCTCGCAGGCCGCCGGAAGACCGGCGACGACGTCGTTCAGCTCGGATTCCCGCTTCGCGCGATCCCGGAGAATGTCGTCCCGCCGGGCGAGAGGAAGTCGCGCGGGATCGGCTTTCCGGCTGACCGCCAGTTTCCGGAACTCTTCGGCATGGGCTTCACGTTCTTCCGTGACCGCTTTCTGCCGCGCGACCAGGTCGTTCCGGTTCCCGAGAAGTTCCTGGAGCTGGCGGACCCCGTCGATCTGGCCCCGGACCGCCTGCCTGCGGCCGTCGCACGCTTCCCACGCGGCGCGAAGCCGACCGACGGTCTGCTCGAGATTCCCGAACTCCTCGTCGCTCAGGAGGGTGAGGCCCTCGAGGCGGCTTTGGAGCTCGGAGATCTTCTTTTCCACGCCCGCGTGGCGTTCATACGCGGCTTTGGATAACATGCAATATATATCCGTGCCGGTGATCTGCTCGAGGATTTGGGCGCGTTCGGCGGGCTTCGCGTCGAGGAACGCGGCGAACTGGCCCTGGGCGAGCAGGCAGGTGCGGGTGAACCGCTCGTAGTCGAGGCCGGTGATCTCCTCGATCTTGCGGGGGACTTCGGAGAGTTTCGATGATTCCCAGGCATCGGCCGGCCGTTTGCCGGTTTCCTGGATGAGCTGCATGTGCGCCGGCTGGAGGTTGCCGTCGGGTTTGTTCCTGGCGCGCTTCTGCTCCCAGCGCGAGCGGAACCGGAGGGTGCGGCCGTCGACGGAGGCTTCGAAGGTGACTTCCGATTGGCAGAAGCCGGCGCCGCGGCTCATCAGCTCGTTGTCGGCCGCGGAGATGCTCAGGCGGGGGGTCCGTCCGAACAGGGCGAGCGTGATCGCGTCGAGGATGCTCGTCTTGCCCGAGCCGGTGCGGCCGGTGATCGCGAAAATGCCGCGGCCGGCCAGTTCCGGGTTGGTGAAATCGATTTCGAAGTCGCCCTTGAGCGAGTTGATGTTGGCGAACCGCACGCTCAGAATTCTCATGGCCGGTCTCCCTGCCGCACCTGCAGAAGAATCTCCTGGAAGGCCTCCCGGACCTGCGCCTGGTCAGCCTGGTTCAAGCCCGACCGCTCGACGCACAGGGTGAACACCTCGTCGGGGGTCAGCTCGTTCGCGTAGCCCTGTTGCTCGCCCGGCGGCAGAACCCGGTGCGAAACGTCGCGGCACCCGAGAATCCGGACGGGCAGGCCCTTCGCCAGCTCCTGCACGCGGTCTTCCAGGTCCGGCCGGATCTGGTCGCCGGTGTATTCGACGAGCACCCAGCTCTCGAGCAGGGCGTGTCGGATCGCTTTCAGACCCTCTTCGATGGCGGGAAGATCGCCCCGGAGCGTCTCCAGCCGGCGGAACACGGGAATGGCGACGGGCCTGACATCCGCTGGTGAGGCCGTATCGAAGACCAGGACCTGTTTCTCGTGGGCGGCTTCGTCGAACGAGCAGGGAATGGGCGAGCCGGAATACCGGACGCGCGGGTGGTTCGGAACGATCTGCGGCCGGTGCAGGTGGCCGAGCGCGATATACGCGGCTTCGGCGGGAAAACAGGCGGCCGGGAAGGCGCCGAGGCTGCCGACGTAGAGCTCGCGCTCGGATCCGGCGAGCGATGCGCCTTCGGCGAACAGATGGCCCGTCGCGATGATCGGCAGATCGGGGATGCCGAGTTCCCGGCGCCGGGCGAGGGCGAGATCGAGCTGGCCGCGATACCATGCCGCGGTTCCCTCGACGATGCCCCGGCTGCGGGAGTCGATCTGCTCACCGGAAACCGGGATGTAGACGTCCTGGTCGCGGAGGAAGGGGATGGCGCAGACCAGGGCGGCCGGGTTCCCGGCGCCGTCACGCGCGATGAGAAGGTCGGTTTCGGGGTGCTCACGGTCGCGGATGCCGGTCACGGTGACATTGATGGCTTTGAGCACCTGCTTCGGCGCCTGGAGCGTCGCGGGCGAGTCGTGGTTGCCGCCGACGACGACGATGCTCCGGCAGCCCTGCACGGCGCATCGGCTGAGAAACGAGAAGTACATCTCGAGGGCGTAGTTGGGCGGCAGGCCCGAATCGAATATATCGCCAGCTATAAGAAGCAGCTCGACGCGCTCGTTCCGCACCGTTTCCAACAGCCATTCCAGGAAGGCGCGGTGCTCCTCGTCCCGTTTCTGCTGCAGCAGCAGGTGCCCGAGATGCCAGTCCGACGTGTGCAAGACCTTCATACCGTTTCTCCCCTGGGGCCCCGGCTCATTCGAAGCGGCAGATCCTCGAGACGGGTGCCCGACCCTGGCTGAACATGATACAGGACATTTGCACGAAAATGCTCACGGGGAGAAACGCTGTTGGACGGTCGGGGATCAGCCCGATAGAATGGGGTGGTATGGAACAGGTCCGCACCAACCGGACATACCGGTTTCTCCGCGCCGACGACCGCTCGCCGGTTCCGCCAGGCCTCGTAAAGACGCGCCGGGAGCGGGCAAAAACGGATTTCAGTCGCATCCGGTGTCCGCTCTGCGGCTGGCGGCCGCGCAAAACCGATCGCTGGTCCTGTTCGCGGTGTGACGTTCCCGAGGGTTTCACCGGCGGGTGCGGAACGAGCTGGAACACGTTCCAGACGCATGGACTCTGCCCGGGATGCCGTCACCCGTGGCAATGGACCTGCTGCCTGGCCTGCGCCGGCTGGTCGCTGCATGAAGACTGGTATGACGCTGATTCCCAAGGAACACCTGGCACCGGGTAATATCGGGCGCTCATGAACGGGGCGGGGGATGCCGATAGGTTTTCTAGCCTATTCCGGAGGTTGTTTCATGATCTCCCGTCCAACACGCCGTTCACCCGCATCCCATCGCGGGTTGTTCCTGTTCTTCGTGGTCGGTCTGTTCATGCTGCAGATCGCCTTTGCGTTCACCATCCACGGTGACATCGGGCCGCAGTCGCCCGTCGTGCCGGGGATCGACCGGCCCGCTTCGCCGCTGCTGGTGGGGCGCATCGACAGCCTGATCACCCAGCCTGTCATTCGCCAGCCGGTGCGGCCGGCCCCCGAAGGCGCCTTCGCGCCTGCCGTGAAAACTCTGCCGCCCGAGCCGCTGGCTGCCGCGCCCAAGGGTTCGGCGGACGCCGCCGGGCTCGCGAAGGCCCCGGCGAAGAAGGATGCCGCCGTGACGACCGCCGCTGCCCAGCCCCAGATCCAGGAAAAGGGCCGGTATCTCGAATACACCATCGAACGCGGCGACACCCTCGACACGATCTCCACGAAGCTGTACGGCAGCACCCGCATGACCCAGGCGATCGTGCGCCTCAACCGCATCCGCGACGAAAAGTCCCTCCAGCTCGGCGACCGGCTGCTCGTGCCGCGCACCGGCCTGATCGTCCGGCTGGCCTCCCGCTGACCTTTCCCTCGCGCGCCCTGTGCAGCGCAGATTCCTTCCAACCCTGACGAACCCCAGTTGAAACGGACACCAGGAACCGCATGATATCAACCTCCATCAAGTCGCTGAATCTGCTGTGCATCGTGGGCTACCTCATGTTCATGACGCTCGCGATCGACTCGTCGATCGTCGACGCCCTCGTCTTCTTCGTTGCCGACGAGGACGGAAAGGCCGTGTTCACGACCGGCGCCATCAAGACGACCTCGCTCGGCAAGTCGGATGCCGGCGCCGCCGGCCTTGCCGCCGTCCAGTTCAAGTCGCTTCCCCTCGCCACCGACCGGGCGCGTGCCGCCGCCGACCAGGCGCGGATCGCGATGAAAGCCGCGATGCCCCCTTCCCGGCCGGCGGGTGTCGACGGAAGCGTGCCGAATGACACCGCCGTCGCGCACGAGGAGGTCATCGAACAGGCTTCGGCCACCGGCTCGTTCACCGCCCCTCCGGCCGACTCCGTCGCCTCTGCCAGCGATGAAGAGACGGGCGAAGAGGGCGAAGACTGCGCCGGCCTCGCCAGCGACTCGGAAGACGCAGAAGGGGAAGGCGCTGCCGCCGCCGTGGCTGCCGTGCCATCCGCCGAGCCTGCCCACGACGCTCTCGCGATGACGCCCGGCGTGAAGCCTGCCTCGGCGATGGCCCCGGTGACGATGCCCATGACCGCCCCCGCCGTCACGCCCGATCCTGGCCCCGAGGCAACCGATCCCGCCGGCTCCGCCCAGAGTGCGGCCACTGCCGGTGGCATCAACGGCAAGCAGGTGTCGATCCTTCAGCTCATCAAGATCCTTCCCACGCGCACCTGGCGGTATGATGCCGGCCTCGACCGGTATGTCGTCGATTTCGACGCCGACACCCGCGTGGTCATGACGATCCGCCCCTCCCTCCAGCGGCTTGTCGAGGGCGCCTTCAAGCACTACTCGACGAAGATGGGCGCCGCCGTGATCCAGGACCCGGTGACCGGCGCGATCCTCGCCCTGACCTCGTTCGACGGCAAGCACACGCTCTCGCCCGACTCGCCCGGCTTCGTGAACGACAACTGGGCGCTGAAAGCCACGTTCCCGGTCGCCTCGATCTTCAAGATCATCACCGCCGCCGCCGGTATCGACCGCGACAAGGTCGTCCCGGCCAGCCGCATCCGCATCGGCCGCAAGGCGTCGCTCGAACTGTGGCGCGCCTTCGCCAAGTCGCACAACGGCGTCTTCGGCGTCGTCGGCCGCGCCGTGGGCCACTCGGTCCTGCTTGCCTACGCCAACGCGTTCGGATTCAACCGGCCCTTCTACTTCGATCTGCCCGTCACGAAATCCGTCGCCGACATCCCGGAAGGCGGGGTGAAGCTCGGGGAATCGGCCGCCGGCCTGAACCGCACCTTCGAAGTCTCCCCGATGCACGTCTCGAGTATCGTCTCGACCGTCCTCAACCGCGGCCGCACGATGAAGCCCTATCTCGTCGATTACGTGCTCCACAAAGGCCAGGTCGTCTTCCGGCGCCAGCCGTTCCCGCTCGCCCAGCCGGTTCCTGCCGAGGTGGCCACCCAGATCTACGAGATGATGCGCACCACGACGATCCACGGAACCGGAAAGCGCGGCTTCGGCTGCTACAAGAGCTGCCCCGAGCTTGCCAACCTGAGCGGCGGCAAGACCGGCACGCTGACCGGCACCGACCCGCACTACCTGTTCACCTGGTTCGGCGGCTTCACTCGCACCGGCGGCCGCGACCTCGCCATGACCGTCCTCGTCGGCCAGCCCGGCTTCGCCCGCGTGCGCGCCGCCAACCTCGCCGGCCGCATCGCCTACGAGCTCTACACCGGTAAAGCCCCCGGAACCACCGGCAACACGCGCGTCGCCCGCAAATAACCGCGCGGGGCCGTTTCCCGCTCAAAAAAACATCCCCCGGCCTGGGCCGGGGGATTGTTGTATCTTGATGACTATTTTTTCGGGGCGGCTTCGGGGACCGGCGGTATGACGGCCGGCTCGGCAGGCTTCTGCACCTCGAAGTGGCCCGACACCTTGAAGTGGGCCGAATCGTCGCCGTCGGCATCCTTGCCGGGCACGGCCGAGATGATGTCGCCCGGCTTGAACTGCTCGCCCTTGAGAATCAGCTCGGCAAGCGGGTTCTCGATGTGGCGATGGATGCAGCGGCGCAGCGGGCGGGCGCCGTATTTCAGGTCGGTGCCCTGATCGACGAGGAACTTGCGCAGCGCCTCGGTGAACTCGATCTTCATGTTCAGGTTCGAAAGCCGCGTCGCGACCTCGTTGAGCATGATGTCGAGAATCTCGAGATTGTCTTCCTTCGTGAGCGCCCGGAACACGATGATGTCATCGATGCGGTTCAGGAACTCGGGCGGGAACTTCTTCTCGAGGCTCTTGCGCGTGATCTTGGTCTTCTGCGCGTGCGACAGCTCCTCGAGCTTTTCCTTCTTTTCGGCCTTGGGGGCCTCGGCCGAAACACGGAAGCCGGGCTTGCTCTCCTCGGAGGTGATGTCGCTGACGCCGACGTTCGTGGTCATGATGATGCAGGCTTCGCGGAAGCTGACGGTCTCGCCCTTGCTGTCGGTGAGGATGCCCTCGTCGAGCAGCTGCAGGAGCAGGTTGTGCACCTTCTCATGGGCCTTCTCGATCTCGTCGAACACGACGACGCCGTTCGGCTTGTTCTTGACGGCCTCGGTCAGGTACCCGCCCTCGTTGTGGCCGATGTACCCGGGAGGCGCGCCGATCAGCTTCGAATACTCGTGGCTCATCGCGTATTCCGAACAGTCGATGCGGACCAGGTCCGTTTCGTTGCCCGTCAGGAACTCGCACAGCGCCTTCGCCAGCTCGGTCTTGCCGACGCCCGTCTGGCCGACGAAGATGAAGCTGCCGATCGGCCGCTTCGGGTTCTTCAGGCCGACCTTGGCCTTGCGGATCGCCTGGGCGACGGCCGTGATGGCCTCGTCCTGGCCGATGATGCGCTTCTTCAGGTGTTTCTCGATCTCCATGAACCGCTGGTTCTTGGCTTTCGCCTCGTCCGCGGCCTCGGTGCCGAGCATCGGAATCGCGCCCTGGGGCTGATTCTCGTCGACCTGGATGGTGACTTCCTTGATGTCGAGGGTCGGATTCACCTTGACGCAGAGGTTATACAACTCCTGCTCGATGATCTCGCCGAGCAGCGGGTACTCGTTGTTCCCGAATACCAGCGGGGCGATCTCGTCGAGGTAGTTCACGACCGACGCGTTGATGATCAGGCGCTTGTAGGACTTCTTGTCCGTGATCTTGATGTTCTTGAACAGCTGCTGCTTCTGTTCGGGCGTGAACGCCCGGATGGCGACGAACCGGTCGAGTGACTCGCAAAACTTCATCTTGATTCCCGAGGTGGAATCCATGGAAGCCCTCCTGGGGGGTTTTCCCGTTGACAAGCTGTATCTGATGGGGTATACGTGATTGTATCACCATCCACTCCTCAAGGCAACCCCACGAATGACGGGATCACGATGAGATCAAGAGAGGCCGAAGAGCATTTCGACCGGGGCATCCATTATTTTCGCGGTGGTTTCTACCCCGCGGCGCTCCACGAGTTTCGCACGGTACAGCGCCTGGATCCGGAGTATCCGAACATCGGATACGTCCTCGAGGCCGCCCGCAAAAAAAATGACGAGGTGACCGGCCAGCTCGCCTCCTTCATCGAAACCTCGTTCGACGATGATATCCAGGAACTTTCCCGTCAGCTCGTGTTCACGGGCTCCGGTGCCCTCGGCCAGCAGCTCGAAGAGCTCCTCCGCCGGGACCGCCCCCGGGAGGCCCTCGAAAAGCTCGATGCGGCCGGCGCGATCGTTCCCGACTCGAAGCCGTTCCTGCTGCTCAAGGCGAACCTGCAGCGCCGCCTCGGCCGGGCCGACGAGGCCGAGAAGACGCTCCGGCAGGCGCGCACGCTGTTCCCCGGAGATGCCGAGGTGCTGAACAATCTCGGGAACGTGTATCTCGCGCGCGGCCAGTTCCGCGATGCCGAGGAGCTGCTGACCGAAGCCCGCAGCCTCGCTCCCGACGACATGCGCATCCTCAACAACCTGGGTTCGCTCCGGATGGAGATGTACCGCCTCGACGAGGCCCTCGCGTGCTTCGAGGAGGCGCTCCGGCGCCAGCCCAATCTGGGCGTCTGCCGCCGCAATCTCGACAACCTGCATCTGCGCATCACCGAGCTCGACCTCGAGGTGGCCCGGCTGCGCAAGGAGTTCGCGGCCCATCCGAACTATCCCGACATCGGCCTGTCGCTCGGCAAGGCGCTGCTGTTCCGGGGCGCTTTCGGGGAAGCGGGGACGCTGTTCGAGGAGTTGCTGCACCAGAATCCCGGCTTCATTGCCGTCTACTTTTACCTCGGTTCGCTCCGGGAAATGCAGGGAAACTATGACGCGGCCATCGCGGCTTATCGCGAGATGAGCCTGCGCAAGAAGCTCGAGGGGTCGCCCGCGTTCCAGGCCGCGGACAGCCTTCTGAAACAGGGATATCTCGAAGAGGCGCTGGTCGAGCTGAAAAAAGTCGCCGTCATCGAGCTGGACATGGCGGCCAGCCGCATCAACCTCGGGATCAAGTATTTCGAGGATGCGCTCTGGGCCGATGCGTTGCGGCATTTCGAGGAGGCGGCGCACCTGAACGGCCGGTACCCCGATGCCTTCTACTGGATGGCCATGTGCCGTCTCCAGGCCGGCAAAAAAGCCGCTGCCGAACGCGATCTGCGCAAGGCGATCGAGCTGAACCCCCGCTATGCCGATGCCCAGTTCCAGCTCGGCATGCTGCTGCGGAAAAAGGCACCGGCCCGGGCCCGGCAGCATCTGCAGCAGGCGCTGACCCTCGGCATCCGGCCTGCCTTTGCCCAGATGGCCGAGCGGGCTCTCGCCACGGATCCCGACCCGGAAACGGAGGGATGACCGATCATGGATGAAGCCCTGTTCCAGGAAAATTTCCCCGCGTTTCCGACCGACTCGTTCTCGCTGCAGAAGCTCGGCGTCATTCTCCGCGAAAAGAAGCTGTATCTGAAAGACGAGTGGGACACCCTGCGCAAGGACCATCCCGATGCCGCCGATCTGATCGCCACGATCGCCGCCCGGCCGCAGATCACCCCGAAGGAGCTGGCCGAGATCGAGGCGACGCTGCTCAACGTCGCGCTCGTCGATCTCGAAGCCACGCAGATCCCCTCCGAGGTTCTCAAACTGTTCAAGTTCGAGTCGATGGTCGAGCACCGGCTGATCCCGATCAAGCTCACCGGCCAGGAGCTGCTGGTCGGCATGACGGCACCGTCGAAGGCGGCCGAGATCTTCCAGGCGATCGGGGCGAACCCGACGCTGGCCCTCAAGCCCGCCAAAGTCCTGTGGGACCAGCTGGAGCGCCGGTTCAAGCGCATGAGCGAGGAGAAGAAGCCGAGCGGCGGCGGCGGCGGCGGGGCCAAAAAAGGGCCCCGCAAGCGGCTGGGCGATATTCTGGTCGAGTCGAAATACTGCACCGACGTCCAGATGAAAGAGGCGCTCGACGGCGCGAAGAAAGAGAAGACCCGGCTGGGTGCCTATCTGGTCAAGAAGGGCATCGTTTCGAACAAGCAGCTGTCGATCGCCCTTTCCCGGCAGTTCGATATTCCGTTCATCGATCTCGACGAGAGCCTGGTCGACCCGGTTCTCGCGACCCTGCTTCCGAAGAAGCTGTGCTACGACCAGATTCTCTGCCCGGTCAAGAAGGAAGACAGCAAGCTGGTCATCGCCATGACCGACCCCACCGACATCATCACGATCGATCACATCGAGATGATGACGGGGATGCGCATTTCGCCGGTGGTCAGTTCGGAGCTGTCGATCATGTCCGCCCTGGGCAAGCTGTACGGCGAAAGCGTCGACGCGCTGGCCGACCAGGTCGGGCCGGGCGAGCAGGGAGCCGGCGGGGAAGACGATGGGCTGGGCGATCTCGGCGAGAACGCCGCCCCGATCATCAAGCTGGTGAACCTGATCATCACGCAGGCTGTCCAGACCGGGGCATCCGACATCCACATCGAACCCTTCGAAGACGAGCTGCGCATCCGGTTCCGCAAGGACGGCGTGATGAAGCTGCACATGAAGCCGACCAAGGCGGCGCACGCCGGCATCGTCAGCCGCATCAAGGTCATGTCGAACCTCGACATCGCCGAGACGCGGCTTCCGCAGGACGGCCGCATCAAGCTGCAGCTGCAGGACCGCAAGGTCGATCTGCGCGTTTCCCTCGTGCCGTGTGTCTGGGGCGAGAAGGTGTGTATGCGCCTGCTCGACCAGGGCAACCTCAAGGTGAACCTCAGCGATCTGGGCTTCGAGCCGCACGTGCTCGACCTCTTCATGGATGGCGTCAAGGCTCCCAACGGCATCGTGCTCGTCACCGGCCCCACCGGCTCGGGAAAGACGACGACGCTCTATTCATCGCTCTTTTTGCTGAACAATCCGGCGATCAACATCATGACGGCCGAAGACCCCGTCGAATACAACCTGATGGGGATCAACCAGGTCCAGTGCCATGCGGATATCGGCCTCGATTTCGGCGCCGCGCTGCGCTCGTTCCTGCGCCAGGATCCGAACGTCATCATGATCGGCGAAATCCGCGACTTCGAGACGGCGAGCATCGCAATCAAGGCCGCCATGACGGGCCATCTCGTCATCTCGACGCTGCACACGAACGACGCCCCCTCGACCATCAGCCGCCTGCTGAACATGGGAATCGAGCCGTTCAGCCTGACGACCTCGATCCGCGTCGTCGAGGCGCAGCGTCTCGTGCGCAAGATCTGCAAATCCTGCTACACCGAGTACAAGCCGACCGAGGATGTGCTCAAGACCCTTGGGGTCAACCAGCAGCTGCTCCAGAAGCTGCACCTGCCGGAGCTGGACATCGGCAACCTCATGTTCGCCAAGGGCGCGGGCTGCCAGGACTGCGACAGTTCCGGCTACAAGGGCCGCCAGGGCATCTATGAGGTGCTCGCCATGACCGGGAAGATCCGCGAGATGATCGAGAGCAAGGCCAGCACCGAAGACCTGCGCCGCCAGGCGCTCGCCGACGGGATGCTGTCGCTGCGCGAGTCGGCCCTGTACAAGCTGATCAACAAGCGGACGACGGTCGAGGAGATCTTCCGGACGACGCTCGACACGGCCAACGATGATCCCAAGGCGGCGGCCGCGCCGAAGAGCATTTCGATCCCGGCGGCGGCTTCGGCTTCCGTCGGAACCGCCGTCGACGCGGGGCTGCTCGGCTCCTTCGTCGGGGAGATGCACGCGTTCCGGGCCAGCCTCGACAAGCTGGCGGGGCCGTCCGGAGGCCAGGTGAAGATCGAGAGCGAGATGCTGAAGCAGAACCTCGCCGACCCCCTCGCGCAGATCCAGGCCCACGCCCAGGCCGGCGACCCGGCGAAGGCGCTGCCCGCCATCCAGGCCCAGGGCCAGAAGATGGAGTTCAACATCCGCAACATGATGCACCATTTCGGCACGCCTGCCGCGAAGCCGGCCGCGCTGCCGCTCAACGAGCTGGTCGAGAAGGAGATCATCGGACGGCTGAAGAGCCACGTGATCACGGCCCGCCTGTTGTCCGGCCGGACCGACATCGGCCAGGGGCTCAAGGTGGCCAAGAACCTCGCCGCGTCGCTGCCGTCTATATCGTTTGATATAGAAATGTTCCGCCATGTCGCCGCGAATCTGATCGTCAACAGCCTGATGGCCCTGAAGCCGAACGGCGAGATCAAGATCATGAGCCGGCTCAAGCCCGGCACCACGAACCGGGTCGAGCTGATCATTTTCGACAACGGGGCGGGGATTCCCGTGGAGGACCAGGCCCGGCTGTTCTCGCCGTTCTCGCCGATCGGCCGCCGGACGCTGGGACTCGGCCTCGCGGTGTCGCGCAAGCTGCTCGGCGCCTGTGGCGGCCAGATCAACGTCAAAAGCACCCCGGGAACGAACACGCTGGTGACCCTCGAGTTCGCCGCCGCCTCCTGACCGGCGCTGCGGGCCCGGGACAGGGAGGAACGAGTATCATGCGCGCACTGCGAACCTTTGGATTGATCGCGGCCGTTTCGTCGGCCCTGTTCTGCACGGAGGCCCCGGCAGGGGCGATTCCACCGGCGGCAGGCGAGGAGCGGGCTGTCTCCTCCGCACCGGACGCGCAGGGAGTCGTGGGCGAACTGATCGGTGCCGTTGCTGAAGCCGGTCTCGAGCTGCGCCGATGCTCGCTGACGGGAACGCCGGTCGGAGGGGAGGCGAGGGCCGAGCTGGCCGTCACATCGGCGGGAACGGCCGAAGTGAGCCGTCTGCTCGAGGGGCTTCGCCGCAACCACCGGGTGGTGGTCGAGGCCGTCGCTCTCAAGCCACCCGGCCAGTTCGACCTCACCCTGTGCATCGATCCCCAGGAGCAGCCGAAGGACGGCCCCGATGCTCTCGGGCGACTGGCGCCGTTCGACCGGCTGCCGTTGTTTGATCTTGCCACCCCGGCCCTGGACGGCGTGCGTCTGTTCAGTTGCAATGCCGGCATCTCGGGGGCGCGTTCCTTCCAGATCGTTGCCCCGTCGCTGGCGGGACTGATGACCTTTGTGAAGGCTGGAGGGAAGGCGGTTCCGGCGATGTCGAAGACCCTGTCCCGGACGACGATGAGCCAGAACGCGGTGTTCACCCTGGATCTGTCCGACGATCCCGGCTTCGTTCCGGCCGTGGAGCTGATGGAGCGGTTCGAGCGACTGGCGCGGATCGCCGACCCGCGGGAGATCTCGATCCAGATGGCTCCCGACGGAAGCCGGCTCCGGAAGCTGCTCGTCCATGCCGCCCCGGCTCGCCTCGCGGATCTGGGCGCGGCGGTCGCCGCCGATGGCGGAACCCTGCTGAAGGCCGAGGTGACGCCGCTGGCGGCTCCCGAATGGGCTCTTTCCCTGCTGATCGGCACGACGGGCGCGGGTGGGCCCGCGGAACGGCCGGTGTCGCCGCTCGCCGATGTCACGGCGGCCCTCGATGCTCCCTGGCCGGCACCGCGCCGTGACCGGCTCCGGTTCTCCTGGACCCCGTCCGCTCTCCAGATGACGGCCTCGGTGACCGACGAGCGGGATGTGGAGACGTTGAAGCCCGTCGCGGCGACGCTCGGCATGACGTATCAGGGCGCGAAACGCCAGGAGAGCGTCGAAACGGGCGAGCTCACCGTCGGATTCGGCCGCTCTCTCGGTACCGGCGGTCCCGCCGCCCTCGTCTCGCTCGATGCGCCGCTGGGCTCGTTCCTGGGCTTTGCCGACCTTCTCGAAGATACGACGAGCCGGGCCGGTCGCCGCCTCGTCGTCGCCTGTCCGTTCGATCAGATGTCCCGGCTGGTCGAGGCTCTCGGCCCGGATCTCGGGAAACGCCTGCTCTCGCTCGCGGTCGACTGCCGGCCCGGGGAACGGTGCAAGACCACGCTGATGCTGGCGCCGGAAGAGCGGGCCGAAGCGAGGGCCCTGCTCGAGACGGCCCGGGTCCTGCTCGCGGCGAAGCTTCCCTGGAACCTTCCCGAGAGCGAGCTTGCGAACGGTGTTCTCGTGACCGGGCTCCGCGTCGACGAGCCGGAACGGTTCGCCATTCTCGGCCAGACCCTCCGGAGTCGAAAAATATTCAGTGATTTATTTCCTGCGCTCGCGGCCATTCCCGGGGTGGAAGAGCCGTTCTTCCGGCAGGGCTCGTATACCGACCACAAGGCCGGCCGGCTGATGAAGTTTGAAGTCACCGCCCGCCGCATTGCGCGCTGATTCGGGAGAAACCGCATGGAACCCGTCCGACTGACCAAGCTGCTGGCCTCCTGGGGCCTCGCCTCGCGCCGCACGATCGAGGAGTGGATCGAGGCCGGCCGGATCCGGCTGAACGGCCGGACCGTCGATGAGCAGGGGGTGAAGGCGGATCCGGACGTGGATGTGATCGAGGTCGACGGCCGTCGCGCGACGCCCCCCGCGACATCGGCCCGGAAATACCTGGCCCTCCACAAGCCGGTGGGGTTCGTCTCGACGATGTCGGACGAGCATGGCCGGAAAGCCCTGCCCGATCTGCTGCCTCGCGGCCTTCCGCGCCTGTTCCCGATCGGCAGGCTCGATCTCGACTCGTCGGGGCTTCTGCTGATGACCGACGACGGGGAGCTGGCCAACCGTCTCCTGCATCCGCGCTACAAGGTCGAGAAGGAGTACCGCGTCACGATCGAGGGCGCTCCGCTGACGGCCGAGGAACGGCGCCGGTTCACCGGGGGGCTCGAACTCGATGACGGCCTGACCGCCCCCTGCGGCCTGAAAGAGACCGGGAAGGGCGTCTACCTCGTGACGCTGCGCGAGGGCCGGAAACGCCAGATCCGGCGCATGTGCGCCGTCCTCGGCCGCGAGGTGGCCTCGCTGCATCGCGTGCGGTTCGGCCCGATCCCGCTGGGCGATCTGAAGCCGGGGGAGATCCGGTCGCTGAGCCCCGCCGAAACGAAAGCCCTGCGGCAGGCCGCAGGGCTTGAATGAAACGCTTAGATATTATAACGTAAGCGATACAAGTCGGTAGATGCTCTCCTCCGGGCCGTTGCCGGAGGGCAGGCGGAAGGTGAACTTCTCCATCTTCACGCGCGGCCCGAGGATCTCGGCGACCGGCCGGGTGGCGAAGATGCCTTTCTGTTTCCCGTTCAGGAGGAGGGCGGCGCGGTTCACCGTTTCCCCGAGCAGCGCCCGCATCGTGCGGCCCTGTTCCTCCCAGCGGCCGTCGGCCACGTCGCCGACGTTGATCGCGACGTTCACGTCGAGCTCGGGCCGCAGCTTCTTCACCGCCTTGCAGATATGGAACCCCGCGAGGGTGGCGCACCACTCGGGGTCGGCGGTTCCGCAGCCGTCGCGGGTGAAGAGGCCGACGACCGAGTCGCCGACGTGCATCACGACCTCGCCCCGCTGGCGGCGGATTTCGCCGCCCCAGAGCGCATACAGGGACTGGGTGAACGAGCAGAGCTCGTCGAGCTTCATTTTGGCCGCCATCGGGAAGAAGCCGTCGATGTCGGCGAGCAGGACGACGCCTTTGGTCGTGCGCCAGGAGATCTCGAGAGGGGGCGCTTCGTGCGCGGTCGACATCGGGTGCTCCTTCGCTTACTTCAGACGGGCTTCGATGGCCGTGGCCAGACGTCGCAGGTGGGCCGAGGCGATTTCGGGGGTGACCTTCTGCGCGCGGACGAGCTTGATCCAGACGGCGGCCGCCTGGGCCGGGAATCCGCGGAACTCGAGGCGCACGGCGGTCGCGACGGCGAGGTCGGCGGTTTCGGGGACCGCGATCTCGAGGGGCTTCGTGGCGCTGGCCGGGCCGGTCAGGGTCAGGCGGCCTTTCTGTTCGCCGGCCGGCAGGGCGACTTCGGCCAGAATCCAGGTCTGGAGGCTGGCGTCGGGGCCGGTCGTGAGTTCGAGCCGGTCGGTGGCCGGGTGTTTCAGGGACTCGTCCGACGTTTCCAGGACGATCATGCCGAAGCCGCCGATGGTGCGATCGAGCGCATCGAGGGGCAGGGCGACGGCCGGGGAGAGAGTCCGGGTGACTTCCTCGCCGATGGCCTGGAGCGCGGAAAGACCGGATTTGGCCGACCCGCCGGCTCTGGCGCCCATGGACTCATTCTTCATCTGTTCGAGCAGCTTCTTTTCTTTCTCGAGCTGCATGGCGGCGTTGCCGGCTTCACGCTCGGCAGCGCCGGCATCCGCCGTCTCCATCGACGTGGCGGCGTCGCTCTGGGCGAATTTGTCCGCTGTGCTGCCACCGAGGGGTTCGGCCTCCTGGGCCGCCTCCGAGATCTTCGGCATGGATTCCTCGGAAACCGGAGCCGGAGCGGACATCGGCATGGCCGGCGCCGGGGCGGGGGCTGCCTGGGACTCGGCAGGTTTGGCTGCTGCCGGGGGCGGCGGGGGCGAGGCGGGCCGGGCAGCCTTGAGGCCGCCACGAGCCGGCGCCATCTGCGCGATGTGCTGGGGGTTCACCGCCCCGACCTGCTGCTGGTGGCGGGCTTCGAGATCCAGACCCTGGGGCATCGCCTCGAGTTTCGCCTGGGCCGCATCGGCGGCCAGGCCTTCGATACCGCTCTGGAGAATCGTGACGCGGGAGCCGGCCGGAATGGTGACTTCGCTGTTCATGCCGAAATGGACGAGATTGACGCTCGTGTCGGGACCGACTTCCAGGCCCGTCTTCTCGGGAAGCGTCTCGCCGAGGGCCGGCGTCCAGGTGGCATTCTCGAACGAGGCGGTGCAGGTCTTGTTCCCCTCGAGCGCCGAGATCAGGGCCGCGTCTCCGGCCCAGGCGGCAAACGAACCCGCGGCGGCGGCGAACAGGAAGACCTGAAAAGCGTGCCGGACGGTGAAGTTCCTCATGTGTGCTCTCCTCTCCTCGCGGCCGGATCGACCAGCTTCCGGCCGATGAGGGCGTATAGACGGATCGTCTGTTCCCGGCCCCGGATGGGTCTCTCCTCGAGAAAGCGCCACTCGAAAGCCTGGCCGGTCATGGCGACCAGCTGTTCGCTTGCAATGATATCGGTTCCGAACTCCTTGTTCAAGCTTTCGAGGCGGGAAGCGGTGTTCACGGTGTCGCCGATCGCGGTGAACTCGGTTTTCCGCATCGATCCGATGTTGCCGACCAGGGCGGGGCCTTCGTGCAGGGCGATGCCGACCTTCAGATCGAACGGATCGACGAGCCGGCGGATTTCCTCCCGTTTCACGAATGCGCGCATCGCAAGGGCCGCATCAGCCGCCTTGACGGCGTATGTCGGCGTGTCGAGCGGGGCGTTGAAAAAGGCCATCAGCCCGTCCCCGAGAAACTTGTCGACGACGCCGTCGTGCGACAGGATGATCTCGGTCAGGCCCTCGAAATACCGGTTCAGGAACTGGACCACCTGGTCCGGGGAACGGTTCTCCGAGAACGTCGTGAAGCCGCGGATGTCGGAAAACATGACGCAGACCTGGCGGCGCGTTCCCCCGAGGAACGCGTCGGGCGACTGTTGTAAAATAGATGATACGATAGAATCGTTCACGTATCGTCCGAACAGCTCCCGGACTTTGCGGCGACCCTCCTCGGCGCGGCGGTACATCCAGAGGGCCGCGAGGGCGCTTCCGGCGATCAGGAGCAGGATCGGGCGGGCCAGGGGAAGCACCGTGCCGGTGGAAAACGCGCGGGTGACGAGGGCGAACCAGGCGGGGCAGCCGAGCAGGGTGAGCAGGAGACCGCTCCGGAGGCTGTTTCCCCAGGCGGCGGTCATCAGGAGGAGCAGAACGGCGATCAGAGCGGGTTCGAACCCGGCGGGCGGCTGACGGAGGAAGCTGCGGCCGATCAGGTTTTCGATGATGTTCCCGTGCAGTTCGATGCCCGACATCAGGCCGGCGGCCGTCATCTTGACGTCGGCGATCTCGACCACCCCCACCAGCAGCGTCTTGCCGGCAAACCGCGCGAGCCGATCGGGATGCTCGTGGATATCGGCAAGCACGTCCTTGAACGACTCGATGGGAATCGCGCCCGCCGGCCCGACGAAATCGATCAGGGCCTCCCGCGCGTCCGGTCCGGGGGAAAGCGGCTTGCCGTCGATGCGGGGCGTGGTGCTGCCCTCGAGGGTGAAGAGACCCGGCCGGGTCAGGCTTGCCACGACGAGGTCGATCGAGGGAAGGAAGCGGCCGGTCTGCGGCTCGTGGCCATACAGGACGGCCGAGCGGACCGTGCGGTCGGGGTCCGTCGAGACGTTGAAGAAGCCCACCTGGCCAAACGGCACCGAGCGCAGCAGGGCGTCCTCGATCGTCACGGGCTGGCCTTTTTCCCAGGTGTAGCCGAGAACGATGCGGAGGCCGAGCTTTCCCGTCGCGAGCACCGCCTCACGGAGAGGCTGGTCGAGACTGAACTGGCGCAGGACCGGGGGCGGAATGACGATGCCGCGGTCGGCGAAGAACCGGCCGATGAACTCACGCAGGGCGAGGTCCGAGCCGGCCTTGAAGACCAGGTCGAGCAGCACCGTCGAAGCCGATGCCTGGCCGACGCCCTTCAGAAACTCGGCGTAGAGCGGGTTCCAGAGATATCCCGGCCGTTCGGCCGCCCGCACCGAGGCGTCATCGATGCCGATGATCCGAAGATCGGCGCTGGGGGCGCGGGGCCCGCGCCAGATGAACCGCTGGTCGATGCTCCAGCGTTCCAGGTCGGCAACGGGCGGCAGCCACAGCAGAAGGGCGGCAAGGCCGCAGAACATCAGTGCCAGCGTGGTGCGTGAAAGAGTCCGCATGGTCGTCTCCGTGGTCCGTGACATTCACAACCCAACGTACCACAGGAGTTCCGGGGACGTGAGACGAATTTCACCAATTCTTCGCCGAATCCGGCACCCCGCCCTAGGGCAATCGGACCCTTTTTGATTGTTCCGGGAGGGACTGGAAGAGGATCGAATGAGCCCGACTGGCGAGTGCTGCCGAGACCGGTCCGTCGGTCGCATCGAGGGAGATCCGCTGGCAGGCGTGGGCGCACACGAGGTGCGCCCACCCGGACCCGGAGGCAGGAAGCCGACTGGTCCGGGTGTCGCCCCGACAGCGAGATCTCCCGAGGAGAACGCGAACGACGGTAACCGGTCCGGCACGCGAGACCGGAGGGCGAATCGATCCTCTGGAAGTCCCTCCCCCCAGCTCGATGGATTGCCGGTTGCCCTGTGTCATGTCCCAGATGTTCGTGCAGAATTGCGGCGGTGTGCTATCATGGCGGCGGTCGCCGACGTTCAGGAGAAGATGGCGGCGGCCAAGGAGGAGGAAGGAATGAGCCTGCGTATCGACGATCATCCCGTTCTGTCGTTCAAGAAGGGGAAGAAGGTGTCGTTCACGTTCGAGGGAAAGCAGATGGAAGGCTATGAAGGCGAGCCGATCGCCGCGGCCCTGCATGCCGCCGGCGTGCGGCTGTTGCGGCACAGCCCGCACAAGCACCGGCCGCGCGGCTTTTTCTGCGCCATCGGCCGCTGCTCGAGCTGCATGATGGAAGTGGACGGCGAAGTGAACGTCATGACCTGCATCACGCCTCTGAAAGCGGGCATGGTCGTGAATCGCCAGGAAGGCCACGGGGTGATCAAGCCATGAGCAGAAAGACGGAAATCCTCGTCGTCGGCGGCGGCCCCGCCGGCCTTTCGGCTGCGATCGTCGCGGCCCAGCTCGGCTCGAAGGTGCTGCTCGTGGATGACAACCCGCACCTCGGCGGCCAGCTCATCAAGCAGACCCATCGCTTTTTCGGCAGCAGCGCCCGGGATGCGGGCATCCGCGGCTTCATGATCGCCGAGGAGCTGTTCAAAGAGGCGGCCGGCCTGAAAAAGAACCTGACGATCCTGCTCAACACCTCCGTCGTCGGCTTTTACGGCGACACCGAGGCCGGCCTGCTTTCGCCGGAGCGGTACGAGAAGGTCACGTTCGAGCGCGTCATCGTCTGCACGGGCGCGGTCGAGAACAGCCTGAATTTCGAAAACAACGATCTGCCCGGCGTCTACGGTGCCGGCGCGGTCCAGACCCTGATGAACGTGCATGGCATCCGGCCCGGGAACAAGATCCTGATGGTCGGCTCCGGCAACATCGGCCTGATCGTCAGCTACCAGCTGATGCAGGCCGGCGTCGAGGTCGTGGGCCTCGTCGAGGCGATGCAGACGATCGGCGGGTATCTGGTGCATGCCAGCAAGATCCGCCGCATGGGCGTGCCGATCTACACCGGCCACACCATCGTCAGCGCGCTCGGCAAGGATGGCGTGACGGGCGCCCGGCTGTGCCGCCTGGACGAGAAGTTTCAGGTGGTGCCGAACACCGAGTTCGACGTGAAGTGCGACTGCATCTGCCTTGCCGTCGGCCTTTCGCCGCTGATCGAGCTGTTCCAGCAGGCCGACTGCAAGATGGTCCACGTCGGCGAGCTGGGCGGCCTGGTGCCGCTGCACGACGTGAACATGCGCACCACGAACCCCCACGTCTACGTCGCGGGCGATGCCTCGGGCATCGAAGAGGCGACGACGGCGATCCTGGGCGGCCGTGTGGCCGGTGCCCGGGCGACCGAGAGCGTTCATGGCGAAAGCGCCGAGGCGGGGAAGGTCGTTTCCGACGCCGTTGCCGAGCTGCGCACCCTGCGCTCCGGTTCGACCGGCGAGCGCATCCGGTGGGGACGCGAGAAGATCGAGAAGGAGATTGCGGCATGCTGATCAACGACGGAATCATCACCCGCGACGAGCTTGCGACGGTTCTGCCGAGCGACGAGCGGTTCAAGAAGGGGCCGGTGGCGATCATCGAGTGTCTGCAGGACATTCCGTGCGATCCCTGCGTTTCCTCGTGCCCGAAAAAGGCGATCACGATGAAGAGCGGCATCACCGACCGTCCGAAGCTGGACGAGGTGAAGTGCATCGGCTGTGGCCTCTGCGTTCCGCGCTGTCCGGGGCTTGCCATCGTCGTTCTCGACATGACCCATGCGGCCCGCTCGGCGGCGCTGTCGCTGCCGTATGAGCTGCATCCGGTGCCGAAGGTGGGCCAGGTGGTCAAGGGGCTCGACCGGACGGGAAAAGCCGTGTGCGAGGCAAAGGTGCTCAAGGTGCTGTCGGCGCCGAAGTTCGACCGGACCCATGTGGTCACCATCGAGATCCCGAAGGACCGCGCCCTGGAAGTTCGCGCGATCCGCGTGGCGTGAGAGGAGGAGATCGGACGATGAAGATCGTTTGCCGTTGTCAGGACATCACCGAAGAGGAAGTGATCGCCGCCATCCGCCAGGGTGCCACGACGATCGACGAGATCAAGCGCCTCGTGCGCGCCGGCATGGGGCCCTGTCAGGGCCGCACCTGCCGCCGCCTGGTGGCCCAGATCATCAGCCGCGAGCTGAAGAAGCCCGCCGGCGACATCTACCCGCCGACCTTCCGGCCGCCGAACCGGCCCGTTCCCTTCAAGCTGATCATGGCCGAGTACGGCGAACAGCTCGAAGCCGAGAAGAAAGCCGCGGAAAAAGCTGCCGAGAAAGCCGCGAAGAAGGCCGCGACCAAGAAGCCCGCCGCGAAGGGAGGAAAGAAGGCATGAAGACTTCCTTCGATGCGATTATTATAGGTGGTGGTATATTAGGCGTCAGCACGGCCTACGAGCTGGCGAAGGCCGGCATGAAGAACATCTGCGTGATCGAGCGGCGGTATCTTGCCAGCGGCTCGACCGGCCGGTGCGGGGGCGGCTTCCGCCAGCAGTGGAGCACCGAGGCGAACACCCGGCTGGCCATCCGGTCGGTGCGGCGGCTCGAGCACATTGAAGAGGAGCTCGGCTACAAGACCGAGTTCTTCCAGGGCGGGTATCTGATCCTCTCGCACAGCGCCGAGGAGACGGCCCAGTTCGAGAAGAACGTCGCGATGCAGCGGCGGCTCGGCCTCGACGTGAAGATCGTCGACCGGGCCGAGGCGAAGAAGATCAACCCGTATCTCGACGTGGACCAGATCGAGTGCGGGACCTGGTGCCCGACGGACGGCCACATCAGCCCGTTCCTGCTGACCCAGGCCTATGCCAACGCCGCGCGGCGGCTGGGCGCCGAGATCCATCTCTGGACGAACGTGACGGGCCTGATGAAGAAGAGCAACGTGTTCTTCGTCATGACGGACAAGGGTGTGACCTACGAGACGCCGATCCTGTTCAACTGCGCCGGTAGCTTCTCGCGCACGATCGGCCAGATGCTCAACGTCGAGATCCCGGTCGATCCCTACCGGCATGAAATTCTCGTCACCGAGCCGGTCGAGAAGCTCTGGAACCCGATGATCATCGATTTCGGCATTGGCCTCTACGCACGCCAGGAGCACAGCGGCGGCGTCGTGATGGGCATGGGCGATCCGAACGAGCCGGTCGGCACCTTCGTCGGCAGCTCGATGCACTTCATGTTCGAGATGAGCCGGCGGTTCACCCTGCTGTTCCCGAAACTCGGGAGTCTGCGCATCGTGCGCCAGTGGGCCGGCCTGTATGAGATGACCGCCGACGCCCAGCCGGTGCTCGGCCCCGTCGATGAGGTCGAGAACTTCTACCAGGCGAACGGCTTCTCGGGCCACGGCCTGATGCTCGCCCCCGCCGTTTCCGAGCTGCTGGCCGAGCAGGTCCTCAAGGGCAAGCCCTCCCTGCCGATCGACGACCTCCACGTCCGCCGCTTCCGCGGCAAACAGGAGTTCCATCGGGAAAAGTCTGTGGTATAATATAATAATAAATAGAAAGAACCCGCGGCCGCGATCCGGCGCCGCGGGTTCGTTTTTTCGGCCGGGTCAGCTGACCGAACCGAGCCAGCCGGCGAGCAGAAAGCGCGGAACCCGGCAGACGAGGCTCGTGACGAACACGATGATGGGTGAGAACCGATGGATCCCGGCGATCCAGCAGGTGGCGCTGTACGGGATGGGGGTGACGGCGCCGACGACGATGACCATGCAGCCATACCGCCGGAAGATGCGGCAGCCGGTGCGGAGCAGGTCGTTGCCGAACCAGCGGCGGAACCGCCAGGGGCCGACCCGGAGACCGATCGCCCAGCCCAGCAGGCCGCCGCAGGCGCTCGCGATCCCGGCAACCAGGGCTGCCTGCAGGGGCCGCTCGCCGCCGAAGGCCGAGCCGAAGACGAACACATCGGGCGGGATCGGCTGGATGATGCCGTCGGCCAGCAGGGTCAGGGTGAACAGGGCCGGATCCCCCCAGGTGTTGACCAGGTAGGTGGCGAACTCTTTCAGGTCGTCGTGAAAATGACTGAACCCCCACAGGCCTGCAACGAGCGCGACCGCCAAAAGCCAGCGGGAGAATGGCATGCGAAGCGGGTTCACCGGGTGGTTCCTCCGGATGATGGGAGTGATGGGGCTGGCTGGTCCAGCAGATGCGGAGAGAGGCCCCGGACGACGCCGACGAAGAAGATCATGCCGATGCCTCCGGCGAATCCGTTGTTGTAGAGGTTCAGCCAGCCGTGGACTTCGCCGAGATGCATGGCCAGAGGCAGGTGCAGCATGCCGGCGGCGAGGCCGGCGAGGGGGCCGAACCGGCCGCAGAACGGGGCGACGGTGCCGGAATACAGGGCCGCGAGCACCGGGCCGGGATCGCCGGGAGACCAGATTTTCGGCAGGCAGATCAGGTAGACACCTGCCAGGGCGGGAAGGATGTTTCGCGGATGCTTGCCGAGACTTCCGAACGCCGTCATTGCCGTGATGGCGGCGAAGGTCGGGCCGTTGACCGGGCCCCCGACGAAGTCCAGATAGGCGAGGCCGCAGCTTCCCACGAGGGCCATGTTGAACAGGGTGGGCCCGAGCCCTCCGGCTTCGACAAAGTTCGACGGCAACTTCCCCGTCTCGGCGAAAATGGCGGACAGCCCTTCCGTAAGAGACTTTCCGTCCTTTCGTGAGAGAAAAACACCCAGAAGGGCCAGGGTCGAAAGCAGGAGGATGAGGAGGCCGTGCAGCAGTTCCGAGGATTCCGTGGCATACAGGAACACCGGCGTGGTTTTCAGGCCGAACCCGCGCATCATCGTCGAGGCGATGATCCCCAGGAATCCTGCGGCCGTGCCGACATTGTAGAGGCTGAAGCCCTGGTGGAGGGTGAGCATGTGGCCGGAGATGCTTGCCAGAAGGAATCCGGCGAGCGTTCCGGCTGCCGCGCCCCCGGCCAGGCCGGCGGCACCGAAGCCGAATCCGAAGCCGAGATGGCTGAACAGCGGTGCAAGGCATGTTCCCAGGAGCATGACGGGGCCGAGCTCCCGAAGCGGCTTTTGGGTAACCCGGGCGAACAGGATGACGCCAAATATATGTGGCCAGATATTCAATAAGTTCTTCCCGCAGAGGCCGAAGGCCGGAACCATGAGGCCGCAGACAAGGAGATATCCTGGGTGTTCGAGCCGGATGACCTTCAGGATGGTCCAGACGATACAGCCCAGCAGGCCGGCATTCAGCAAAGCCGGGCCGATGCCGCCCAGGACCGTGTAATCCGTGAGAAGAAGGCTTGGCGAAAGAAGAATGCGCCAGAGCCCCTCTGCGGCCGCCCCTGATTGAACCGCGAATCCGGCGCCAACGAGGAGAAGACTGTTGGCCAAGAGGAGGAGACGGATGATGGTCAGATCGTGCATGCGTGTTCGTGGTTCAGGATATCATGAACCGTGTCGGGAAAAAGGGGGGGGCGGGGTACCCTGGCGGATTCGGTGACAGGTTGTGTAACATTTCGTCTGTAAATTCGTGACCTATAAGAACGGGTCACCTTC
>DAOOQQ010000067.1:0-27990 GCA_035388825.1 Candidatus Ozemibacteraceae bacterium
GGCCTCGGTGCTTTCGGTGGCGCTGGGGTTTTTGGCCGGCCGCGAGTTCGACACCTATGTCGAGCGCGAGGTGTGCAACACCGTCGCGCTGCTGGTCGCCGTCGCTCTCGGCCTGTTCGGCCGCGCCCTGGACCGCGGGATCCGCCGGCTCAACACCCGCCTCGAGGGCTGGACGACGCTCCGGCTCCAGTCGGGCGAGACGGCCTGGCCGTTGGCCGTCGGCCACTCGCTGGGCGGCTTTCTGACCTTCGGCAAGGCCTTCCTGTTCTGTTTCATCGTCACCTGGCTCGGAGTCGATCCGCTTCGGGCCTTCACCCGCTCGCTGAGTTTCGGTCAGAACACCGGCTTCATCGTCATCCAGGGCCTTCTGCCCGCCGTCGGCTTCGCCGTTCTCGCAGGCATGTGCATCAAGGACCGACGCGAACTGCGCTGGTTCCTCGCGGGAATCGCCCTCTTCGCCGTTCTGCCGGCCTCCCTCTGGTTCGGCTGGATCGCCGCCGCCGTCGTCGCCGCGCGCGTCATCACGACCGAGCATGGAAGCTGAACGCGTCGCCGCCGCCCCGCCCGCCTCGCTCAGCCGGCTCCGGCTGCTCCAGGTGGCCTTCCGGAGTTTCTTTCTCCAGGCCTCCTGGAACTACCGCGGCATGATGAACATGGGATTCCTCTATGCCCTCCAGCCCGGCCTCGACCGGATTCACCCCCCCGGCCCGGCCCGGCAGGCCGCCTATGTGCGGCATCTCGAGTATTTCAATACCAACCCATATTTTTCATCCCTCGTGATGGGAGTCGTGCTTTCCCTCGAGGAGCGTCACAGCCGGGGCGAGATCGATGCCGACATCATCCACGACGCCAAGGAGGGCCTGATGACGGCCTGTGCGGCGGTCGGGGACGGCTTCTTCTGGGACTCGTGGCGCCCCTTCGTGGCAGCCGCCGCCCTCACCCTCGCGTTCGGCAATTTTTTACTCACCCCCATCCTGTTCCTCCTCGTGTATAATACCCCCCACCTGTATTTCCGATTCCGCGGAGTGTTCTGGGGGTACCGGCTCGGGACCGACGTCATCAAGCTGCTCAAAACGTTTCAGATCCAGCGGGCGAGGCTGGCGCTCCGGTATGCGACCATCGCCCTGCTCTGTTATCTGATTCCGAACCATGTCAACCTGCACACCCCGTTCCTGCTCTCGAATCTGCCGCTCGAGTTCTTCTACATCGGGGAAAAGCTGGTCCAGGGGTTCGGGGCCGCTCTGCTCGTGGGTGCCGCGGCGGCGGGGTATCGCGCGAAGGTCGATGTGCTGATGATTTCGTTTCTGCTGATGGTCATAGCCCTGGTGCTCTACCACTGGGGAATTCTCATCTGAAGGGTCCGAGATGAAGCGCAAGGAAGTCGAGATAAAGAACAAGTTCGGACTGCACGCCCGGCCGGCATCGCTGCTGGTCAAGCTCGCATCGACGTTCGAGTCCGAGGTGCAGCTGGTAAAGGATGACACCGAAGTCAACGCGAAAAGCATCCTCGGCGTCATGATGCTCGCCGCCGGCCCGGGCCACACGGTCACGATCATCGCCGACGGACACGACGAGGAAGCGGCCGTCGAAGCCATCCAGGCCCTGATCGACAGCCGGTTCGGCGAGGAAGAGGCGAGCTGAGCCGCGTCCCATGAGCGAACCCCGATCCCCCATCCAGCTTTCCGGCATTGCCGGCTCCACGGGCGTCTGCCATGCCCGCGCCTACGTGTACCGACGCCGGATCGACGTCGTCAAGACACTCGTTCCCCCGGAACACCTCGACCGCGAGCTCGAACGGCTCGAGGCCGCCATCACCCTGACCCGCCAGGATATCCTCGCGGCCCAGAAAGAGGCGCTCGAGAAGCACGGCGAAAAATATGCAGCGATATTCGAATCCCACCTTTTGATGCTCACCGATCCCCAGTTCAAGCCCCAGATGGTCCGACGGCTGAAGGCCGAGAAGGTGAATGTCGAGAGCATCGTCCGGGAAACCGTCGACGCGCTTCAGGCGGCATTCTCGGCGATCGAGGATCCCTATCTGCGGGAACGCGCCATCGACATCAAGGACGTCGGCGACCGCCTCCTGCGCCATCTGATGGGCCTCGACGGCCCGGCCAAGGAGATCGGGGACGAGCCGTTCGTGCTGCTCGCGAACGAGGTCACCCCTTCGGAGCTCCTCGACTTCGCCAAGGGAAAACTGCGCGGCGTCTGCCTCGAATCGGGCGGAGTGACCTCCCATGCCGCGATCCTCGCCGGCGCCCTGGGCATCCCCTCGGTGTTCGGCCTCGTCGACCTCGCCCGCGTCGCCCACACCGGAGATTCTATTCTGGTCGATACACGACAGGGAGGCCGGGTGATCCTCCACCCCGCCCCGGACCAGATCTCCGCGATCACCGCGCCGACGGAGCCGCCGGGCACAAACCCGGAGGTCGGGGGAGAGACGACCCGCGACGGCGTTCGGCTGGCCCTCGGGGCGAACATCGCCCGCGTCGAGGAGCTGAAACTGATGACCGGCCGCGGTATTCACCGGGTCGGCCTGTTCCGGAGCGAGTTCCTGTTCATGGAAAGCATGGACCTCCCGTCGGAACAGTTCCAGGAATCGATCTACCGCCAGGTCGTCGATGCCGCGCCCGACATGACCGTCCTGCGCACCATGGACATCGGCTCGGACAAACCGGTGAAGTACATCCCCTTTCCCCACGAAGTGAACCCGGCGATGGGCTTCCGCTCGATCCGGTTCCTGCTCTCCCGCCCCGATGTGCTCGAACCCCAGTTGCGCGCCATGGTCCGGGCAGGAGACGGGCGCAACTGCCGCATCATCTTCCCGATGGTCTCGACCCCGGCGGAACTCGAGGCGATCGCTGCCATCTGGAAACGCGTCCTGGACCAGATCTCGCCGTCGAAACCGCCCGAGTGGGGCATCATGGTCGAGGTCCCATCGGCGATGTTCATGATGGAACAGATTGCCCGGCATACCCGCTACATCAGCATCGGAACGAACGATCTGCTCCAGTTTTTCTACGGGATCGACCGCACCAACGAGCGGCTGACCGACCTCGCGAACCCTCTCTGCATTCCGTTTCTCCGGCTCCTGTTCTACTGCGTTGCCGCGGCGCGCGGGGAAGGGATCAAGGTCGGCCTGTGCGGGGAGATGGCCGCCAGTCCCGCCGGGTTCCTCACTCTTGCCGGCATCGGCATCGAGGAAATGAGCATGCGCCCCTCGGCCGTGACGGCGATGCGCCGGATGATCCCGAAAATTATATTGAGAGATATTGTCATTTGCGTGCAGGAGCTGCTCGCGGAGGGACGCCAGGTGGATCCGGCCGCGGAATACGCGCGGCTGTTCCCGGATCTCGCAGGTGATCTGAAGCCCGTCTGAATGGAAATCCCCTCTGGCATTCACGACGGTTTTCCGGTAAACTGCCGGATGTTTGGACGATAGGTGTCTCGTCGGTCCTTGATGAAGCTGCTGGATATATTCCCTCGAACCGGAAAAACGGGGGCCATGAAAATCGGAGGTCGCTATGCAGTGTCCCGGCTGCGGGTTTGAAAACGAAAACGACAACAAATTCTGCAACATGTGCGGAATGGCGCTCCCCGCGTCGGGCGGCGGCACGCCGACCCCGCTCGAACGGGCACCCCTTGACCTCGATCTCTCGCTCGATCTGTCCGACGCGGGCACCGCGGCGCCCCCCGCCCCGGAAGGCCCCGCCACCGGCAGCCTCGAGCTGGGCGGTTTCGACCTCACCCCGCCTGCCCCCGGCAGCGTGCCCGATCTGTCGCTCGATCTCGGCCCGGCCCCGGCCGGTGCCGCAGGCGGCTCGCTCGATCTGAGCCTCGATGCCGGCGCCGACGTCAAGGGCGGCTTCGATCTCTCCTTCGATTCGAACGCCACGCCTTCGGGCCTGGAGCTCGACACCCCCTCGCCCCAGATGCCGAACCTCGACCTCGGCACCCCCCTCGACGCGGGCGGACTGAAACTCGACCTCGCCGAACCCGCCGCCGAACCGTCGGGCAACCTCGACCTCGGAGCGTTCGACACCCCGGCCTCCCCGGCATCACAGACAGCGCCCGAGCTGAACATCGATTTCAATCTCGGCTCCGACCCGCTCTCCGTCGACCTCGCCGCCTCGGCCCCCCAACCCGAGCCCGAGCCGGCCGCAACGGCGTTTTCCGCCCCCCCGGCCGAACGTTCGGCAGAGCCTCCGGCCACTCCGGCCCCTGCCACCGAGGAGCTGTCGTTCGAAATCAGCGGCGGCTCTGCGGAAACCACCTCCTTCGACTTCGGCGATCTCGATGCCGCCCCCGCAGCCGCCCCCGTTGCCGTTGCGGAGCCAGCTCCGGTCGCCGCGGAAGCGGATGCGGACTTCCTCGACCAGTTCATTCTCCAGCCCCAGCAGCCGGCCCCCAAAGCCGCCGACCGTGAGCGCACCCCTGCGCCCGCCCCGGAGCCCGAACCGGCGATGGACATCGTGATCGAAGCCGACACCCCGGCTCCGACGGAACCCGAGGAGAGCCAGACGGCGACGCTGGACGTCGACGAGGATCTGGCCGGCCTGTTCATGGGAATCGAAGGGAAGGCGCCCCCGAAAGCCCCGCCAGCCCCGAAAGCGGTCCGGCCCGTTGCCGCCCCAAAGGCCGAGCCCGCACCCGCGGCAATGGAGTTCGACTCGACTTCTATAGATTTCGATATTGATCAATCGCCGACAACGACTGACGTCCCTGTTACCGTCGTCGATGCCGTTTCCCCCGAATCCGTCACCGAATCCGATTTCGATGTGGCCGGTGCGGCGGAGCCCGCCCCCGTTCTCGAAGAGATGCCGCCTCTCACACCCCTGCAGCAACTGGAGGAAAACCGGCGCCGGCTCGCGGAGACGAAGGATCCCGACGAGCGGTATTCCCTCGTTCTCGAGATGAAGGAACTCGGCATGGCCGAGGCCAACCCGGACTTCGTCCGGCTGCTCGGGGACGAGCTGAAAGACATCCGCGAGATCGCCGCCGAGTATCTCGGCGACGTGGCCTGCCAGGAGGCGGTGCGCCCCCTCATCCAGTGCCTCGCCGGCGGAGACCCGTCGATCAAGTTCATCGCGGCCCGCTCCCTCGGGAACATCAAATCCGAGGAAGCCGTCATCCCGCTGATCAAGCTGCTCGAAGAGGACAACGACGATCTGCGGTATGTGGCCCTCGAATCGCTGGGCAAGATCGGCGCCGTCTCGGCTCTCAAGGCCGTTTCCGCCTTCCTCAAGAGCCGCAACCACGATCTGCGCTACATCGCCTGCGAGGCGATCGGCAACCTCCACGAGCCGCAGTCGGTCAACATCGTCCTGCCGCTGCTGAAAGACCCCGACTTCGAAGTGCGGCTCAAGGCCATCGAGGCCCTCGGCCGGATCGGCTCCACGGCCGCCTGCGATCAGCTTCTGGTCATGCTCGGCGAGGACAACGAGCGGCTCCGCCTTGCGACCATCCAGGCTCTGGGCCAGATCAAGAATCCCAACGCCGTCGACGCGATGATCGACATCTTCCAGGTCAGCACCCCGCAGATCAAGGAAAAGATCATCTGGTCGCTCGGAGAGATCGCGAGCGATCGCGCCGTCGAGCCCCTTCTCGCCCTCTCCCAGAACTTCAATCCGCGCCAGATCCAGCTCGCGATCGAGGCGTTCGCGAAGATCAAGTCTCCCAAAGCCTGCCGGTTCGTCCTCGGCATCCTCGACCGCGCCGACAAGACCGTCCGCCTTCGCGCCATCGATGCCCTCGGCGAGATCGGCGAGAAGGCCACGGCCGGCAACCTCGTCCCCTTCCTCGACGCCCCGGAACCGGAACTGAAGATGGCCGCCGCCCAGGCGCTGGGCAAGATCGGCAACCCCGTCGCCATCGACCCCCTGGTGAACCGCCTTTCCGACTCGGAACGCGACGTCCGGCTGCATGCGATCGAGGCTCTCGGCCTGATCCGCGGCGCCAAGGCGATTCCCGCCCTCATCCGCTCCCTCGCCGAACAGGACGACCAGATCGTCGCCAAGGCCGAATGGGCCCTGTGCGAACTCGAGGAGATGGCCGTCGAACCCCTGACGAAGGCGCTCGCCACCGAGCAGACCGCCGTCGTTCCTTCCGTGGTCCGCGTTCTGGGCCGTATCGGGAACATCCGCGCCATTTTCCCCCTCATCAAGGTCCTCGAGACGGCCGGCGACAGCCTCAAGCGCACCGTCGCCGACAGCCTGCTCACGATCGACCGCCATCTGACCGAGTCGAACCCGATCTCGGTCATCCTCAAGGAAGGGTATGCCTGGGCCCAGTTCTCGATCGCCGAAGCCCTCGCCCAGATGGATGACGAGCGGGCTTTCGCGCTTCTGATCAAGATCGCGAAGGAAACGCTGACCGAAAAGGATTTCAAGAAACTCGCCGGCATCCCCGACAAGCGAATCGTCGAGTGCAGCACGCAGATCCTGCATCTGATCAAGCTGAACGTGGCCCAACTGTTCGCCAAGGTCGGCAACGACAAGGCGATCCCCGTCATCCGCGACTTCTTCGCCCAGGGTGACGCCGCGCAGCGTCAGTGGTGCGTCGAAGCTCTCGGCGGCATCCAGACCGAAGGGGCGCTCGACGCCCTGATCGACATCCTCAAGAAGCCCGAGTTCCAGATTCCGCTCGATCTGCTCAGCAAGCAGCTGATCGCAAGCAAGAGCCGCAAACTGGTCGAGAAGCTGCTGCTTGCCGCTTCCCACCCCGCCGAGCCCGTGCGCTACGCCATCGCCTCGGTTCTCGGGGAAACCCGCGACCCGCGCGCCATCCGCACCCTCTCCCAGTTGGTCAAGGATCCGGCCGACAAGGTGCGCGGCGCCTCGATCGAGGCCATCGGGAAGATCGGCACCACTGCCGCCGTGCCGCCGGCGATCGAAGCCCTGAAGGACGCCGTCGAGGCCGTCCGGGCCAAGGCCGCCCAGGTGCTCGGCGAGCTGCGCGACACCGCGGCCGTCGAGTTCCTCGAGAAAGCCACGAACGACACCTCCGAGCTCGTGCGGCAGCTTTCGGTCAGGTCGCTCGCCCAGATGGCGGATGCCCGCGTCCCCGACATCATCATCCGCGCCCTGTCGGACAAGTCGGCCGTCGTGCGCGGCACCGCGGTCGAGATGCTCGGCCAGCGGAAAGACCGGGTCGCCCTGCCGCACCTGATCAAGTCGCTCGAGGATTCGGCCGAATCCGTCCGGGAAAAGGCCGCTGCGGCGCTCGCCATGATCGGCGACACCCAGGCCGTCATGCCGCTGCTCGCCCGGCTCGACGATCCATCCCCGCTCGTTCCGCTGGCATGCAGCGAAGCCGTCGTCAGCTTCCGCACCCGCTCGTATCCCGTCCTGGTCGAGGCCCTCAAACACACGGAAGAACGGATCCGGCGCCATGCCTGTGACCTGCTGATCCGCATCGGCGAAGACACGCTCGTCCAGAGGCTGCTCCGGCTCGTGAACGACCGGAACAACTTCCTCCGCGAAAACATCGCCCGCATCCTCGGCCGCATCGGCGGGGCGAAGGTCGTCGATACGCTCGTCGCGCTTCTCTCCGACCGCAACGGCTCGGTCCGGCGCACCACCGCCGAGGCGCTGGGCGCCCTGCGCGACATCCGCGCCATCGTCGCCCTCAAGAAGGCCGAACGCGACCAGACCCGCGAGGTCCGTCAGGCCGCTTCCACCGCCCTCCAGGAAATCTTCAAGGCCAACAAGCTGGCCTGACCCGACCCCCAGGATGGGGGAAGTGGGCCGGCGGCGCCCGGATGCCGCGGTTCAGCAGGACCCCGCACGCAATACAATACGGCACGGAATATTCCGTGCCGTATTGTATTGCGGGAAAGAATTCAGTGATGCGGATTCTTCGAGACCATCGCCAGTGCCCGGATCACCGCCTCTTCGGCGAGCAGCCGGTTGTTCGCATCCGTCAGGAAGGCATCCGGCGGGGTGAACGCATCGAACTTGCCGCCCACCCAGTATTTCGGCGGCAGGCTGTTGAGCGCGATCGCGACGGTGTCGAGAACACAGTCGTGGCACTCGCACATCTCCCATCGCTCGATCATCCCCTTGACGACATCGAGGATGAGCGGCATCCACATGTTCTCGAGACGGGTGAAGTCGTATCTGTTCAGGGGCGGTTGATCACGGTCTATCATGTCGGCATCCCTTCGGGTTCCACGGCGACACTGCCGACCAGGGCCGGCAACTCGGCCGGCTCGATCTGGCGATGCCCCGGGAACGAAACATCGTAGACGACGACCTGCGCCGAGCGCACGCCGTTGTACTCATTGGCATCGACGCTGAACACCAAATCGCATGCCCCGTCGGTGATCTGATCGACGTCGAGGAGACGGCCCAGACCGAACCCGATGCCGAACACGGCGGCACCGGACGGCTTGCGGAATTTGAATCGCAGGTGATTTCTCGTCTCGCCGACCTTGCGGATCTCGTAGAACGGGACCTCTCGCGCCGTGAAGAGCGGGGCCGGATTGTCGATCCCGAAGGGGGCGAACTTCAGCAGGTCATTCAGCAGCGCCTCCCCGACCCGCTCGATCGGCAGTTCGGCATCGATCAGCCACTCGGCCTGGAGATCCGCATCCGTGATGTTGGCGGCGGCATAGGCACGCAACGCGCCCCGCAGCGCCTCGACGGCATGGGAAGCGACCGTCAGGCCGGCAGCACCGACGTGGCCTCCATATTTTTCGAGATGCGCCGCGCCCGCATGGAGCGCGTTCATCATGTTGATCCCCTTGTAACTGCGCGCCGAGCCGAGCCAGCGGCCGTGATCCTCGAGCAGCACGATCACCGGCCGGCAGAACTCGAGCATCAGCCGGGTCGCGACGATACCGGTCACGCCCTGGTTCGGGAACGGCGCCGCCACGAGAAACAGCCGGTCGTTCGCCAGATCGTTCTGCCGCAGCAGATGCTCCCGGACGTTCCGGTAGCACTCCTCGGCGAGCCGCTTCCGTTCGATGTTCAGTTCGAACAGCTCCTTGGCGAGATCACGGGCCCGGTCCGGGGCGTCGGTCGTCAGCAGATCGACCGCGATCTGGGCGGTCCGCAGCCGGCCCGAAGAATTTATAATTGGAGCTATATTGAAGCTGATATCCCGCTCGCTCACCGTGCGCTGCCGCCAGCCGAGCATCGTGAACAGCTCCAAAAGGCCCTGCCGGCGGGTGTTCGAGACGAACTTCAGGCCCATCTGCGCGATCGTGCGGTTCTCTCCCCGCATCGGCACCATGTCGGCGACCGTCCCGATGGTGAGGATATCGAGCGCCCGCTGCCACAGCGCCTTCACCCCGGGATCCTGCGCCTCCTGCAGTTTCAGGAACATCACGACGAGCTGCTTCGCCCCGCACAGGGCTGCCGGCAGGGCGAACGCCGCGGCCATCTCGGACTTCTCCGCCTCCTTCAACTCGGGAATGACGGATTCGGCCAGGCTCGTCAGGCACATCTGGGTGGTGCGGCCGTCTCCCACCGGCAGTTTGTGCAGTTCCGGCAGCAGCTCGAACAACTGGGTCCGCTCGGACGGGCTGAAGAACAGGATGACGGCTCCCTGCATCGAACCGGCGTGCACGTGCCGGAGCCGGGAGAATCCTTCGCGCGGATGGAACCGGAGGACGTCGACCTCCTGGCCGTCCAGGGCGAAGGCGACGACCGGTTTCGTGACGCTTTTTCCGACGGCAAGCTCGATCGCGAGCGACAGCTTGAGCGACACCCCCACTCCGGCCATGTCCTTGTGCGGATACATCGAGTCGGGCAGCTTCGGATCGATCAATGCCACCGCTTTCGGCAGCACCGCCGGCGGCTCGTGGTGGTCCGTCACGATCACGTCGATACCCGCCTGCCGGGCGTACTCGATCTCCTCGACATTGCCGATGCCGCAGTCGACCGTCACGATCAGGCCGATCCCATCGCGTTTCGCGGTGTCGATGTAGTCGCGGTTCAGGCCATACCCGTCCTCGATCACGGGAATCGTGCAGTCGGCGCGCTGCGTGTATTTCCGGAGCGTCTCGAGCAGCAGCACCGTCGAAGTGATGCCGTCGACATCGCGATCCCCGTAGACACGGATGCTCTCGTCAGTTTCTATAGCTTTCAGAATACGATCGACCGCCGGGCAGATCCCATCCAGCAGGAAGGGGGTCGCCAGCGTCCGGCTGCGCGGCTCGAAATAGCGTTCGATCGCACTCTCGTCACGGATGCCGCGATTCCAGAGGATTCTCAGCAGGAGTTCGGGGAAACCGGTTCTCCGACCGAGATCCTCGATCCCGGCCCCGTCAGCGGATATCAGGTTCCAGTGACGGATCATGAGTACCCCAGCTCGAGAATGGATTCGACGGTCTTCTCATCCTGCAGCACTTCCATGAACGCCGCGACGATCTTCGGATCGAACTGGGTGCCGGCGCATTTGAGCAGCTCCTGGACCGCCTGTTCCCGGGGCACGACGTTGCGGTAGGCGCGCTTGCTGGTCATGGCGTCCCACGAGTCGGCCACGCAGACGATCCGGGCCAGCAGCGGGATGCTCTCGCCGCTCAGGCCGTCGGGATACCCCTTCCCGTCGAACCGCTCGTGATGGTGCTTGATCAGCGGCACCTTCTCTTTGAGGAAGCTGGCCGGCTCGATGATGTTGGCGCCCCGCACCGGGTGCGTCTTGATCAGCTCGAACTCGTCCATCGTGAGACGGGAGGGCTTGTTGATGATGTTTTCGGAGATGCCGATCTTGCCGATGTCGTGAAGCAGGGCGCCGATCTGGAGATTCTTGAGCGTCTCGGGCTCGAGCCGCATCCGGCGGCCGATCTCGACCGAGAAGGCGGCGACCCGTTCGCTGTGGCCGCGCGTGTAGGCATCCTTCGCGTCGAGCGAGTTGGCGAGGGCGCGAACCGCCGACAGGTAGCTCGCTTCCAGATCCTCATACAGGCGGGCGTTGTGGAGGGCGATCGAGATCTGCGCGGCAAGCGTCACCAGCAGGCTCAGGTCGTTGTCGTCGAAGATCTCGCCCGACAGCTTTTCCGAGACCGACAACACGCCGATCGCCCGCTCCTTCACGATCAGGGGCACGCACAGCGAGCTTCTCCCCGTCACGCTGCCGGCGGCCGTATCCGCCAGGCCACCCCGGGGATCCGGCTCCGGCTGGGAGGGCAGATCGTTGATCATCAGCGGCTCGCCCTTCGCGAACACCTTGCCGGCGATTCCCTCGCCGACCTCGATCGGCCGGGTGGCATACTCGGGGCTCAACCCGCGATGGACGCGGACATGCAGTTTTCCCGTCTCCCCGTCGTGCAGGATCAGGGAGATGGAGCGGACCCCGCCGAGCACGCGCGAGGTCTGGTCGACGATCATTTCGAGCAGACGCTGGATGTCGAGTTCCATGCTCAGGTTGCGGCCGATGTCGTGCAGGGTGTTCAGCTCGAGAATCTTGCGGTTGAGATCCTGGTAGAATCTGCCGTTCTTGATCGCGACGCCGGCCTGCGTCGACAGCGTCTCGAGAAGCGCCTGGTCGTCGCCGGTGAACGGCTCGCCCGAGATCTTGTTGCTCGCCGAGAGCACCCCGACGACCTCGTCGTTGATCTTCAGGGGAACGCACAGAGAGCTGCGCGGGATGCGGGTCACCTCGAGCAGCCGGGCATCGCCCTCGGGAACGTCGTTGATGATGACCGGCTCGCCCGACTGGCAGACGCGCGCAGCCACGCCATCCCCGATCGGCACGCGGCGGGTCGGCGGCAACAGTCCGACATCCAGCCCCTTCGCCACCCGCACCATGAACTCGTTCGTGCGGCGGTCGATGAGCATCAGCGAGCAGCGCTTGACCCCACCCAGCACCGAGATGGCGGTGTCGACGATGCGCTCATACAGCTGATCGAGGTTGAGCACCGAGTTGATGGCGCGACCGGCCTGGTGCAGCGTCGAAAGCTCGAAGACACGCCGGTCGAGCAGGGCGTTCTTGTGCCTCAGATCCTCGAGATGCAGGCCGATCGTCTCGGTCATGCGGTTGAAGGCCGAAACGAGGGATCCGACTTCCGAGTCACCGGTGGATTCGAACCGGGCGTTGCCGATATTCCCCTCGGTGATCCGCTCTGCAGCATCGATCAACGTGCGCAGCGGCCGGTTGATCATGATCGCCAACTGCCAGGCCCAGAAAAACGCGAGAATCGCAACGAACAGGGTCACCAGCAGGTTGTCCCGGATCACCTCGTTTCGGGCCGCCTCGAACCTCGCCATCGAGAACGCGAACCGCAGATACCCGACCGCCTCGGCCTGGCCAAGCGCTTTGACGGGCTTCTGGATGATGAAGGTCGGGGGAAGCCGCACCGAGGCGTCCTTCCGGTCCCGCCAGCCCTGATCGGCAAAGGCGATCTCCTGGAACTGGCCGTCGAGCACCGCCACCGAAACGATCTCGTTGTCCGGCAGCTCGGGCGAGGTCAGTTTTTTGGCGATATCGCCCAGCCCGGCGGCGTCATGGGAAACGATCATCCGCGGAAGCAGGCCTTCCAGGGTTTTCCCCAGCCGCTGGCTCTCCCGCGCGATGTGCTCGGATGCGGCCAGATGCAGCCGGTCGAGTTCATACCAGGTCGCCAGGCCCATCACGACGAACACCAGGACCAGATTGAACAGGAAAATGCGGTATTTGAGATCGAGACCTCGAGTGACGTTTCCTGCGGTCATGTGCGTGTCTCCCCGGAATCGGCCGCGGCGGCGGATGTGGCCGCGGATGGCACCTGGATTTCCCGGTGCAGGAATACCACCATCGCCTCCACCATGGCCTGGAGAGCCGGCCACGGCGGCTGCGGAATCGTCTGAGCCCGCCCGGCGTCGATCGCGGCCTCGTGGGCCGCCAGGAACGTTGCCGGAGCTTCGCCCGCAGGGCGGGAGAGATACGTGATGCCCCCCGGGAACCGGGCCGTCGTCGCCCCGAAATCCGTCGTCACGAACGCCTTTCCCTCGAGCCAGGAAACGAGCGTCCGGTGCGGGCGGGGGCGCACCTCGGACTGGAGGAGGAGCAGAACGGCGCGGTGATCGGCCGAGGCGAGCGCCGTTCCCGTCGCTTCGAACAACGGCATCTCCAGCAGCGGCATCCGCACGTCGGAAAGCAGCGCGAATCCGTGATCCGACTGCCACGCCCCTGCTTCCCGCCGGACATCGCCGCTGATGGCGGGATCGGCAAGACCGCCGCGAAGCGGCTCGACGACGAGGCGCGGAAGCCGGCGGCCCGACCTGCCCGCCTGGAACACCGAGAATTTCGACGGGAGCGGCTGGAGCCAGCCCGAAATCAGGAAATATACCGTGCCATGCAGGATCATGCTCCACCAGGCTTCCGGTGCGGGCGCGCGCAGGATCAGCCAGCAGACCCACGGGATGCCGATGCCGAACGCCAGCGCAAACCGCTTCACCAGCGCCATTCCCCCGAATGCGGGGATGCGCGGCGCAACGTAGGCGTGAACCGTGTGGAAACAACGCGCGGCATGGAGGACCAGCAACGCGGGAAACAGCATGCGAACGGCTCCGAAGCGGCCGGGGTCGGGGGCGAACGATACCAGAAGCAGGAAAGCCAGCGCAGCGGCCGTCAGAAACGACAGCAGCCGCCAGGCATGATGCAGCGTTCCGAGCGCCCGTCGCCCTTCCTCGGTGATCTGGATGTCGTCCCAGCCGTGGAGCGTGTCGAGGCGGATGCGCCCAAGCGCGTAGGCGTTGATCGCATCGCCCATGAAGGTCGGCGCAAGCAGAAGCGCAACCAGGATCTGGCTCCAGAACCCATCGACCCAGCCGGTGCGGCCGAGCAGAACCCAGCCGGCCAGAATGCCGGCCATCGTCGAGAAGTTGCTGCCGATGCCGAGGATGAGGGTCGCCTTGAGCTTGTCGGCACCGGAACCGGGGTGGGGATCTGGAGTCATGATCCCCTATGGTATCACTACGAGGAAAGAAATGCACCGGGAACCCCACGGGTTTCGAATCGAAACCCGCCGGGAAAAGATCGGGAAAATTGCCCCCTTGAAGTCGGCCGCGGGATGTGCTATGATATTGCCACGTTCAACGGGGCGTAGCGCAGTTGGTAGCGCGCATGGTTCGGGACCATGAAGTCGCTGGTTCGAGTCCAGTCGCCCCGACCGGACAGATCCGTTCGACATCCGTGTCGGACGGATTTTTCCTTTTCCGGCAGCAGCTTGGCGGAACACGACGAATGTGGTACCATCCTTCCCACATTCTCGGAACCCCAAGGAGACGGACATGACTTTTCGCTCCCACTCGAATCCTCTGCCGACGCGCATCGGCCTGGCCCTTGCCGTTGCCGTGCTGCTCGCCTGCGCCGTTCACGCCATGCCCATCCGGGTCATCGGCAAGGTCGAATCGCTGTATCGCGACCGGGCGTCGATCCTGATCCTCCACGTGCCCGCCGCCGCTTCCGCGCCGGCCCAGCTCGCCCCCGGCAACTACGTCAGCTTCAACCTGCCCAGCGCGAAGCAGCAGAGCCGCCCCAAGCGCCCGATCCAGTATGGCAACGTCATCGCGGTCGACCTGCAGGGCAACGTCGCGACCGAATATGCCGACCAGACCGCCGCCGCCCCGACCGACGGCGCGAAGGATGTGCTGATCTGGAACGCCCTGTATGCCGAACGCGTCAAGAACGCCAGGGACTACCTTCCCGAAGAGGAAGGCGGCAAGAAGGGCAAGTCGAAGAAGAAACGCGAGAAGGAACAGCCCCAGATCTGGACCCAGGAAGAATCGGTGCGCGGCAAGGTCGTCCTCAAGAAGAATAACGTCTATATCAAGGAAGACCACCTGCGCCCCCGCGATCTGGGCCTCCAGGTCATCGACGCCGACTGGGCCACGAAGCTCGAGGCGCTCAAAGACCAGCGGGTCGTCCTGTTCGGCACGACCCACCGCGTCAGCGCAGCTTCGGGCACCTTCGAGATCCGGAACGTGATCAAAGTTTATCCGAAGTGATATAATAGTTTACAAATTACAACGACACCGCCGGAATCCTTCAGAGGTTCCGGCGGTGTCGTTTTTCCGCGCATCCGCGGTCTGCGGGCGCAAGCCCATCAGCCCTTTCGGAATCCCATCAGGAGGCCGGCGGCAAACGCCCCGGCAAACGGGAGGTTGTAGGTGAAGACGGACATCAGTCCCGCCCAGAGCTGCTCCATGCCCGACGGCGGCACCGTCTGCCGGATCTTCTCCCAGTCGACGGTCACGTAGTTGTTGTAGGCGAGATACTGGATCGACATGAAGATCATGCCGACGACCAGGGCAGCCATTTTCGCGAATTTCTTGAGGGTGTAGCCGACGCACCAGCCCGCGATGCCACCGAAACCGAGCGTGGTGACGAAGAAGTTGACCTCGGGCGGAAGCTGGGCGAGCGGGTTGGTCGAACTCGCGGTTGCGGCCGTAGCCGAGCCCACGGCTGAGGCTTCCCCTGCCGCAGCGAGAAGAAAGCAGACCATCAGGGGGGAGGCGGCGCGCCGGACGAACCTCGACAGGCGGGATTCCGTCATTTGACCCCTTCCAGTCCTGCCAGGGCGTTCAGTCCGGTGACCCGGTACAGACCGCTCTGCGTGCCCACCCAGAGCAGATCGCCCTGGACCGCCACGGCCGTCACGGGGCCGGCCTTGATCCCGCCGAGTTTGCCGGCGAGATCGACCCAGGTCGTGTCGCGCAGGATCGCCAGGCCGCGGTTCGTGCCGACGACGAGACCCGCATCGCCCGGCAGGGGCGCGATCGAGGTGACGAGGTTGCCCGGCATCGGGCTGTTGCCCGGCATCGACTCCTCGACGATGTTGTTCCCCCGCTGCACCCATTCTTTATGCGGTGCGGTATAGTTCGTCCAGGACGAGCCCATGTCGGTGATCGAAAGGCCTGAGGTGGTGCCCACGGCCATCATGCCCTTGTAGGGAATGATTGTGGTGATGTTGTTCCCGATCAGCTGGCAGGTGGACGGATTCGGTTTGATGTCCACGAGGGAGTTGCCCATCACGGTTTTCGCCGGGCCGCTGTGATTCACGAACATCTGGCTGTTCAGCTGGCCCATCCCGAGCTGCATGCCGACCCAGAGATTGCCCTTGCCGTCGAACCCGACCGCCGTCGCCTCGTCCGAGGTGAGACCGGCATTCTCCTTGCCGAAGGCCTGAAACGCGCCACCCGCCGAGTATTCCAACCCGTGAGCCGTCGCGACGGCCATCTGGCCTTCTTTTGCCGCCACCGAGCGGGCGCGGGAGCCTGACAGCACCTGGCTCCAGTTGTTCCCGTCGTAGCGGGAGACACCGCTGTCCGTGCCGATCAGCAGATAGCTTCCGGCGGAGGTGAGAGAGGTGATCTCGTTCGAGCCGAGGGCGTTCGTGTTCTTCGTGACGTGAACCTGCCAGTTCACCCCGTCATGCCGGGCAAGACCGCCCTTGGTGCCCGCCCAGAGCTGACTGCCGAACACGGCAAGGGCCGTGATGTTGTCGTGAGGCAGCCCATCACGGGCGGCGAACAGGTCAACCTTCGGGGCGGGGGCACCGGCTGTCGGTGCGGTCTTGGTTCCACACCCCGTCACGGTCAGGATCAGAGCCAGCCCGCAGAGGGCGAGAAACAGCCCTGCAACGCGCATCGGCGCAGGTTTCGTCATCGACAATCCTCCTCGCGCCGCCGGAACGCGGCCCGGCGGGCAGTGCATGATGGGCACAAAGATACCAGACGGGATACCGTCGGTCAAGCCGCGAACCGGCATGGGAAGCAGCTTGACGATGATCCCGGCCGGTGCTAGACTTCCTCGTCCCGCGGAAGGGGGCTGGAGAAGACGCATGACGACGGATCACAGCAGGAAACGCCTCACGTTTTATCCGATGGCCGAGCGCCACAACCTGGTCAGACGCGCCGATTTCGGTGCGGTTCCCGCCGAGACGCCCTCCGTTCAGGGGCTCATCGACTGCATTCCGTCGATCCACGCCGGCAAGGCGTTCCGCAAGGCCATCGACGCCATCGTCACCGCCCGCCAGAACGGCCGCCCCGTGCTGCTGGGCATGGGCGCCCACGTGATCAAATGCGGGCTGGCACCGCTGCTGGTGCGGCTCATGCAGGAATCGATCATTACCGGTATTGCCCTGAACGGGGCCGGCTCGATCCACGACTTCGAGCTTGCCGCGTTCGGCGAGACCTCGGAAGACGTGGCGAAAGAGCTGGCGCGTGGCCGGTTCGGCTTCGTCGAGGAGACGGGAGCCTGGATGGGCGCCGCGATCCGGGAAGGGGCTTCCCGGGGCCTCGGGCTCGGTCAAAGCTTGTATGCCGCGATGGATACGGCTCCCGAGCGCTTCCCCTTCCGTCACGAGAGCCTCGTCTGGCAGGCAGGCCATCTGGGGCTTCCCTGCACCGTCCACGTCGCGATCGGCACGGATTTCATCCACCTTCACCCGGCGTTGGACGGGGCGAGCCTGGGCGCCACGAGCTTCCGCGACTTCGAGATCATCGCCGATCAGGTCTGCGAGCTCGAAGGCGGCGTCTACTGGAACCTCGGCTCGGCCGTCGTGCTTCCCGAGGTGTTCCTCAAGGCCGTTTCCAAGGCACACAATCTCGGCCGGCATCTCGAAGGACTCACCACGATCGACATGGACATGCTGCTCCAGTACCGGGCGACGACGAACGTCGTGAAGCGGCCCAGCCTGGGCGTCGGCCAGGGCTTTCACCTCACCGGCCACCACGAGATCATGGTTCCGCTCGTCGCCCTCACTCTCCTCGAAAGGCTTCGCCCCCAATGATCACCCGTGCCCGCCTCAAAAGCGTCCTGACGAAGTTTTCCCACATCCGTCTCGCGGTCCTCGGGGACGTGATGCTCGACGAGTTCGTGTGGGGCAAGGTCGAGCGCATCTCGCCCGAGGCTCCCGTTCCCGTCGTCCAGATCAAGCGCGAAACCTGGCGCCCCGGCGGCGCGGCGAACGTGGCCAGCAACCTGGTCGCCCTCGGCGCGAAGGCCGACATCTTCGGCATCATCGGTGACGACGGGGCCGGCAGACGCCTGGTCGAATCCCTCCAGGCCGAAAAGATCGGCACGGCGGGCCTGATCGCCGACTCCGGCCGCCGCACCACCGTGAAGACGCGTGTTCTGGGCCAGAACCAGCAGATGCTGCGCATCGACCGGGAGTTCACCGACCCCATCGATTACCGTTGCCAGAAAGACCTGGCAGCCTCCCTCTGGAAACAGGCCCCCGGCCTCCAGGGCGTGATCGTGTCCGACTACGCGAAGGGCGTGATCGTCGAGGAGCTGCTCGGGCAGATCATCGAGCGGTTCCGCGGCGCCGACAAGCCGGTCACGATCGACCCCCGCCCCAAGAACGGACCGCTCTACAAGGGCGCCTCGATCGTCACCCCGAACACCCGGGAAGCCGAGGAGCTCCTCGGCCGCAAGTTCGAGACCGAGGAGGACCTGCTGAAGGGCGGCACCGACCTGATGCGCCAACTCAAGCTCGATGCGGCCCTCATCACGCGCGGTGAGCACGGCATGAGCCTGTTCGAGCGCGGGAAGAAACCGCTCACCATCCCGACCCGCGCCCGGGAAGTGTTCGACGTGACCGGCGCCGGCGACACCGTGATCGCGACGTTCAGCCTCGCCCTGGCGGCGGGCTGCCCCATGGCCGAGGCGGCCGAGATCGCGAACCTCGCGGCCGGCGTCGTCGTCGGCATCGTCGGGACGGCCGTCGCAACCCCGCGGCTGGTTCTCGAACACTACGACCGCATCACCCTCGAGAGCCGTGAAAACGGCCTCAGCGCCTGACGAGAACGGGAGCGAAACCGACGATGAATCCTGTGGATGCCTTCTGGAACGAGGATCTGGCCGCCCTGCGCCGCACGCTCGGCAGCATCCGGCCCGCACTGGGCGAGACGTTCGGCACAGCCGCCGCACTCCTCTGCGACGCCCTCAGGCAGGGCCGCCAGGTGCTCGTCTGCGGGAACGGCGGCTCGGCGTCGGATGCCGAGCACATGGTCGGCGAGCTGACCGGCCGGTTCCTGTACGACCGGCCCCCGTTGGCCGCCGTTGCCCTGACCTGCGGCTCGGCTGCGATCACGGCCATCGGCAACGATTACGGCTACGAGGAGATCTTCCGGCGCCAGGTGCTCGCCCTGGGCCGGCCAGGTGATATACTTATAGGTATATCCACCAGCGGCGGCTCGAAGAACGTCCTCCGCGCCGTCGAGGCAGCCCGTGAAAAGTCCATGAAGGTCATCGCGCTGACCGGTCCCGCCGACTCGAAACTGTCGGCCGCCGCCGACGTGACGCTCCGCTCGCCCAGCCCCGAAACGCCCCGCATCCAGGAGATCCATGCGATCCTGATCCACAGCCTCTGCCGGGCCGTCGAGGCGACGCTGTTTCCCGAACGGGCAAAACCTGCCCTGCCCGATCGGCAGATCCTCGAAGGGGAGGCGATCGATCTTCTCGCTGCGGCCGCGCCGGCGGTGAAGCTGAACATGGTGTTCACGAACGGCTGCTTCGACATCCTGCATCCCGGCCATGTGTCGCTGCTCCAGGCCTGCCGCGCCGAGGGCGATCTGCTGGTCGTGGGACTCAACTCCGACGCGTCGGTGCGCCGCCTGAAAGGCCCGACGCGGCCGTTCCACCCGTTCGCCGAACGGGCGGCGGTGCTCGCGGCCCTCTCCTGCGTCGACTACGTGATCGGCTTCGACGAGGACACTCCGCTCGAGCTGATCACGCGCCTCGTTCCGAAGGTGCTCGTCAAGGGGGGCGACTACACCCGCGAGACGATCGTCGGGGCCGACGTGGTCGAGAAAGCGGGCGGCCGGGTCGTCGTGTTCCCTCTCGTCGAAGGCCACTCCACCACGAGGATTCTGAACTCCCATGGCCACTGAACGCGGCTACACCGTCCTCGGCGTCGTTCCGGCCCGCCTCGCATCGACGCGCTTGCCCGAAAAGATGCTTGCGGACGTCGCAGGCAAGCCCCTGATCGTGCGCACAGCGATGGCCGCGGCGGCCAGCGGCGCGTTCGACCGCATCATCGTCGCCACCGACAGCGAGCGCATCGCCGCGGCCGTGACGGCCGCGGGCTTCGAGGCCCGCCTGACCGACCCGGCCCTGCCCTCGGGCACCGCCCGGACCGCGGTTATATCCGATGACGTATTATACGACGTCTACGTGAACGTCCAGGGCGACGAGCCGCTCATCGACGCCGAGGGGCTGAATCGCCTCACGGCCGCGTTCGGCGACCCCACGGTCGGGATGGCGACCCTCTGGTTCCCCCTCGCCGAGGCCGACCGCGACAACCCCAACGCCGTCAAGGTGGTCGCCGACGCCCGGGAGGACGCCCTGTTCTTTTCGCGCAGCCTGATCCCCCACCCCCGGATCAAGGACGGCTTCGCCCCCAGAAAACATATCGGAGTCTATGGATATAGGCGGGAAACACTGCGCCGGCTCGTTTCCCTGCCCCCCTGCGACCTCGAGCGCATCGAGAGTCTCGAACAGCTCCGCGCCCTGTATCACGGCATCCGTATCCGGCTCGTGCCCGCTTCGCGCGAGACGCTCGGCGTCGACACGCCGGCCGATCTCGACCGCGTGCGGGCGGTCTTCGAAGGGAGGGCTTCCTGATGTCCCGCTTCGTTTTCGTCACTGGTGGCGTTCTGTCCTCGCTCGGCAAGGGAATCACCGCCGCGTCGCTCGGCTGTCTGCTGAAGGCGCGCGGGTTCAAGGTCACGATCATGAAGTGCGACCCCTACCTCAACGTCGATCCGGGAACGATGAGCCCGTATCAGCATGGCGAGGTGTTCGTCACCGAGGACGGGGCCGAAACCGACCTCGACCTCGGCCACTACGAGCGGTTCATCGACATGAACCTGACCCGGTACAACAGTATCACGACCGGCCAGGTCTACTCCCAGGTCATCGCCAAGGAACGGCGCGGAGACTACCTCGGCGCGACCGTCCAGGTGATCCCCCATATCACGAACGCGATCAAGGAGATGATCAACCGGGTCGCCCAGATCAACGACGCCGACGTCACGATCGTCGAGGTCGGCGGCACGGTCGGCGATATCGAGGGCCAGCCGTATCTCGAGGCGATCCGCCAGATGCGCAACGACATCGGCCGCGACAAGGTCTGCTACGTCCACGTCACGTTCATCCCCTACTCGAAGGCGATCGGCGAGATGAAGACGAAGCCCACCCAGCATTCGGTGCGCGAAATGCGGGCGATCGGCCTCTCCCCCGACGTCATCGTCTGCCGCACCCAGAAGCCGCTCACCGCCGATGCGCGCGCCAAGCTGTCGCTGTTCTGCGACATCGATCAGGACCACGTTCTCGAGGCCCGTGACGTCGACTGCCTCTACGAGATCCCGCTCGCGATGGAGGAGCAGGGCCTCGCCGATCGCGTCATGAAAAAGCTGCGCATCGAGGGCAAAGCCGCGCCGCCCGCGAAAGCCCTCGAAACCTGGAAACAGACGATCGTCGACCGGTTCCGCCGCAAGAAGCCGCGGAAGGTGCGCATCGGCCTCGTCGGCAAATACACCAAGATCGCCGACGCGTATCTGAGCGTCATCGAGTCGATCACCCACGCGGCTCTTGCGAGCGAGGATGCCGGCCTCGAACTCGTCTGGGTCTCGGCCGAACAGATCGAGCAGGAGGGCGCGACGAACCTCCTCTCGGAGCTGCACGGCGTCATCGTCCCCGGCGGCTTCGGCGATCGCGGCGCCGAAGGCAAGATCCAGGCGATCCGGTACTGCCGGGAAAACCGCATCCCCTTCCTGGGCATCTGCCTCGGCATGCAGTGCGCCGTGATCGAGTTCGCGCGCAACGTGGCGGGCCTCGACGGGGCCCATTCCAGCGAACTCCATCCCGAGACGCCCCACCCTGTGATCAGCCTGATGCCCGACCAGGATGGCGTCCTCAAGGGCGGAACGATGCGCCTCGGCACCTACCCCTGCCGCCTCGCCGAAGGAACGCTCGGCGAGAAATTGTACGGCACGACGCTCGTCTACGAGCGGCACCGCCACCGGTTCGAGGTGAACAACGAGTACCGCGCCCGCCTCGCCGGGAAGGGGCTGACCTTCTGCGGCACCAGCCCCGACCAGCGGCTCGTCGAGGTGGTCGAACTGAAGGAACACCCCTACTTCATCGCCTGCCAGTTCCACCCGGAGTTTAAATCGCGACCCGGGAAGCCGCATCCTCTCTTTTCAGGGCTGTTCGAGGCCGCCCTGGCCAGAATGACATCCGACGGAAAATAATATCATGAGCAATACATTCCCACATTTCACCCTCCGCCATCATGCCGCCGGCGCTCCGTTCTTCCTCATCGCCGGCCCCTGCGTTCTGCAGGAGGCCGAGGAAGCGCTTCTCATCGCCGAAACCGTGAAAAACGTCGCGACGAACCTCGGCCTGCCGGCCGTGTTCAAGGCGAGCTTCGACAAGGCGAACCGCACCTCGGGCGAAGGCAAGCGCGGCCCCGGCATGGAAGCCGGCCTCGCCATCATGGCCGAAGTGAAACGCCGGACCGGCCTCCCTCTCCTCACCGACATCCACCTGCCGGAACAGGCAGCCCCCGCTGCCGCGGTGTGCGACATGCTCCAGATTCCCGCCTTCCTCTGCCGCCAGACCGATCTTCTCCAAGCCGCCGCCCGCGTCTGCGGCTCGATCAACGTGAAGAAGGGCCAGTTCCTCGCCCCGGCCGATACCCGCCACATCGTGACCAAGATCAAGGCCGTGCGCCCCGATGCCGAAGTGATCCTGACCGAGCGCGGCACCTCGTTCGGCTACGGCAACCTCGTCGTCGACATGCGCTGCCTGCCCATCATGAAGAAGTGGGCCGACGCCGTCGTGTTCGACGGCACCCACTCGCTCCAGCTCCCCGGCGCGTCCGGCGACCGCACCGGCGGCCAGCGCGAATTCATCCCCTGCCTCGCGCGCGCCGCGATGGCGACCGGCAGCGTCGACGGCGTATTCCTCGAGGTGCATCCCGAGCCCGCCCGTTCCCCGTCCGACGCCGAGAACATCCTGCCCCTCGACCGCCTCGAACCCCTCCTGCGCGAGTTACTGGCCATCCGCCGCGCCATCGTCACCCCTGCCGGAGCCTGATCCCGGCCCAGCCTGACGCCTCAATGGGATGCGGGGGCCGGCTCCTTCGGCAACGGGGTGCCGGTGACTTCCTTCATCCCCGCAAGCTCCTCCTCGAGGGATTCGAAGCCTTTGCCGATCACCCGGCGGGCATCGGTGACGATCAGAAACGCCACCGGGTCGATCTGGTACACCAACTCCTCCAGATGGGGTAGTTCACTTCGGCGCACCGCCGTCAGCAGCACGTCCATCGGCTTGTTGGAGTAGGCGCCGCGCCCCTCGAGATACGTGACGCCGCGGTGCAGCTCCTCGATGACGCCCCAGCAGATCGTCTCGGCCTGTTTCGACATGATGAGAACCTGACGGTAATCCCCGCTGCCCTCCATCACGCGATCGATCGTCTGGCTCACGATGAACGACTTGATCAGCGCGAACAACGCGAGATTCGGCCCGTAGACCAGCGCCGCCACGGCGAGCACCGCCGCGTCGCTCCAGAGGAACGTCGTCCCCACCTGGATGCCGCGGAACCGCAGCAGAAGCTGGGCCAGGATATCCGTCCCGCCCAGGGTCGCCCCGCCCTTGAAAATCAGCGCCCCGCCCAGGCCGGTCAGCACGCCGCCGTAGATGCAGGCCAGCATCGGATCCTCGGCCAGCCGCGTCACATGCATCCAGGACGTCAACACGTCGAGCAGCGCCCCCTGCAGGATGATCGTGACGACGGTCTTCCCGCCGGCCCCGATACCGACGATGCGGCTCTGAATGGCGATCAGAACGACATTGCAGAGGATCACGAACAAACCGATCGGAATCCCGAGGCTGTGGTAGAGAACCGTGCCGAGGCCGACGAGACCGCTCGGCACGATGTGGTTCGGCACGAGGAAAAAGGCCTGGGAAATCGTGGCCAGGATGATTCCGGCACCGATCGAGAGCGCGTTGTTGAACGTGACATTCTGGCTGAGGCGGGTCATGGAACCTCCTGATTCACCGCCTCTTTCGGCTCGAAACGCGATTTTCTTGAGCCCCCCCGCGTCAGGTGGGCAGCACCCCGGCCAGGAATCGCGCGGGATTCTTCTCGGTGAGCCGCCGGATATCCGACTTCAGGAACCGGACCGGGGCCCAGAAGATCCGCCGCGCGCCTTTCGTATACCACTCGATATAGCTTTTCTCGGTCCAGAGGAACCGGCCCATATACCAGTCGGTACCGTACAACAGCCGGTCCTGCACGACCGGCGTCCGGAGCGCCGCGAGGATGCCGGCGAAATACCGCGCGGGCCGCAGGAACATCTCGGCGTCGAACGAGATATCCGAGTAGAGGTTCGGCCATTCCCGCATCATCTGCTTGATCTTCAACTGCCAGGGCGTGTCGGTCCGGTCGAAATGCGCCAGGTTCAGAACGAGCTCCGGGAACCGCCGCAGCACCGGCTCCCACAGTTCCGGCGCGGCCAGGTCGTAATAGCCGTCGTGGCCCGGCAGGCCGCCGCGCTCGCAATGGGTCGTGACCGGGATCCGGTGTCGCTGGCACCAGTCGTAGATCGGATACAGCCGCTCGTCATCCGGCTCGAACCCCATCACGGGATACACCTTCACCCCGAAAAACCGCCGTTCGGCCAGATGCCCGATCACCAGGTCGGCCACCCCCGGCCGGCGCGGATCCGCTCCGATGAAGGGAAGCAGCCGCCGGCGGTTCGCCGCCTCGTTCACGGCCGCCACCGCCGCGAGCGTGTCACGGATCTGCTCGTTCCAGTCCTTCACGTCCTTTTCGGGATAGGCCGAATCGTAGGTCATGTCCACCATCAGGGGCGTCGCCATCTCGATCCCGGCCTCGTCCATCTCCTCGATCAGATGTCGGGCGATGCTCGCCGTGTCGAGATAGGCAAAGCCCAGCCACCGCTCGAGCCGCACCCCCGGCATGAGAATGGCCCGCACCAGCCGGTGCAGAAGCCGGTGCCGCTCGTTCCGGAAGTTCAGCGAAAACCGCTGCCGGAACCCGAGCGGCACGCAGTCCAGGGTGAAAATGTGGCAATGACAATTTATCTTCATGTATATATTATTTTCATCGTTTCACCGTTTCGCCAACGAAGAACCCGATGACGTTCCGCCATCACACCAGCGTTCCGGCAGCCAGGTCATTTCGGAAGCGGGGCGGCGGATGAAGCGGCGAAGGAAGCCGAGGCGACAGGCAAAGACGTCGGCTGGGAAGCTGTCCTGCCGGCCTTCCGTTCCTCTTCGGCGATGAAGGCGGCGACGGCGAAATTGCCGGCCGCGATCGCCGCCTGACGCGGCGTCTGGCCGATCGCGTCTTTGGCCAGCGGATCCGCCCCGGCACGGAGAAGAAACAACGCCACCGCCTCGTATGACGTATCGGAAACGGCCACCGCGTGAAGGGGCGTCGCTCCGACATGATTGGCGGCATTCACCGAAGCGCCCGCTGAGATCAGCCGCTTGCCCGTCGCAACCGCTTCTGCCGTGTCGGTTGCCTCGGCGATGAGATGCAGCGGGGTGTTCCCCTTGGCGTCCCGGGCGCCGACGAGAGCCCCGCGCCGGATCAGTACGTCGGCAGCGGCAGCGTTCCCGAGTCGGGCGGCCTGATGGAGCGGCGTGAGGCCGTTTCCGTCGACCGAGTTCACGAGATCCGAGCCCGATGCGAGGAGCTCGGTCAGAGCCGCGCAGGCTTCATCCTGCACCTCGGGGTTGTCGAACACGAACTGGAGCGGCGTCTTCCCATCCTCGGTCCGGGCCCCGACATCCGCCCCCGCCTCGATAAGGGCCCGGGCGATCGCGACGTTTCCACGGATCGCCGCGTAATGCAGCGGCGTCACCTGCGTCGCCGTCTTCGCCCGCACCACCCGCCGGTCGGCGGCGATCAGCCGCGTGACCGAGGCCAGATTCCCCCCCGCAGCCGCCTCGTGGATCTCGGCCGCCCCCAGCGGCGCCAATCCTCCGAAGACCAGAGCCGCAACAACGATATATTTTGCCTGATATTTCATTATCTCCCCCGTTTCCCGCGAACGGTTTCCGGAATCATCGTGTTCACAGAACGACCAGCGTCACGTTCTTCGAGAGGGCAAGGCTGTCGCCGGCATTGATGCGGTGTTTCGTGCCCGATTCGATCCGCTCGCCGTTCACCTTCGTGCCGTTCGTGCTGCCGAGATCCTCGATGAACCAGGCCCCGTCGACGAACACGACGAGCAGATGCTTGCGCGAAACCCCGGCATGGCCGTCGAACAGCTCCTTCCCGAGCGCGCTCCGGCCGATCACGTCCCCGTGCCGCACTTCGAGACTCAGACCGCTGAAACTCAGCATAAGGAGAGGATCCGAGCGGTCGAGCCCCGAGCCCGGCGGCACGTTCGCGAGATCGCCGAGACACCACGAACACACGAGGCACTCCTCCTCATTCTCGTGGCCGCAGGCGGGGCACACCCTCTTCATCTTCATCGCCCCAAGGTATACCACGCCCCCCCCACCCACTCAATACCGCCACCGGAAACGGCCACGCTCGAGGGATTGAGAACGCTCATCACAGAGGGCACGAAGAACACAGAGGCTGCACGGAGAATGTTCAGATCCTCTGTGAATTCTCTGTGCCCGCTGTGTTCTCCGTGATGAAGCTGTTTTTCGGGGCTTTCTTCCTGCAGATAAACTGGTGGCCCCAAGCGTTCGTATCTCTCTCAGCTTTTCATCTGCGTTCATCTGCCCTCCATCTGCGGATGCGTTCTTGAAACTGAGGAATAGTTCAACGGAGGATCGTTGTGGTGCAATCATCTCGTGGTGAACCATCGTTGTCCCGCGGTGAATTACCCCGGGTTGCGGGGAGGACGGGGCCGGAGTAGACTTGGGGCATATTGTCCGGACGCCCCGACAGGGCAGTCCGACCACATCGAGGGAGGGAATCATGGAAATCAAGTTCGGAACCTCTGGCTGGCGCGACGTCATCGCCGACGGCTTCACGTTCGAGAATGTCCGGGTGTGCACCCAGGCGATCGCCGACCATCTGAAGGCCAACGGGAAGACCGGCGGCGTCGTGATCGGCAGCGATACCCGCTTCCTTTCCCAGAAGTTCATGGAAACGGCGGCCCGGGTTCTTGCCGCGAACGGGATCAAGGCGTTCCTCTGCGTGCGCGACACCCCGACCCCCGTCATCAGCTTCGAGCTGCTCCGCCGCAAGGCCGCGGGCGGCATCAACTTCACCGCCAGCCACAACCCGCCCGAGTATCAGGGTCTCAAGTTTTCGCCCGACTGGGGCGGCCCGGCACTTCCCGAGACGACCGGCGACATCGAGAAACGGGCGAACAGCCTGATGAAGAACGGTCCGGTCCACGACATGGACATGCCGACGGCGCTTCAGAAGGGGCTGATCGAGAAGATCGACCCGATGGAGACGTATCTGGCCGAGCTGCGGAAGAAGGTCGATCTCGCCGCGATCCGGAAGGCGAAGCTCAAGGTGCTCGTGAACCCGCTGTACGGAACCGCCCGCGGCTATCTCGACACGCTGCTGAAGGAAGCTGGCTGCGACGTGACCGTGATGAACGACAAGCTCGACCCGTATTTCGGAGGCCAGCCGCCCGAGCCGTCCGAGAGCCACATTCCCGACATGATCGCCCTGCTGAAGAAAGGGAAGTTCGATCTGGGCCTCGCGACCGACGGCGATGCCGACCGGTTCGGCGTTCTCGGGCCCGACGGACGGTTCTTCGAGCCGAACCAGGTCCTGGGGATGCTGCTCGACCATCTCAAGACGACCCGCAACTGGCCGGGCGGCGTCGCCCGCTCGGTCGCCACGACGCACCTCGTCGACGCGGTGGCCCGGCACCACAAGCTCGAGGTGTTCGAGACCCCGGTCGGGTTCAAGTTCATCGGCGACCTGATCAGCAAGGACAAGATCATCATGGGCGGCGAGGAGTCGGCCGGTCTGACGATCCGCGGCCACGTCCCCGAGAAGGACGGCATCATCGCCTGCCTGCTCGTCGCCGAGATGGTCGC
>DAOOQQ010000068.1:0-27808 GCA_035388825.1 Candidatus Ozemibacteraceae bacterium
CTATATTACCAGCCTTCGTCCCCGGAGTCAACACCCTTTTTTTGAATTTTTTCCGGAGCCACGCAATCCCTGTATTCATCGGCTTCGAGGCCCCAACAATTTCTTCGTCGGCCCCATATCCGGTGTACCTTCCACCCTGCATCCGGGCCGGCCGGGGTACTCACCGGGCCCGCCCAGAATATTGCAGCCCAGGGATCACCCGATCCTTGTCTGAGAGGGTCCTTCCCTGTATTTGATCATGACCACCGATGTACTCTTCTCAGGGTGAAAGAAGTAGTAGACTTCATCCATCAGGCGCTTGATGAGAAAAATCCCGCGGCCGCCTTTTCCCCAGTCTTTCACTTCGGCGAGCTTCTCGAAATACTCGGGGTTGAAGGTGATGCCGCCGAAATCCGTCACCTGGAGGATGCAGCAGGTCTCGCTGACCGTCATTCCCACCTCGATCACCTTCTGTCCCATGAGGCTGCCGTGATCGATGGCGTTGGCCATCGCCTCTTCGAGCGCGAGAGAAACGTTCATCGTCAGACGGGGCGCGTACCCCAGCTTCTCGAGCCGCTCCGCAACGCGATCGCGGATCTTCCCGATCTCGGACATGCTGCTTGGAAGCCGAACCACCTCGTCGAAGGCATAGCGCCGACGCTGGTATCCCGTTTTCAGCGGTGTCATCGGCTCACTCCAGCGGGAGGGCGACCCTGATGGTCACCTCTCGTTCGGCATCCCGGCAGATGGCGATCGTCCCCTTGTGGGCATGCACCACGTGACTCAGAAACGCCAGATCGAGGTCGAGAGCGGAACTTTCCCCGGACAGGATCCGGTCCACCTGGGCATTCCAGTCGAGGATGTCCTCGGGAATCCGCTCCCGCACGCCATCGCCCTCAAGATGGATAAAGATCTCCACGTGGCCGGGCGTCGTGGTCGCGCGCCAGACATGCCGGCCCCCCCCCGCCAGAACGCTCCGTGCCTTTCGGAACAACGTGCGGAACATCTGGAGCATCCGGCCGCGGTCGAATCGACCTGCAATCTGGCCATGCGCCAGCAGGCCGGAATCGTCGAGATGGATCTGGGCTTTTGCGAACTGCTTCACGAACCGGTCACGAACACGGGTATACAGATCCGTGAGGCTGCAGTTGCCCCGTTCGATCCGGAGGGGGCCGCTTTTCAGTTCGGTCAGGGAAATGAGGTGTCGCATCGACTCCCGCTGGCGGCGCAGCAGCTTGCGGACCGAAGCTTTCTTACGGTGTTTCCAGGTTTTGGCCACGAGCCGGTTATGATGATGAAGCATCAGGGCATAAAACTGGGAGAATCGCCGCTCAATGGCGCGCTGGTCGGAAATGTTGCGGATCGAGACGATGACTTCGGCCGCCTTCCCGTCGGCTTCGCGCAGCGTGACGAACCGGTTCGAGAGGATCATTTCGTGCGGTTTGAGCAGAACGACTTCGGATGAGCCCCCCGCAGCCTCCCCTGTCCGGATGACGTTGCTGATGTAGGTGGAGAGCGCATAATTCTGCTTTCCTTCGGGGAAGAACATCGACTCGACCGCCTGGTTGTACAGGATCGGATTGCCTGCCGTATCGACAACCATGATGCCGTCGGTGAGTGCCTGGAAGATACCCCTCACGCGGCTGGATTCGATCACCAGGTTTTTCTGCAGGCGCAGCCGCTCGACCGTGACGGACGAGTGGTCGGCAAGCACCTGGAGGGCCTCGAGGTCGGATTCGTCGAATTTCGAAGCCCCGATGCGGTTGTACACCTGAATGGTGCCGATGATCTCGTCCCGCACCTTGAGGGGAACGCAGGCCATCGAACTGTGCTCCTGCGTGCCAGGCGGCGGGGCTGCGACCTGCGAGACGGGGCTGATATAGCCGCCGCTCTCGATCCGGCGACCGATTCCGTCCTGGGCGACCTTGCCGGGAATGCCCGAGCCGAGCGGAATGGCGATGGCGCCGCGGCGCGCATGATCATCCCGCGTCGAGCCGACAAACCGGAGCTTGCTCTCCTCGATCAGGGCAATCGATGCGTGTTCCGCCTCGGTGAGCTTGCGGGCCGATTCGACAAGCAGCGTGTAGATGCCCTCGAGGTGCTCTTCGACACAGATCTGACGCCACGTCGCAATCAGGATCTCGACCTGGGCCGTCGTGAGGGTGGCTCCTCTGCCCTTTCCCGTCTCAGGCAACACTTCCTCCGCACGATTCAAATATATTTTATCGTATTATACTGTATTGCATCACAAAACCACGCACGCCGTGCGGGGCTGCTCAAGGTGCCGGAATGACACGGCCCCCGAAAGATCGGGGGCCGTGAACACTTCACTTCTGCTGGAGGAGTTCCTTGATCTTGTCCTCGAACAGCTTGAGATCCTGGGGCCGATAGCCGGCGTGGATCATGGCGATCTTGCCCGCCTTGTCGATCACGACAGAGCTGGGGGTGAACGTGAAGCCGTATTTTTCGGGAACCGAGAAGATCGGGTCGAGCAGGACCGGATAGTTGATGTTATTGTGCGCGGCCCAGGAGACCAGCATCGGCTTGCCGAGCAGGTCGACGCCGACGGCAAGGACTTCGACGCCGGGGTTCTGTTCCTTGAGGGTCTTGAGGGCTTTCGCTTCCTGGAGGCAGGAGTAGCAGGCGCTCTGGATGAAGAACAGGATGATGGGCTTGCCCGCGTAATCCTTCAGGCTTTCCATCTTGTCGGTGACGAGATTCGGCAGGGAGAATTCAGGAGCCGGATCACCGATCTTCAGCTCGACTTCAGGCTCCGCCGCCGTTGCGGCATCGCCACCGATGCTGACCATGCTCGTAGGATCCTTGCTCTCGGCGGCTTGCGTCGCCAGGGGGGCACTCACCAGAAGGCCGGCCGCGATTCCCGCGCCGCAGAACGTCCTGAAGATCCGCTTCATCATGTCGTCTGACACTCCTTGAACCAGGTGTTGCGCGAAGTCTAGCACAACCCCCAGGTCCGGTCAATCCCAACCCCATGGTCCACGGCCTCAGGCGAAGCACGGCAGCGGAACGGAACGGTGTCGGAAACTCCTGGAATCGCCCCGGAGTTTCCTGCCCGTTGACCTATCCACCTGCTGCGCTCATCGCACAAGCCTACCGATCCACAGATGACGCAGATGGCGCAGATAAAATCCAGAGAACCTTCGGTTCATCAGACCTCCCTTTGCGGATGCATTCCTGAAACCGGGGAATAGTTCAACGGAGCATCGGAGTGACGAACCGGCTCTTTTTCGGTGCGGATGTTCGGATGGCGGGTGCCCGGAGGGGCGGGTCTGTGGTAGAATCGGGGCTTGAAACAAACCACCACGGAGGAATGGGAATGAACCTGTTCATCAAAGATATCAGCTATTTCTGGGCCGGCGGCGACGCTCCGGTCCTGGAACATGTCTCCCTGCTCGTCGAGGGCACGAAGATTGCCGCCGTCGGCCCGGCTGCCGAACTCGCATCGAAGTCGGGAAGCGCGCGTTCCATCTCCGGCGAAGGAATGATCGTTATTCCGGGCCTGGTGAACACGCACCATCACTTCTACCAGACGCTCACGCGGAACTTTCCCAAGGTGCAGGACGCCGAACTGTTCGAATGGCTCATCAATCTGTATCCGCTGTGGGCCAAGCTGACGGCCGAGGATTTTCACCTGTCGACCACGGTCGCCGCGCTCGAGCTGCTCAAGAGCGGCTGCACGACGGCCGTCGACCATTCGTATCTCGTTCCGGCCGGCCAGTCGCACCTGTATGAGCGCCAGGTCGAGGCGGCGAAGCGGGCCGGCCTCCGGTTCCATCTGTGCCGCGGCAGCATGTCGCGTTCGAAGAAGGACGGCGGCCTGCCCCCGGATTCCGTCGTGCAGACCGAAGCCGTCATCATGGAGGAGACGGACCGGCTCGTGAAGAAGGTTCACGAAGCGCAGCCGGGCGGCATGACCCGCATCGTCGTGGCCCCGTGTTCCCCCTTCTCGGTGACGAAGGAGCTGATGGTCGAGGCCAAGCGGTACGCCAACAAAAACGGCCTCAAGTGCCACACCCACCTGGCCGAGACGCACGACGAGGATGATTTCTGCATCAAGATGTACGGCTGCCGGCCGTTCGAGCTGATGGAGCAACTCGAATGGATGGACGGCAACTCGTTCTACGCGCATTGCGTGCATATCTCGGGAACCGAGATTCCGCGCATGGCGAAGGCTCAGGGCGGTGTCGCCCACTGCCCGACGAGCAACATGCGTCTCGGGTCGGGCATCGCTCCCGTCGTCGAGTATCAGAAGGCCGGCGTTCCGGTCGGTATCGCGGTCGACGGGTCGGCGAGCAACGACTGCTCGAACATGATGCTCGAGGTGCGCAACGCCCTCCTGCTGCAGCGCGTGAAGAACGGCGCCAAATGCATCACCGCGAAGGACGTGCTGAAGATGGGAACGCTGGGCGGTGCGAAGATCCTCGGCCGTGACGACATCGGTCTGCTCCAGCCCGGCTTCGAGGCCGATTTCGTCGGTTTCCGGCTTGATTCCCTGCGCCAGGCCGGAAGTTCGACCGACCCGCTCGCAGCGCTCATCTTCTGTGCCGTCGACACGGTCGATCTGTCGGTCGTCCACGGCGAGCTGCTGATCAACGACGGCAAGTTCACCCGGTTCAGCGACGACGAGCTGTCCGAGATCGTCCGGCTGCAGAACTGCCGCAGCCGCGAGCTCTATTTCGGCAAGGCCTGACCCCGAAGAACGCTCGAATCCCAGAGACCGGACGAACGCCGAAGGAGGACGATCTGCAGATTGCGCAGATGGCACAGATGATCTTTCCCAGCACAGGGGCGGCCCCGTGGCCCGATCAATGCTATAATGCCAGTGATTCTATCTGCGACATCTGTGTCATCTGCGGATCGTTTTCTTGTTCTTCTTTTTGGCCCGGCGGTTGTTCGATCTGCCCGATCGCAAGTTTTGACAATGGGCGGGGGGTATGGTAGAGTTCGGCCAGTCCTTTTCCCCCGAGATGAGAAAAGGGACAGAACGACAAGGAACGGGATGAACGGTGTGGTCCCCTGCACCATATATTCCATGATATGAAACAGGAGCGGCGAACGTCTGTGACGGATCGCCGTTTTGGCATTAGGCAAGAGGGATACTTTTACCCGAGGTGAATGGATGAAGATCATCGGACATGCTACGGTAGCGACGCTCGGCACCAACCATCAGGTGATCGAGGACGGCGCGGTCGCTTTCGACGAGAAGAAGATCCACGGCGTCGGAACGACGGACGAGCTGAGGAAACGGTTTCCCAAGGCGAAATTCGAGAGCGCGAACGGGCTGTTGCTGACGCCCGGCCTGATCAATGCGCACATGCACCTGTATTCGACCTTCGCGCGCGGCATCGCCCTGAAAGACGCCCCGCCCGAGAACTTCGTGCAGATCCTCGAGCGCCTCTGGTGGCGGCTCGACAAGGCCCTCAAACCCGATGACCTGTATCTGACCGCGATGATCCCGCTCATCGAAGCCGCCCGCTCGGGCGTCACGACGCTGATCGACCATCACGCAAGCCCGCACGCCATCGGCGGTTCGCTGAGCACGCTGCAGCAGGCCTTCCGGAAATGCGGGCTCCGCGGCTGTCTCTGCTACGAGGTTTCCGACCGTGACGGCGCGTCGCGGCGTGACGCGGGTCTCGAGGAGAACGCGAACTTCATCCGTGGCATCAAGCTCGACAGCGATCCCGACATGGCCGCGATGATGGGTCTGCATGCGAGCATGACGATCGAGGATTCGACGCTGGCGCGGGCCGCCGAGCTGGCCAAGGGCCTCAAGGTCGGGTGCCACATCCACGTCTGCGAAGACAAGGCCGATCTCGAGGACGCCCGGCGGCGCGGCTTCCGCTCGGTCATCGACCGGCTGCACCGGGTCGGGCTCACCGGCTCCGACAGCATTTTCGCGCACTGCGTCCACGTCGACGAGATGGACATCCATACGTTGGCGCTCACGCGCACCAACGTGGTGCACAACCCGCGCTCGAACATGAACAATGCGGTCGGCTGCGCGAACATCGAGCTGATGATGAGGGAAAAAGTCCCGGTCATGATGGGCACGGACGGCATGTCGCCGTCGCCGCTGCCGGATTTCGCCCTGGCGAATATCCTGCACAAGCATCAGGCCGGCGACCCGCGCAAAGCATACGGGGAAGTATGGAAAATGTATTCCCAGAGCAACCCGGCCCTGGCCTCGAACATCTTCAAGACGCCGATCGGCATGCTCGAGGAAGGCGCGGCCAGCGACATGGTCATCTGGAACTACCAGCCCCCGACCCCGATCAACGCCGGCAACACGCTGGGCCACATGCTGTTCGGCCTCACCGGCGCGACGGTCAACACGACGATCTGCCGCGGCAAGAAGATCTACGACGACGGCAAAATCACCTTCCTGGCGGATGGCGAGGAAGCCGAGATGTGCGCGAAATCCCGCGAACTGGCCCGTTCCCTGTGGGAACGGTTCTGAATACACGAAGACAAGGAAAGCGAGCACCACATGAAGATCGACAAGGGCATGATTGAAAAGATCCAGGCCGAAGTCAAGAAGCATGAGCCGGCGATGATCCAGTTCATGCGGGACATCTGCGCGATTCCGAGCTACGAATCGAAGATCGGTGATGTCGTGAAGCGCATCAACGACGAGATGAAGAAGCTGGGCTTCGACGAGGTGTTCGTCGACAAGATGGGCAACTCGGTCGGCCGCGTCGGTAACGGCCCCATCAAGATCGTATTCGACAGCCACATCGACACCGTCGGCATCGCCGACCCGACCCAGTGGAAATGGGACCCCTTCAAGGGCAAGGTCGAGAACGGCATCCTGTATGCGCTCGGCGCCTGCGACGAGAAGGGCTCGACCCCCGGCATGGTGTATGCCCTCAAGATCCTGAAGGATCTCAAGCTGCTCGACGGGTATAGCCTGTACTATTTCGGCAACATGGAAGAGGAGTGCGACGGCATCGCCCCGCATTCGCTCGTCGAGACCGAAAAGATCAAGCCGGACTTCGTCGTCATCGGCGAGCCGACCTGCATGCGCATCTACCGCGGCCACCGCGGCCGCGTCGAGCTGAAGGTGACGACCAAGGGCCGCACCTGCCACGCCTCGGCCCCCGAGCGCGGCGACAACGCGATCTACAAGATGACCCCGATCATTGACGAGATCAGCAAGATGTCCCACATGTTCAAGGACGACGCGTTCCTGGGCAAGGGCTCGATCGTCGTTTCGAAGATCGAGTGCAAGACCCCCAGCCTGAACGCGGTTCCCGACGAGTGCACGATCTACCTCGACCGGCGCCTCACCTTCGGAGAGAACGAAGAGTCGTCGATCAAGGAGCTCGAGTCGCTGCCCAGCATGAAGAACGGCAAAGTCGAAGAGCTGTTCTATGACGTGCCCAGCTACACCGGCTTCGTCTTTCCGGTCAGCAAGTATTATCCGCCGTGGGCCCTGGATCCGAAGCACCCGCTGGTCTCCGCGGGCGTCGAAGCCTACAAGGCCTGCCACGACAACAAGGAGCCGGTGGTCGACAAGTGGGTGTTCTCGACGAACGGCACCTACTGGATGGGCAAGGCGAACATCCCCTCAATCGGCTTCGGGCCCGGCAACGAGGTGCACGCGCACACCGTGAACGACCAGGTGCCGCTCGCCGAGGTCGTGAAGTGCGCCGAGTTCTACGCCATGCTGCCGCTGGCGCTCAAGAAGTGACGTTTCAATAGCCATAGATATCTTTCTATGACACCGAAAGGAAAACAGGAACCCATGACCGAACAACCGAAGACCAGCAAACTGGCCGTCGTCGCCGTCGGCGGCAACTCCCTGATCCAGGATGACAAGCGCCAGAGCGTGGCCGACCAGTATCAGGCCGCCTGCAATACGATGGTGCACATCGCCGACATGATCGAAGCCGGGTACAACGTCGTCGTGACGCACGGCAACGGGCCGCAGGTCGGCTTCATCCTGCTGCGCAGCGATCTGTCGATCTCCCAGATCCATCCCGTCCCGCTCGATTCCTGCGTGGCCGACACCCAGGGCGCGATCGGATACAACTTCCAGATGGCGCTGGCGAACGAGTTCAAGAAGCGCGGCATCAAGAAGAACGTCGTGACGGTCGTCACGCAGGTCGTCGTCGACAAGGACGATCCCTCGTTCCTCAAGCCCACGAAGCCGATCGGCAAGTTCTACAGCGAGGCCGAGGCCAAGTCACGCAAGGAGAAAGAAGGCTGGGAGATCATGGAAGACGCGGGCCGCGGCTGGCGGCGTGTCGTCGCGTCGCCTCTTCCCCAGGAAATCGTCGAGGAAGACTCGATCAAGACGCTGGCCGAGCGCGGCTTCGTCGTGGTCGCGGTCGGCGGCGGCGGTGTGCCGGTCGTGCGTGACGAGAAGGGTATGCTCAAGGGCGCCGCGGCGGTCATCGACAAGGACTACGCCTCGGGCCTGCTGGCCAAGAATCTCAAGGCTGACGCCTTCATCATCTCGACGGCCGTCGAGAAGGTGTATCTGAACTATGGCAAGCCCGATCAGAAGGCCCTCGACAAGTGCACGGCGCTCGAACTCGAGAAATACATCGCGGAAGGCCACTTCAAGCCGGGCTCGATGCTTCCCAAGTGCAAGGCGGTCCTGAGCTTCCTGCGCGCGGGCGGCAAGCACGCGATCATCACGAACCCCGAGAACCTCGCCCGCGCCGTCAAAGGCCAGGCCGGAACGCACGTGTACCCGTGATTCATACGCCAGGAACACCACAGAGACACGAAGACACAGAGATATTACATTCGTACATATAATTTTATTCTCTGTGTCTCTGTGCCTCGGTGGTGTTCCAAGGTCCGTCCGACAACAACAGACAGGAGACCAACGTGTCGAAATACGCAAAAAAATTCGAACTCAAGATGCGCAAGGACGTCCTTGCGAACACCGTGAAGCGGTGCCATGAAAAACATATCCTGATCCCGACCTACGCCCAGATGAAGAACCCGAAGCTGATCCCCGAGAAGGTGCAGAAGAAGCTGAAGGGCGTCGGGCTGTGGGACGTGAACCCGATCAACCTGTTCCGCATCAGCTGGCACAACGACGTGAACAGCGGCACGTTCGGCGGCGTGAACTGTTTCGAGCTGCCCTCGAAGATCACCGGCGTGAAGGCCCGCATCGTCGGCCTGATCGGCAAGTATTTCCCGACCGGCGCCCACAAGGTCGGCGCGGCGTTCAGTTGTCTCGTTCCGCGTCTGGTGAGCGGTGAGTTCGACCCCACGACCCAGAAGGCCGTCTGGCCCAGCACCGGCAACTACTGCCGCGGCGGCGCCTACGACTGCGCGCTGCTCGACACGCCCGCGATCGCCATCCTTCCCGAGAACATGAGCAAGGAGCGGTTCGACTGGCTGCGCAAGATCGGCACCAGCGAAGTCATCGCGACCCCCGGCTGCGAATCGAACGTGAAGGAGATCTACGACAAGTGCTGGGAACTGATCAAGACCCGCGGCGACAAGGTCGTCATCTTCAACCAGTTCGCCGAATTCGGCAACTATAACTGGCACTATCATGTCACCGGCGCCGCCGTCGAGGAGGCGTTCAAGGCCATCGCCAAGCCCGGGAACAGGCTGTCGGCCTGGATTTCCGCAACCGGCTCGGCCGGCACGATCGCGGCCGGCGATTACCTGAAGACCCTTTTCCCGCACACGAAGATCATGGCCTCCGAGGCGCTCCAGTGCCCCACCCTGCTCTGGAACGGATTCGGCGATCACCGCATCGAAGGCATCGGCGACAAGCACGTGCCGTGGGTGCACAACGTGCGCAACACCGACGGCGTCGTGGCCGTCGACGACGAGAACTGCATGCGCATCCTGCGCCTGTTCAACGAGCCAGAAGGCCACAAGGCGCTTCGCGACGCCGGCATCTCCGAGGAGATCATCAAGCTGCTGCCGCTGATGGGCATCAGCAGCATCAGCAACATGCTCTCGGCCATCAAGACCGCAAAGTTCTTCGAGATGGACGAGAACGACGTGCTGTTCATGCCGTTCACCGATGCCGCCGAGATGTATGGCTCCCGCTTGACCGAGCTGCAGCAGTCGCACGGGAAATACAGCTCCACCCAGGCGGTCATCGACTGGGAACGCTACCTGCTCGGCGAGAGCATCCAGCACGTGCATGAGCTGGGCTACCACGACCGCAAGAAGCTGCACAACCTCAAGTATTACACCTGGGTCGAGCAGCAGGGGAAGACCTTCGAAGAGATCAACCAGTTGTGGGATCCCGAGTTCTGGGTCGAAGCCGCAGCCCAGGCCCCGCAGTGGGACAAGCTGATCGAAGAGTTCAACGCCCAGACAAAGGTCCTCGACACCCTCTGATTCGTTCTGCTACCATGAAGGCCCCGGTAACCGCCGGGGCCTTCGTTCTTTCGCCCTGAACCCGTTCTGATGTGTTCCGGGCTCGGCGGAGGAACGCGTGGATTCACGAATCATGACATATATCATAGCGATACGTTCATATACATCCCCTGAACATCGGGAGCCGGCGGGTCCGGACGGATCACGATTCGCCCCTACGCGGCCGATGCCGATCCGGCATCGTGTGGGGGCGCGTCACATCGGCATTTCCCGAAGGGTGAGAACGGCATGACGGACGGCCGGGGCTGCAAGCTGCCGTACACCCTCGCGTTCCGCCTTCCGGCCGAGAGCCGGAAGCTGATCGCCATCTGGCACCGGCGGCTGAACGGCATCTGTTCGAAGTTCGACCCGCTCGACGTGGCACATCTGACGGTCAAGTATCTGGGCTACCCGGGCGACGGGATGACGGAGCGGGATGTGCGCAACCTGTTGCCGCGCATCGCCGAGATCGCCCAGCCGTTCCTTCCCATGAAGGTGTTCGTTCGCGGACTCGACCTGTTTTCGTATGAGGCGAGCAAATCCCCGCTGGTGTATCTGAAGGTTCTGCCCAGCCGCGATCTCGCGGCCCTGCACGAGGCGATCCGGAATGGCCTGGGCAAAGCCATCGACGCGTTCCCGCATGCCGACGGCGAGAATTTCAAACCCCACATCACGCTCTCGAAGCAGATTGCCGGAGAGGATCTCGACCGGCTTCTCCAGCTGATCCACCGGTCGCACAAGTCGGCGAAGCGCATGTTCAAGCTGGCGGACCTCGTCGTCTTCACCGCAAACGACGTCTACCAGGTTCTTCCGAATCTTTCGCTTCCGAAAATCGACCGCCGCAGGTATTGACCAGGCCCCGCGGCCAGTTCCGCAAAGGGATGAAATGGGGATCTGGTGAAACCTTTTCCTGTCTGCAGGGTATATTGTGACAGGATGCATAGATTGCCCGCTCCACGGGCGAATATTTGGGAGATGAGTCATGAAAAAGTCTTCTCTGGTGCTGTTCCTCACCCTGGCTCTGGTCTGTCTTGCCCCGGCTTGGGCCCAGTCGGCGCAGGACACCCTCGACGGCCACGAAGTGAATGCCGACGCCACCGCCGTTTTCAACGCGAACTCGGTGTCCGTTGGCGAGTCCGGAACGGCCGAACCGACCGGAATCGGGGCCGCGGAGTCGGATGTGCGCTCGGGCGTCGTCGAGGTGGACCCTTCGCTGAACGTGCGCACGGGCCCGTGGGGAACCATCATCGGCTCGCTGTATGACGGCAACGCCGTTCAGATCATCGGCTCCGATGGCGACTGGTATCAGATCAAATGGGGGGACGGCACCGCGTGGGTGCATTCGGATTATGTCCGGGCCGGCGCCAGCTCCACGCCGGCAGCCACCTCCGGCTCATCCAAGGGCGTCGTGCACGTCGACCCGTCGCTGAACGTGCGCACGGGGCCGTGGGGAAGCATCATCGGCAGCCTGTATGAGGGCGATGAGGTCACGATTCTCGGCCAGGAAGGCGACTGGTACCGGATCAGCTACAACGGCCAGACGGCGTATGTCCACTCGACCTATGTCTCGAAATCCGGCTCCTCGACGTCTCCCGCGACCACGAGCGCTCCGGGTACATCCTCGAAGCAGCAGCCGACGGCCGGCGCGAACGGGAAGATGGTGCTCCCCGTTCCCGAGCAGCTTCAGATGCAGGTGAGCTGCCCTGCCCCCGCCTCGGCCTGCGGCCCGACCTCGCTCGGCATGGCGCTCGCGTATTACGGAAAGGGCAACGCCGGCGCGCTCGCCTCGAACCTCTGGAATATCTGCGGCTCGACGGCTGCCGCCGGAACGAACCACGATGGCCTGCGTCGGGGGGCGGTGCAGTATGGGTTCCCGAACGCCAAATGGAGTTACAGCGTCGGCCTGTCGTGGATTCGTGAGCAGATCAAGGCCGGCAAGCCGGTCATCGCGAACGTGACGAACCATTATGTCTGCATCAAGGGCGTGGATGATTCGGGCAACATCTATTACAATGACCCCTGGGGCGGCGGCGTCGTGAACCATGTGAAGTCCTTCGACGAGTTCTCCGCCTGGTGGAACGGCGGCGGCTGCTGGCATGCCGCGATGGTGCTCGAGTAAGCTTCGGAGATACGTTACCGTGAAAATCATCAGCATTCTGTTGGGCGTTCTTCTTGCGGTTCCGGCGGCATTCGGCGCGGCGGCCACCCACGGGAGCGAGGCAGCCCCGGCCGGGGTGTTCGTTCCGGGCAGGTTTCTCTCGGTTGCCGGCAGTCCCGATGGCTCGGCCTATCTTCTCGCGACGGACCACCGGGTGGTGCGCGTGAAGGCCGATGGCAGCCAGGAGGCGATCGCGCTTCCCCGCATCTCCGAGTCGAAGCAGGGTGACAGGTTCTGCGACCTCTCGGCTGATGGGAAAACGCTTTCGTTCTGCGGCTTTCCCTTCCCGGTTGTCTTCGTTCTTTCCCTGAAAGACACGACGAAGTTCGAGATCGCCCGCCCCTCAGACCAGGAGGCCACGTCGCTGCATCTGCTGAACATCTCCCGCAGCGGGGAAGGCTGGCGGCTGCGCGATGCAGACGGCGTCGTCCTCGAGATGCAGAACGGCAAACCGCTGCGGCGGCTGCCCGCACACGCTGCGCTCGAAGCCGGAGCGCGCGGTTCGGCGATCGTGCTGCCCCCGCCCGGCGCCGGAAAAGGGGCCATCCAGCCCGGTCGCGTGCAGAAAGAGGACGGGAGCCTGATCTGGGTCGCCCCGACCCCGGAAGCCCCCCGGCGTGTGATGTCGGTCGAGTATCTCGGCATCGATCCCGATCAGCGGCTGATCTTCAACGTCATGACCGGCTCGGGCGAACTCGACTCGGTCTGGACCCTGTATGCCGTCCGTGGGGGGAAAACCGTCGCTTCGCGCGTGATTCCCGGCCCGGGCCGCCTGACCCTGCAGCGCCCCTGCCGCCTCGCTCCCGACGGAACGATCCTGCTGGTCCAGGCCGCCGCCGAAGGCAAGGAAGGGGTCATTCTGGAACGGATCCGGCTCTCGAATAAAGATTGATATAATATCGTTTTATTTACACCCCCGTTCACGACGCGCTCGTGGACGGGGGTGCCGTTTTTACGGGGCTTTTCCCGAAGACGACAGTCGTGTCTCGAGCTCGTGGATCCGGTCTGGGAGCGAGAAACACCGGTCGGCCGGAATCTCATCGTCGAGGATCATCAGCCGGATCTCGCCGGTTCCATCCGGACGGCCGTCGACGTGGAGGCGAACCGGCAGATCGAGGACCGAAACCTCTTCGGGCTGGGCCAAATCGGGAATTCCCACGATTTCCCGGCAGGTGTTGCGCAGCCGGCGCCGCTCGTCGGGGCCGGGGGGCTTCGGTTCGATGCCGAGGGTCTTCAGGATCTCCCTCAGATGACCGAGGCTGCGATAGCAGAGACGGGCCTCGTACCGGTCGCGCTCGTTAGAGAGAGGCGAGGTGCCCCCCGGGATCTCGGCAGCAAGGATACGGCGGAACAGCTTCTTTTCCGAGGATGCCGGCAGTTTCACCGCGAAGGAGGCAAAAAACGACTCGGGGGATGTCGCTGTTTTCAGAGCCTGCCGGATTCTCGTCTCATCGTAGGAACGTTCATGGCCAAGCGGGGTTGCCTCGCTCCCCTGATACGTCGCCGCAAGGATCTGCGGGAAAACGGCGTTCAGCTGTTCGATCTCGCGGGGCAGACGAAACAGATGGGCACCTTCGTCAAGGATGAACCGGAATATCGGGAGTTCCTGGGAGGAGTATGCTCGATCAACCCCGTTCTGGAGGGTTTCGAGTTTTTTCCGAACGTTGTTCGACGTAACGAGGCGCGCCAGCTCGGGCCAGAGCTCGATCTTCACAGGAACCATCGCCCCACCGTCCTCTCCACTCTCCCGGCCACATCTGCCCACACCCACACCTCACAGAGGCTTACATAATACCGTCGTGTGTTTCGGAGGTATTCTGCGCAACGGGACTCACGCTTATCGGCCGGATCAGGCTGCCGCCGCTTCCCTTCTCAGGAAAAGAGTTCGATGCCGCGATCGAGAAACCGGAGCTTTTCCCGGAGATCGTCGACGAGGTCGGGATCAGGATCGTCGCGGCTCTCGAGCTCGTCGAGGGTCGCCTTCAGGCGGTCGCGGCTGCGGGTCATGGCCTTGAGGAGCGTGCCGTCGGCGCGGATCTTCACGGGCTTCGCCACCCGTTTCCGGGTAAACGAGACGATCTTGCAGAGCCCGTTCGGATCGGCCGGCGGAACGACCACCAGATCGACCGGCTGGCCCTCGGCCAGTCCCGAGATATCATTCGCAGAAATATACATTTCACGTGAGCCGTCGTCGGGAACGATCGCCGCGACGCCGGATGTGACGCGGTCGACCACACCGACGAGCTTGAGCAGTTTCATCGCCGAACCTCCCTCGCCTGATGCGACAAGCATACCGTGAACGCCCCGGAGTGTCACGATGATATTGACCTCGGGGCACGGCCCCGCTACCATGTCGGCATGAAGCCAGTCGTGGAAGGGTTCCCGTTCGAACACACGCCGATCCGCTCGATTCCCTGCGTCGTTCTCGATCTCGAGACCACGGGATTCGCCCCGCCCGTCGCGAAAGTGACCGAGGTGGCCATGATTTCCCTCACAGGCGACGCCGAAGAAGAGTTCCACACGCTCATCGACCCGGGAGTGCCGATTCCACCCAACATCACCGATCTGACCGGAATCACGGACGCAATGGTTCGCGGCAAACCGACGATGCGGGAAGTTCTTCCGGTCATCGCCAGCCTTCTCCAGGGCAGCCTTTTCGTGGCGCACAACGTGCCGTTCGACTGGTCGTTCATCAGTCACGCCTGGCGCGAGTTTTACCAGGTGCCGCTGCAGATGCCGTCGCTGTGCACGCTTCGCCTGTCGCGCAAGTATCTGGGTCTTTCCTCCAACAAGCTCGGTGTCGTCGCCCAGCACCTCGGCGTGAAGCTGACCGACGCGCACCGCGCCATGGGTGACACCCTCGCGCTGAAAGGCGTGCTGCGCGAACTCTGGACGGTCCTCGAGCGGAAAGGGCTGAAAACGGGCGGGGATCTGCTTCGCGCAGGACTGATCTTCCCCACCACCCCTCCGGCGCGCTGAAAACCGGCACCCGCCCGGCGGCTCCCTGCGTCACTTCGGGCATCCTCCCCGCGTCACTTCTGACGCACGAGGTGTGACCCCGCTGTCCGGTCATCTGCGCCAAATGACGCCTCAGGCGCATTTTAGCAGCTATTTTTCCCGCTGGTACGGATGTTGCGCTTCACCTGCTCGCCCCGCCCCGGAGTTCGCAGCAGGCCCCGCATCCCGCGCCAATCGTTTTGAATTCATTCCGACCTCACATCATTCGCCCCGCGCCAGGGAAGCCAGGCAGACCGCGGACACCGCCGACGGGAGTGACACCGAAGGAGGTCCGGCCATGACACGTCTGATCACCCTGATCACGATCCTGGTCACCATCACACTCCTGGTGCAGCCCGCCGAGGGCATGCATCTGTATGGAAACGCGGGCGAGCTGCCGATGCTCGAGCAGCGGGTGCGCGTGACGATCGACAACCAGGTCGCCGTCACCCGGCTCGAACAGAGCTTTCTCAACCCGGGCGCCACCGCACAGGAGGCGTCCTACCGGTTCCCTCTCGGCGAGAAGGCGTCGGTACAGGAGTTCGGCCTGACCGGCCCGAACGGCGTCCGCAAGGTCGGAGCCATCGAAGAGAAGCAGGAGGCGCAGCAGACCTTCCAGGCCGCCCAGGATGCCGGGTTCATGCCCGCGATCGCGCAGCAGGCGGACCCGAACAGCTTCGAGACGAAGGTCGGCGCCGTTCCCCCGAACGGCCGGGCGAAGATCGACCTCACCTACAGCGAGGTGCTCGACTACTCGAGCGGTATCATCCGATACAATATTCCTATGAATATTTCACAGATCCAGCAGCGCAGTCTCGACCTGGTCTCGGTCGTGATCGACATCCGCGATCAGAAGCGGATCGTCGGGGTGAAGAGCCCGTCGCACCAGATCGCCGCCCGCCGGATCGACGACCACCACTGGCAGGTCACGTTCGAACGGACGAAAGAGCTGCCGGCCGCGGACTTCCAGCTCCAGTTCGAGGTCGAGGCCCAGCGGATGGGATTCAATTTTCTCTCGACGAAGCCCGTTGACGGCGACAAGGGGTATTTCATGATGATGCTCGCCCCGCAGGAAGTCGTCGACGCCGCCGACATCGTCGCCCGCGACATCGTCTTCGTGCTCGACGTGTCGGGCAGCATGAGCGGCTACAAGCTCAGGCAGACGAAGGCCGCCTACAACTTCTTCATCGATCATCTCAACGCCGACGACCGGTTCAACGTGATCTCCTTCTCGACCGACGCGGCCGTCTGGCAGCCGGCCCTCGCCAATGCCGGCCCCGAGAACCGGGCCTCGGCCAAGGCGTTCGTCTCGAGCCTCGAGGCCATGGGCGGCACCAACATCGACATGGCGCTTTCCCGTGCCGTGAGCCTGTTCGACGCGTCGCCCTCGACCAAGGCCATCGTTTTCCTGACGGACGGTGAGCCGACCTCCGGCGAGACCCGGTTCGAGACGATCGCCGCGAACATGAAAAGCCGCAACACAGCCGGGATCCGCACCTTCACTCTCGGTGTCGGCGGCAACGTCTGCACCGGCCTGCTCGACAAACTGGCGCTCGAGAACCGCGGCGAATCGATCTGTATCCATGAGAACGACGCTCTCGAAGCGCAGCTGATGGGCTTCTACGAGAAGATCAGCAAGCCCCTGCTCGTGGACCTCGCGATCGACTGGGGCGGGATCAAGGTTTCGGACCTGTACCCCTCGACCATTCCGAACGTCTACAAGGGTTCCCAGGTCGTTGTCGTCGGCCGGTATGAGGGCAGCGGTGTCGCGAGTCTGACGCTCAAGGGCATGCTGAACGGCTCCCCGCAGCAGTATCCGGTTGTGGCGACATTCGTGAAAAAGAGTGATGAAAATAAATTTGTCGGCCGGGTCTGGGCAAAAACGAAAGCCGACGCCCTCATCCAGGAGATGCGCGCCTACGGTGAAACGCCCGAGAAGAAAGCCGAAGTGATCGGCCTCAGCAAGGCCTGGCAGTTCACGACCTCCTACACCTCGTTCGTCTCGGTCTCGCACGAACAGGTCGCCGCGGTGCAGCCGAATCAGCCCGCGAATGGCTGGAACCAGCCCGCCCCCGTCCAGGCCATGGCTGCCCCGGTCCAGATGCCCGCCGATGCATCCACCGTCTCGATGCCGTCCCAGGCGGGCCAGCCCCGGCCGGTCGTGACGGTCGTGCAGCGGCAGGAGGCCAAGCCGATCGGTTCGTGGGGCATCAGCGGCTTCTTCCCCGCCGCCGTTCTCGTGCCGAATTTCCGCAAGGCCCGCGAGCAGGGCCGTGAAAAAGCCTGTTACGCGAACATGCGCGTGATCCTCGGGGCCGTCGAGATGTACAACATGGACAACCAGCAGCCGCTGCGCATGGTCGATGACCAGGTCATCGGCGCGCTGCAGCAGAGCAACTACCTCAAGGGCGGGATCTCGAAACCCGAAACCCGCTGCGCCTACCTGAGCTCCGGCGATCTGGGCGGGACGGGCGTCGTCTACTGCGCCCTGCACGGAGCGGTCGAGGGCAACGATCCCGCCACCGTCCCGGCGATCCAGTATCAGGATGCCACCCCCTGGGAAACCCGCCTCTGGAACAACGTTCTGAATCCGATCGTCAGTCTCGCGATCAACCTGCCGATTTTCCTGCTCGGCCTCTGGTTCACCTGGAAGATCGTCACCCTTCCGTTCGTGATTCTCCGCGATCTGTTCTTCGGCGTTCCCGCCCCGGAACCGGCCCCCGTGGCCAGTGAAGAGTTGCCGGTGCTGGCAACCGCCCCCGTCGACTCCAGCCCGCTCGTGCGAGGCCAGGAGATCCCGTCCGAACAGGCCGTTACCAGTTCCATGAGTCAGAAGCAGAACTAATATATCAGCCGCAATCGGAGGTTCATATGACACGGAACATCGCTCCCCTGAAAGGCAATGACCCCATCCCGTCGGCTCCGGTTGCGGCGCCCCTTTCCGTGGAAGCACCCGTGCAGCGCGGCGGAGTTTCCGACACCCTGATCTCGCTCGCCGGATTCCTGGTGAACCTCTACCTCGTGTTCACAGTGTATGGAGGTCACATCGAGGATCCCGAGCGCAGCCTCGTGTTCATCGCCTTCACCGTGCTGTTTCTCGCGTCGCTGCACCAGCGCAGCGTGGCCTGGCTGTTCGGCGGCATGGCGGTCTGTTATGCCCCTCTGATCCTGCTCAAAACCGGTCTTTCCCTCGCCGCCCTGGCCTCGCTTCTCGTCGTGACGGCCATGGGAGCGGGGCTGGGGCTGGTTCCCCTCGGGCGGGTTCTCGGGGCGGCCGGCTCCCTCCTGGGCGCGGCATACAGCCGTCGGCACATTCACCGGCGCCTGCTGAAGACGGCAAAGAAAGGATCCGGCAGAGAGCAGATCGGCGAGGCCGAGCTCCAGGAGTTCGTCCGTCTCGAGGCGGATGTGGCGCGGGTCAGAAGTTTCTTCGACGGCTCCGACCCATCTCTCGAGCGTGTTCTCGGAGAGACCGTGCGCCAGATCGAGGAGCTGCAGCGTGATCATGCTCGGCTGCTCCTGCGCGGCGCCCATCTGCAGAACGTTCTCGCGCAGGCAAACCGTTCGCAGCTGGAGAACGAGCTGAAGGAAATCAGCGGCGAGGCCGCCGCTTCCACCGATCTCGTCATCCGTTCCCAGCTCGAGGCCACGGCCGGAATGAAGCGGCAGCGGCTCGAAGAGCTCGACCGGCTCGATATCTGCCATCGGCGGATCGCAGTCCAGCGGCTTCAGATCCTGGAAACGGTCCGGGGCACGTACGACCGCCTCAACGCGCTCACCTACACCGACGTGCAGACGCTCCAGGTCTCGTCCGATGCGATCTACGCCGGACTCGGAACCGTCCGGAGCGAGCTCGCCGCGCTCGAAGAGGGGCTTCGCGAGGCAGAATCGATGCGCGTTCGCTGAACCGGCCGGGACTTCCCGCCTCCTGCGCCCCGGGTTCGTGCTATACTGCCCTTCAGAACACCGGGAACGAGAGGGGGTCTTCGCAGGTGCCTGCGCCATCCGAGGCGGGAAAGCTGCCCTGGCATAGACGTCTGGCCACGCGCGTCATCCTGACGGCGATGCTCGCCGGGCTCGTTCCCATGCTGCTCGTCGGCGGGGCGCTCGCCTGGCGGTTGCACGACGAGCTCGTCGGCCAGGCGATCAGCACGATGAAGACCCGCACGGGTGCGATCCGGAACGGCGTTGAGGCTGTCATCGGCAACTACGAGCGGCAGGTTTCCCTGCTGGCCGCCACGCCCGAGATCCAGCGGTTCGACCGGGACGGCCAGCTCGAGGCGATGTACCGGTTCATGGATCTGAACCCCCTGCTGTTCAGCATCTTCGTCTATGACGCGAGCGGAACGATCACCAACCTCGCCTATCGGAACCGGGATCGGGGCCTGGACGAGTTCTACATCGGTCGCACCCTGGTCGGGGCGAAAAACCCCTCCCTCGTCGCCGCCCAGCAGGCCTTTCTGACAGCCGTCAGAACCGGGAAATCGACGTTCGCCGACCAGATCGTCACCTCCTCCAGCGCCGACTCGATGGTGATGCAGGTGCCCATCTTCGATTTCGAGACGCTGCGGCGGGTCATCGGCGTTCTGAGCTGCGCGATCAATCTCGACAGCCCCGAGCTGATGGACATCTTCAAGAACTACCCCCTCGCCTCGGGCGACGTGCTGCTGCTCTGCGACCGCAACGGCAGCCTCATCACCTCGCGCGGCCACGATCTTCCCGAGGGTCTGACGGGCATCGCAACCGGCACGGTCACGGCATTTTCATCGGAGCCGGTTCCCATCACGCTCGAACTGACGGGCCGGCCGTATCTCGGGGTCGTCACGCCCGTCTCCCGCCTGCAAGGGTATCTGCTCGCGGCGCGGCCCCGGGAGGAAGTGCTCGGCCCCCTGATGCACCTGCTCGAGGATCTGGCGATCCTGCTGAGCCTCGGGCTGCTGCTGGCGGCAGGGTTCGGCGCTCTGCTCGCCCACCCGCTCGCGGGGCATCTGAACCGGCTCTCGGTCGGCATCCGCGAGGTCGGAAACGGCGCCGTGACGCACCGGCTGCCGGTCGAGGGGAACGACGAGCTGGCCGAGACGTGCCGGGCCTTCAACGACATGACCGCCACGCTCGAGAAGCACCGTCTGATGGATGAAATCTGGCGCCGTGAATGGAACGGCCCCGACAGCGGGTCGAAGGCCCCGTGACCCCGGCGGAACCCGCTCCCCAGGCCGCAACGCCAAACCGCGCGCGGCTGTTCTGGCTTCTCGCCGCCTTTTTCCTGATCCAGAAGGGAACCAACAACGTCCTCTATCTGACCTGGCTTGCCGGGCTGCTGAAGAATCTCGGCTCGACGATGCTTCCCTGGGCCTACCTGGCCGGCAACGTCTCGTTCATCGCACTCCAGTATGGTTTCGTGCGCCGCCTGAAAGGCCGCGAAGGGCACTGGATGCTGTCGTTCCTTTCCCTGCCGGTCGTGCTGTTCTCGGTGGCCACCAGCCTCACCACCGGCTTCGCCACCGGAGGCGCCCTGCTCGCGGGCCTCGTCGGGGCGATGCTCGTCGACCTTCTCACCAACCAGTCCTTCTCCGCCATGGCGAACCAGATGCTCAGCCTTCAGGAGGCCAAGCGCCGCCTGCCGGCCATCTACGGGGCCGGAAGTGCCGGATATATATTGAGCGGTATTCTCATGAAAACCATTCTGGACTTCGTCGGGTCCGGGCCCCTGCTCTGGCTGAACACGGCCGTTCTCTGCCTCGGCGCCGTTCTCCTCCAGCAGATAGGCCTGTTCGACACCCCCAAGGAAGGCGTGGCCGGCCCCACGACGAAAACCCCGGGTGCGGCCCAGGCCGTTCCGGAACCGCCGGCATCCTCGTTCCGGCAGCCGCTGGCCGTCCTGCTTCTGGCCTCGTCCGTCCTGATCGTGTTCAACAGGTTTCTGATCGATTACCTGTTCTCGGTTTCCGTGACGACCCATTTTGCGGACGCGGCCGCGATCGCCTCGTTCCTCGGCCTGTTCGGGGCTGCGGCGGACTTCACCGTCATCGCGCTCCAGATAACCGTGATGAACCGCGTGTTCGCAAGCCTGCCGCTCGGCCGCATCCTGCTGCTGACCCCGTTCCTGCTGACGTTTCTCTGCCTGGCCGCCACCGTGCATCCGGCCTTCATCGTGGTCGCCGTGACCCAGTTCGTCGTGCTGCTCAACAGCAAGAACTTCACCGTGCCCGCCACCACCCTGCTGCTCGGCGCCTTCCCCTCATCCACCCGCGGCGGCTACCGGCGCGATATTTCGACCGTCTCCTCGGCGGCGAGCATCACCGCCTCTCTCGTGCTGCTCGCCGCGCGCGACCGCGTGCCCGTGGGGGGGCTGTTCCTGATCGCAGCCGCCTGCTACGGCCTCATGGTCTACGTGCACTCCCGCATCGACGAGGGATACGCGGCAACGCTGCGCGAGACGCTGGCCGGAACCGGCACCGCCCCGGATGACGAGAACCTGCGCTCGATCGGCTTTTTGCCCGAAAACGAGCGCCTGCAGCGGCTCCAGGAGCTGCTCGCCCAAGGGGATCCGGTCATCCGCCTCGAGGCGATCGGGGAAATCGAGCTTCTGCCCGACAGGCCGCTCCGCCTCCTGCTCTTCCCCAGGCTTTCGCTCGAGACGGACAGCCGCTGTTTGACGGCGCTGGCCCGCCTCGCCGTGGAGCGCTTCGGTGCCGACGCCGTCTCCCACATCGCCCGCCTGCTCCAGTCGGCCGGCGACACCCGTCTCCAGGCGGATCTTCTCGAGGCCCTTGGCCGCACCAACGGCGGCCTGCCGGTCGAGGAGCTGGCCGCGATGTATCTCGAACACGACCACCACCGCGTCCGGGGAAGCGCCGTTCTCGCCATGCTGCGCCTCGCGCGCGACGCGGGCGGTATCGAGGCGGGGCTGTCGACCCTGTCGGGAATGGCCCGCTCGCCCCACCCCCTGTTCCGGGCGTCGGCCGCGGCCATCATGGGGGAAACAGCTCTGCCCCTCTTCCTCGAATCGATGGAAGCCCTCACCAACGACCCCGACACGGATGTCGCGTGCATCGCGATCCGCGCTCTGGGCCGGCTTCCGACCTCGGGCGGTCTCGCGGCGCTGAACCGGCTTGCCGCGCATTCCGATCCGATCCGCGCCCGGCACGCCGCCAACCTCGTCGAAAAGGCCTCGAAAGAGCGCCTGGCACGCATCCGGTCGCTCATGGACGGCCTGACGGCTGCAGAGCGTCAGAAGCTGGGCCACACGATCCGCTCGATCGGCGGCTCGGCCGGCCTCGACATCGTCGGCCGCATCCTGAGCTTCGACCACCCCGAAGCACGCGAGGGGCTCGTCCGGCTCCTGGAACAGGCCACCCCCGAAACCGTCGAACTGCTCCGCGCCTGTCTCGTCACCCACGCAGCTCCGTCGGGGAGCCCGTCGACAGCCCCCCTGTGGGAAGCCTGCCGGGTGCCCCGGCTGTCCGAACTTCCCGATTGGGCCTCCGCGATCCCCCTCCTGCGCCAGGTCATCGGCAGCTCCCCGACACCGCCCGGCCAGACACCGGATGACGAGGGCATGCTCGGCCTGCTTCGGCTCATCATCCGCGAGGCCGAGTTCCTGGCCTGTCTCCGGCAGAGCGGCGGCCGAGCGGGCTGGTCTGCCGACGAGCTCGCGACGGGCCTTTCCCGCTGGAGCGACCGTGCCGTGCTCTGCTGCCGCATGGTCCTGCTCGCCGGCCCCCGCCCCGAGACGCTTCTGTCGGCCTTCGACCGGCTGCGCAGCCCCGACGCCTTCACCAGCTCCGTCGCCCAGGAGCTCCTCGAAACCAATCTGCCCCACGAGGTGAGCCGCATGGTTCTGCATATCCGCAACGCGCTCTCCGGGCTGTCCCTGCCGGCCGAATCTTCTCCGGAAGCCGTTCTTCCGGCATCCCCGCTCGTTCCGGCCGAGGAAGCCGCGCTCCTCGCCTATCTGCGACCGCAGGAGAATCTCGCATCATGAACGCTTCCCGCGATCTTTCCCTTGTCCGGCGGGGCCGGGCGGTTGTCTGGGTCACCCTCCTGATCCTGCTCATCGTCGCCGGTGTTCTTGCCTGGCAACCGCGCCACCGGCTCGTGCCGGTCACCCTCCGGATCGATCCGAAGCCACCCGTCGTGTTCGGCGTCATCCCGTTTCTCGGACCGCGCGAGCTCAAGGCCCGGATGGAACCGCTTCTCTCGTATCTTTCCCGCAAACTCCAGCGACCCGTGCGGCTCAACGTTGCCGCCGACTACGAGACCCTCGCCCGCCTGCTGGACGAGAAACGCGCCGAGATCGCCTGGTTCTCCCACGCCTCCCTCCAGCATCTCGGCTACGCCAAACCCTGGAGCGTGATCTGCAGGCCCGTGCAGGGGGGCCGCATCGATTACTTCGGCAAGATCATCGTCCGCGCCGACAGCCCGTTCCAGGCGGTGGCCGATCTGAAGGGCCGGACGTTCGCCTATGTCGAGCGGAATTCGGGATCGGGCTTCTACTTCCCGAACAGGCTGTTTGCATCGTTGAATATATATCCATTGGATTATTTCGGCCGCGTCGTCTTCACCCACAGCCACGACAGCAGCATCGACGGGGTCATCAAGGGGCTGTACGACGGGGCGGCGGTCTACACGATCACCCCCGACCGCAAGAGCGCCAGCATGGCCGAGCAGCTTCGGTATGTCGCCACGACCGGCCCGATCCCGTATGACCCGCTCGTCATCCGGAACGACCTGCCGCCAGCCCTGCTCGCGAGCATCAGCGACGCGCTTCTGACCATGCATCTCGACCCAACGGCCCGGAATGAGCTGGCCTCGCTCACCGAATGGCGCAACATCGACCGGTTCGCCGCCGAAGAGGAGGTCCAGCGGCTGCTCGCCGGCCAGCCGGCCACCGCTTCCGATGCCGTCGCCCCTTCATCACCGCTTCCCATCACCGCAACGGAGACACCGCATGACTGACACCGACACCGCCTATGAACACGTGGCACAGCTTCTCGACCGCTGCGCCGCCGATCGCGCCGCCGGCTCCCACGACACCTGGGGCCAGGCCTGCATCGCGATCGACCACCCCCAGGACCCGAAGAACATCGGAAGCGCGCTGCGGGCCGCCGGCTGTTTCGGCGTCTCGCTCATCGCCATCGCGGGGGCGCATTACCGGAAGGCTTCGACCGATGTGGGCCACCAGTACCGGCGCACCCCCCTGCTCGAGGTCGATGATCTGCGGCTCACCGTGCCCTACCATTTCGTGCCGGTCGCTGTCGAGCTGGTCGAAGACGCCGTCCCCCTGCCCGAATACGAGCATCCGGAACTGGCCTACTACGTGTTCGGCGGCGAGCACATGACCCTTGGCCGCCGCACGCTCTCGTGGTGCCGCGACACGATCTATATTCCGACCCGGGCCAGCCTCAATCTCGCCGCCTGCATCAACGTCGTGCTCTACGACCGGCTCACGAAATGCTCCCGGGGCCAGCAGGCGTGGCTCGCGCCCAAGCCCGGCCGCGGAAAGGATATCCCGCCGTCAGACTGAGCGCCCCCCCCCTCCGGCGGGAACCCTCGGAAAAGGCGTTATCTCCGGGACGGCGCTTCAACCGTCGTATTCCCCGGCCGACACCCGGCGCAACGCGTCAGGGAACAAGCCGTTCATCGCCCGCGGCCAGCAGGAGGGCGATGTGGGCGACGGCGAGATCGTTGGCAGCCTTGATGTCCTGCGCCCGGGCCGCAAACAGGGCCGCCTCGGCGTCAAGAACGCCGCCGTTTCAAGACGCAATCCGAAGTAAGAATGGCCGTCTTCGAATTCATCGAAGGCTGGTGGAATCTCAGAAGACGGCATTCTGGTTTGGACTACTGCTCCCCCGTGGAATACGAAAGGCGGCATACGCAGGCTGCATGATTACGAAAATCCCGAACCGTCCACCAAACCGGGTCCACTTCAAACCCGAAGGCTTTGAGGATAGGTTGTCGGCGAATTACACTCCGGCAGGCTGTTGTCTCCATTGTTGGGGTTCTTGACTCTTATACATCATAGCGACATAATGTATATAGAGGTGGTTTATGAAAAGAACTCAAATTTACCTGGACCCGGCCCAGCATGACTTTCTGGAAAACCTTGCCTTTCTTTGGAGCAAGCGAGACGGGAAGAAGATTTCCCTCTCCGAGGTAATCCGCTCCGCTATTGAGCTTCTGAAAGAGAAGGTCGGCACGAAGCAGGCAGAGAGCGAAACCGAGGCCATCCTGAAAAGCTCCTTCCTTCTCGAGGGCATCAAGAAAGGCAGGGGCCAAAAGGGTTTCCCTTCCCATGATGAAGTATTCGATAAGAAATAAAATACACCACATCCTCCAAGCCGAAGTTCGGTGAAGATGTAAAAACCTATGGAAAAGGCCATGTTCTTCTTCACCGTAAGCAGATGGCCGTGGGGTAATCTGAAACAGGGCCTTGAACGCGAGAGCAAAGCCACACGGTTTCCCCCTGTGTTTTTTTATTCTTTGGAATTTGAAATGATTCGACCAAGTGCCTAAACTGACTTGAGAGGTGATGAACGCATGGTGACCAAAACAATTTACGAAGAAAGAATCCTTCGAGAGATTCAGGGACTTCCCGAATCCGCGCAAAAGAAACTTGAGAAATTGATCCGATTCTTCAAGAAGGAGTTGATTGGTGAGGCAGGTGCTACCGACAAGGATACTCTTGAATTTCTGGAGGTTTGCGGCACCTGGGAAGACGATCGTTCCGTGGAAGAACAGATTCGTGTCATCTATGACAGCCGGCAATCGGTCGAAAACAGGGAAACCCTGAAATGAGTTACCTTCTCGACACCAATATTTGCGTTCGCCTGCTGAATGGTGATGAGGCTCTCAAAAAGAAGGTCAAAGCGGTTGGTGTTGCATCCATTGCGATTACCAACGGTGTTTTGGCCGAGCTTTTTTTCGGTGCCTTCAACTCTCGCCGTGTGGAAGAAAACATCGCCAGAATTGAAAAATTTGCACGGCCGCTGACAATCCTTGCCGACAGCCAAGAGAGTGCCCGCTTCTTCGGTCGTATCAAAGCGGAACTCAGGAAGGTTGGAAAACCCAGCCAGGATTTCGATCTTCTCATCGCCTCCATTGCTTTGAGCATCGGTTGCACACTGGTCACCGGCAACAAAAAGCACTTCGAGTCAATCCCTGGTCTTCGCTTGGAGACGTGGCATCAAGATTAAATCGTTGCCGTTTTCCCTCTCCACAGCCCATTATTGAGTCCTGCAGAATGAAAACCACCCGTTCGCCATGAGCTTGTCGAAGGGCGAGAACCTCTCGTGCTTCGACAGGCTCAGCACGAACGGGAGTATGAAATTGGCTTATGAAATGCAGGAATCAATAAGCCCGTTTCAGGGTTTCTCGAGACAACCTGACATTGTCGAATCGCGCAGAACGCTGTGGCAACTGATGTTTGCGTCATGCGTCAGGGAACAAGCCTTTCGTCGCCCGCGGCCAGCAGGAGGGCGATGTGGGCGGCGGAGAGGTCGTTGGCGGCTTTGATGTCCTGGGCCCGGGCGGCGAACAAGGCGGCCTCGGCGTCCAGAAGGTCGGTGATCGTGCCGCGGCCCTGTTCGTATTTCATGGCCTCGATCCGGTGCGCCTCTTCGGCCGCGGCGAGGCCCGCCTTCGTTCGTTCGAGCCGGCTGCGGGCCGTCTGGAGTGCCGCGAGAGAGCGGTGGATCTGCTCGGTCACGCCTGCCTTCAACTGATCGAGCCGGGATTTCGCCGCCTCGAGACCCGCGCGGGCCTGCTGGCGACGCCCCTGCCGCTGGCCGCCGTCGGCCAACGACCACGACAGATCCACGCCGACGAAGCCGGTCCCGAGATGCCGCGCATCGTCCCGGTCGCCGTACCGGTTCACCCCGGCCACAAGCGCCAACACAGGCTTTCCGGCCCGCCGCTGGGCCCGCTCGGTGCGCTCGGCACGCCGCATCTGGTGGCCCGCGCCCGCAACATCCGGCCGTTCCTGGAATGCCCGCGCCACGAGCGCTTCTGCCGTCTCACCGCCTTCGGATGCCGGCGCGGGAAGATCGTCGCACGCGATGCCGGCGGGCGGAGAGGCCAGGTTCATCAGGGCTCCGAGGTGGGCCAGGCCCGTCGTCCGGGCCTGACGCCAGGTTTCGATCGTCTCCAGCACTTCCTGATGACGGGCTTCCAGCCGCAGACGTTCGACCGGAGCGGCCCGGCCCGCCTTCTGCTGGAGTTCCACCCGTTCGAGCGCCGACCGGATGTCGGCCAGGTTCTTCCCGCCGGCATCGATCAGCGCCTCGGCCGTCCGCACCGACAGCATCGTGGCGA
>DAOOQQ010000069.1:0-25525 GCA_035388825.1 Candidatus Ozemibacteraceae bacterium
CCGACAGGCGATCGTGCGGTTCAGGCACAGCACGTGGGAGGCAAGTTGCGAGACGACCGAGAGGTCGTGACTGACCATCACGATCGTGCGGTTCTGCCGGGTGCTGAGGGATTCGAGCACGTCGCAGAACAGGTGGCCGCCCGCGACATCGACGCCCGAAACCGGCTCGTCGAGGAAGAGGATCTCGGGATCGCGATGGAGGGCGAGCGCCAGGAGCACCCGCTGCAGCTCGCCTCCCGAGAGGCGGCCGAGGGGCCGGTCGATCAGCCGTACGGCCTCGAGCCGCTCCAGGGCGGCTTCGGCGTTTTCGCGGGCCTTGCGGGTGATGCCGAGCCAGACGGGCCGGCGCTGGAACTCGAAGGCGAAGAACTCCAGCACCGTGACGGCTGCCTGCCGGTCGATCGTCAGGCTTTGGGGTACATACCCGATGCGCGGCCTGTGGGGTTTTCCCTCGGGAGAGAGGAACTCGATGGTTCCGGAATACGGCCGCAGTCCGAGGATCGCCTGCAGCAGCGTCGTCTTCCCGGCGCCGTTCGGCCCGATCAGCGCGGTGATGTGGCCGCGCATGATCGAGGCATCGACATGCTCGAGGATCGCGGTCTGGCCGATCGTGACCGAGACGTGCGCGAGGCGGATCGCCGGTGTTCCCTTCATCTGGAAGGAAGCGTCGTGAGCGGTTCGAGTCCCGATGCGACGGCCCGCAGGCTGGCTTCGAGGGCATCCGGCGCGGCGTCGGATGAGCCGGAGGTGAGGGTCGGAAGCCCGATGACGGGAAGAGCGTGTTCGCGGCCGAGGGCGTTCAGTTCCTCGGCAGGAACCGATTGATCGGCCAGGATGGCGCGCGGATGGCGGTCCTGGATCGTCTTCTCGATGCCGAGGCGGGAATGAGCCGAGTGCTCGTGGCCGTCATCGGCTTCGAGCCGGCCGACGACCTCGAGGCCGAAGGTCTCGGCAATGTACTCGAGCGAATCGTGGGTGATCAGAACGGGAGTGCCCCGGAGTCGCCTGGCAAGGGCTTCCCACTCGTTGCCGATCGTGGCGAGCCGGGCACGGAGAGTATCCGAACGGCTGCGGAAGAAGGCTGCCGCCTCTGCGGGGAAGAGGGCGGTCATCTCCCCGGCAATCCGTTCGGCCATTGCCGAAACACCCGAGGGTGTCGTGAACAGATGCGGATTGGGACCGTCTCCGTGTTCCGGTGTGTGCGCCGCCGATGCCGGAGCGACCTCCCGGATGCGGTCCTGGAAGCCGGTTTCGGCGAGGCGTCCGAGGAACGGTTCGAATCCGAGGCCGTTGGCCAGGATCACGGTGGCACGCTCGAGCCGTGCCATGTCGGCCGGCGTGAGGGCATAGTGGTGCGGACAGCCCAGTTCAGCCGGCAGCAGCAGGGAGACCGGCAGCCCCGTTCCGGAGGCGAGATCCCGGGCGATCAGAAACACCGGGTACACCGTGCAGACAACGGTTTTCACGGCCTTCTTCTCGGCGGCCCCGAGAGGGGCCGCCGGGAGAAGAGAAAGCAAACAAATGAATATATATGAGAGCGTGTGTTTCATCGATGCTCCGTCGGCCGCGAGTGATGGTCGGTCATGCCGCGAGGTTCCAGCCGGCCTCGAAAGCTTTCTGGTTGAGCTCAAGCAGTCTGGCCGGAATGCGCTTTTTCAGGCCGTCGAGCCAGATCTCGCGGCTGATGGCCGGCAGCCGCTTCGCGAGCAGGCCAACGAGGACAACATTCAGGCACTTGGCGTTGCCGAGCTTCTCGGCGGCGCCGAGCGCGTCGACGGCCGTGACCTGGGCGGGCAGGGCGGCGAGTTTGCCGGCGATATCCTCGGGATACACGCCGTTGCCGGCCGAGACCGACATGGGCAGGATCTTCTGGGTGTTCATCAGCACCAGGCCGCCGGGCTTGAGAAACTCGCTCCAGCGCAGGGCCTCGAGCTGCTCGAAGGCGAGCAGAAGATCGGCCTCTCCGGTGCGGATCAGGGGCGAGTGGATTGCGGGACCGAACCGGACATGGCTGACGACACTGCCGCCGCGCTGGGCCATGCCGTGCACTTCCGACTTCTTCACATCGAAGCCCGCTTCCATGGCGCATTCAGCGATGAGATTGCTGGCCAGGAGGGTTCCCTGACCGCCGACGCCGCACAACAGGATGTTCGTGATACTCATGGTCAGGCTCCTTTCTCCTGGGTGATCGCGCCGGGGCGGCAGGTGCGGGCGCACAGGCCGCAGTGGACGCAGAGGGTGGCGTTGATGCGGGTCTTCCCATCGATCGGGTCGCGTTCTATGGCCGGGCAGCCCAGCTTCCAGCACTGGCCGCATTTCACGCATTTGGCGCGGTCGATCGAGACGATGTGCCGCTCGGGTTTGTACCCCTTGAGCAGGATGCAGGGCCGGCGGGTGATGATGACCGTCGGTTCGGGCTTGGCGAGGGCGGCCTTGACAGCCTCCTCGAGCGCCTTCAGATCGAACGGGTCGACGTCGACGACCGACTCGACGCCGGTGGCCTCGCACATTTTCTTCAGGTCGAGGGCCTTCGTCGGCTTGCCCTTGAGGGTCATGCCGCTCGCCGGGTTGGGCTGGTGGCCGGTCATCGCGGTGATCGAGTTGTCGAGCACCATGGTCAGGTGTCGGCCCTGGTTGTACACCGTGTCGATCAGGCCGGTGATGCCCGAGTGCATGAAGGTCGACTCGCCGAGCACAGCCACGAGCTTGCCGTGGACCTTCTCCTTCATCGCCTTCTCGATGCCGAGGGCGTTCGTGATCGAGGCGCCCATGCAGACGATCGTGTGCATCGCGTTGTGGGGCGGGAAGGCGCCGAGGCTGTAGCAGCCGATGTCGCCGGTGACCGTGCAGTCGAGCTTGCGGAGCGTGAAGAACACGCCGCGATGCGGGCAACCGGGGCAGAGGACGGGCGGCCGCTGGGGAATCGCGACGTCCGGCATGCGGATCCTGGCCGGAGCCGGGGCCTTTGCGAACTCGTTCAGCGACGCGTGAAGGATATCGGGGTTGAGCTCGCCGCAGATCGGGATGCGATCCTTGCCGATACAGGCGATGCCGAGGGCGCGCACCTGCTCCTCGAGGATCGGCTCGTTCTCCTCGATGACGATGACCGTTTTCACCGTGGCGGCGAAGCGGCGCACCAGGTCGGCGGGGAAGGGATTCGTGAAGCCGAGCTTGAGGAACGACGCCTGCGGGAACACTTCGCGGGCGTGAACGTACGCGATGCCCGAGGCGATGATGCCGATCGACGGATCGCCGGCTTCGATGCGGTTCCAGGGGCAGGACGAGGCCCAGGCCGAGAGTTTCGCCATCCGCTCCTCGACCTTGACGTGGAGCCGGCGGGCGTTGTGCGGCAGGACGCAGTATTTGGCCATGTCGCGCACGAACTCGCGGGCCGGCGCCTCGGCGCGGCTGCCGAGCTCGACGATGCCCTCGGAGTGCGAGATGCGGGTGGTGGTGCGGAGCATGACGGGGGTGTCGAACTCTTCCGACAGGGCGTAGGCGGCGACGGTCATGTCGTGCGCTTCCTGGCTCGAGCTCGGCTCGAACAACGGCAGCTTGGCCGCGCGGGCGTAATGCCGGTTGTCCTGCTCGTTCTGGGAGCTGTGCATGCCGGGATCGTCGGCCGTGACGAGGACGAGGCCTCCGTTGATGCCGGTGTACGCGACGGTGAAGAGGGGGTCTGCCGCGACGTTCAGACCGACGTGCTTCTGGGCGCACAGGGTGCGGGCGCCGCCGTAAGCCGCGCCGATTGCCGTTTCCATGGCCGTTTTCTCGTTGACCGCCCACTGGGCATCGATCTCGTCATACTGGCCGCAGTATTCGAGGATCTCGGTGGACGGGGTGCCGGGATAGGCGGCGGCGAACCGCACACCTGCCTCCCATGCGCCGCGCGCGATGGCGGCGTTTCCCGACAGGAAGGCCCTTTCCCTGGTTCCGCTTTTCATCGTTTCTTCTCCTCTGGACGGCCCGGAATGCAGGCGGGCCGTGATGCAAGCGCCGGGATTATAGCACAAATCTCCCGATGGCATTTTTCCCCGAATGCCTGTATCATCCCTGCAATTCTCTCGAACCCGGAGAAACGACATGCATGTTCTCGTTACCGGCGCCGCCGGATTCATCGGTTATCATCTGAGTGAGCGGCTGCTCGCCCGCGGCGACACCGTCGTCGGCTACGACAACGTCAACGCCTATTACGAGGTGACCCTCAAGGAGGCGCGGCTCGCACGGTTGCAGCAGAAGCCGGGCTTCAGCTTCGTGAAGGCTGATCTGTCGGACCGGGCGACGATGGAGCGGGTGTTCGCGAAGAACCGGTTCGACCGGGTCGTGCATCTCGCCGCACAGGCCGGCGTCCGGTACAGTCTTGAAAACCCTCATGCCTACGTCGATTCGAACCTCGTCGGGTTCGTCAACATGCTCGAGTGCTGCCGACACGCGAAGGTGCCGCATCTGGCCTACGCCTCGTCGAGTTCGGTCTACGGGGCGAACACCCGGATGCCGTTCTCGGTGCATCATGACGTCGACCACCCCGTCTCGCTGTATGCGGCGACGAAGAAGGCGAACGAGCTGATGGCGCACACCTACTCGCACCTGTTTCGGCTGCCGACGACGGGGCTGCGGTTCTTCACGGTGTACGGCCCCTGGGGCCGGCCCGACATGGCCCTGTTCGGCTTCACGAAGAAGATTCTTGCCGGCGAGCCGATCGAGGTGTTCAACCACGGGAAGATGCAGCGCGACTTCACGTATGTCGACGACATCGTCGAAGGGGTCATGCGCGTCTCGGACCGGATCGCCCAGCCCGACCCGGCCTGGACGGGCGATCAGCCCGATCCGGGCACCAGTTCGGCCCCATACCGCGTCTACAACATCGGAAACCACCAGCCGGTCGAGCTGCTCGAGTTCATCGGCCACATCGAGCGCAAACTCGGTCGCACCGCCGTCAAGAAGCTGATGCCGATGCAACCGGGCGATGTGCCGGCCACCTATGCCGACGTCGAGGATCTGCGCCGCGATGTCGGGTTTGCCCCGGCGACCCCTCTCGAAACCGGCATTGGCCGGTTCATCGACTGGTATAGAGAATATTATAGAGTATAATATCTTGACAAACAGAACACCCCCGGCCATTTCGAGCCGGGGGTGTTCTGTTTCTGGCGAAGGTCAGGCGACGAGATTCTCGCGGTAGAAGTTCTCCCACAGCTCCTTTTCCTCGTTGAGCACCATCAGGGTCAGGTGGTCGGAGGCGAGCTTCGACCCGATATCCAGCACCGGGATGGCTGCGGCCGCGGCATCAGGCATCTGGATGAACAGGGAGCCGATCAGTTTCGCGCCTTGGTTCAGCGGATACGAGATGAGGATCGAGCCGTCCACGGGATCCTTGACGGTGGCCTTGTGGGCCGGGTTGGTCTGGAGGGCTTTGAACACCTTCTCCTCGATGCTGCGCATCTCGAGTTTGCGGGTGGTGTCGAGGCGTCCCAGGGGCTGGATCGTTCCGTCATGGTTCGCCCGGAACATCGCGGCATCCGAGGCGCCGCACAGTTTTCCGAGCGTTTTGAGGAACGTCTGGAACGGCAGTTCGCAGTTGCCCGGCGTGAGGCGCACCATGTCCATCAGCCCCGCGATCGTCGACTCGAGGGAGGACATCGTGCTCGTGAGGCTCTGGCGCTGGGACTCGAGATTCTGCGACAGAATTGCATTTTTGAGGGCGATCGCGGTGTGGGAAAGGTAATACGTCAGCATCGAGAGCATCTTTTCGGGATTCTCGTCGGAGCCGAACCGGTCGAGCATCATCATGCCCAGCAGCTCGGATTCGTGCCGGATCGGGATGTAGGCGATCATGCGCTGGATCGGGCCGTTCGTGATCTCGACGGTGGCCGACTTTTCGGGATGCACTTCGGCCTTGATGACCACGGGCTGGCCATCGGCGAGAACCGGTTCGAGCAGCTTGGGGTTCCGGCGTGGCATGTCCAGAAGACGCGGGGGCGCCTTCCGGGTGTCGAGAATCTCGTTGAGGCGGCCCGTGTCGTTGGGCGAGCGGAAGATGTGCAGGCACGCGTCTTCCAGCTTGAACAGGGCTTTGGTGCGGCGCTCGATCATCGAGGAGAGGGTTTCGAGATGGGTGCAGTTCTTGAGGAGCTCGGTCACTTCCTCCAGGATCATCTGCTTGTAGGTGATATCGGCGGTGAGCGCGTCGTTCGAGGATTTGACGCAGGCCAGTTCGGTCATCAGGGCGGCCATCTGGTTCTCCTGATCCCCGCGCGCCGTCTCGAGGCCCCGGATCTGCTGGGTAAGGCGGTCGATCTCCTGGGTGCGCTCGTTGGCCTGTTTCAGGCTCTTCATCAGCTGCTGGTTCAGCTCCTTGCCGTCCAGAGTCGCTTTCTCGAGGTCCACGCGGGTCGTGTCGAGTGCCTGTTTCAGCTCCTCGACCCGGTCCTTGAGAAACAGCGGTTCGGTCAGATCGTCGGTGAGCAGCAGGATCAGCGGCTCCTGGCTCTCGCCGGTCATCGGGATCAGGCGGCAGGTGAACGTGTGGGCAAGCCCTTCCGAAGACTGGACGCGGATCCGCTCGATCTCGCGGGCACGGCCGCCCGTCAGGACCGACTGCATGACATACCCCATGCCATACTGCTTGAACGCGGGAATCGATTCGAGCAGATTCCGTCCGGCAAGGTTGGCACCGATCAGGCCGCTGCGGCCACGTCGATATTTCAGGACCGTGCCTTCGGCATCGAGGATGAACCAGGCCGAGGTCACATTGTCCGCCACGTGGCCCTGGGCGACGTTGTCGCGGCGGCTCTGGTTCAGGAGCTGCTGGAGATAATAGATGCGCTCCTTGAAGATCGAGGTCAGGTTGTGGGCCAGATACGCCGTTCCGAGCAAGGCGACCACGATCATCGCGAAACTCGCCACGGCCCACCCGAGCGACATGCTCAGATCCCCGAACTGGGGACCATAGAACTTGATATGCATGATCAGCTTGAAATGGACGAGCAGACACAGGAGCAGGTAGCCCCCGCCCGTCACCCCCGCATACAGAGCGCCCTTATGGAAGCCCAGCACGGCGCCGGCCACGATGATCGGGATCGCGGTCAGCATCATCAGGGGACTTTCCGGCGAGCCGGTGTAGCGTACCAGGAGGGTGATCATGATCAGATCGACGATCACCTGGGTGTGCATCACGTTGTCGAGGGAGAGCAGGTTGAACCTGATTCCCCGGATCATCTCGAGAACCAGCAGATACACCGTGCTCATCAGCTTGAGCACCAGCCGGGGAATGACGGTGAAGGCGCGTGTCGCATTCGTCCGGAGTTCGCCGATATGGCGGCTCAGAAGGAGGTTCAGCAGCCGGCGGAGGGCGGGAACGCCGTGCCGCAGCGCGACCTGCCGCGTGAGCATCGAGATGTGTACCGTGAAATAGACGTTGATGCAGGCCAGCAGGCAGCAGAGAACGTAGATGGGCGTGATCTGGAAGCTCATTCCCAAAAGTCGGGTGGACATCAGGGCGAACCCGAACAGAATGGGAATGGCGGCCCAGCGCAGGGCGACGAGCCCCTGAGCGATCTGAAGTTCCCGCAACCCGGAACGGTTCGATACTTCCATGGTTTCCTCCTGCCTGCCTGGCGGACAAAAAAGATCCACCTCTGTTATCGGCAGGTGTCGGGAAAAAACCGAGAGGGAAATGAACGATCAGGGTTGCGCGAGAAGTCGGTCGATCTCGTCCAGGGAGCGGAGTGATACGTCGGCGTCGGCCAGTCGTGCAAGGAAGGCGGCAAGCGTATTCTGGGAGGCCGCGCACAGGGTCCAGCGGCCCCGAAGCTCCTGGATCCCGGCCGTGGGAACATCCAGCAGGGTTTTCACCCGTTCCTGCGTGAGCGGCTGGCGGGCGGGCTGGAGGGGCTGCGCATCCATGGGCCAGGCCTCGTGGACCCGCCCGATGATCCGGTAGGGGGGGATGCCGTTTCCGACGACGGCGAGGGTGAGGGTTCCGGCAGGATTGGTGGGAGTGTTCTGGAAAAACGCGGGAAGTCGCGACCGGATCGTGGTGAGGGCGCCGGCAAACTCGGTGAGCGGAAAGCTCATCGAAATCTGCATCTCGGTCGGGGACTCGGCCAGCTTCTGGGCGGAGGGGATTCCGTCCTCGTCGAGCAGGCGTCTGACGGCTTCGGCCGTGGCAGCGGCTTGGGCGGGAACGGGACGGATGAGGAGAACGGCGTCGACGATGTTCGCCGAACCGGTTCCGGACGGAATGGTGGCCGTCATGAGCCGGAGCGACGGGCCTTGTTCCTGGAACAGGGCAGCCCAGGAGGCGTCGGGGAGGACGGTGAGCGTCCTCACCGATGTCGGCCGCAGATTCGAGAGGCGGACCGGGGGCTGGATGTTCCAGTGATTTCTCGAGGCGACGGCAGAAAGGAGCGCGGATTTCGCGAGATCGCGGCGATCGAGGGCGACGAGCTCGAGAGAGGCTGATGCAAAGCTGACCCACCGGGGATCGACCGAGGAAGAGGCGCATTTGTCGCGGATGAACGAGTCGATGATTTGCTCACGCCGTTCCAGTTCGTCGAGTGAGCCCGATGCCAGAAGCACCAGGAATGTGCGGGTCGGGAGATCCCAGAGATCGAAGGCCGTCGCGCCCTGGGGCAGGTTGGGCAGGTTGGTGAAGGCTTCTCCCAGGTGGCGTGCCGTGAAATGGGCGCTCGGGGACGAGGGCTCCCAGGTGAGGAGGCGGGCGACGGCCGGAGAGCCGCGGGAATGGACCAGGACTCCGTTCTCTGAAACGGGCTTCGGGGCCGGTGTTCCGGATGCGGTCATCGTGAAGAACGCTCCGAGCCTGGCCTGCGCCGTTGCCAGGGGGCCGTCGATCCAGAGGGAGGGGGTCGATTCCGTCTCCCGATACTGGCCGATGGCCGCTGCGAAAAGGCGTTCCTGGAGCGTGACGGCCTCTGATCCCGGGGGGGGCTGACTGGGATCGGTTGAAATCGCCGAAACCAGTTCGCCAAGAAGTGTTTCGGCCTCGGAGGCGGCCTGGGGAAGGAGCATCACCAGATGCGCCGCGACAGGGGTCTCGAGAAGGCGCCATGCGCCGCCGGCAGCCCCGAGGCGATCGTCGAAGGAGACGGGTGGGGCTTTGCACAGGGCGAGAAGGCGTCTGGCAACGTCGCGGGTCGAGGCCGTCCCGTCGGCCAATACGGCGGGGACGGTCACCACCGCGCGACTGATCGCCCGCGAAGGCGGTGCTGCCCACAGGCCGGCGGCCAGGCCGAGGATGGCGGCAAAGACCAGCGCCGGCGCCGTCAGGCGGGCCGGTCGGAGGCATCGGGGATCGAATCCCAGCATTCTCATGGTATCGGCATTATACGATACCTGCCCACACGAGGGTCAACATCATTCTGATTGCAGAAGGGCCGGGGAGCGGTTACCCTGATCCGTGATGGATCCGCTCTATCTTCTCTACACGGAATGCAGCTCCGCGCTTCTCGTCAGTGCGGTCTTTCTCGCCATTTTCGGCGTTGCCGAGCTTTTGCGCGGCTTCGATCTGGCACCGCAGGAGATCACCCGCAAGACCGTCCATCTGGGTGCCGGACTGGTCTCGCTGAGCTTCGCCTACGTGTTCAAGTCGCACTGGACGCTTCTGGTGATGCTGACCGGCTTCATTGCCATGATCGTTCTGGGAAAACGCTGGCATCTGATGACCGCCGTCCACGGCGTCGCACGCCAGTCCGCCGGCGATCTGCTCCACCCGCTTGCCATCTACATCACCTACCTGTTCGCGATGAAGTTCGACAAGCCGCACTTCTACGCCATCGCGATCGCGGTGCTCTCGGTCTCCGATTCGCTTGCCGCCATCATCGGCAAATCCTACGGGTTCAAGCTGTACGAGGTCGAGGAGGACAAGAAAAGTGTCGAGGGCTCGATCATCTTTTTTCTCTCGACCTTCCTGATCGTCCATCTCTGTCTGCTGCTTCTGACCGATATCGACCGCACGGGAAGCGTGCTTTCGGCGCTTCTGATCGCGCTCCTGGCCACGGCCTTCGAAGCCGTCTCGCTCGACGGGGCCGACAACCTGATCGTTCCCGTCGGCACGCTGTTCGTCCTGGTCAAGATCACCCGCCAGTCCGTGCCCGAGATGGCGTTCCAGAACTGTCTGGCCGGCATCATCTTTTTCCTGACCTATCTGATCGCCCGGCCATCCGGAAAGCTGAGCACCTCGGGACTGATCGGGATCGCCCTCACCGGGTATGCCGCCTGGAGTCTCGTGACCTGGGACTGGTACATCCCCGTGCTGCTGACGACGATCCTGCTCTCCTGGGTCGACGTGTTTCTCGAACGGCCCGACAGCCATGGCGAGTTGCACCGGATCAGGCCCGTCTTCTACACGTTCATCACCTCGTTCCTGTGGGTGCTGGCGGCGAACATGGAGACCGGCACGGGCACGGACCATTTCTATATCATTCCCTATCTGGTGAGTATCGCCGGAAATCTCAGCATCCGCTGGGGATGGTACTGTCGGACGCACCCCGATGGCCGGGGAACCTGGCTTCCCCCCCGGTTTGTCGGAGTCTGGCCGATCCTGCGCGCCGTGCTGCTCGCCGGCATCTTTCTGCCGTTCCACCTGGTGGGCGGGTTCGGTCTGGCGGCCGGCTTTTCAGCGGCCACGTTCATCCTCGGGACCTGGCTGTCGGACCGGCTCTACTGGCTGATCGGCAACGCCCGCCACGGCACATGGGACCGGAAGTCCTTCCTCCGGATGGGGATGGCCGTCGTGGTCGGCGCATCCGCGGCCGTTTATGCCGCCAATCTCTGGTATTATTGAAGAAGATATTATTTTTTATCGTATGTCGGAACCAGCCCCTCGTCGGCGATCACCCGGAGGGGTGAAGGAACGGGGGGCAGGGCGATCGTGCCGTGCCGGTGGACGTAGTCGAGGAAGGCCTCCCGGTAAAAATACCCGTCGTCCCTGCGGTTCGTCGCCTGTTTGAACAGCACCGTGCCGTGCTGGTTGCCGTCCGCGAGATACGAGATCGTGACGAGGCGGTAGGTGCGGCCGGGGTCGATCGGCTTGTCGCCGATGCGCGGATCGAGGAGGCGGCGGCGGGCGACGTCGATGGTGAAGGTGGTGCCGGCATACTGATACCCGGTGATCGCCCCGTAGTTCGTGCTGATGAATTCGAGCATCGCGAGGATGTCGGCGCCCCGCATCTCCATCGTCACGACGGTGTTGTCGAACGGCAGAATGCTGAAGATCCGGCCCATCGTGATCGGCCCGGCGGGAAGCGGTTCGCGGATGCAGCCGGCATTGATGATCGCGAGGTCGGCGCCGGTGAACTCGATCAGGCTCTGCGCCACGAGACTGCCCAGCGGCAGCGCCTCGAGGTGTTTGCGTTTTTCGGGATAGGGGAGATCGACGGTGTTGCGGCCCACGATCTGGCTTGTCCTGGCCCGGATCTGTTCGTCGAACGACTCGACGAGCCGCGCCATCGGAGAGTCGAGCGGGACCGTCACCGAGGCCGAGAGCGGGATCAGGCCGCCTTCCGCCCGGACGACCGGTCCGCCCCGTTCCACCCGCAGATCGAGGCGGCCGAGGAAGGCCCCCCATTTGAAGGCCTGGAGCACGATGGTGCCGTAGCCCCGGCCGGTGGGAGAGGGGACGACGAGCGGATCGTGATGCACCACGGTCGGGGTCTCGACATAGGTGTTCGTATGGCCCCCGACGATCACGTCGATGCCCGGAATCTTCGATGCCAGCTCCTGGTCCTGTTCGTAGCCCGAGTGGGAGAGGAGCACGAGCAGATCCGTCCGGGGCCGCAGAACCGAGACCACGGCCTTGGCGGCGGTTTCTGGCTCGATCAGCCGCATGCCGCGCCGGATCGAGCGCGCGATGACGTCCCAGGCGGATTTGCCGATGATGCCGGCCACGCCGATGCGGAGGCCGCCCCGCTCGATGATGCGGAACGGGGGAAAGACGAGGCTGCCGTCCGAAGCGTTGACGACGTTTGCGCAGAGCAGGGGGAAGTTCGATTTTTTATATTGTTCGATATTGTTTGTGAGGCCGTCGTCGAGGTCGTGGTTGCCCAGCGTCGTCGCGTCGTATCCGCACAGGGAGTAGGCTGCGATGTCGGCTCTGCCCTTGAAGAACGAGTAGAAGGGAGAGCCCTGGAAGATGTCCCCGCCGTCGAGCAGGAGGACACGGGGCTCGCTGGCCCGGATCGCCCGAATCATCTCATACCGGCGGGCCATGCCGCCGAGCTGCAGGCCGAACTCGGGAAGGTCCGTGGCGGTGAGATGGGAGTGGTGGTCGTTCGTGTACAGAATCGTGACGGGGAGAGCCGTCGAAGAGGCTGCCGTTCCGGCAGCACCGGCAGGACTCGTGCACGTGAGAAACAGGGCTAGGAAGGGAAGCAGGAAGAGAGACCACCGGCGGACGCGGGAGTGAAGCATGGTATACCTCGACGTATAGGCGCTTTGTGACACTATAGCATGTCCGGTGTGGGGCGTCATCCGGTCGGCAGACTCGCATTTCGGGGGTCGGATGTGCTATGCTCCGGGCGACACCACGCGTGCTGACGCCGGGGGCCATCGATGTCCGTGAGTGGAGACAAGCCTGTCATCGCCATTTCCCTGCTTCGGGAGATCGCGCAGGCCATTTCACACCTGAGTCCCGACCGGGCGATGCGGTTCCTGGTCGACAGCGCGGTTGCCGTCACCGAGTCCCGCGGGGCGGTGCTGCTGACGCCGCACGAGAAACTGCGCGAGATGGTTCCGATGATCGAGAGCCTTCCGCACGATCACGACCGGCCGGTCTGGACCGGCGCCTTCCTCGGCTCCTGTTTCCGCGCCTTCCACGGCGGGATCATGGAGCGGTACAGCCCCGACCGGCCCCTGCCCGCCGAGCTCGCCCCGGGCCCCGAGGCCGGCGCGGTGCTGCTCATGCCCGTGAAACTTGCCGGTAAGCCCGTCGCACTGCTGTTCATCTTCCGCCGGCCGATCGAGGGAGATTTCACCCCGGAGCACCAGAGTTTTCTCGAGATCCTCACGCCGTTCCTCGGCTCTCTCCTCGAAAATTTCCGGCTGCACACCGAGATGATCCACAAGAACTCGCGGCTTTCGGCCCTGTACGACATCTCCCAGCGGGCCGAGTCGATGATCGATCTGCGCGACGTCTACGACGCCCTGGGAAAAGTCATCCAGAGCTTCATCGATTTCGACGTGTATCTGCTGTATCTCGTCAGCCCCGACGGGACGACGCTCGAAGCCCGGAGCACGGCCGCGAACGCGCCGTACCCGACCCGGGTTGCCGTCGGCGAGGGCCAGATCGGCAAGGCGGCCCGCGAGCAGAAACCGTATCTGACATATACCGAAGAATATAAATCCGTTCTCGTCCTGCCCGTCGTCGTCTCGGGACGTCTGGTGGGCGTCGTGATGGTCGCCAGCCGCAAATCCTACGCCTATCGCGACGAGGACATCATCGGGCTGCGCATCATCACGACCCAGATCGCCTCGATCGACCACCTGTTCCGCGACCTGCTCCGGTTGCGCGGTTTCACCCAGCACATCCTCGAATCGATGACCTCGGGGGTGCTCATCTTCGACAACAACGGCGTGGTCACGTTCGCAAACCACGAGATGACGCGCATTCTCGAACGGCCCGTTCCCGAAGGCTGGACGCCGGCGCGCGGTAATGAAATCATGCCGCCCCCGCTGCTGGCGCTGATGAGCGAGGCGCTCGAGAGCAAGGTCTCCCTGGAAAACCGCAAGATGCGGCTGGAGCATGTTTCCCCGCCCTGCATCATCGAGGTGAATGCCTTCCCGTTCCGTGACGAGCAGGGCATGATGCTCGGGACGGCCTTCTTCTGCAAGGATGTCACCCAGGTGTCGCGGCTCGAGGAACAGTTGAAGCGGGCCGACCGGCTTTCCGCCCTCGGAGTGTTGGCGGCGGGCATCGCCCACGAGATCCGCAACCCCCTCACGGGGATGAAGATGATCGTCCAGCTTCTCATGTCCGAGTTCCAGGCGGGCGACCCGAAACGCGAACCGCTCACGATCATCCAGAACGAGATCGACCGCCTGGAACGCATCATCGCGAACTTGCTCGATTTCGCCCGGCCGTCCAAACCCAAAGCCGTGGCCCTGGATCTGCCCAAGATCCTCGATGCCTGTATCCTCCTGATCTGGAATCAGTTCAAAAAGGCCGGTGTCGCGCTCGAGAAGCAGTATCCGGACGAGCTGCCGACCCTGGTCGGCGATCCCGACCAGCTCAAACAGGTGTTCCTGAACATTCTCACAAACGCCATTCAGGCCATGAAGTCCGGCGGCGAGCTGAAGGTGCGCATCGAGCCGCGACCGAACGGCCTCGTCACCGCGTTCCAGGACACCGGCTGCGGTATCCACGCCGACCGGCTGCGCACCATTTTCGATCCGTTCATGACCACAAAGGAAGACGGCACCGGCCTCGGTCTCTCGACGGCCCTGCGTATCGTCGAGGAGCACGGGGGGCGGATCGAGGTGGACAGCATCCTCGGCCAGGGCTCGACCTTCTCGGTGTATCTCCCGTTCCAGTCCGAAGCACAGGGGGCTGCCCAGTATGCATGATCCGCACTTCCCGGTCTGGGGCATCACCGGACCGATCGGCTCGGGCAAGACGACGCTGGCCGGCAGTCTCTCCGGCTTCGGGGCCGTCAATCTCGAGGTCGACCAGGTGGGCCATGCGGTGCTGGCCCGGCCTGATATCCAGCAGCAGCTGGCCCGGATCTTCGATCCCTCCATCCTTCTCGAGGGCGGCGGAATCGACCGTCGGCGGCTGGGGGAGCTGGCGTTCGCTTCCCCCGAGGCGACGGCTTCGCTGAACCGGGTCATGCATCCGGCCATGAAGCAGGAGGTCGGGGAGATCCTCGAAACGGAGCGCCGGAAGGGCACTCCGCTCGTTCTCGTGAATGCCGCCCTGTTGTACACGATGGGCCTCGACCGGCTCTGCCAGGTGATTCTGTATGTGCGCGCGCCCGATCTGATGCGTCTCGACCGGATCGTCTCGACGCGCGGGCTGCCGGTCGAGCTGGCGCGGGCCCGCCTGTTGGCGCAGGATCGCGAGCCCGTCGATGACGGCCGTGTGATATTCTGTGACAACGACCGGTCGCTCCGGGAGCTCGAGGCCTGGGTCCGGTTCCGCCTTGGCCCGCTGCTGCCTGAATCCATGCGGGCCGGATTGGAGAACAAGGCATGAATCCCTCATCCATCCCGAACGGTCTGGCCCGGGCCCTCGATGCGATCGCCGGCGTCGATGCCGTTCCGCACTGCCTGCTGCCGATGCTGGCACGTCAGACCCTGTTCGTCGCCTCGCCCGCCGGGAAACGCGAGTCGGAGCTGCTCCTCGTCTTCACCGCGCCTGGCCGGCCGGACCTCCCGTGGCGCGAAGTGTCGGTTCGCGAGGTGGTCGCCTGTGTCGGACGAGAGGGGCTGAGCGGCTTCGTCATCGATCCGGAGTCCCCTCGCCGGCTTCCCGTGCGGGGAAGCGATCTTGCGGCGCTGAAGCTCGAGCTCGAAAAAGCGGCTGCCTCGGGCAACGGAGCCGAAATGGTGGAGTGCGGCAGCGGCGCGGAACTGGTGTTCGCGACGCCCGAGCCCGTCCCGTCCGCGGCGTTCGTCGCGGCTCTGGCTGCCTCGCTGCGGCAGGGCGGCTCATACCGGAAAGCCTGGCTGTTCGACCTGGTTCTGCCCGGTGGCTCGGAGGGGGAACTATGCCTGGGCATCGTCCCCGACGGGGCCACCGATGCCGCCGCGCTCGAAGCGCAAGCCAACGCCGCCTTCCAGTCGGCTTCTGCCGACCTGCCGGGCCGCAGAAGCCTTGCCTTCCTCGTGCTCGACGAGGCGGATCTCGCCGAGGTGGTTGCCGGAGTCGGAATTCCCGTCGAGGACGGAGTCGCCGGATGAGCTTGCGGAACCGCCTGCCCGGACGAACGCGCACGGCCGTTCTCGGCATCGCGGCTTCGCGAACGTCCGCCTCGCTCGAGAAGCGGCTTTCCGAAAACGGTTACGAGGTTCACCGGGAGGCTCCGGGATCCGGCCATGCCGAACGCATCCTGCGCCACCATCCCGCCGTCGTCATTCTCGATGGGGATGCCGATCCGAAGGGCACGCTCGCCCTCTCCCGGAGCATCGGGGATCTGCTGGTGCACCGCCTGATCGTCGTCCGGCCCGAAACCCTCGGACGATTCCCGGCGGGCTGGCGCAACGATGTCGACGACGTGCTCGTGAGGCCGCTGCGGACGGCGGATGTGCTTGCCCGGCTCGCCGTCGCCGAACGGCTGCTCGATCTCGAAAACGAGCTTCGGCAGCGGATGACGCGGCTCGAAGAGGCAAATCAGGCGATCGCGCGTGCGAACGCCCTCATGAAACAGGATCTGTATGCCGTCGCCAAGATCCAGACCTCGCTGCTGCCGAGTTCTCTGCCCGCGGTTTCGGAAGCCGAGTTCGCCTGGACCTACAAGCCCCGCCTGGAGCTGGCCGGCGACGGCCTCAACGTGTTCCGGCTCGACGAGGAGCATGTCGGCTTCTACGTGCTCGACGTCTCGGGCAGCGGCACCGCAGCCGCCCTCCTGTCGGTTTCGCTCAGCCGGACCATCTCCCCGTTCCCCGTCCAGTCGACCCTGCTCAAATCCCTGATTCCCGGCCCCCCGGGATACCGCCTGAGCCCGCCCGCCGAGGTGCTCGCGAAGCTGAACAATCAGTTCCCCTTCGAGGCCGATCTTATTCAATATTTTACGATATTTTACGGTATCCTGAACGTGAAGACTTCCCGCCTCCGGTATGCTTCGGCCGGTCATCCGCTGCCTGTCGTGTTCCGGACGGGGGGCGAGGTGACGAGTCTCGATGGCGGCGGGTATCCGATCGGATTCGTCGAGCAGGCGAGCTTCGAGGAGCGGGACGTCGCCCTCCGGCGGGGGGACCGCCTCTTCCTCTTCTCGGATGGCCTTGCAGAGGCGCACGGCAGCGATGGCCGGCAGTTCGGCCGCTTCGGGATGACCGAGGCCCTGGGCCGGCTCGCGCGGGGGAACCTGAAGGAGTGTGTCAACGGCCTGATTGCCGAGGCCGAAGCCTGGTGCGGCCCTGGCGGCTTCCATGACGACGTATCGCTGCTGGCCGTCGGACTGCGCTGAATACCGGAGGAAGACGGATGTCCCATCACGACCACGAAGCCGAGGCGCCGAAATCCCTGACCCTGGGCATCCTGACGCTCTCCGACACCCGAAGCGAGGCCGAAGACCGATCGGGAGGCGTCCTGAAGGATCTGCTGACCGCCGCCGGACATTGTATCGAACGCTATGCCGTGATCCGGGAGGATCCGGAGCTGATCAAATCGACCCTGACCGGGTGGCTGACCGCCCCTCTCGACGCGATCGTCACGAACGGCGGCACCGGCCTGACGTCCCGCGACGGAACGATCGAGGTTGCCCGCAGCCTGATGCAGAAGGAGCTCGAGGGATTCGGCGAGCTGTTCCGTCTCCTCTCGTTCCAGCAGATCGGCCCCGCCGCAATGCTGAGCCGCTCTACGGCAGGCCTGGCCTCGGGAAAAATCCTCGTCTGCCTGCCCGGCTCGACGAAGGCTGTCCGGCTTGCCGCCCTCCGCCTGCTCGTGCCGCAGTTACCCCACATGGTCCGGGAAGCGCGGCGCTGAACGCCCTGGCGCAAAAACGACGAACGGGTCGGCGCAGGCATGCGCCGACCCGTTCGTCGTGGGCCGAGTGGCCGCTCAGGAGCCGAACAGCCCCTTGAGCTTGCCCAGCAAACCGCCGGACCCCTGGTCTTTGAAGGTCTTGCCGGTGATGCTTTCCATCACTTTCACCAGATCCGTGCGGTATGTCGAGCTTTCATCCGTCTCGAACACCGTCTTGCGGTTGTCGATCAGCCGGCTGACGGCACCGCCGTCGTCATGGATCGCGAAATCGACCTTGTGTTTGAGAACGTTCCCCACCTCGGTCACGGAAATGGCTCCCGGGCAGGACTCGCGGTTGACGACGAGCTTGATCTTCTCCGTCGGATACTTCAGGTTCTCCATGACCTTCAGACAGATGTGCATGTTCTTGATGTGGTTCGCGTTTGGAAGCATAACCATGAATATATAATCAGAGATGTCCATGGCGTTGATCGTCAGGTCCTGGAAGAAGGAGTGGAGATCGAGGATGATCCAGTCGAACTGCTTGCGGAACTTGTCGAGGATGCCGCGCAGATGGTTCGAGTTGATCGTTTCCGACTGTTCGGGCTTGACCGGGGCCGCGAGGACCGAGAAGCCCGTCGGGTGCTGGACCAGGTAGTCCTTCAGCACCTCGACGTTGTCGGTCGGGTGCTCGACGAGATCGGCGATGGTCCGCTTCTGGTTCAGCCCGAGCATGAAGGCCATGTCGCCGAACTGGAGCTCGAGATCGATGACGAGGACCTTTTCCCCGCCCGCCTTCGAGAGGCCGGCAGCGAGATTGGCCGCAAGGACGCTCTTGCCGGCGCCGCTCTTGGGGCTGAACAGCGAGACGACCTTCGCCAGCTTCTCCTCGGCCGGCTTGTCCGGGCCGGTGCTGCGAAGCCGCTTCGAAAGCGCCGTCATGATGCGCAGCGCGATGAACGAGTTGAGGCGCAGCAGCATGTCGAAGTCGGTCTTCGAGATGACGAGCAGCTCGGAATCCTTGCTGGTGCGCAGGGTGGCCGAGCGGGGAGCGCCCTCGATCAGGGCCATTTCCCCGAAAAAGTTGTTCTTGTCGCCGGCTTCGATCGTGTTGACGACCTTCTCTTCGCCGTTTTCCTTCTTGATGATCTCGACCCCGCCCGATTTGAGCAGGTAGAACGCATCACCGATGTCGCCTTCCTTGAACAGCACGGACCCCTTGGGGGCGGGCCGTTCCTTGACGACCTGGGCAATCTTGTTCAGGTCGGATTCTTCCAGTCCCTCGAAAAGAGCAATCGATTTCAGCAGACTGATATGGCTCACTTCCTCTCGTAGAGATTCCCGCCGGGCCGCTCTGCTCCGGCGAAAAAAGTTACTTCACGCTTTTGGTGGGGTCCGAGGCCGGCTTCGCTTCCGGGGTGGCGACCGGGGTGTCCTTCGCCGCCGTGCCCACGCCGCCGTTATCGCCGAATCCCATCAGTTTGTCGTAGATCTTTTCCACGGTTTCGACGTTGAGAAGCTTTTCCCACACGGTATCCTTGCCCTTGAGCGAGATCAACTTCACTTCCGTCGGGTTCACCGCGATGAACGCCATCGGCTCGATCGTGGCGCCGCCGCCCGATCCGCCGCCGAAGCCGCCGGTTTCCTTTTTCGCATCCCCGCCGCCCACGCCGAATCCGAAGGAGACCTTGGTCACGGGAATGACCGTCCAGTTCTGCACGGTGATCGGCTCGCCGACGACCGTCTTCGAGTTGACGGCGACCTGAAGCTCGGACAGAACCGTCTTGACCAGCGTATCGATGCCCATGGATCTACCTCCGTGGATGAGTGGTCCTATCTTAGCAGAGAAGCTCTCTCAGGGGAAGTCTTTCCGTTTTCTTGCCCGGGAAGGGCTCACGTGGCCGTTGAGGCCGCTCCGGCCATCGATTTCCTCCAGCGCCAGAGATCCCGGAGGGCCAGCCAGAACTCCCGTGTGGCGGCGAGGACGATGCAGGCGAGCAGAATGCGCCAGGGGTGGATGCGCAGTCCCCCCTCGGCACGGACATGCACCGTCGTCCCGGTGAACACGGGAACGGGTTCGAATCGCACCGAAAAAGGTGTCAGAAGCCCGGCGACGGGGGCCGCAAGCCCCTGCGTCATCCCTGTCAGATGCGCCTGGGGCAACCCATACCGGATGCGCAGGAGGGACGGCATCAGATGCAGGCTCTGCCAGAGATCCGAGGCGAGTCGCCGTGCCATCGGGGAAGCGCGTCGCCAGGCCCTCCGGGCGAGATTCGCGTATTTCCGGAACATCCGCCAGCCGTCGGATACCTTGCTGCGAAGCCGCTTCAGATCCCGGCGGACCCGCTCCGTAAATGACGGTTTTGCTCCGGAGCCTGTTTTCTGGGGGCCTTCCGGCCGCGGCGGAGCCGGGAGCGGCTCGATCGCTTCGGGGGATTCGGGAGCCGGAGCGGCGGGATGGGACTGGAGAGGCGGCTCGGGAAGCGGTTCCTGGATGGGAACCGGCGTCGGCTTCTCGGGCCTGACCACATCGGCTGAACGGGGGGCTTCCCTGACCTGAGGCGCATTGCCAGATTCCGGCGCGGCGGGTTGCCGGGAAGGAGGAGCCTCCGGTTCTTCGGAGCCGGAATGGGAAGGGGAGGGTTCAGCCGGAAGCTCACTCGCGGGCGTGGGCGGGACCACCGCTTCCGGTCGTTCGGAGGCCGATGCGCCCTCGGGTTCGGCTGGGGTCCTGGTCGGCGGCTCCGGCACCGGTGCCGCGGGGGGAGCCTGGGGCGGGGTGGGGGGCCGGCGGATGCGTTCCCGGCCGTTGGCGGCAAGCTGCCACGACCAGCGCCAGAAGCCGAGACGCAGCTCCTGGGCGTGGATGCCGCCGCTCGCTTCGAGCCGGATCAGGCCGAACAGATGCCGGAATGCCAGCCGGCCCCGCTGGCCTGCCGGGGTGCCCCGGAGGCGGAGATCGAACACCAGAGGATGAAGCAGCAGAAAGAGTGCGCAGACGAGCGATCCGGCAAGGCCGATCTTGAAGCCCCACCAGGCATAGCCCAGGATCGCCGTGAATCCCGCGAATGCCTGGGAAGGAAATAATGAAATATATATAATAAGAAACAGAATGAGCCCCGGCGCGAGGATCCCGGGGAACCGCAGATACCAGCGACTGGTCGAGGTGGTTTCGCTCATGGGACCACCATCCGGATCCCGGCGGGGCAGGCCTCGACGACGGCCGTGGTCACACGGCCGGCGAGTTCGCCGTCGATCTGCACACCGACGGGATCGGCACAGCGAATCTCGATGCGGCGTGCTGTTCCCTGCCAGGCCGCGTCAGGGGGCGGACCGCGCCCTGTCTTGGCACCCCAGAGTCCCTTCAGAAGAGGGCGCAGCGCCAGATCCCGGAATAGGACGACGTCAAGCAGGCCGTCGTCAGGCCTGGCCGCCGGCGCGAAGAACAGGTTGCCGCCATACCGGCGGAGGTTCGCGCACAGCACGTAGGCGGCCGTTCCGGCGTCGCGGCCGTCGATGCTCACCGAGAGGCGGGGCGGCCGGTAGAACGGGTATTGGAGCAGCGTTTCGAGGTGAAAGGCATACTGGCCGAGCAGCCGCTTCGAGAACGACGGAACATGGGCCGCGACATGCGCGTCGAAGCCGAAGCCGGCCGACATCAGAAATCGCCGGCCGTTCATCGAGCCCGTATCGAGCCGCTGGACGGGGCCGGTCAGGAGCAGTTTCGCCGCTTCACGCATCTCGAGCGGAATCCCGAGCTCGCGGGCGACGACGTTCGCCGTTCCGGCGGGAATCAGCCCGACAACCCCCTCGGCAGGGAGGCCATTCGCGGCTTCGCACAGGGTTCCGTCCCCGCCGCACACCGCGACCAGCGTGTCGGGGTCGGCGCCGTGCCGGCGGGCAAGCTCCTCGGCGTGACCTGGCCGTTCGGTCCAAGCGAGGGTGGTGGGAAGATGCCGGTTCAGCAGCCCGACCGCCGCTTCGAGGAGGGCCTGGTTCCGGCCCCGGGCGCGAGGGTTGGCGATGAGAGTGATCCGGCGCAGGCTCATGCGTGGTCGACCGCCTGGGGTTCGTCGATGTCGCCCACGATCCGGCAGAGGCGGGCCACGGGATCGTGGTTGAAGATGACGAGCGTTTTCGTGTTCAGCGTCTGGTCGAGAAACTTCTGACGCGCTCGGAGCGAGTCGAGCGGGAAGAGATCGAATGCCGACTGCCATGTCGCGTTGAGATGACACGAGGTCGGGCACAGGTCGGCAGGCCAGGCGAGCCGGCTTCCGCCGCCGTTCACGAGAACCATCTGGTGATGAGCCGTGTGGCCTCCGGTGACCTTGAGCTGGATCCCCGGCAGCGGTTCGATGTCGCCGCTGATCAGCACCAGCCGGCCGCTTTCGTGCAGCGGTAGAATGCCATGGAGAAGATAGGAGGAGCGGGTCCGCTCGTTCGGCCTGACCGCGTCGTTCCATTCGCCGGCCTGGACGAAAACGCGGGCGTTCGGGAAGACGGGAACGCACTCTTTTCCGTCTTCCGTGAAGCGCGTGGCCCCGCCGACATGGTCGTAATGCAGGTGGGTGATCACGAGGTGGGTGATGTCGGAAACGCCCAGCCCGTGCGGCCCCAGGCGCTCTTCCCAACTCGCGAGCGTCTCGATGCCGTGATACGCGCGCTGCCGGGGTGTGAGCTTGTCGCCCAGCCCCGCATCGACGAGCAGGACGAAGCCGGCTCCGCGTACGAGGAGCTGGTTGAGCCCGAGCGTGACCCGGTTCGAGGCGTCCGGAGGCATCCGGGTTTCCCAGACCGGGCGGGGGATCATGCCGAAGACGGCCCCGCCGTCGAGTTTGAGGGCGCCTTCCGACAGGATCGAGATCTCGAGGTCACCGAGTTTCATGAGCCACCCCCGTCAATCGTTACCGGACTCCTCCGCGATACGGAAGGAGACGTTCAGAGGCCCGATGGCGTACGTGTCTTCCTTGACGACGGCGGCCAGCGTGAGCCGTCTGCCGAGGCTGCGGATCTGGTTCACCATGTCGAAGAACGAGAGCATCGATTCGGACGAGAGATTCCCGAACCGCCCCGTGAGCGGGTTCGCGATCATGCCGGCCCGCACGACCTCGTGGTTGATCTCGTCCATGAAGTCCTGGATCGTCCGGGCGATTTCGGGGCGGTCACGGGTGCCGTCGACTTCGAGCGAGGCGATCTCCTGTCCGGCATGGAAGATGAGGGTGTTGGGCCGGACGATGAATTTCACCTTGCCGAGCGCCTCGCCGAGGGCGATGTTTTCGTCCGCCACGGCCCCCACCACGATGTCGGCCGGGGAGGTCGCGATCAGACCGGCCATCCGGTCGATCTGGGCGCTGTTCTCGGCGAAGAAGCCCGCTTCATCCTTCACGAGAAGGCCGCGCGAGCGGGCGCGCTGGGACAGCTCGCGGATGAACTGGTCGAGATCGTTCCGGACATCCGAGGCTACGCGGCCGCCCGGAACGACCTGGGCGAAGATCGGCTCGTTCTTGCGGAACACGACGATCTCCTGCTCTTTGGAACGGACGCGGTTCTGCAGGTCCTGGACCTCCTCGGAGAGCCGCTTGCGTTCGGCCGTCAGGCTCTCGACATCGTGGGTGAGCTGCTGGACCGAGAAGAGGGCGATCTTCACGTTGTCCGACAGGATGGCGGCCACGGTGAGGGTCAGGAGCGTGATCGACATCCCCGTGCCGACGGCCACGACGAGGGCCGTGACGCGCGGGCGAAGCCCGAAGACGCTCAGGCGGCGTTTCCCGACGAGGGTGCCGAGATAGTCGCCGATATAGGCGATGACGCCGCTGACCAGGAGGAGGACGAGGATGGGCGTCATGACGGGGGAGCGCCCTTCTCGATCTGGTCCAGGCGGAACCGGTCTCCCAGGTAGAATTTCCGGGCCGTCTCGTCGTTGGCGACGTAGGCGGCGGTGCCCGAGACGAGGATGCGGCCGAGGTTCATGATGTAGGCCCGGTCGACGATGGCGAGGGTCTCGCGGACGTTGTGGTCGGTGATCAGCAGGCCGAGACCTTTGCGCTGGAGCTGAAGCACGATCGACTGGATGTCCTGGACGGCGATCGGATCGACGCCGGCGAACGGTTCGTCGAGCAGGATGAAGTTCGGTTCGGCGGCCAGGGCCCGCGCGATCTCGACGCGCCGCCGCTCGCCGCCGGAAAGGGCGTATCCCATACTGTCGACGATTTTATGGATGTGCAGCTCGTCGATCAGGTAGTCGAACCGCCGCTGCCGCTCGGTCTGCGGGATGTCGATGTTCTCGAGGATGAGCCAGATGTTTTCGCGCACGGTGAGCTTGCGGAAAACGGAGGCCTCCTGCGGGAGATACCCGATGCCCCGTCGCGCGCGGCGATACATCGGCATCTGTGAAATATCGCGATTGTTATAGGAAATGACGCCCTTGTCCGGCTTGACCAGGCCGGTGACCATGTAGAACGAGGTCGTCTTGCCGGCCCCGTTGGGGCCGAGCAGGCCGACGACCTCGCCCTTGCGGATGTAGAATGAGACGTCGTCGACGACTTTCCGGCCGCCGTAGGATTTGCAGATGCCCGTGGCCCGGATCTCGTCGCGGCCTTCGGTTCCGGGAAGGGACGCGATGGGATCGGGCGTGGGCGCCGTCGCAGCCGGTGCGTCGACCGTGACGGGAGGGAGATCGGGGGGCTGGTTCGTCGTCATGGGATCACTCCGATCCGGCTTCGACCGCGTCGTTGCCGTCACCGACGGGGGTGTAATCGCCCGGCGGCAGGTTGGCGGGCGGAGTGAGCTGAACGGCTTCGCCATCGTCCCCGGCGGCCGGTTCGGTGTCGACGACGGCGGCGGTTTCACCGCCCGTTCCGGCCTCTTCGGCGGGTTCGGCGGTGGCGGAGGCGGTGCCTTCCCCGTCTGCCCGCTTTTTCTTCTTCTTCCGGGTTTTGCTGTCGCCCTTCTCGTCACCGGGGCCGCGCTGCCCCTTGGGATACACGGTCGCGTGGACCTCCCCGACCGCGATCGTGCGGTCCTCGTTGGGGTAGTAGATGATCTTGCTCGCGTACAGCTCCGACACCTGCTCCTCGGCGCCCGGCGACTCCTTCGAGGTCTGCCAGGCGTGGGCGTGGCCGACGATGATCATCCGGTTCTCGCGGTCGAGGTAGATCGCCTTGTCGCCGGTCGCCTTCAGGGTTTTCGTCTTGATCACGACGTCGGTGCGCGCGATCGCCTTGTCCTCGCTCGAGAACAGCTCGAGCGTGTCGCAGACGAGATCCGAGGTGGGTTCCTTCTCGTTCTCCTTGGCCTCTTCGGGCGTCTCGCCCTCGCGGTACGGCACCTCGACGACGTGGACGTTGCCCTTCGCCAGGAACCGGTTTTCCTTGTTGAACGCCTCGACTTCGTTGCAGGTGAGGATGACACGGGACTTCTTCTTCGTGAGGGCGCCGCTCTCGTCGCGCGACTCTCGTTCGACGATGCGGACCATCTTGGGATTGCCCTTCGCGAGCATCCGGTCTTCCTTCACGTAGGCCTCGAGGTAGTCGGAGGTGAGGGTCGAGCCGGGCTGGGTGACGACGACGTTGTCGATCGCCTTCACCAGCTCAAGCGTGCGGTCGTAGATCCCGCGGTCGGCCGTGAGCGTCGAATCCTTCTGGGTCGCCTTCATGCCGCCCTTGGCGACGTAGATGTTGTTTTCGAACGTCATGAGCCGGCTCGTGATCTGCATGTCGCCCGCGGTGATCGAAGTCAGCGCGACGACGGGGCCGGCGATGGCGAGCAGGCACAGCAAGACAATGGTTATATAATTAGTAAAATACTTCATGGGTTGTCAGCTCCGGGCGCGGCGAGTTCCGATAGCGGGGCCGAGGCAATCTGTGCCGCGGTGCGTGGCCGTCGGGA
>DAOOQQ010000070.1:0-25069 GCA_035388825.1 Candidatus Ozemibacteraceae bacterium
ACGTCGTCGCCGGCGGAGCCGCTTTCCAGGTGCTTCTGGAGGCGGTCGAAGAAGGGGGTGAGCAGGTCCGCTTCGGCCGTCGCCCGTCGGCCCGTCGCCTGCCAGATCTCGGTCGCCGCATCCACCAGCCCTTCATACCCGAACATCTTCCGGTCGGGGTTCAGGGCCTCGACCATCCCATCGGAATACAGCAGCAGGCCGGCCTCGCGCAGATCGATGTCGAGCCGCTTGAAGATGGCCTTTGCGCGTGTTCCGAGCGGCTGGGACGGCATCGACACGAGCGAGGCGGCTCCGGCGGCGGGCAGGAGAATCGGGTAGGACTGGCCCGCATTGGCGGCCATCAGGCGGCCTGTCTGGGTGTCGATGATGCCGAGGAAGCAGCTCATCATCTTCGCGCGGTTGAGCAGGGTCAGCATCAGCCGGTTCAGCCGCAACAGGACTTCTTCCGGTTGGTCCGGGAAGCGGGGGCAGAGGATCGTGAACGCCGCCTTGGCCATCGCGGTGACCAGCGCCGCCGAGACGCCGTGGCCAGAAACGTCGCCGAGGATCACCGCGGTCAGGCCGCGATGCAGCGGGATGAAGTCGAAGTAATCGCCGCCGACGGCCTTGGTCATCCGGTTTCTGCCCTGGAGGACGAAGCTGCCCAGATCCAGGCGCTCGTGCGGCAGCAGGTCGGCCTGGACCGTCCGGGCCAGCTCCATCTCGCGCAGCCGGCCCATGGCGAGATTGATCGCCGAACACATGTGGCCGAGCTCATCCTCGCCCGTCACCGGAACCGGCCGGTCGAACACGCCTGCCCGCATGGCCCGAAGCCCCTCCGAGACGGCGGCAATCGGCGAAACCACGCGGTACCAGAGGGCGACCAGCACCGCCAGGCCGAACAGGGCCAGCGCGGTGATTCCCCCCCAGACGCGCAGCCGAACCGCGCTGAACGCCTGTTCGAGCGCCGACAGCGGTATCGTGGCGATCAGCACGAAGTGGCGAAGCCCGGTGGCCGGCCGCGCGCAGACGAGATGCGGCTTCCCATCGACTTCCACCGTCCGGGTGACGGCGCCGGGCGCGCGGCTGATGATACCGAGCGGGCCTGAAAAGGTGCGATGCTCGGTTTCCCCGGGGTAGCTGCGCCCCATGTGGTGCGTGCTGACGGCACGAATGCGCAGGGAGGAGGCCGGGACGGGGGCATACCCGTCGGACCCGGCGTTGTCGAACAGCGTTGCCAGGTAATCCATCTGAAGCGTGAGCAGGTTGTGCATGATGAACAGCGCATACCAGGCTTCCCCGCCCGGGCCCGCGAGCACGTCCAGATACATCATCCCGATCGAGTTGCCGCTGGAAAGGGAAATCATCTTGCGCATCCCGGTCCGGGCGCCCTGCATCAGCTCCTTCGCGTCATCCTCCATCGCTCCCTCGACGACGAGATCGGCGTTGCTTGTCTGGCGGGCCCCGCTCATCCCGTGATCGATGTTGTACTGATCGATCGAGAGCTTCGCCGCCTGGACGGCGACACGGTTGACCGTCGACTCGAAGCCGGTGTCCTCGGCATCGGGAAACTCGAGCGCCTTGGCGCCGCGGCATATCGCATCCGCCTCCACCGCGTTCGGAACGAGCCCACGCTCGATATACTGCTCGAATCGCCGGAGCCGTTCGTGGCGGGGCAGGCTCAGAGTGCGGCGCAGATCGGCGAGGACGAGCCGTGACCGGCGCAGGGCGCGACCGCTCGAGGCCACCACCTGGATGTTGTCGAACCGGAAATCGGCATAGAGTTCGTCGAAGGCCGACAGGTCGAGTCCCGATGAGGAAAGCCGCCGCTCGATCGACCGACAGAGCCGGCTGTAGAAGAGCCGTCGGCGGGTTACGTAGGGGGCGAATCCGGAATCGACGGCCGAGAGCTGCCGGAACGCCTCCTGGCGCTGCACCTCACGCATACCCTCCCGACACTCGCTCAGATATAACTGGCCAAGGGCGATCGAAAGGATGAGGGGGAAGCCGAATCCGAATCCGAAAAAGAGGGTGAGCTTGCCCCAGACGGGAATCCGGAGCTGGCCGTCTCGTAGCGCCGCCTTCCTGCCCGCGATCGCAATGGTCAGGAAAAGAATAAAATATATGAATGCAAATAGAATTATGGCTGTCCGGGGGTGGCCCGGATCAGGGGTGGAAAGGACGGCGAGCGTCGTGTCGTCGAGGCGCTTCAGAACCACGAGACGGTTTCCGAAGGCCAGGTGGTCGTCGGCGGCACGGGCCTGGGCCTGTCGGAGCTCCGACAGCGGAAGGGGCCGATCGAAGCCGGGCAGCTCGACGGTGTCCTGCTCGTCTTCGGCGATTCGGGCATGATCGAGGCCAAGCCGTTCCAGGGCCCGCGAGGCGATGAAATCCCGGGATAGGCGCTGTTGATGGATGAACACGAGCATGCCGGCGATGCGCTGGCTGGTGATTCCCGCCTGGAAGCGATGGAAGCCCCAACTGAAGGTGCGACCCCCTCCCAGCGGGACGACGGTGCCGGGGCGGCCTTTCATGGCCCGGATGATCGGTCCGGCTGCCGGAACGATCGTGCTGAGATGCTGGGTCAGAGACGCCGGCAGATCGAGCGGGGTGGTCCATTCAGGGCGGATGAGATCCATGACCGCCTGGATCTCCGGGGGAGAGGTGCGCCACGACAGCATGCGCCCGCCTCCGTCGAACACATGGATATCGATCGATCCCGCCGGCCAGGTTTTCGAAAACCCTTTCAGCACCGCGTCGACCGCATCCTGGCGGGCCGCAAGACCCCGCAGGGCGCCGAACATCTCGTCGAGTTCGTGCAGGAAGAACACCTTGGGATCCGTTTCTTCCTGGATGCGGGAGAAATCCTCCTCGAGCCGTTCGAATGCGGCCCCGCGCGCCGAATCCAGGCTTGCCGAAAGGCCGATATGCAGGGCGACGACGAGGATCAGCGTCGGAAAGCCGAGCCAGAGGAACAGGCGAAACGGCCAGGAGCCGAAGAGATGTCGGATCATGCGCCGTTCCCCATTTCGGATGCAGGATCAGGGGTTCTTGCCAGGGCCAGAATGGTCTGATCGTCCTCGGGGCGCCGCCCGCCCTGCCAGGCATCGAGGGCCTCCCAGAGCCGTTCGCCAAGCTGGTCCGGGGCCTCGGCGCGGAGCCCCTCGAGAAGGTCGCAGATCCCGTCCGGGCCGGCCGGACGACCGGCCTGATCCCGCGCGTCGATGACCCCGTCGGTGCAGATCACGATCCGAGAGCCCTCTTCGAGGACGAGGCGGTGCTCGGGACAGGCCCGGCCGCTGGAGCCGGCCCCGAGCCCGTCCCCGTCCACGGGAAGAAGCTGGGGGGCAGCATCGGAGAGGAGGATGGGGAACAGCCTGCCGGTGGCGGAATATCTGATCGTATAATCTTTTGGCGTATATATCGCCAGGAACATGCCGACCCGGCTGAGCCGCCGGGCATGGAGCCGGAAATGCCGGTCGAGTTCGCTCAGGACGACGGTCGGCGTGGTGTCGGGCTCGTCGAGGAACAGTCGGACCGCCGTTTTGGCCATCGTCATCACCAGCGCGGCACTGACCCCGCGGGCGGCAACGTCTCCCGTCATGAAGGCCAGGCGGCCGTCGGGCAGCTCGAGCATGTCGAAAATCTCACCGCCGATATCCGAGGCGGTCCGGCTCCAGCCCTGCAGGTGCCATCCAGGGCCGGTGAGCGGCTTGCCCTGGATCAGCTGCTCCTGGACGGTTTTCGCGAGGGCCCGCTCCTGCAGGTCATCCATGATCTCGGTGACCCCTTCGCCGATCTGCTGCAGTTCATCCCCCGTCTCGACCGTGACGGGCTCGTCGAGCTGCATCGCCGAAAGCCGGTCGATCCCCGCGGTCAGCGCCCGCATCGGGCCCAACAGATGCCCCGCGAACATCCAGGCCAGCACCAGGGAAAAGCCGGTCCCTGCAACGGCGAGAAGGGTGATCCGGGACGAGACCGCGCGCACCTGGTCGTCGATCGGCTGGAACGGGGTCATCAGGAACAGGTGATAATCCGACATCGCCTGGCCGGGAACCGCCGTGATAAGCATCCGCTCCCCACCGATGCGCCCCAGCCGGTGCTGGACCGATCCGGTGAGATCCAGCAGCTCCAGGAGCCGGTCGAGATCGGGCTCGCGCAGCATGCCGCGGGGAGGGACCGCCGGAAGCCGGCTCGAAGCCCGCTTGGGAAGCGCAAGCAGCCGGTGCCGGGTGTGGCTGGCCAGATGTTCCGCCGTCCGGCTCAGATACAAGGCCTCGAGGGCGGCGGTGTCGTGGAGGATGACCAGGCTGGCCGTCGCCTGGCTGGCCGCGTCGCAGATCAATTCGAGAAACACCGTAGCGTTGACCCCGTTGAGCGTCATCGGCTGAAGGGTGCCGCGCTGCCGGACCAACTGCTCGACGGGCCGGGAGAGAAGAGCCGTGAGCATGTTCTGGGAACTCGTTTTCACCGCTCCCGGCGTATCCGTGGCCGAATTGAACCGGTTCATGATCTGGCAGGCCAGATCCCGGATGAATACGGGCTGTTCCGAGGCGAAGTTGCCGGTCGTCGTTCCGGGCGTCGCAATCAGCCGGGAGAGGATCCCCCCGGTTGCCGAGATATAACATGCCGCGGCGAACTCCCGGTTCGCGGCCGGGGTGGCAAGCCGCTCGGAAAGGGATCCGCCACGACCGCCGGCCGCCTCGAGTTCGCGCGCCGCCTGCCGGTACTGGCGGGTGAGAGGGGCGAAGGAGGGGCCGAAATTGCCGTCGGTTTTCTGCAGCAGGCGGACCGCCGCCTCGCGGGTGTTCCGGATCAGGGTTGCCTGGCGCGCTTCCCCGTAGACGCGCGCAAAGCCGATGAGCGAGGCGAGGCCGGCGACGGCGGCCAGACCGAACCAGCCCAGCAGCTGGAGCCGAAGGGGAAGCACGAGGGAGCGGGCGAACACCACCCACCAGCCCACCATCAGCAGAAGCTCGACCAGCCCCACGACCAGCAGGCTGCGCAGGCTTGCGTGGAAAGCCGACGGCAGGGGGGCCCGCCGGAGCCCGAACAGTCGGATTCCATCGGGGGTGTCGCTCAGCGCAAGAAGACGATGCCGGGTCTCATGGACCGGTTTGACGGACAACCGGGCCAGTCGCCGGGAAAAAGTGGCCGGTGCCGGTTGTCCGTTCGCGAGGGTCGATCCTGTCCCGTTGCCGATCTCGAGCCACCCGAACAGCGTCTCCGCACCGCACAGCCGGCTGATGCGGGCGCAGGCCCTGGATGCAAGCAGGGATGGGCTGATCCTGCGCTGGTCGATGAAGACGAGAAGATGGCCGGCAATGCCGCCCGATCGGGCCTTTATGTTATACCATCCAATATATTTTGAGACCCCGAAGATCGTTCCGTCGTGCAGATGGTTCGCGCGCGAGGCCAACTGGGGGAGGAGCATGTGACTTCCCAGGAAGGACTCGAGCTGCCGCTTCTCCATCGTGGAAAGCGGGATTGCGCCTTCCCGGGCCGCCCGGAGCAGCATTTCGAACACCCGTTCCGATGCGACCTGCATGCCGCTCATGCAGCCTGCGCGCTGGACCCGCCTGCCGCGGGCGTCGAACAGATACAGCCGGACCGTGTCCTGGGGCCACGCGGCGAGCAGCGGCCGGAGATCCCCGTTCCAGGTGAGCGTGCGGGAGAGGCGTTCGGCGAACTCGGTGCAGGCCGTCTCCGGATGGGCCAGGCGGGCGAGATGGGCGGTGATCTCCTGGAGCTCCTCCGAGGCCGTTTGCCGCGAAAGGTCTGCTTCGTTCCGCTCGAGGACGACGAGGAGGCGCCATGCTGCGCAAAAGGGGATCAGAACGAGCGCCGCGGCGAACAGGAGCAACGCCGCCGCGCGGCGGATGGCGATCCCGGAAACGTGGTTCATCCAGCCTGGTCCCCTCGCACCTTTCGGAAGAGTGTAACCCGGTCGGAGAATCGCTTCAACCGCCCGCGCGAAAAAAACGGGGCGCCTGTTGCCGGCGCCCCGTCAGAACCTGCTGTTCGGAAAGTTACTTTGCGGCCGCTTTGGCCCGTTCATACTCGTCGCGCGCGGCCCGGAGATTCCGGAGGGCGGTGTCGACCTGCTGCTGCGTCACGTTCGAATCCTGGGCGCAGGCCGTGTACTCCTGATAGGCTTTCTGATACGCGGCCATTGCGGTTCGCAGGTCGGTTCCGGTCGTGGCGGCCGGGCCGGCCGCAGCACCCGTGCGCGGAGCCGCCGACGTGGCGGAGGTCGTAGCGGCCGTCGATCCGGTCGTCGTGACGGGCTGGGGGTTGTATTTCTGCCGATATACCTGGTGAATCTTCAGGTAGGCGTCCTGGGCGGTCGCAAGTTCGGCGAACCGCTGGTTGAACCTCGGTGTGGCGCTTTCGATCAGGCCCGAAAGCCGCTCGACCGAGCCGCCGGCGCTCTGGATCTTGTTGATCGTGGTTCCGGCGTTCAGGATCGCGGTGAGATTCCCGCCCATGATGCCGTTGATCTGTTTGCGGATGTCGAGCAGTTCGGTGAGCGACCGGTTCGCCTCGTCGTAGTAGGACATGCCTTCCATCGCGATCTGGCAGGCCTTCAGGGCGAGCTGGCCTTCGGCCTTGCCGAGGGAATACTCATCGCGCAACCGGCCCCAGCGGAACAGATTCGACGGCTTTTCCTTGATCGCATCGAAGACCCGCGACCAGCCGGACAACCCCGCGAGTTTGCCGACTGAACCGTCCGGGATCGTGCGGATCTGGAGGCTCTCGCCTTGCCGGCCGACCTGGACGTTTTTCACTTCCTGCATCGATTCGAAGAATTTGAGGTCGGGCTTGATGCGGCCGAAAACGGCTGACGCCTTGGGGCCGACATTGTTGTATTCACGCACCAGCGTGTCGATGGCCCCCGCGATCTCGATGATCTGCGGAATGTTGGCGCTCTTGTTCGCCGAAAGGCTGCGATACGCCTTGATCAGCGTCGCGGCGCTCTCGATGAAGCTGCGGACCGACTGGCGCTCACGGTACAACTCACGGACGCCCGAGGTGATGTTGCGGGAATGCGAAACCATCGCCGCCCCGTTATTCATGACGAATTTCGCATCGCTGATGATGCCACCGCGGACCGGCGTGACCCCTGTGATGGCAAAGAATACGCCCAACAGGGCGATCGCGATCATGCTGCCGGAATATCGTCGGTTCATACGCTCCACCTCTCCTGCTGATACGAATGAGGATTTGTACAATTATAGGGACGGTTCGCGGGAGCGTCAAACACGGCCAGGGATCAGCATTTTCGCGGCTTCGGAAGGATGAGCGGCACCCAGGAGAGGAGCTGGACGGCGAGCAGCCCGATGAAGGCCGCTTGCATCGCGGCGGGCTGGGAGAATCCCGCCCGGCCGAGCGCGTCGATCGCGAGTCCGATGCTCCACTGGATTCCGAACGCCCCGCCGAGAATGAACACGTTCAGCAGCGTGTTCACGCGGCCGAACAGATGGGACGGGAACTGCTCGCTCAACAGGGCATACGAGAGATTGCTGATCGAGAAGACGATACCCAGCACGAACCAGTGCACGCGGCTGTCGCCGATGCCGGTGACGATCAGGGCCATCGCGACCACGCCGCAGCCCGTTCCCCAGACGAGAATCCGCTCCGGCGTCACGCCGTGGGATTCCAGGGTGGGAAGCAGGGTGGCGAGCGAAAGAAAGCCGATCAGCATCGCGACACTGGTCAGAAGCAGATGAAACGCCGCGATATCGCGGGTGAACCCGTTGACCGTGATCAGCCAGGGAATGGCCCAGAGCCCTTGGAGTGCCATGAACCCGCCCATGACCAGCGCGGCCTGGGGCATGTATCGCCAGAAGGCGGAGGTGCGGAGAATCTCACCGATGCCGCCCACCAGTTCCGACAGGGGCTCGGGCTTCTCCTGGGAGGATTTCTCCGGCGTTGAGAAGACGGCGGCCGCGACGACGAGCGCGAGGAGGCCCAGACCCCAGAAAATGCCCCGCCAGCCCGTTCGTTCGAGGATCAGGGCCATCGGAGTCGTCGCCGTCAGCGCTCCGAGGCCGCCTGCCGCCATGACGGCCGCATTCAGCGATGCGAGACGGTCCGCGGAAAACCAGAGGGAAAACGCCTTGAACGAGGCCATCAGACAAGCCGAGACCCCGAGACCGATCAGCGCCCTGCCGATCACGAGGCTCGAGAGCCCCCCGCCCGTCGCGAACAGAAGGCAGCCGGCGGTGGCGAACAGCAGCAGCACCGCTTCGACGCGGCGCGGGCCGTACCGGTCGAGCAGGATGCCGAGCGGCAGTTGGAAGGCTCCGAACGCGAACAGGTAGGCAGACGTCAGCAGCCCGAGGTCCGAAGCCGTGACCGACAACTCGGCCGTGAGTTCCGGGGCAATGACGGCATTGATGTTGCGCAGGAGGAACGAGAGAAAATACCCGGCGGTGAACGGCAGGAAAATCCGCAACTTCACGAGCGACGTGAGTGTCATGGACGTGTGGACCCCTTCCTGCGTCGTGGGCAGCATCTGCCGGGCCGGCTCGATCGGGATGCCCGGCCGCGGTGCGCGATTCCGTCAGTGCCTGGGGCCGGGAAGCCCGCCGCGCCAGTTCAGGGACTCTTCGAGGGCGTTCTGGTCGGCGACGACCGCTTTTCCGGATTTCTCGATGCCGCGGAGGAAATACACGAACTCGAGCTGCGCCTTCGGGGTGCCCTTTTCGCGGATCAGCGTGCGGATGAACTCGTCGGCCCGCACCGCCTGTTTCCCCATCGCCGTTTCGGTCTGGAACACCAGCCCCTTCTTGCCCCGGAACGGCGCGTAGCACTTCACGACGAACTCGGTGCAGACCAGATCCGACTCGGTGTAGAAGTCGAAGGCGAAGTCATAAGGCCGGCCGTTGTAGTAAAAACCGGCCTCGATCGCCTTGGCGATGTCGAGTTTCGGCAACCGGGGGCGCAGAACGGACACATAGTCGGCGTAACAGGTGTGTCGAAGCGAGTTGAGCACGATGCCCTCGCTGATCGCCTCGAGCACGCTCGGCGGGTGGGTGCTCTTTTCGGGAGAGGCCGTATACTGATTATATTTTTCCGGATATGTTTTCTGCAGCCAGTCGAGGAATCCCTTGAAGCTGCGCTTCGCGTAATACGCTTTCACGGCGGGATCAGCGTCCAGGAAGGCCGCGAGCCTGTGCGCGTCGCCGATATACAGGGCGCCGTGGGGCCAGAAGCCGGGCAGGAAAACGTTCGAAAGATACCAGTTCTGTCGCTCGATGATGATGTCACCGGGCTGCATGACCTGCTCCATCGCATCGACCTGCTCGGGTTTGATCAGCCGGGTCTGTTTCTTTTTGATCCGGGTGTCCCCGACCCACGTGAACAGGGACTCCTGCATCGGGGAGATGAGGTTCATCGCCTCTTCGGCGAGCGATCCGAACGCGTATTTATACCAGGTCGGATCTTTCGCGATGCGCAGGATCAGGCCGTCGAGGATGTCCCGCGTGCCCTGGAAATACCGGTAGAGCTGGCCGTCGGAATCGGCGACCGGGCGGAACCCTGCTTGGGCTCTTTTCCCGTAGAATGTGCCCAGGTCCTCCTGGTGGGAGGTGTGGAACTGGTACAGGGCGAGCACGTTGCCGGGGCTGACCGCGCCGAGGGCATGGTGCGTCAGACGCCCCTGGGGGATCTTGTATTCCGCCACGGCCTCGTCGAAGAGGGAGCGGAGCTTCTTGCGCTTGGCCAGAAAATGGGTGAGCCGCGAGACGGCGAGAAGCCGGCTGATCTTGGCGTTGATGCCCAGGAAATACCCTTCGAATCCCTGTCGGACCTGGCTGTCGAACAGCGCGTTCCCCCAGCCCCGGTGCCACCGCTCGGAAATGCCTTCGAGAGCGTCCAGTTGCGTCGAGAACGAGGCCCAGAACCGGTACACTCCCCGCAGCTGCTGGGGGGACGTCAGGGACGTCTCGACCCCGGCACGGGAGAGAAACGAGGTGTCCTTCAACACATTTTCGCAGTACCGCTCGAGCTGCGCTGCGCTTTTCCGGAACACCGCCAGGTCGCGCTTGAGTACGCGTTCATACTCCCCGTGCTGATCGGTGGCGAGGCTGAGCGCCATGCCGGAATCCATGGTCGGCTGTTCCGCACCAGCCGAACCCGACGGCTGGAGGATGGCGAGCGAAGCGATGACCGCAGCGGTGAACAGATGCTTCTGAATCACAAGCGCCCCTCCGAGAGATTGGTTCTTCTCATTGTACCGATTTTCCGGGGATATGACAAATGACGCTCTCAGCCAGCCTTGGGAGCCGGGCGTACGAAATGGGGCATTTCGAGGGGAATTTCGATCGACAGTTCGACGAGGCCGGCGAAGACGCCGTCCTTATACCATGGCGCTTGATATATAAGTTTTTTCACGCCGGCTTTCTCGATCGTGTAGGCATTGGTGATGCGCTTCTCTATGATCTCCCGGATCCGCGCCCGCGCCTTCTCGGGGTGGCAGTCATACAGGCTTTTCCCGATCAGGGAAGCGCCCCCGTCCTTCGCGAACGTTCTGCACGCCTTCTCGTTCATGCTCAGAATGATGCCGTCCGCATCGCACACCGTCACCGCCCCGCCAAACTCCTTCACCCAGTCTAGGTCTTTCATGGTGTACCCTTTTCTGAAATACTTTCCAGCGTTTGTTCAGTTGTGCATCGGAGCTCAAGAAGAAAGCATCTTCAAAATGTGTTTTGCAAGAAACTCCTTGATCTCGGTGTGCCTCGGAACAGGTTGTGAAACACGGGTTTTCGGATTCTGATACCAGTCATGGCAACCACCATGGCGTATGAGAATGCATCCGATTTCAGCCAGACTTTTCAAAAGGTCTTTACGTTTCATGCCACTTTGAGCCTGGCAACCTTCCGCACGCATGGTATATCACCAGATGTCAAATCTTTATATATATCTATGAGATTTTTCTGAAGCTCCTCAGGAGACTCCCCCTGGGTCATGTAATCGGGATAATCCTGCAGGTATCCAAGCCACATGTCCCCGTCTTTCCAGTAGACATACGCGAGTACAGTGTTGTCATCCATGATGGCGCTCATCCTCCCGCCTTGTTATTCCTGGAGCAGACCATGATCGTATCCATCCCGCATTTCATTCTCATATCCGTGATTCTTCGGCTGGCGTAGTTTCGTTTTCAAGCAGAAATTGTGTAAGGCCTTTTATTGATGGCATGTTCCTGCGCACAGATATGAAATCAAGAACATCATGCGAATTTCAGACGGCCACGGGGAAATGGAATCTCCCTGCCGAGTTCTTACGCTGTTTCGAGCCATTCCTGGATCACAACTTCGGCGTTCTGGAGGGCAGCCATGTATGTCGGCCCGTCAGCCATGCACCCGGCCAATTCCGGAACTTCCGCGATAAAAGCCTGATCTTCATCGCTCCAGGAAAGAATGATCTCGTATTTACTCATCGAGAGAGGAAAAATCTGCAAAAGCAATATTGCGGTCGGATTGACCGCGAATGATCTGCCAGGGTGTCTTGGTGTGCTGACTCACACAAAAAGTCTAACATTCCTCTTCAGCTTCCACAAGGATGGAAAAAGGCCCGGGAATGATTCCCGGGCCTTCATGGAAAAGCCTCTTTATTTCCCGAAGTCGAAGGCGACGATGCGGCTGATGCAGGACTCGAGCTCGATGGCGCGCCAGGGGAAGAGGCCGATCCAGGTGCGCTTGTTCTTCAGCTTGTCGATGTCCCCGCCGAGGTTCTCGGCATGGATGATGCCCTTGGGGAACATCTTGAGGTGCATGACCTGGTAATACTCGTCATAGGGGAACATCTCGTCCCAGGCTTTGCCGAAATCCTTCTTCAGCTTCTTCTCGGCGGCCTCGAAGGCCTTCGGATGCCACTGGCGCAGGATCGTGTTCATCGGATGGTCGGCCGAGCCGCAGTCGACGCCGATCCACTTGAACTTCATCTTGGCGCACCACTTGTGGAACTCGGGGTTCGGGCCCGGGTGGCGGACCATGTAGCGCACCTCGTCGGCTTCCTTCTGGTCCCAGCCGTAGCGGTGGTAGCCGGTGTTGATGATCAGGATGTCGCCCTTCTTGATCTCGGCGCGTTCCTCGAGCATCTCGGGGGAATACAGAGAATAATCGCTGACGCAGTCGGAGATGTCGACCACGACGCCCTCACCGCAGAAATCCTCGAGGGGGGTGTCGCCGATCGTGCGGCCGTTGGCGCAGAAATGGATCTCGCCGTCGATGTGCGTGCCGACGTGGTTGCTGGTCTTGATGATCTGGCCGTTCGCGCCCTGGCCCATGTGGGCGCCGGCGATGCGCTTGAAATACTGGACCTGCAGGGGCATGTAGCTCGGCCACGGCGGGGTGTGGATGCTGAGGCGCTGGGTCAGGTCATACATCTTGGGTGATTTCATAGATCTTCCTTCACTCCTTCGGAATGGATTTCAAACGGATATTACACTACGAAGACACAAAGGCACAAAGCGGACGAACCACGGAGACACGGAGGCACAGAGAAAATATAGAATTATTATATTGTATTCTTTATCCCAACGCGCTTTCGTGGTGCACGCATCTCCGTGTCTCTGTGCCTCTGTGGTGCGTTCTCAAGGGACGTATGCTTCGACGTAGGCTTCGAGGGCGTCTTCGAAACACTTCATCGGCGGGTTCACCAGGCCGGCGCCGACCTGGCCGATGGCGGGCTGTTTGTGCGCGATGCCGGTGTTGATCTGGGGCAGGATGCCCGTCTCGCACACCCTCAGCAGATTGATGCCGGTCGGGGAACCGCGGAAGTCGAGCGAGGGGATCTGGAACGTCGTCGATTCCGTCTCGGTGATCTCGTACATCTTCTGCGTGTAGTTGAGCGCATCCCCGGCCGCGCCGCCGACGAATTTCACGATCGCGGGTGCCGCCGCCATCGAGAAGCCGCCGAGGCCGCACGTCTCGGTGATCGCGCTGTCGCCGATGTCGGGGTTGCAGTCGGCTTCCGAGAAGCCCGGGAACAGCAGGCCCTTGACCTGCTGGGCGGGGCCGGTGAACCACCGGTCTTTCAGGCCGGCGACCCGGATGCCGAAATCGGTGCCGTTGCGGCACATGACGGTCAGGATCGTCGAACCCTCGATCCATTCCGCCGACTGGAGGATCGCTTTCGCGGCCGGCATGCTCAGGTTCAGGAAAAAGTGGTCGTTGCCGTTGATGAACTCGAGCACGCGCTTTTTGTCCGCCGCCGGCGCCTTCGAATCGAGCAGGGCGGGGGCCAGCTCGCGGAACAGCAGCGAGGTGCCCGCGCGGTTGCGGTTGTGGACCTCGTCACCCATCTGGAGCGCCTGGGCGATCAGGGTCTTGAGATTGATCTCGCCCTTGATCTCCAGCGTCTCGCGAAGCACCGGGCCGAGCACGTCGCGCATCCAGTTCAGCCGCGTGATGACCTCTTCCGAATACGCCCCGAACCGCAGCACTTTCCCGAGCCCCTCGTTGAGGGTGCAGTAGGCGCGGTTCCCGTGGGTCTTGTTCTCGACGATCCAGACCGGCATGCTTGCCGTCGCGACGCCCGCCATCGGGCCGACCCCGTTGTGCTCGTGCCAGGGGGCAAACTCGATTTCGCTGCTTGCCGCGACCTTCTCGGCCTCGGCGGCGTTCTTCGCAAATCCCTCGTAGATCAGCGCGCCCATCACGGCACCGCGCATCGGGCCGGACATGCGGGCCCAGGTGATCGGGGGGCCGGCATGCAGGATCAGGTTCTTCTTCATGCCGGGAACGATATCTTTTGCTATACCGATGCCCTTGATGACCGGAACGGCGCTCTGAATGCGGGAAACGGCTTCCTTGTTTGCGGCCTGCACATCGATTTTGACAGCCATCGTTCTTCTCCTCGCCTCAGGATTTCGCCGGGCTCTGGCACGCGGCCTGCCACAGCTTGATGCGGTCGAGCAGCTCGATCACCCGTTTGTTCCCGCCGGCCGGCGGACGCCACTCGACATGCGCGACCGGCACGTTCTGGCGCTTCAGATCGTCGGCGAAGCTGGGGATGCCGACGTTGAACACCTTGACTTCCTCGCGGAACAGCGTTTTCAGACTCGACATTGTTCTCAGGCTCCTTTCCCGCTCAGCGCCTGCTTCACGAAGGTGACCAGGGCGACATTCGACGGAAACACCAGCACGCCCGCCTCTTCCAGCGTGCGCTTCTGCTTCTGCATGTTCTGGGGATCGTCCGCGGTGCCGCAGATGCAGGCCGCGAAAACCGGCTTCCGGCCCGAGGCCTTGCGGGCCTTCTCGATCGCCGCGACCATCTCGCCGGCCATATCCATGTGCGAACCGTAGCCGAGAACGACATCGAACGCGACCAGGCCGACATCGGGATCGGCGGTCTCGATGCCGATGCGCTCCTGGCGCAGCGTCGGATCGATCATCGGGTGCGCCCGGCCCCGGGTGAACTCGTCGTCCCCCAGGTCGACGATCGTGTGCTTCTCGCTCTTGTGCACGCTCGCGAGGGCCTTGCAGCCCTTGACGGGCGTGTTCGAATACAGCTCGCCCAGCACGGGCTGGAGCAGCCGCTGGGCTTCGTCGCACAGCGTGCCGCCGCTGTAAAGCCCCCGCAGATACCGGCCGGGCAGGGCGAGACCCTTCGCCTTCGCTGCCGCCTCGGCTTCGGCCATCGGTGGCTGCACCGGCTTTCCGCCCGACAGCTCGCAGGCTTTCTGAGCCGCTTCCTGCAGGTTGTGTGCCGGGGTGAAGCCCTCCTTCCGGATCGCCTCGGGATCGGCGCCGATGAAATACACCACGATCGGCTTGCGGATCTTCTTCAGCTCGGCGTACAGCGGCGCAAGAACCGCTGCGGCCGGGGGCTTCGAGATCAGCACGATCACCTTCGTCGCCGGGTCCTCCCCGAGGGCATGCGCCGCCATCAGCGTCATCTTCCCGCCGATCTTTTCGGACAGGTCGCGGCCGCCGACGCCGATCGCCTGGGTGATTCCATATCCCATGGTATGAATCAGGCTGGTGACTTCCTGAAGGCCGGTGCCGGAGGCGGCCACGAGGCCGATGTCGCCCTTCCGCACGGCGTTCGAGAAGGCCAGGGGCACGCCGTTGATCAGGGCCGTGCCGCAGTCGGGGCCCATGACGAGCAGGTCCTTTTCGACGCCGAGGGTCTTGAGCTTCAGCTCCTCCTCGACCGTCACATTGTCGGAAAACAGCATCACATGCCGTCCGGCGCGCAGCGCGATCTCGGCCTCGCGGGCCGCCCAGGCGCCGGGGACCGAGATCACCACGACGTTGGCATCCGGAAGCTGCTTCGCGGCGGCTTCCTGGGTCGGGGGAACGAACGCGGCGCCTGTGCCGGCAGCCTTCTTCCGGCTGGTCAGCAGCTTTTCGGCGGCGGCGAGGGCGGCATCTGCCGCGGCATCGCTGCCGGCCTGGACGCACATCATCAGGTCGGCCGGCGTGATTCCGGCGAAGGCATCGGAATACAGGCCCAGCCGCTTGAGGCTGTCGATGTTGAAATCGGTGCCCATCCCGACCACGGCATTCTCGACGCCCTGCAGCTTCTTCACCTCGTTGGTGATCTGCATGAGCGTGACCGAGTCGAAATAGGTTTCCTTCCGGATCACGTGACGAATCGTCATTCCATGCTCCTTGAACGTATCATCTCTCGCCGGGAACCCCGGACGCCGGCATCATACCCCTTTCCCCCCATCGTTGTCACGTCTTCAGGCAAGTCGGAAGACGGGGATCCGGCGCGCCTTTCCCTTCACGAGGATCTCGCCGACGGGCGTGACCGAGCCTGCCTCAATCCTGCCCGGGGTCGTCGGAGCGATGGCCGTTGCCGTCGTCGTGTCAAGGACGATGCCGCCGCCCCCTTTGAGAGCGAGCTCACAAAGGCGGGCGGCGGAGTTGACTGTGTCGCCGATCACCGTGTATTCCAGCCGCACTTCCGGCGTGCCCATGATGCCGGCCAGAACGGGACCAGATACGATGCCGATTCCGAGAGGAAGAGCGAGGCCGCCCTCGAGGCGGGCCGCAGCCTCGGACATGTTCCGGGCTGCCGCTGCCGCCGCGCGTGACGCGCGCTCGAGGTCTCCGTAGCGTTCTGCATCGAACACGGCCAGGATCTTTTCCCCGATAAATTTGTCGATCTCCCCGCCCTGGCTTCGGATCATGCCGGAAAGCACCGTGAGATGACGGTTCAGCAGGGCGACCAGGCTTTCGGGGGTCCGCTCGTGAAGAAGGCTGCCGAACCCCGCCGGTGCGGCGAACAGGACGGCTGCCTGACGCGATTCTCCGGCCCGGGCGGCGCGGCTCCTCGCCTCATCCGTCGCGGCTGACCGAACCGCATCCGATACGAACATCCGCAGGCGTCGCCCCTCCTCCACGCCCTGGGCCATCGCGTTGAATGCCTGGGCGAGCAGGCCGAACTCATCGCGCCGATTCGTCGGGAGTCGTGTCTCGAAACGCTCCCGCATGATCTCGCCCGCGGCCCGGTCGAGGGCCCGGACGGGCTCGAGAAACCGGGCGGCCGTGCGAAATGCCGTGTAGATCGTCAGCAGGAGAAGAAGGACAAGAGCCGCCCGCCTTCCGTCGGCTTCGCGTTTCAATCGTTCAAGATATATTCCATACGGAAGACGACCGCGCAGGATGAATTCCCGCTGCCTCTCTCCCGGCACGGCCACGAGAAGCGTTGCCGACGATGCGGAGCCGACGACGGTGTGAACGGGAATCCGCGCCGTCCCTGCCAGCATGTCGGTTTCGATGGAAACCGGATCGGCGAGGAAGGTGCGCGCCTCGGCGGTGAAGCGCTCCCCCGTCCGGGCCTGTTTCATCGTGACGGTCGTGAACGGCATCGCGATCCGAAGATCGTTCCCGGTCATCGAGGGGACGGAACGGCCGGTACCGGCATGTTCCTCCCACCGGTTCCGAAGCTGCTGCAACAACAGAGCCTTGTCGGTGAGATGGAGTTGGAGCGCGAGAAGAGGAGCGCCTCTGCCGTCCGGGGCGTAAATACGGAACGTCTCGTGGGAGTTCAGCCCCCAGACGAGCAGCTGGTGCGCGATCGGAGCCGCCATCAGGGTGGCGAACTCCCGCGGCGGAAGCAGGGATAAGAGCAGATATTTGATTTCCTCTCCCTTCAGGTCGTCGAGCAGGTGGTCCTTGCCGCCGCCGGGTCTGGCTTCTGTCAAAAACGCCGGGGAGATCCTCCGCATGACCTGGTTGTAGACGCATTCGAACAGTTCCCGCAGGTGCGCGTTGGCCTGGTCGGCAGCCGTGATCGCGATGATGCCCGATATCCCGCCCGGGCCGATCGCGTGCATGTTGCCCGGCGTCAGGCAGGAGGCCCAGGACCGGCGGTACACCTCCTCCATCAGATTCGCGACCTCGGCCTGTTTCCGCGACGGATCCGGAATGCGTGCAATCTGCTCGATCCGGCGGGAAAGATCCGGCCGCGTCGCGAGGTGACGCAGAGTGTTCATATTGTGACTGATATACCAGGACATCCCTTCGTCGAAGCAGCTCAGCTCGGCATGGATCCGGTCCGACGTTTCGTCGAGAAGCCGGGCCTGTCGCTCGAGCAGGCGTCGCTCCCCGGCGAGCCAGCCGATGACGAGGGAGGGGGCCAGGGCGAGGACGAACGCGGCCGCAAGGCGCGGAATCAGCCCAGAGGGCAGGAGCCTCGCGAACCAGGACGGCGTTTCACTGAATGCCAGAAGGATCGATCCGATGATGAGGAGGCCGGTCAGGAGGGTGAGGAGAAGATCCAGCATTCCCATCCATGCGGGAGGCTGGGGAAGGGGCCGGATGGCCGTCAGCCCGGGATGGTGTTCCAGTGTCGCGGAACGGCGGATGAAGCGGTCGGATTCGCTGCCCGGGAACGTTGCAAGCAGATCTTCGGAGACGAGCCGCGTGCCCCTTGCCGCGAGGTTCGCTCTCAGGGCGCGAAAGCCGGAAGCCGCATTCACGGACCGGGCCGGAAGAAACAGGAGAACACCGCCCCGAAGCCCGGTCCACCAGCGTGCCGCATGGGAAGAGGGAAGGGGGCCGGCTTCGGTCATCCTGCGGTGTTCATCCCACCAGCCGTCACGGGGGAGGGGATACCACAGCAGAAATCCGGTCTGGCTGGCAAGATTGCATTGGGTCAGATTGGCGTAGGCGTCGAACACCTTGGCACCGGCCTCGGCGGCAGGCAGCCCCAGGAACTCCGATGTGCGCCGGGTCTGACGGGAAGCGGCAGACGGAGCGGAACTTCCTTCCGTCAGGATCATCTTCAGAGACGATAGGAGAGCGACCGTATCCCGGGGGTGCGTGGCGAAAGGCTCGCCGACAGCCTCGACGAGACGGGTGCTGGCGGCGGTGATCGCCGCGGGGCCGGCGTCCGCGCCGGGAATGTGACGGAACACGCACCAGGCGAGCCCGGGATACGGATGACGCAGCCGGCGCAGGCGGGCCATGACGCCCGCGAACGACGTTCGGTCAGGGCGCGGTCCGGTGATCGTGCGGGTGAGATGGTGCGAGATCTGAAGAACGGGTTCGTTCGTGGACGAGAGGAGCCGGAGGTCGTGGCGGAGGGCCGTGGATTCGCGTGCGAGAGCCCGTTCCCGCCAGGCCGTCGTGAGCATGCCGATGGCCGAATAGACCAGCCCTGCGGCGAGAAGGCAGAGGAAGGCCAGTTGCTTTCCGGACCATGCCCCGGATTCCGCGTGCTTGTCGGAGGGGACTTCTCCGAACGAGGCGGGGGGGGGCGGGGCGTCTGCCGAAGACAGCCCGACAGGTGAGGCGGGTGATTGGAACGCGATGTCATCGGCAAGCGCCTCGAAGGCACCGGGATGTCCCGGAACCGGCAGAAAGGCCTCCGGAGTTCCCGAAGCGGAAACCACGGCGTCGTCACAGATGATCAGGGTGGCGCGGCCCGCCTTGGAAGCCGCTTCGAGCTCGCCTGCCTGTTTGATCACCTCGCCCACCACCGAGTAGTCCTGGCGCACCTGCTCGGTTCCGATCACCCCGCAGACGGCCTCCCCTGCAGCCACCCCGACGCCGATGCCGTAAGTGAAGCGGCCGGCTGCCGCCCGATCCGCCTGGAGGGCTCCGTGGGCCGACATCATCCGGCGGGCGGCGAGGAGTGCCCGGCGGGCGGCCGGTTCGGAACCGTCCGATTCGTAGAAGACAGCCTGAATAGCATCTCCTATAAAACGATCGATGATGCCGCCCTCGGCTTTGATCGCGGGCGTCATGGCGCGGAAATGCCGGTTGAGCGCTTCGAACACCGTTTCCGGGGGGTGGGATTCCGAGAGGGTGGTGAAACTCCGGATATCGGAAACGAGGGCGACCAGCGCTCGCTTTCGCGGAGCGTGTCCCGCGGGATCGCCGGAGACGGCTTCGAGCACCTGTGGGGCGACGAACAGGCTCATGGCCCGCCGCTCCCGGAGCCAGTCGGTCATCGCGTCGAGGGTGCCGGCCGTCCGGCCGAGCTCGTCCTCGCGGTTCATACCGAGGTTCCGATCGAGTTGCCCCGCGGCGACATCCCGCAGTGCCGTCACCATCCGCATGAGCGGGGTCGTCAGCCAGGCCGCCAGGGCACCGCCTGCGAGGAAGAGGAGCAGCAGGTTGCCGGCCACGCCGGCAACGACACGGCGTGTTTCGGCGGCGAGCTGCCGGGCAAGCGGCGCGAGCGGACGTGCGGCGGTCAGATGAAACCCGGGGAGAACGCCGCTGGGGCGGGAAACGATGCGGGCGCCCCCCGACGACCGGGTGGTTTCGCCGCGACCGTGCAGCGGGCCGGCCGAGCGGGCTACCGAGAGGTCTCCGTCGGGGGTGCGGCGCGTCACTTCCAGGTCGGCCTGGTGACGGGCCGCAATACCGGTGATGCGCGGGCGGATGTGCCTGATATAGGCCTCACTTTGTTCCCAGAAGACGACGGCCACGAACCAGGTTTCCCCTGCCCGTTCCAGGAACTGGTGAAACTTCAGGAGCCGCTGATTCCCGGCCATCGTCTCGCCCAACTGGCGGTTGCGCTGGGTCATCTCGTCCTTGCTTGCCGTCACGAGGTTTTCGAGCAGGGCCCCCGATGACCTGGGCTTGTCCACCCTGAAGCGTGCGTCGAGGCCCGGGGAGAGTTGCCGGAGCAGGCTTTGTGCCGGAGGCCGGAGAAAGTTCACAAGGGAGGTGCCGAGTTCAGGGGAGATCCTTGCGTCGTGGCGGCTCATCTCGAGGCCGCCGTGGCCGAACAGGGTGAGACTGCGGAGCGGCAGGCCGCTTTCCGAGAGCCGATTCCAGAGACCGCCGAACACCGTGGTCGCAGACCGGCCGGCGCACTGGGAATCGGCAAGCGCGGCGACGAGATCCGCCTTCCCGAGATGGCGCCGACACTCCCCGGTGAACCGCTGCGTCAGCGCCGCATTCTCGTTTTCCAGCTCCTGGAGCGCCTGAGAGAGTTCCTGGTCATACTGCCGCAGCAGGTTCTGGCGCAGATCTGTGAGCAGTTTGTCGGTTTCGCTCAGGGCGGTGACCAGGGGCAACGAGGCGAGACAGAGGAACCAGAACGCCAGTTGGGTGCGGATCCCGAAGGCGGGGAGACCGTGCGAGAGGCCGGCTCGGAGCAGAACGAGCCCCCAGGCCACCAGCCAGAGCAGGAAGGGCCCCGTTCCGGCGAGAACCGGACCAGGACCGGAAATGCGTGGTGTCCGGCCGATCAGCAGCCCCAGGCCGCCCGCCAGGGTGTCGAGGGTCACCCAGCAGGCGAGATGGCGCTGCCCGGCTTCGAGGACAAGGCCAAGCTCGTGGTCGGGGAGACGTATCTCGCCGATCGAATTGTAGAGCTGTCGTTGCAGATACCAGGTGTCGATATCCCCGGCGGCAGGATCCCGGGGGCTGCCGGCAGGCCTGAAGCGAAGCTGTGAAGCCTTGCGCCGGAGGAAATTCCGCAAGCCGGGCTCTGTTGTGACGGATGTATGCGGTCTGACGAGAGGCCGGATGGGGGCGGAAGCTGCGAGAGGGAAGGGGAAAAAGACCGGTTCGATCTGCCGGCGGCCGGCTATGAGGTTCCAGTTGGCGAAACACAGCCGGCGGGCGACGATATGATCTTCCAGGTTTGATGGAATGATGGCGAGGAACATTGCAACCGGTTCCCCGTCGTGGCGTATCTGATCCCAGACGCAGAGAGCGGCCTGGCCCTGAAAGAGAACCGGAAACGCCGCTCCGCGGGTTGTGACGTCGAAGAGTTCGGGCGAGGCACCGAATCCGAACATCCGGTCGAGCGTCTGCTTCCATGAAGCCGGTCGGGGGCGGCCGGGCTCGAACCGCTCCCGACGGTCGATTTCATGGAACAGGGAACCGATCAGCCGCCCGTACAGCGTCTCGAAGCCCGGCCCGGTGACGGGGCGGGGGGCTTCGTCGGGAGAGGCGGAAAGGGCGAACAGCCAGATCCGGGGGGGAGGAAATCCTTTGGGAAGAGCCTCGCGGCGCACGTCTCCTGCGTATCCGCCGAGGAGCGAGGGAGACGGCGGACCGTGAGGGACGGCGGCCCGTGTCAGCCGCCGTTCGAACCTGTGCCGGAACCGTGCTGCGAATGTTTCGGCCCAGAAGCCGAGGGTCGAAGCCCGGTTCCAGCGGCGGGCGACGGTCTGGGCCTCCTGCTGCCAGGCCCTGGAGGCTGATTCCTGCCGGGCTTCGATCCGGAGACGGAGTTCGTGTCCGATCATCAGCACCGGCACGAGCGTGAGCAGGAGGGGAAGCAACAGCCCCGCCCACGTCCCTCCGCCGCGCTTCTCAGCCTTCGCGCTTCTCAGTTCCATAACGTGTTCGCCAAGGGTACCACAAAAACCACCCGCCGGCCGCCCAGCCGGAAACGTTGCACGACAGAGGCGCAAAGCCCCTTCCCCCACAAAGAGACGAAAGCACGAAGAACAGTCAAAGATATATCATTGGTGAATGCTTGGTTCCCTGGTGACTGGCAGGGGAACTCGTTACAAGGGCCGGTCCGCAGATGACGCAGATGGCCGGATGAAAACCGGAATGTCCTCATGGGTTGAGGGGTCCGCCGCATACAGAACATCAGGTGGATCCAGGCGCTTTTCATCTGTGTTCATCTGCCCTTCATCTGCGGATTCCGGTCTCGTTCGATCTCGCACTTGTCGCACGGAGGTTCCGGCAGATGAATGCGGGAGACTTGCCAAGGTTGCGCCTCTCCCGTAGAATGCCGGATCATATGATCTCTTCGGGGAAGGAGTAGTGCATGCATCACGAGTTTGAGTATATCGCCCCGCGAAGCCGCACCGAGCTTCTCGCGACGCTGAAGAAGTTCGGCAGCCGCGCGAGACTGCTGGCGGGCGGCACCGACCTGCTGGTCGACATCCGCGTCGGGCACAACGTTCCGGAAACCGTCATCGACGTGAAGTATATCGATGAATATAACAAGATCCGGTGGGATGCGAAGGAAGGCCTTTCCATCGGCGCGACCGTGACTTGCATCGAGCTGATGAACGACAAGACCGTCCGGGCGAAGTTCCCGCTGCTGGTCGAGGCGGCCGGGCACATCGCCTCGCCCCAGGTTCGCAACCGCGCCACCATCGCCGGAAACCTCTGCACGGCTTCCCCCTGCGCCGACATGGGCTGTTCCCTGCTTGCCTATGGCGCCTCGATCGAGCTCGCTTCCGAAAAGAAGACCCGCATCATCCCGCTCGTGGAGTTCTTCACGGGGGTGAAGAAGACGCAGCGCCAGCCCGACGAGGTGGTCCAGCGCATCATCGTTCCGGCCGCGATGGCCGGCGCGCGCGGCGCGATGGAAAAGCTCAAGCGCATCAAGGGCCACGACCTCGCCGTCGTCAGCGTCGCGATGGTGAAGACGGCGAAAACCCTCCGGGTCGGCATCGGCTCCTGCGCCCCGACCCCGATCGTGCTGAAGGATCTGCCCGCGTCGGCCTCGGTGAAGACCGTCGTCGACGAAGCCCTCAAAACCGTCAAGCCGATCGATGACATCCGCGCCTCGAAGGAATACCGTCTCGCGATGGTCCAGTCCTTCGTCGAGAAACTTCTCGCAACGCTCAAGTGAGCATCGGCAAAGGAACGAACAATATGCAGATGCACAGAATCAAGGTGAAGATCAACGGGAAACAGTACGAGCGCGAGGTGCCGGGACATCGCAGTCTCCTGCACTTCATCCGCCAGGACATCGGCCTGACCGGCACCAAGGAAGGCTGCGGGGCCGGCGAGTGCGGTGCCTGCACCGTTCTCGTGAACGGCAAGACGATCAACTCGTGCCTCGCGCTTGCCGCCGAGTTCGACGGCGCCGAGATCGAGACGGTCGAAGGCGAGGCGAAGAACGGCAACCTGAGCAAGCTCCAGGAGGCCTTCCATCGCAATCACGCCGTCCAGTGCGGCTTCTGCACGCCCGGCATGCTGATGTCGGTGAAGTCCCTGCTGAAGGTCCATCCGAAGCCGACCGAGGAGCAGATCAAGGAAGCCATCGAAGGCAACTTCTGTCGTTGCACCGGCTACCGCCAGATCATCGAGGCCGTCCAGGACGCCACCGGCCAGCTGAAGAAGAAGGAGGAACTGAAGCGTGTTTCATGACGTGCCGCACAAGGACCTCAAAGCCGTCGGCCGCGATTTCGGCCGCATCGATACCGTCGAGAAGCTGACCGGCGCCGCCCTCTACACCGGCGATCTCGTGATGCCCGGCATGCTGTATGGGAAAGTCCTGCGCAGTCCGCACGCGCGGGCCCGCATCAAGCGCATCAACACGGCGAAAGCCGCGAAACTGCAGGGTGTTCATGCCGTCCTGACGGGGAAAGACCTCGACTACCGCGTCGGCCTGTACATCGTCGACAAATACATCCTCGCGAAGGATGTCGTGCGCCACTTCGGCGAGGCCGTCGCCGCCGTCGCCGCCGAGACGCCCGAGATTGCAGAGGAGGCCCTCCGCCTGATCGAGGTCGAGTATGAGCCGCTCGAGGCGGTGCTCGACCCGAAGAAGGCCCTCGACAAGAAGGCGCCGCTCGTCCACCCGGATCTCAAGGACTACTCATTCGTCGAAGCGGCCTTCACGCCGGTTCCCGGAACGAACATCGCGAACCATACGAAGCTTCGCAAGGGCGATGTCGAGCAGGGCTTCAAGGACGCCGACTTCGTCATCGAGCGCGAATACACCAACCCCAACGTCCAGCACGTGCCGATGGAGACCCACGTCTGCGTCTGCCGCTGGGAAGTGAAAGACCGCGTCACGATCTACACCTCGGCCCAGTCGCCGTTCACCGTCCGGAACCTGTTCGCCTACTCGTTCAAAATTCCGCACAATAATATCCGGGTCGTCATTCCCTACGTTGGCGGCGGCTTCGGCGGCAAGGCCGGCATCCATCTCGAACCTCTCGCGAGCTGCCTTTCCCGGGCGGCGGGCGGCCGGTTCGTGAAGATCACCGCGTCGCGCGAGGAGGAGTTCAGCCTGCTCCCGTGCCGCTCCGGCCTCACCTACAACATCAAGACCGGCGTGAAGAAGAACGGCAAGATCGTCGCCCAGAAGATGACGATGTACTGGGATGCCGGCGCCTACGCCGACTACGCCGTGAACGTCACGCGTGCCTCGGGCTACTCGGCCGGCGGGCCGTACGAGTATCCCAACGCATGGGTCGACGCCTACACGATGTACACGAACAAACCCTGGGGAACCGCGTATCGCGGCTTCGGCCACGTCGAGTTTTCCTGGGGCCTCGAGCGCCACATGGACCTGTGCGCGCGCACGATCGGCATGGACCCCCTCGCGTTCCGGCTCGCCAACACCCTGAAGCCGGGCTCTGTGACCATCACCGGCGAGAAGATCACCGATCACACCGGCAATATCTCGAAGTGCCTTGAAACTGTAGCGAAAGCTATAAATTACGGGAAGATCACGGCCGCCGAGAAGGCCCGCATGCAGAAGGAGGGCCTGAAGATCGGCAAGGCCGTCGTCGGCCTCCACAAAGCCCCTGCGATGCCCTCCTTCACCGGCACCTGCGCGATCCTCAAGATGAACGAGGACGGCACCGTGAACGTCAGTCTGTCGCTGACCGAGATCGGCGCCGGCACTTACACCTCGCTCGTCCAGATCGTCGCCGAAACCCTCAGGTTCCCGGTCTCGATGG
>DAOOQQ010000071.1:0-23569 GCA_035388825.1 Candidatus Ozemibacteraceae bacterium
TCGACGAGGGAGAAGGGGCGCTGCGGCATGTGCATGGTGCGGGTCGTCATGAACGGGGTGGGCAAAGTGGTCGATGTCGCCGGCGTGCCTGAAAAATATTCTAAATACTATAAAACATCCCTGCTCGAGTTCGCGGGGCGGCCGATCGGGGTGGGAGAATCCTGGGCTAACCGCAGCACGATTCCGGTGTGCATCGACCCCGAGAGCGAGGCGATCCTGTGTGAAGCGCTTGCGACCTTCACCCTTGCCACCGTCGACCGAAGCGCCGATCGCGCCTCGATCACCTTCACCTCCTCCTACAACAATGCGCCGGGCCAGGCGACCGGGACGGGCAAGATCCACGGCTCATCCGAGGGCGCCGTCGTCGTGAAGCTGTCGGATGGCTCGCCCGTGGAATCCCGTGCCGTTTCCGCCTCCCGGCTCGACTTCGGCGGCGGCAACGCCATCGAGATGGAGCAGCGCATCAGGACGAGGATGGCCGAATCACGATGACCATTCCCCAATCTGCCGAGGTTGCCATCCTCGGTGCGGGCCCCGCCGGACTTTCCGCCGCCTGGGAGCTCGCCCGGGCTGGCCGGGACGAGCTGCTCGTCATCGATCGGCACCCGATCCCCGGCGGCCTTTCCCGAACCGAGCTGTTCGACGGAAACCGGTTCGATGTCGGTCCGCACCGGTTCTTCACGGCCGACCCGGAAATCAATGCCCTCTGGCATGAGCTGCTCGGCGACGAGTTTCTGCCGGTTCAGCGCCTGACGCGCATCTTTTACAAGAAAAAGCTGTTCCGGTATCCTCTCGAGGCGGTCGATGCCCTGCGAAATCTCGGCCTGCGGGAATCCGTGACCTCGATGCTCTCCTACCTCGCCGCCCGATTCTCGGCTGCGCCGGGGGAAGCGGAAAGCTTCGAGGAGTGGGTCTCGGGCAGATTCGGACAGAAGCTGTACGAGACATTTTTCAAGACCTACACCGAAAAGGTCTGGGGCATCCCCTGCCGCGAGATCGGCGCCGAATGGGCGGCCCAGCGCATCAAGGGAATCGACCTCGCCTCGGTCGTGAAAAATGCCATCTTCAAGCAGAGCGTCAAGGCGAAAACCCTCGTCGACGAGTTCGATTATCCCCGCCATGGCGCCGGCATGATGTACGAACGCATGTGGGAACGCACCACCGGTTCGCGCCGGCAACTCGCCCTCCGCACCGACGTCGTCCGGCTTCATCGCGACGGCCTCCGCATCTCTGGAATCGAGGTGCAGACCCCCGACGGCGGGACGGCTCGGATCCAGCCCGGTCACGTCTTCAGCAGCATCCCCCTCACGGTCATGCTCGGCATGCTCGAACCCGCCGTTCCGGAGGAAGTGAGCCGGGCCGTGAAAAAACTCTATTATCGTGACCATATAACGGTAAATATAGTAGTTGACGGCCCCGATCTCTTCCCCGATCAATGGATTTACGTGCATGCGCCCGATGTGAAAATGGCCCGCATGGCGAACTACACGAATTTCAGCCGCCACATGGCGGCCCGGCCCGACACCAGCCTGATCAGCCTCGAATACTTCGTGTTCCGGGGCGATGAACTGTGGCGCAAGACCGACGCCGACCTGTGCGCCCTCGCGATGCAGGAACTCCAGGCAATGCAGTTGCTTCCGCCCGACCGCATTCTCGGCAGCTTCGTGACCCGCGAGACCGAAAGCTACCCGACGTATTTCATCGGGTTCCAGGACGCCTACGACACGGTACGCCGTTTCGCCGCCAGCATCGAGAATCTCACCTGCATCGGTCGCGCCGGCCTCTATAAATACAACAATATGGACCACTCGATCGCCACCGGCCTCGTTGCGGCGCGCAACCTCCTCGGAACGGCTCCGCGCGGCGATGTCTGGTCTCTGAACACCGATGGGGAATACCAGGAGAGCTCCCGGCGGGGACGCGGCTGACAGGCCGGGGCCCCGACCGGCTCAGCGGTTGTCGCGGAACCCGAACAGCACGTCATCCATCCGGCCGGTCGTGCCGTCGGCGCGCTGGAAACTGCCTTTCATAAGCAGGGTATTGCCGTTGATCATCGCGCTTTCCCGCATGAAACGCAGGTTCAGAGAGACGATTCCGTGCTGGGACAGCTTCGACAGCTCGCCGGCATCGATCTTCCCGTTCCCGTTCAGGTCGCGGTACAACTGCAGGGCTTTGAAGATCGAATCCTTCGCGTCGATCCGGTTGTCCCGGTTCTCGTCCTGACGAGCCAGCTCCGCGAAACCGTGCGCAGCCCCGTTCTGATCGCCGAACAGCTCGCGGCCGTCATCGATCCGTCCATTGCCGTTCCGGTCATAAACGAGCAGGGCGTCATCCCCGCGCACCCAGCCGGTGCGGTCGAGGGTCCCGTCAGCATTCACGTCGAACACCGCTCCCTCGCCTGCCTTGGCCAGATCCAGCCCGTCGCCCTCGAGATCGAGCACGAGCGGATCGGCCTGCCGCATGTCGATGCCCTGGACCTCGAACCGCTGGTCCACACGGGTGACCTGCACCCGGACCTCGACCTGGCGCCGCTCAACCCGCGCAACGAACGCCTCGGCGATCTCGAGGTCGCGCCGAAACCGTTCGTCCCGGTCGGATGCCTCCACGGCGGGTTCCGCCGGTGTTTCCGCTTCACCGGAGACGACCACGGCTTCCCCCGATCCCGACGAGGAAACGGTGCTTTGGCTTTCGAACGATCCCGAAGCAAGCTCCATGAGCTTGTCGAACCGCTCCCGGAGCCGCCGGTAATCCTCGTCATCCCGGGCGAGCAGCCGAAGCATGAGATCGAAATCCCGCCCCGTCTTCCGGTCGCCGACCTGGCTGTAGAGCCGATCCTGGGGCAGGTTGAACGTCACGTCGAGTCGCCCGTCCCCCTCCGTGCCGCGCCGGAAGGTATCGATCGTCTGGCGCAGCCCGGCGAAGGCCGAGACGCTCAGCCCGTCCGTGGCAGATGCCGTCTGCTTTGCCGCATCGCCTTCCCGGCCGCCCCCCAGCAGCGTGACCGACTCGCTCGTCAGCCGCGCCTCGAAAAAGGCCAGAGAACGCATGATTGCCGAGGTTGCCATAGACTCCTCCTTGAGTGCTTCTGGTCTTCCGTGAAGAAAAAACACGTCCCCCTATATCTATCGGCATCCCCTGGCTGAAAAGTTTAGGCCTTTCGAGCAAAATGTTCAAAAATTTGTCAGCTTTCGGGTGATACCCTTGCGCCTAAGGGGATGGCATGCATGGATGAAGCTGCGTTCAATGCCCTGGCTGCCCGACTTGAACGGGAAGCGGCCAGCCGGCCACGCTGGTATCGCGTGAAACTCGCCGGCCTGGCCCTGCTGGGATACGGCTTCATCATCGGGATTCTTGCCCTGGTCCTTGGGGCCGTGGCGGCGGTCTGCCTGATGGCCGTCTCGATGCGCGGCTCCGGCTATCTCGCCGTCAAGCTGCTCGGCGTTCTTCTGCCACTGGGCTACGTCATCTGCCGATCGCTCTGGGTGAGCCTGCCTCCACCCGAGGGCCTCGAGATACGGGCGGAAGACGCCCCGAACCTGCATGCCCTCGTCCGGGAGCTGCAACTGCTCCTCCAGACGCCCCGAATCGACGTCCTGATCATTACCATGGAGTTCAACGCCGGGGTCGTTCAGATTCCGCGGATCGGCGTGTTCGGCTGGCACCGCAACTATCTGGTGCTGGGCTGGCCGCTGCTTCTGGCCTTGTCTCCCGATGGGTTCAAATCCGTTCTCGCGCACGAGTTCGGGCATCTCTCCGCGGCGCACGGGCGGTTCGCGGCTCGGATCTACCGGATCCGCCAGACCTGGTTCAACCTGATGCACGCCCTCCAGACGGGAGGCCAGTGGGGAACGGGCCTGTTCTCGTGGTTTTTTTCCTGGTATGCCCCGGCGTTCGGTGCCGCCTCGTTCGTTCTGGCCCGCCATCACGAATACCATGCCGATCGCCTGGCGGCCCTCGCGACGGGAGCCCGGACAATGGCGGAGGCCCTGCTCGCCACGGTCGTTCGGGAGGCACAGCTCGACAGCCGCTTCTGGCCGGGCATCCAACGCAGCGCGGCCCTGTCGGAACAGCCACCCGGAGAGATCTTCCGCCTGATGCGACGGGAGTTGGCAGAGCCAGTTTCCCCTGAAGAGACGGATCGGTGGGTGAACCGGGCGCGATGCCGGAGAACGGAAGGGGTGGATACGCATCCCGCCCTGTTGGATCGTCTCGCCGCGCTGGGCTGCCCGGATGCCCGTCCGCCGCAAGCGCCAGCCGTCTGTGCCGTGGATGCGATGTTCCCGGAACCCCTCCGGAACGCGATCGAGCGGGCCCTGTCGGCGAAATGGCAGGAACAGGTCTCGGATGCCTGGACCCAGGCGCACTCCCAGGGGGCTGCGGCAGCCGGTCGTCTTGCCGAACTCGAGGCGCTTGCGGCGGCCGGAGAGATCCCGGTCGAGGATGCTCTCGAGCAGATCCGTCTCGTCACGGAACTCCACGGCGTCGAGGCGGCCGCCCCCCTGCTCGAACGGCTTCATCGGCGGGCGCCCGACCATCCGCAGGCGAACTACGGGATCGGGCATCTGCTGCTGCTTCACGGGGACCGTTCGGGGATCGAATATATATCGAAAGCGATGGATACTGACCCCGAAGCTGTTCTGAACGGGTGCGGCCTCATCATCGAGTTTTTCCACGAGCGGAACATGCGTGCCGAGGCCGAGCCCTATCTCGCCCGACTGAAGGCACGGCAGCAGCTCCTGGCCAACGACCAGGAGGAGCGGGAGTCCCTGCCGTTTTCCGATGTCTATCTGCCGCACGGGCTTCCGGCAGAGACGGTCACCGGCATCGTCGGCCGGTTGGGAGGGTATGAGCTGCTCAGCGAGGCCTATCTCGTGCGCCGGAAGCTGACCTGGTGTCCGGAAGCCCCTCTGTTCGTTCTCGGTCTGCGCCTTTCCGTGCCGTTCTACCGCATGTGGGGCGGTGCGGCCGAGGAAGGGCGGGTTCTGAGCGAACGCATCGCGGCCGAACTCCCCCTGCCGGGCCAGTTCCTGATTCTCCACCTTCATGACGAGAACGAGCCGCTGCTGGCCTGCGTGAAAAAGGTGGCGCAGGCGCGCATTTACCAGCGGGAATCCGCCTGAACGCTGCGGGGGGAAGGACTGCCGTTCAGGCTGCCGGCAGGGCTGAAGCCGGCTCCTCCGTGAGGCTCCTGGTCGCTTCCCGGCGGATCCGGTCGATGTGGCGCTCGATCTGCGGTATCGGGTGGCCCATGGCCTGGAGGCTCTGGTGGGCCATCTCGAGGCCTCCCTCGAGGTCCGGCAAAACGACGGCGTCGAAGCCTGCATCGAGCAGTTCCGTGCGTTCCTCGATGCGGTCGGCCTTCGCCAGGGCGCGGAAGCCGAGGCCTTCCGCCCGTCGCAGAGCCAGGAGCTCCTTCATTGCAGGCAGATCCCCTTCGGTGAACAGGACCAGCCGGGCCCGGGGAAGACCGGCGACGGCGAGAACGCTTTCCTGACCGGGCTCGCCATAGATCATCGGCAGGCCGGCCGACTTCCCTTCGGCGAAGGCCTGGTACAGCGGTTCGATGATGACGAACGGGGTGCCGCTCTCTTTCAACGTGGCTGCCACATACCGGGCCAGCTTTCCGCCGCCGGCGATGATCGCGTGATCGCGCAGCGGCTCCTCGGGCAGGTTGACCGTCGTCACGCCCTTGTCCGGCCAAAGTTTCCGAAGCCTGGCGTAAAAGGGCGAAGCGAGCCCCGCCGCGAAGGGGCCGAACAGCATCGAAAGAATGACGGTGTTCAATATAATTGAATATATATCTGCGGTCATGGCTCCGGCGGCAAGGCCGGTCCGGATCACGACGAACGCGATTTCCGAAATGGGCAGCATGCCGAAAAAGGCGGCGACGGGAATGATCCGGCGGTAGCCGAAAAGGGCCGTGATGGCTGCGAGCAGAAGACCTCGTCCGCCGCAGGCCGTCAGCATCAGAAACAGGATCGTGCCGGCGTGACGCCAGAGGAGGGCGGGGTCGAGCAGCATCCCGACGGAGACGAAAAAGAGCAGGCTGAAGAGATCCCGGATCGGGATCATTTCGCACAGGGCTTTGTGGCCATACTCGGACTCGTTCAGCACGAGGCCGGTGATGAACGCCCCGAACGCGAGGGAGAGGCCGGCAAGGTGGGTGATGTATCCCAGGCCGAGGCCGAGGCAGATGATCGCCAGCATGAACAGTTCCCGCGAGTTCCACCGGGCCACGAACCGCAGCAACCGGGGGGTGAGGTAGGTGCCCACGAGCTTCATCATCAGGAGGAAGCCGGCGGTCGAGGCGATCGGCACCAGGGCGCTTCCCAGGCTCAGGCCGGATTTCAGGACGTTGCCGAGGAGGATCATGATCGGGATGACCGTCAGATCCTGCACGATCGACATGCATAACATGACCCGCCCGGACAGGGCTCGGAGGTGGCCGCGGTCCGTCAGGGTCTTGAGAATGACGGCCGTGCTCGAGGAGACGATCGAGGCGCCGAACCAGAGGGCGGCGGTGTTCGGCCAGCCGGTCGCCAGGCCCAGAAGCCAGCCTGCAGGGAATGTCAGGGCGACCTGGAGAAGGCTGCCCCAGATGGCCACTCCTTTGATGGGCAGCAGATCTTTCATCGAGAATTCGAGCCCGAGAGAAAACAGCAGCAGGGCGACCCCGATATCCGCGAGCTGCTCGATCTGGGGAATGTCGGAAACCGTTGCGCCGCCTGTATGGGGGCCGACCACGACTCCTGCGAAAATGTAGCCGAGAAACAGAGGCTGGCCGAGCATGCGGGCGATGATGCCGCTGATCAGACCGACGATCAGGATGAGGATGATGTCGCTGATCATTTGTCTGATTCTGCCGACAGAACCTGACCGCGCGAGATGAAGGAGATGCCCTGCTGGCCGCGGGTGCCGATCATCACGGCCTCGACGAGGGGGGCATCGACCGGGATCGCCGACCGCCACCGGACGATGAACGAGGCGCCGATCCCGCCCGCCGTGTCGCTTTCGGGAACGAGGCAGTTCGTCGAGGCGAGCGGTGCGAGCAGGACGGGTTTCGGAAGATACTCGCGGATGAGCCTGCCGTCCGTGTCATGGTAGTTCGCCGAGATCACCTGGATGGCGTGGCGACGGTCGGTATTGCGGATGCTGAGGGTGCTCGTGAGGTTGAACGGGGCGGGGGCATCGCCGAAGAAAATGTGTGAATAAATGGGAATATAGATTTCCTGGCCGAGACTGCGAGCGGGGGCCGGACAGGACGTGCCCGAAGCCGTCTGGGCATGGGCATTGCCCGGTGTTGCGGCAGTCAGGAGGATCACAGCGAACAGAAACAGGAAAAGGCGGCCGGAGCGCGCGGCTCGTCCGTTCATCGGGCGGGTCTCCTTCGAAGGTGCTCGTGCAAGTATACCATCCTTTCGGCCGGTCTTGATCGCCGATGGCCGATCCGGCTATAATCGGCCGTCATGGTCGAACATGCCCGGTGCGTCAACTGCCTCGCCTGCGCCGAGGCGTGTCCGCGCGGGCTGTTTCCCAGTCTGCTGTTCCATGCGGTTCTGCGCGGAACGGATGACGATGAGGCCGACGCGGCCGGACTGATGCACTGCTGTCTCTGCCATACCTGCCAGTCCGCCTGCCCCGTCGGGATTCCCCTGACCGATGTCTTCGCCGCCGCGCGGGATTCCCGCGCCGGACGGGGGGCGAGGCCATGAATACGACCGTTTTCGACCCTGAGTTTGAAAAATACTATATTGTATACATAGTTGCCCTCTGCTCCGTGGCGGTGGCCGCGTTCGGCTGGCGCGTCGCCGCGGCGTGCGCCGTGACGGCTGTCGTCGGCCATGCAACGGCCGTTCTTGCCAGCCGCATGCGCGGCGAGAGACCCTTCCGGCGCGGGGCGGTGCTTTGGGCCGCACTGCCCCTCGCCCTGCCTGCTGCGACGCCGCTCTGGGCATTGGCCACCGGTGCCGTGTTCGGCGAGACCGTCGTTCGGCAGCTATTCGGCGGATACGGCCGGAACATCGTGAATCCGCTTGCCGTCGCCGTCGTCTTTCTCGGCGTCAGTTACCCGGCCATCATCACCGGCGCCGAGACGATGCCCGGAAGCCAGCCTGCCGCCGGATTTACGCGCTGGGCCTCGGATGGGGCGGCCTGTCCGGTTCTGCCGCAATGCTCCCTCGCCTCGCGGTTTCTCGTGCTCGATGCCCCGGTGACACCCGGGAGCCTGTCGCCCCTCCTCGCCGTGGCCGGGCTCGGGCTTCTCTGGCGGCGGCGCGCCTTCCACGCCGCCTTTCCCGCCGGCGCCGTGGCCGGCCTCGCTCTCACGTTGACCGTGCAATCCCTCCTGGGGCGGCCGACGGCGATTCCCGCGATCGACACCCTTGTGGCCGATGGCGGCTTTCTGATCGCGCTTGCCGCCGCCGGTCTCGATCCATACTCCCTGGCGCGCACCCCGGCCGTGCGGCTGCCGGGCGGGCTTCTGTTCGGCGGCCTCTTTGCCCTGCTCGTGCGGGTGCAGGGGGCCGTCCCGGCCGGTTTCTCCGCGCTCCTGCTCACGAATCTCGTCACTCCGCTTGCCGACGCATGCGTCGTGGCCCGGCGGGCACGCCAGTGGATCGTCGCCGTCGGTCGGATCACATGAAAGCGTTTCGGGAGATCGGGTTCGTGCTCGTGCTGGCCGCGGTCTGCACGCTCGTCATGTCGGGCGGTGAGGTGATGCTCCGGCCCCCGCCCGGGGTCTCGGCCGAGTTCATGATGCGCGCGCTCGCCCTCGCCGGCGTTTCCGTGGATATGGCCTCGGCTTCCGACAGATTGGCCGCAACGTTCCAGGCGAGCTTCGCCCCGGTGCCCAGCCGCACGGACGGGGTGTATCGGGCCCGCCGGCGGCCCTGGCTGCTTCTGTGCGAGCAGGAGGGAAACGGCATGTGGGGCCGGATCCGTCTCTTCGTCGCCTACGATGCCGAAGCCGGTCGTCTCGAGGATCTCGGCGTCATCGCCCAGAGCGAGACGCCTGGCCTGGGCACCCGTATCGCCGAGCCCGAGTTCGAAAACCGGTTCGACGGCCTCGCCGCTTCGGCCGGCCTTCGCCTTGCCACCGGAACCCCCCGCCCCGACACGGGCGAAGTCCAGGCGATCACCGGCGCCACGATCTCCTGCGCCGCCGTCGTGAAGATCGCCGACGAGGCTCTGAAGAGGCTCCGGAAATGACGATGCAGACGCAAAGCTCGTCCGGACCCGGGCGGCGCGGCGAGGCCTGGGAGGCATTCCGTGCCGGCATCGGAGAGCGGCATCCCGTTTTCGTCGCGGTGTTGGGCATCTGTTCCACCCTCGCCGTGACCACCGCCGTCCGGTATGCCGCCGTGATGGCGGCGATCATGACGGCGACCCTGCTCGTCAGCGCCCTCACCGTCTCGCTTCTGCGAAAACGGATCCCCCCCGCCTACCGCATCATCACCTATCTTCTCGTCATCTCGACCCCCGTCATCCTCCTTCAGAAGCTGCTCCAGCTCTGGTCTCCCGAGATCGCCGCCTCCCTCGGACCCTATGTCGGCCTGGTCATCACGAACTGCATCATCATGGGCCGGATCGAGGCCTGCGCCGCTCTCCGGCCGCCCGCGATCGCCCTTGCCGATGCCTTCGGCGCCGCCCTCGGCTACGGAACCCTGATCATTTCGCTCGCGGCGGTACGCGAGCTTCTCGGAACGGGCCACCTGTTCGGCATGGCCTGCCTTCCCGAGGACTACCCGTCCTGCGGTTTCGTGCAGCGGCCCGCCGGCGCATTTCTCGTGCTGGCCCTGACCATCGCCTGCTTCCGCTGGCTGCGGGGTGCCTTGAGTTCCGAGAAAGGGGGGCGGTCATGACCGGGGGGCTCACCGGGCTGTTCCTCGCCGCGATCTTCACCGATAATATCGCGCTATCGATGTTTCTCGGCCTCTGCCCCTTCCTCTCGCTTTCCCGCCGGATTCCCGTCGCGGCGGCGATGGGGCTTTCCGTCACCCTCGTCATGACGGTCACGGCGGTTCTGGACTGGCTCCTGATGCGCCGCCTCCTCATTCCATATCGAATGGAATACCTCCAGTTCCTCGTCTTCATCCTCGTCATCGCTGCGGTGACGCAGATCCTCGAGGCGCTCATCGACCGGTATTCCCCCCGCATCTACGCCGCGTTCGGCGTTTTTCTGCCGCTCGTGGCCGTGAACTGCGCCATCCTCGGCGTCTCGCTGTTCGCTTCCTTCCGAGACTACGGCTTCCTCGAAACCCTCGTCTACGCCGTGGGAAGCGGCATCGGGTGGACGGTCGCGATCCTGATCATGAGCGGCCTCCGCCGGCACCTGGTGTTCTGCCGGCCGCCCGAGGCGCTCGGTCCCGTCGGCACGGTGATGACGCTGGCCTCCCTCATGGCCCTCGCGTTCGGCTGCCTGTCGGGTCTGGTGGTCCGGTGATGGGCGCTTTCCCGGAACTCCTGCGGGCGCTCCTGCTCGTCGAGGCACTGGTGGGAAGCCTTTGCCTGGCCATTCTCGCGGTCCGGCGCGTGCTCTGCCGCTGGCCGGACGTTCCTCTCCGTCTCGACGGGACGGAACCCCGGAACGTTGCGGGGGGACAGAGTCTCCTGGCGGCGGTGCGGGGCGAGGGCTACCTGCTGCCCGGCTCCTGCGGCGGCAGGGGCACCTGCGGCGTCTGCCGGATGCATGTGCGGCGCGGGGGAGGGGAGAGGGCCCCTGCCGAGGAGGTTCTGATCTCGCCTGCCGATCTCCGTGCCGGACTTCGCCTTGCCTGCCAGGTCCGGGTCAGACAGGAAATCGAGGCCGAGCTGCCCGAGGATGCCCGGGCGGCGGCGTTCGTCCGGGCCGTCGTTTCATCCCGGGAGGATCTGACGCATGCCGTTCACCGTCTCCTCGTCCGCATCGAGGAGCCCCCGGGCTGGAAGTTCGCTGCCGGCCAGTATGTGCAGATGTTCCAGCGGCAGCCGGAAGAGGGCGGGGAGCCTCTGACACGAGCCTACTCGATCGCTTCGGATCCGGCCGCCGCAGAAATAATAGAGTTTCATATACAACATGTTCCGGGCGGTGAGATGACGCCGTGGCTGTGCAGCCGCTCCCCGGGCGATGAACTCTGGTTCTCGGGGCCGTATGGCGGAATGACCCTGGGTGAGGGGGATGCGGGGCGGCAGGTCGTCTGTGTCGCCGGGGGCGTCGGGTTCGCCCCGATGAAGTCCGTGATCCTGTCGCTGGCCGGGCGGTCTGCGCCTCCGACCACGTGGCTGTTTGCCGGTGCGGCCTCCCGGACGGGGCTCTATGAACATGACTGGGCCGTCGCAATGGCGGCGCGCAACCCCTGGCTCGTCTATGTGCCCTGTGTTCAGGGGTGTTCTGATGAGCCTGCGGACGATTCCGGAGGCGAGGGGAGAGAATTCGAACGCGGGCTCGTCACCGAAGCCCTCGAGCGCCGGTTCCCCGCCGGAACCCCGGCCGTCGCCCTCCTGTGCGGCCCCGAACGGATGGTGGCGGCGGCCCGCAGTGTGCTTGCCGGAAAAGGTCTCGATCCGAAAGACATTCGCGCGGATACCCTCTGATATGGTATGCTGCGCTCGGCCGGCCCCCTTTTATCGAGGGTGAGCCGCAGACTGAAGCGCTGTTCGGAGGATGTTCATGAGAGCCATCGTTCTGGGTGTCCTGTTCGCCCTTGTCGCCACATGCGGCTTTGCCGCCGACCTCGATCCCGCCTACCGCAAGCATTTCGGTCCGGGCCTCGTCATCGCCAAAAACGGTGATTACCCGCCCGTCGTCGGCTGCGATCCCTCCTCGTTCGATTGGAAGGACGGGGCTTCGTACGTGACCGTCGCCTTCGGGAACCCGATCTGCCTGCGCTCGATTCTGCCGGCCGGCAAGCGGTTCGGGGAGTACATCAAGGCTGTCGAGAAGCAGCAGGGCGCCAACCTGAAATACAAGCAGAGCGACGTGTTCTACTGGCGCCTCTGGTCGGATCGCGACGAGAACGGCAAGCTTCACGCCGGAACATGGCCGAAGTCGACGGGCCAGATTCCCGACTGGGAGCCTGTCGCCTGGTTCTCCACGGATTCCGACGAGGAGTCGGCAGCCTGGGATACGGTCGGCATCAACGACGACGCGTTCAACGAGAACCTGCGGCGGTGCTTCACGACCTCCAAGCAGGGCCAGAAGTTCTACATCGCCCTCTCGGTCGGCTACAAATACATGGTCGGCGCGGGCGAGACGGAGCAGAAGTGGGATCCGATCCTGAAGCGGTTCGAGTCCGTCGTCAGCTCGGGGGAACTCGGATTTGCCTACGGCGATCCGGTCGCCGCCGGAACGATCATCGTGAAGGAAAACAAGACCGGCAACTGACCGGAAGATTCTTCCGTAAAACAACCGGCCGGGCGAAGCTTCGCCCGGCCGGTGTGTTTTTTTGATGCGATCGCGCCGTGAAGCGGCTCAGCGCTCCTCGATGACGACGGTCAGCAGGACGGGAGGGGTCAGAGGCTTGCTCATTTCGCCGCTCGCGCTGGGGCCGACCTCGACGGCGGAGATTTTCAGAATGACGTCCATGCCCTCGATGACCTTGCCGAACTGGGTGTAGTTCGGCCGTTTGTCGAGCTTCTTCGCCTTATCGCCGTTGCAGATGAAGAACTGGCTGCCCTGGGTGTTGGGGCCGGCGTTCGCCATCGCCATGATACCCAGTTCATACGAGTGCTTCGCGGGCAGTTCGTCGTTGAAGCTGTAGCCCGGGTCACCCTCGCCGGTGCCGAGAGGGTCGCCACCCTGGATCATGAACTCCTTTATAATACGATGGAATATTGTTCCGTCGTAGAACCGTTCGCGGGCCAGGAAGACGAAGTTGTTGACGGTGTTCGGCGACTCCTTCGCCAGCAATTCGACCCGGATGTCGCCGAGGCTGGTTTTCAGCGTCGCGATGTAGGTCTTTGCCGTGTCGATCGCCATCGCCGGCGGGGTTTTCCAGCGCTTCGCGGAGCCCGACGGGGAAGCGGCTGCCGGTGCGGTGGTCGGTGATGCGGGAAGGACGTTGACCGGCGCGTTGCCGGGACTCTTTTCGAGCCAGGTCTTCAGAGATGTATAGTCATGAAAATTGTTCACGCCGGCCTTCTTCCAGCCGAAATAGTCGCGGGCGTGATGGAACGTGACGCCGCCGTATGTCTTGCGGAGGTTCTCGGCGAACAGGCGGTCGCTGTTGCTCGGATCGTCGCCCGGTTTGCCGTCGGGCTCGTTGTCGACGCCCTTCTTCCACGCCGAGTCGCCGACCATGATCGTGTTCGCCCAGTCGATACCGCGGCCGAATTTCTTCTGGACCGCCTCAGCAAGACGGTTCGCCATGCCGATCTCGGGCTTGCGGTTCTCGTCATACGTTTCCGCATAGTCATAGTAATGGATTGCGATGCCGCGCGAGGCCAGGCCGCACACCGTCATCTGCATCGCCGCTTCCGCCTGTTCGAGGGTGAGGTATTTCGGGACGCCGCCCTGGTTCGAGACGATCGCGATCAGGTACCCGTCCCGCTCGGTCCGCTGCATCGGCTCCTCGAGCAGCGGAAGCAGGGCCACGTCGGTCGCGCTGTTGGCGGCGGGAGCGCCGCTGGGGGCCACGCGCAGGGTGCTGTCGGCGTCGAAGAACGCGATCTTCACCGGGCCGGTGGCGGGCGGGGCGAAGCGTTCCGACACCTCGCGTCGGGCGGCCGGCGGCCGGATCGTGTCGTCCGCGGCGAACGCCGGCGAACACAGGGCAAGGGCGAGAACGGGGATCAGCAGGTTCATTCGGACATCTCCTTCTTCGGGTCGTCTGCCGCCTCCCCCGCCCGCCCGGAGGGACCGGCGTCATCGGGGGTCGACAGGAATTTCTGGTACAGGAACGAGACCATCATCAGCGCGACGGCCAGACCGAGCAGAGAAACCACGCGGTACAGGCCGCCGAGATCGATCAGGTCATACAGGAACACTTTCACGATCGTCACGGCCATCAGGCCGATGCTCGCGATACGCGCCCCCCGCCGCTTCGTCCAGATGCCGACGATCAGCAGGACGAACGAGAAGGCGGCCCAGGCGAGCGAATACGTGAGATCCTGGCCGCGGCTCAGCTTGAGCTGGAAGTCGATGCGGGCGCCCTGGCTGAACGCGTCGGCCACCTCGATGTTCACGAGCAGGAAGGCGAGGATCGTCGCGAACGAGAAGAGCCATTTCGGCACGTCATACCCGAACAGCCTGTTCCGCGGCGGCGCGAGATATATTCCACCCGCTATAAGGCAAGCCGTGACGAGGCCGTAGGCATACAGATACCAGTTCAGCACCGGGATCCCGGAGCGGGAGTGATACTCGAGCACCTCGGGGTTGAGGGCGAGCCGTGCGAAAGCCGTCACGAGCAGGGCGATGCCCCACAGGCGAAGGCCGGGGTGGGGGATCCGGAGGAACAGCCAGCACAGGGCTGCGCCCTCGAGCGCCCAGCCGATCGTCAGCCATTCCTGGTCGAGCTGGAGGGGGAAGGCCAGCGTGATGAAGAAGAGGGCCGTGCCGCCGAACCACGCGAGAATCGAAAGCCGGCCGGGGAGCTCCTCGGGGAGCTTTCTGACCAGCTCCTTCATCGCATACAGGAACGGGGCCGCGAAGAGAACCGGCAGCGCACCGATCCAGGCTTTGCCGTGGACCGTCGTCAGCGTCTGATACAGCAGGAAGAACTGGATTGGCCCCGCGGCCGCCGCGGCGATCCAGGGGAGGGTGCGGTTCTGCATGCGTTCGCGGTACAGCAGGGGGAAGCCGAAGAACAGCGCGAAGATGGCCGCGTGCCAGGCGGTGAGAAGCAGCCAGTTCTCGCCCTGGTAATGCTGGGTCTGCCAGCAAAGCTGGACCATTGCGGTGCTCATCAGGGCCACGATCGCCGGGCCGTCGACGGCGAGCAGGTGCGTCAGGCGCAGCAGCATCACCGCGAGCAGGAGCATCAGGCCGAACACCATCGACGGGTCGGGCATGCTTCTGATGACGAGCACGACCATCGTGAGCAGGATGAACGGCAAAAACGCCGAGAGCGAGGGCAGCAGCGCGATATCGAGCGAGGTGCCGGCCTCCGTTTCCCCTTCGGGCTGGGGGCCGAACGCGACCTCGCGTACCCGCTTCAGCCACGCGGGGGTTCCCGCACAGAGCGATTTTTCACCCTGCTTCGGGAAGGAAATATGCGCCCAGATATGGAAGGCGACGGCGAAGAAGCCCTGCACGCCGAGGAAGCCGGGCAGTTCGGTGACCTCTTTCATCGTGAAGATCCAGGCGCCGAAACAGCCCGTCGTCACGGTCAGCATCACGATGCCGATCCACATCGCGCTCGACAGCCACGAGGCGACCAGCCCGACGAGGTTGAGGAGGAAGATGACCGGCATCATGAGCGGCCATGCGGCCGTATGGTTCAGGATCGGCGCGATCATGACCAGGAGCATGAGCGCGGGATACAGGTGCATCCAGTTGTAGGCCTCGCCCGAGGGCCGAAGCCGCTGGAGGACGATCGGAAGCAGGGCGTGGAGCGCGCCGAACAGCAGATAGAAGCCGAGGGCGACCGGCAGCAGCGCTTCGGTCAGCGCCGTCGTCGTCCAGGTCATCAGGAGCGCGAAGCCGGCGATGCTGGCCCCCATGTGCCAGGGCCGCGCGCCGTCGTCCTCGATCGTCTGCCAGGTCAGGATGAGGTCGAGGAGGAAGAGGAGGCCCAGAACCTTCGCCGGCTGGGCCGCAAGAGCGGGCTCGGTGAGCATCCAGGCGACCCAGGTCATCGAAACGAGCGGGGCGAGCCGTGCCGGATACGCCAGGTGATCGGCCTCGCCGTCCAGCCGCCGGACGATCCGCCAGGCGGCGGCGTAGAAGACGGTGAAGCCGAAGAACGCTGCCGACCCGGTCATGGCGGTTTCCGCCGAGCCGAACTGATGGCCCCAGATCCAGAGTACCGCGAACGTGGCCCAGCAACCGTACGTGTGATACGGGGCCGCCTCGCGGTCGCTGCGCGCCTCCCAGGCCAGCAGCAGATCGATCACCAGCACCAGGGAAAAGGCGAGGCCCGGACTCGAGCCATACGCCTCCCATCCTGCGAGCATCGAGGCGAAGACCATTCCCGCGAGAGGGAAGACGCGGCCTCCGGCTTTCAGGGTCGCGTCGAGCCGGCCGCGCAGCGCCGCCAGCCGTGATGTGCCGGCGAAGAAGAGGGGGAAGCCGAGGAAGGCGAGATACGCGGCCGTGGTGTGGTCGCGTACGGCATAGGAACTGGCCCAGATTGCGATCACGGTGAACGCCGAGATCCCGCCGCCGAAATGGAACGGGCTGGCGGACTCGTCCTTCATCGCCTGCCAGGCAAGCCCCACCGCCAGCAGCGCCGTGAGGGAAAACACGTGCGCGGGATCGTTGCCGAGATCGTTATGTAACAGTTGATATGCATTGAACGTGAAGCCGAGCAGGCCGGACCAGCGGGCGCTTCCCGACAGTTCCGCGTCGTCGCGGGTGCGCAGGGTGAGCCGCCAGAGAGCGAAGAAGAAAGCCGGGTAGGCGGCGAACAGGAGCCAGCCGGTTCCCGCCGTGTCGGTCCGGAAGCCCGAGCCCGTCCAGCCCCAGGTGAGCAGGAAGACCAGGATATGCGCATACTTCGCGAACATCGATGCCGCCGCTTCCCGGTAGGCCTGCCAGCCGACCAGGGCCGAAAGCCAGTAGGGCAGGGCCATGATCATGCCGCCATGGCTGACGGCGAGCGGAATTGGCGCAGGTGCGGGCTCCGAGAGGGTGCGCAGGAGACTGCCGGTCGCGGCGATGTCTTCGATCGAAACCGGAGTGACGGTCGAGGTCATCAGGGGGACGATCCACATCGACAGCAGCGGAACGACGCGCGCGGTGTTTTCGACGTGCGGATCGCTCCAGTCGCGTTTTGCGGCCAGGTGCCGGGCAACCGTGAAGAACAGCGGGAACCAGGCGAAGATCAGCCAGGCAGCCTGGAACTTCGCCGCACCGAAGAATTTCATCACCCAGCCCGCCTGCATCAGCATCGTGCCGACCGCGCTCAGGGTGATCAACACGCCCCACCGCTTCCGAAGGGCGACAGCGAGCAGGCCGGCATCGAGCAATGTCACGTAGGCGAACAGACCGAGCGGATTGTCCTGGCCCGTCGAGACGAAGGGGGGGACCAGGAAGCCGCCGACCATCGCCAGGATCGCCACGAACAGCGAATCGAGGCGCACCGACAGGGTGAAGGCGCCGGCGGTGAGGGCCGTCAGCAGCGAGAACGTCGCAGCCGTGCCGAGGTAGGGATCGCCGGCGGGAAGCCGGTGCGCGGCCACGAACACTGCATACAGAATGGCCAGGCCCGCGGCGCACAGGCCGTCGACGGTCTGCCGGTATCCATACCGCTTCAGCCACAACCCTCCCGCGATCGAGCCTGAGCCGACGAGGAAGCCGAGAACCAGCCGCATGCCAAGGCTGACCAGGTCGTTTTCGATCGCATACCGTACGAAAAACAGTGCCGAGAGAAACAGGGCGAAGCTGCCGATCCAGGCGAACAGTTTTTTCCCGAGGAAGTTTTCCCAGTCGATCGAGCCGCTTTCGGCGCTTGCCGGCCGGGATTCATCCCGCCGGGGCGGGGCGGCATCCGTGGGAGCCGGCTCATCGGAGTGGAACATCGCCGCGCGCGAGTGATCGATGGTGGATCGTGTTGATTCGTGCGTGACTTCCTCGGCCGTGGGGGGAGGCTCGACCGGGAGCGGCGGCAGAGGCGGAAGCGGCTCGTGCGGCTGAATGGGGGAGGATTGTTCGATCGGGGTCAGGGGCAGCGGCTCGGGAGGAGCCAGCGGGATGACCTCTCCCGGGGGGGAGAGCGGTTCGACGAGGGCGTCCTTCCAGGACGGGGTGGCGACGACGGGCGCGGCGGCCGGCTCCGGGACGCGAGGGGGAGTTGCCGAGACGGCCTCGCGGGGCGTTGGAGGCGGTTCGAGATCGGGCTCCTCCGCTGGTAGTCGGTCCGGCGCCTGCGCCGGCGGCGCGGAGAGATTCTTCTTGAGGGACCACAGCTCCGACGAGAAGATGTCCAGACGCTCGTTGACCCGTTCCAGGCGGCGCTCGAGCCGGATGATGCGCAGCTTCAGCTCTTCCTGGGCATCCGGCTTGTCCCCGCCGGATTGCGCCTGGCCGCTCCGGATGATATACAACAGAAGGCCGACCACCAACAGGAAGAGAAACCCTTCCATCCTCTCACCCCCATGCGGCCCCGGCACCTGGCCTGGCCGATATTTCGTGTGCTATAGAATCAGGACTGGCTCCTGTGCCGGAATCATTCCGATGCCGGGGTCACTTGCCTGTCAGGGCTTCGAACCGGCGCAGATCCTCTTCGAGGCTGACGACCGAGGCCTTCCAGAACGCTTCGGACTCGAGGTCAACCCCCAGCGTGCTCTTCGCGACGTTTTCGGCGGTGTCGCTCCCCGAGCGGCGCAGAAACTCCCGATAGTTCGGCAGGAAGGCGGCCCCTTCCCGGCGCAGCATCGCATACATGCCGCGGCTGAGAAGGAATCCGAATGTATAAGGGAAATTATAAAACGTGATGTCGGTCAGGTAGAAATGCAGCTTCGATGCCCAGAACAGCGGATCCTCGCCGCCCTCGAGCAATACGTCCCCGAAGACGCGGCGCTGGCTCGACACCATCAGCTCCTTCAGGCGTGAAACGCCGACTTCGCCTTTCTGCCGCTCCTCGTGGAAGGCCTTCTCGAACTCGAACCGCAGCGGGATGTTCAGCAGGAACATGATGGCGTTGCTGAGCTGGATGTTCAGCAGCGAGGCTTTTTGTGCATCCGGCACCGCGGGGTCGTTCAGCAGGCTGTCGGACAGGATCAGTTCGGCGAATGTCGAAGCCGTTTCGGCCAGCGTCATCGGATAGGCGCGCGAGAACGGCCGCATCTTCTCCATCAGCTGCGAATGGAACGCGTGGCCGGCCTCGTGGGCCAGGGTCTGCAAGTCCCCGAAGCCGCCTTCGAACGTCATGAAAATGCGCTGCTCCTCGATCACGGGCGAGCCCGTGCAGAAAGCCCCGGGCCGTCTGCCCGGCCGCGGCTGGGCATCGACCCACCGTTTGTCGAGAATCCCGCGCAGGAACGTACCGAACTCGGGGAACGTGCGGGAGAAGGCCTGGGCGACCATCTCGATTCCGCCATCCCATGCGTATTTTTGCTCCTCTGCCGTGGGAAGCGGCGCCTCGATATCATACCAGGCCAGGCCGGGAAGGCCGAGCCGTTCCGCCTTCACGCGGGCGAACCTGCTGCACAGATCCCGGCCGCTTGCCGCCGCCCGCATCAGCGCATCGACCGTCGCCCGGGAAACCCGCCCCTGGAACAACGCGACATCGAGGAAATGCGGGATTTTGCGGCGGGCGTTCAGCGTGAGCCGGGTGCCCGAGATGTGGTTCAGGGCGGCCGCGCAAACGTCGGCGTACCGCTCCCAGGCGGCGTTTCCACCTTCGAAGGCTGCCCGTCGGATCCGCGGGTCGGGATCCTCCATCAGGGCGGTCCGCTGGGCCAACGATTTGGTTTCCCTCCGGCCGTCCGGGTGGATGAGTTCGAACGTGAGCTTGCCGGCAATCGTGTTGTACAGGCGTCCCCACGAAGTGAACCCGTCGACCCCCAGGTCGGCGGCGAGCGATTCGAGCTCGCGGGGCATGGCCCGACGCGCCTCTTCCCGCTGCCGGCCCAGATGATAGGCGATCGGGGCAAGGCGGGGCCGGTTGAGGAATGCCACGAAATCCGCATCCGAAACGTCTTTCAGCGCCCGTTTTAGCTCGGCATCGAGCTTCTGGAGGTCGGCATCGACGAGGGCCAGACGGCCGAGTTCGGACTGGATGGCCTCGTTCGCGGCATCCGTGGCGGCGAGACAGTCGAGATAGCACAGAAAATGGGTATACCGCGCATACAGATCCTCATGCGCGCAGAACATCTCCTCCCATGCCGGCGCCGTTTCGCGGGACAGGCCTGCCGTCGCGGCAGCCCGTTCCGTCAGCATCGCGATATCACCTGCGAGCCGGTTCCGGAAGGCGAGCATTTCCGGTCCACCGAATGCAGGAAAGAACGGGGACATATCCCACGTCATGCTGTGACTCATGCTTGTACCTCCGTTGGCGGGAAGAGTGTACCCCTTTTTTACTATGGAAACACTGTCTCCTTCAACAAGAGAATGTTGCCGCCCGCGGGGATGCATGGGGCCGGAACCAGAGCCAGAACAGGACGCTGGCGGTGAGATACAGGCCAAACGTGATATACAGGCTTGAGGGATACCCCCAGCTCATGATCAGGGTGCCGGAAAACGACATGACCAGGCCCCACGACAGGAACCAGGCGATGCTCTCGGCCGCGGCGGCGCTTGCCCGCAATGCAGGGGGGACGGTCGCCATCATCAGCTGCTCGCGGATCGGGATCCCCATGTTCATGAAGGCGCCCCGGAACAGGAAACTGCCGGCGCACAGCCAGAAATCGTGCGTGTGCGCCATCACCAGCATGAACGGCAGGGAAGCGAGCTGGGTCAGCGTCACCCCTGCCGCGAGACCGACCCGCCGCGTCATGAGCGGGGAAAGCGCCCCGCCGATCGCGGTGGTGAGTTGCGACAGGGCGAACACCGTGCCGATCTCGGCCACGCTGCTGCCGACCCAGTCTCTGAAGTAGAGATTGAAATACGGGACGATCAGCCCGGCGCCCGCCCCCGTGAGGGCCGTCGTGAGCACATAGCGGCCGATCAGAAGCCGCGGAGACGGTCCGGGGGCCATGTCCTGTCCGGCCGTTTTCGTGACCCTGGTCGCCGCCTGGGGCCGCGAAGGTTCGCTGATGCGCCGGGCCAGCAATACCGCGAGGAGTGAAAATCCCGCTCCGACCTGGAGACAGTGGCGCAATCGTTCCGTCTCGGAGACGGCTTCCAGCAGGCCGAACCCTTCGGCAAGCTTGGGAAGCCAGCCCGCAAGAAGCCCGGCGACGATGTACATCGTCAGGGTGAGGGTGAAGTTCAGGCTGAACAGATACGTGCGCTGCCGGCGCCGGCTGTGCTCGTGAAGATACGGCTGCACCGACACCAGCTGGCCTCCCGAGCCGATTCCCGCCAGGGAGGCGGCGAAGGCGAGCGGCCAGAATCCCGTCGTGGAGCTGGCGAGCACATAGCCCGCGGCAAGCAGCACGATGCTGAGGATGTAGCAGGAACGCCGGGAAACCCTGTCCGCCAGCCGGGCGAGGGGCACGGATGCCAGCGCGGCACTCAGGGCCTGCATGGCCAGAAGCTTCCCGATCAGGTCTTCCGAATACCCGGACGATTTGAGATACAGGTTGAACAGCACGCTGAACATGCCGGTGCCGAGGGCCGCCAGGCATTGCGCGGCGAGCATGTCCCGGATCGGGCGTGAAAACGTCAGGGCGATGAGAAGATACGAGTTCATGGTGCGAATCCTGCGATTGCTGCGACAACGAAAAAGGGGAGTGGCGACGGCCCCGCACGGCTGCCCAGTATAGGCCGATCCCGTCCGGGAGGCAATCGGGCCCGGGGGGCCGGATAAAAAGATTCCCTCCGGCTGCCTGCGCCGAAGGGAATCGGGATGAACGGAAGGTGTCAGGGCGCTGCTGGGCTGTTCCCGGGGGCGGTATCGGCGCCGCCTTGCGGAAGGCCGATCGGAAGCTCGTTCAGCAGCAGCTTGAACTCGCCCGAGGTTTTCTCGTCACCGGTCCTGATGAGCAGCGTGCCGGTTGCGACGGATTTGTGCTCGGTGACCTTGACCAGGCCGAGAGTGATATGGCCGATCGGGGCCGAAAGCTCCTTGCCCTTCGTTTGCGGATCCATAATGTCGGCTTCGAAGGCGGAAAGATCGGGCTGGATGATCTTCACCGGGTATTTCTGGGCTCCCAGCTCGAAAAGAGCCTTGAAGCTGGCCGGGGTCTGCTGGTTGTTCTCGAGATTCTTGAGCTGGATCACCGTCACCCGAAGCTCTGCCGGGACGAACTCCTCGACCGATTTCAAAGCGAAGCCGAGGCCGATGAAATAGGGTGCTTCCTGTTGTTTCACGGATGGAATCTGCGTCTCGGCCGAAGCACAGACGGCGGCCGCGAGCACCAGCACCACGGCGAGAAAAACGAATCGGTTCCTGTTCATGAAAGCCTCCTTCTTGTCGTTCCTGACTCCAGTATAACGCCAAAACCCGCATCTGGGGCGAATGTCATGTCAAGAAGCCTGGGGCAGGGATTCAGAGAAAATCCGCGACGAATGCCGACGGGAAAAAGACATACTGGGCCATGCCGCCGCCCGCGAGAAGCTGGGTCAGCCGGATGAACAGGGGAATGAGGACATACCGGTCGATTCCCGAGGCCAGGACGAGCAGCAGCAGCAGCAGACTGTAGGGCCGGATGGTGTCGTAGGCCTCGCGCGCCTTTTCCCCGCCGAGCCACATCACCACTTTCGAACCATCGAGCGGGGGAATGGGGAGAAGATTGAAGAGAAACAGCCCCATGTTCATCGCGAAGATTCTGAATATCAATCGATATATATAATTGCCCGTCGGGGTCGTCATGAACTGGAGCGCCGCCGTGAGCTCGCCCGAAAAACGCAGCACCAGCCCGAGCAGGATGCAGATCAGCAGGTTCCCGAGCGGGCCTGCCACCGACACGATGCCGTATCCCTGAACCGGGTTCCGGAACCGCGACGGATCGACGACGACGGGCTTGCCCCAGCCGAACGAGAGCGGGGCGCCGGTCAGAGCCAGATACATGGGAAGCGCCGTTCCGATCGGGTCGAGGTGTTCGATGGGATTCAGGCTCACCCGGCCTTCCTCGCGGGGCGTCGGATCGCCGAGACGATCGGCCGCGAACGCGTGACAGAACTCGTGAAACCCGATTCCGATGACGAAAGCGGGCAAGTCGAGCGAAAGGACGCTCAGCGGGTCGGGGGTATAGGCCATGCGGTCATGAACCTCCTGAGGATGGACAAGTCTATCACATCGCGTCGATGGAGCCGCAGCCCCGGTTATCCGGCGACCGTGAAAAACCGATGCGCCCGCGCCCCGGTCTTGACAGGGGAGGGGGTATTCGCCCAATATGGGGCACCTTCTTCGGCAACCCGTCGAACAGGAATCATATCCGCAAAGGGAGGATAAGCCGTGGCTCTTCCCGACTTCCGAACCTTCTACGAGGAACATCCCGTCGTCTTCGACGGCGCCATGGGCACGATGCTGTATGCCAAGGGCATCTACCTGAACCAGGTCTACGACGAGCTGAATCTCTCGAATCCGAGCCTGGTCCAGCAGGTGCATCGCGAATATATCGACGCCGGGGCGATGGTCATCGAGACCAACACCTTCGGCGCGAACCGGTTCAAACTGGCCCCCCACGGCCTCGCCGACAAGATCGAGGCGATCAACTTCCAGGGCGTGAAGATCGCCCGCCAGGTGGCCGGCGACAAGGTGTTCGTCGCAGGCTCGATCGGGCCGCTCGGCATCCGCCTCGAACCCTGGGGCAAAACCTCCGTCGAAGAGGCCGAGGAGGCATTCACCGAGCAGGTCAAGGGCCTGCTGGCCGGCGGCATCGACCT
>DAOOQQ010000072.1:0-23414 GCA_035388825.1 Candidatus Ozemibacteraceae bacterium
CGCGATTCGTTTCGTGCAGATTGCGGCGGCCGATGGGGCCGGAGTCCGCGTCATGGTGCCGATGACGGTTTCACCGAGATATGTGCCAGAAAATATATCAAAAGAATTAAAATCAGAGATCGACCGTGTCACGCCCCCGTACGCCGATGCGGTCCCGTATGGTGTAACGCTCGACCTCGACGTCGAAATGCCCGTGCCGATCCGCATCGTCGACTCGCCTTCGCACCCGCTCCGCGTCGAACTCGACGGCTGCCGTGGCCGCATCTCCTTCGGTCGTGAGACGACGGCGCCCGACCGCGATCTGATCGTCTCGATCGGTCTCTCCGAGACTCGTTCTCTGTCTGGGTTCATTGCCGAGTATAAGGGGCACGATCATGTCGTCGTCGAGTGTCTGCCCGACGCGAACCAGCCGACGGGTGACCGACGGAAAACCGTCGTGTTTCTCATCGACTGTTCCGGGTCGATGGGTGGCGACTCGATCACCCAGGCCCGCCGGGCGGTCGAGCTGTGCCTTCGGGCTCTCCGGCCGGGCGACGCTTTCCAGATCGTCCGCTTCGGTTCGACCTGCAAGCCGCTTATGCCTCGGCCGGTCACGTTTGACCAGGACAGTCTCGACGCAGCGGTGAAGCAGATTCGCGGCATCGACGCCGACCTGGGTGGCACCGAAATTCTCAAGGCCCTCGAGCGGGTCGAAGAGATGGTCTCGGAAGCCCGTTACGAGTTGCTGGTTCTCACCGACGGCCAGGTCAGCAACGAAGAGGCCGTTCTGAACTGGGCTACAAAACAGCGTTCCCGATGCAGGGTCTTTTCCTTCGGCATCGGAGCAGGGGCGAGCGAGTATCTCGTGAAGGGCATGGCACGCTGCGGCGGAGGTTCGGCCGAGTTCATCTTTCCGGGGGAGCGCATCGAACCCAAGGTTCTGAGGCAGTTCACACGCATTGGCAGCCCGGTCGTAACGGATCTCTCGATCGACTGGGGCCTCGCCGGAGCCGACCCTGCTCCTGGGGAGATCCGGTCCGCGTTCGGTGGGGAGTCGCTGTTGGTCGGGGCTCGATTTCCGGCCGGGCACCGGATCGCCGACGGGCACAGGGTCGAAGTTCGTGGAAAAACCGCGTCTGGCGAAGTCCGATGGACGGCTGTTCTTCGCCGAGCCGGTGGCGGCGGGCTGGGCGACGGCGCGGCACTCTGGTGGGCCCGGGAGGCCCTGCGCGACCTCGAAGAGCCGAAACGTTCCGGCGGGCAAGGTTCGAACCAGAAGCGCGATTCCGCATCATCCCGGAAGCGGGAGGCCATCACTCTATCGATCGAGTATGGGCTTCTCTGCTCTGGGACGAGCTTTCTTGCTGTCGAACGGCGTTCGGCGGAGGACAAAACGACGGAACGGGCGGTGCTTCGGCGTGTGCCGGTTCAGATAACGACTGGTTGGCATGGGCGGCCGGGGCTGCAGTTCGGCCTGACGGGCATCATGGCAGCCTGCGCCCCTCTCGCGAGTGCTGTGATCGGGGCCGGCGGGGTGCCCGGGACGCTGTGCGAAAGGATGGCCCTGTTCTCTTGTGATTCCAGCCCATCTGGTCGCAGCGCACCGACCCGGAAGCGGTCTGTCGCAAAAGACCCCGGCAGTCCAGGCTTCCTGGCTCATCCGCCGCATGCAGACGAGTCGGGTGCTATCGATGCGTATGATATTCTGATCATGCAACTGGCCGAGGGATGGTTCGAGCTCGATCCCGTGCTGACAGACTGGTGTGGTCACTCCCGGGATGAGCTTCTCTCGTGGGCCAGGGAACTGACCGTTCCCGGTGGTATCGATGCCGGCAAGGTGATTGCCACGCTTCTGGCCATGCATCTCCTGCAGACCCGTGCGGCCACCGAAGAGGATATCTGGCGAGCCGGGGTTCTCAAGGCGACCGAGCTGATCGAGCGGCACAAGATCGATGCCCCGGGCGGGGTATCCCCGCTAAAATGGCTCGAATCGAAACTTGGTGGCTGAGGGCTTCGGTGGTGATGCGGAGCGGTCAGGGAGTCACGATGATGAGGCCGATCCCCTCGACCGATGCTCCCGCGGCATCCGTTGCACTCGTGGTGAGAATGTAGGTGCCGGTCGCGGTCGCACTGCCCGTCACGAGGGTTCCCGACTGTGAGCTGCCGTAGACCGGGGTTTCATCCGTTTCGCGCAGGGCAATGCCGGGGGGAAGCCCCGAGACCGAGTAATCGTACATCCGCGCGCCCGTGAGACCGATGATCGGGTCACCGCCCTGGGCTTTGCAGACCTGCTGGTCATAGGCCTCGTCGAGCCGGATGAACGAGACCGCCGATTCGATCCAGAAGCCCTGGCGGCCGACCGAGATGTCCGACACGGCGGTGGCGACAGCACCGGCCGAGTCCCTGATGGTCAGGGTGACCGTGTAGCTGCCTTCCAGGCTTGGTGTGCCCGAAAGCAGGGCGAATTTCAGGTCGTTGATGGCAAGATTCAGTCCCCGGGGCAGGTTGTCGGCGGAGAAGGTGAACGGCGGCACCCCTTGCAGCGGGGCGGCGAACAGCAGCCGAACCGGCTTTCCCCGTGTCAGCGAGAGTTCTTCGGCATGGACGATATCCACGAACGGGGCGATGGTCAGCCGGGATGCGGCGAGGCGGGTGCTTCCCGATGCGTCGACGACCGTGAACGTCGCAACGGTCGTGAGGGGAGTGGCGGAGATGCCCGACAGAATGCCCGTCTCGGAATCGATGGAATACCCGGCGGGCAGCCCCTCGGCTCCGAACCGATAGGGCGTGCGCCCGTTCGTCGCGAGCAGCCGAATGCTCGAAGTGGCATTCAGCGGCAGCAGGATTTCCTGCGGAACGATCAGCAGAAGGGAGTTGCCGGCAGCGGCAGGAGACGGCTGCAGCATTCCCGGGGTCGTGGCGCCGGCCTCCGCGCCGTCATTCGTCGTCCCGGTCACCTCCAGGCCAGCATCGGCCAGGACGGATGAACGCAGGCCGCCGCCGTTGCCGCAACCCGACAACAGCACGCTCACCGCGATCAGCAACGCCATCGCGAAGCTCGAAGGGATGACCGGCATGTTCCAGCGCATGGGTGGTGTGGCACCTGATTCGTGAGATCGGAGCAGTGATTGTTCTATCGGCAGAATCGCGGTTCCTCATGATCCTCGCCCGTGGGAGCCGTCACCTGATCATCACGTGTCGAAATGGTGTATCCTTGCACCGGCACCCGCGTCAGGTGCAGGAGGAGAGAGGATGGATGTCTTTTTCAAACCGGTGCTGGCGATCGGCCTGGTCATCCTGGTGTTTGCGTATCTGTTCATTCGGAGCGGAACGCTCGAAATAAAGCAGGAAGAATATACCGATCGCGGCATGCCGATGAAACGCACCGTATACAATCTGCGCTGGGAACGATTCGGCAAGTATGTCTCGGGAATTCCCGACCGTCTTTCGCGGTATGTCGGGGCGTCTGACTGAGACGACGGTTCAGGGAAGCCGGAGCGTCGTTTTGATCGCTTCGAGATCATCGGCGGTATCCATGCCGTTGATGCTCACCTGGCCGTCGGGGCCGATCCGGATCTCGAGGCCGTTCGGGATCGAGCTCAGGGACGGCTCGAGGTGGCGATACCGGTCGGTCAGGAAGAGGTAGCGCTGGTTTGCCGAGCCGATCCAGGGGCGGCTTTGATCCGCCTGGGCCTGGATGTAGGGGCCGTCGATCAGCAGATCGGTTGCATCGATCAGCCGGTTCCAGGCCGAGTTCGAGGCGGCGCGAAGGGCCTCGAGCGTGTAGCCGGTGAAGGTGACGATGGAGAGCCCCCGTTCCCGAAGGCGCCAGGCGAGTTCGGCGAGTGGGGCCGCCTGAGCGAAAGGCTCGCCGCCGAGAAATGTCATGCCTTCTATGGAATCTTCCCGCAGGACACGTTCGTACAGGTCGTCGACCGCCGCCTCTTCACCGGCCTCGAAGGGCCACGTTTCGGGATTGAAACAGCCCGGACACCGGATCGGGCACCCCTGCACCCAGAGGCACGCCCGTTCACCCGGCCCCTCGACGGCGGTGCGGCCGATGAACTTGTGGATTCTCACCTTCTGCATGGAACCATCTTACCTCAACCTTCCGCGAAGCGTTTCGTCCGGACATCACCGACACGGGACACCACGGGGAAAACGTCTCACCGCAGAGACGCAGAGGCACAGAGACTCGAAAACCGCTTCGCCACAGGGATATGCCGGTGAAAGAGACCGCGGTTCCAGGAACGCATCCGCAGATGGAGGGCAGATGGACGCAGATGAAAAACGGAGAGGAACGAATGCCTGGGGCCAATTCACGTTCTGTATGCGGTGGAAGCTCGAAATAAAAGACCTTCAGAATCCATCTGTGTCATCTGTGCCATCTGCGGATTCGGTTTTGTGGTAGGTGAGATAACTATGTGTATAGTAATGACATATATATACCGTCTGCGGTGTGGGTCGGGGAAAACAACACCGGGCCCGCCGAGGGGCGGACCCGGTGTCTGACGGGTGAGAGGGGTTACTTCGTGTCGGCGGTGAGGCCGAACTGGCGCAGCAGGGCGTCCTCGTTGAAGGAGCGGCCCAGGAACGCCTGCACCTGGACGTTCTGGTCGGCGGTGCGGCCGGGGGCGAGGATCAGGTCGCGATACTTCTTCCCGGTCGTGCCGTCGAAGACGCCGTTCTTCTCGAACTCGGTGAAGATGTCGGCAGAGATGGCGCGGGCCCAGAGATATCCGTAGTAGCCGGCGTCATAGCCGCCCATCAGGTGGCCGAAGCTGGCCTGGGGGTGGGTTCCGACGCTCTTGGGCATCAGCATGATCTTCTGCTGGAGCTTGCCGTAGGTGATGGTGGTGTTCTTCAAATCGGTAGTATGGCAGGCCATATCGAACTTCGTGAGGAAGATCTGGCGGACATTCACGAGGCCGGAGTCGAAGGTGCGGCTCTTGATCAGCCGGTCGATCATCGCGTCGGGCAGCTTCTCGGACGGGTTCTTCCAGTGGCCCGAGATGCGCTTGAGCACGTCCTTGTTCCAGGCCCAGTTTTCGAGGATCGTCGAGGGCACTTCGACGAAGTCGCGGGCGACGGCGGTTCCCGAGAACATGCCGTAACGGGCCTTCGTGAAGATGTTGTGGGTGACGTGGCCGAACTCGTGGAACATCGTCTCGACGTCATCGTGGGTCAGCAGTGAGGGCTGGCCGGCCGCCGGCCGGTTGAAGTTGCCGACGATGGCGCAGGCGGGCTTCTGGTAGACGCCGCCGGGCAGCTCACGGCCGCCGACGAGGCCGAAACAGGCCTGGTGCTTGTACTTCCCGTCGCGCGGGAACAGGTCGATGTAGAGATACCCGATGACCTCGCCGTTCTTCTCCTTCACGACGTAGGGCATGACTTCCTCGTGCCAGACCGGCAGCTTCGCTTTCTCCATCACGACGTCGAAGACTTCGGAGTAGATGGCGAGCATGCCGTTCATGACGGTCTCGAGCGGGAAATACTGCTTCATCGCTTCCTTGTCGATGTCGAGGACGGTTTTGCTGTACTGGTTGTTCCAGTAGCGCCACTGCCAGCCCATCATCGGCTCGGTGGTGCGGATGCCGGCTTCCTTCACGCGGAGGGCGAGGCGGTCCTTCAGCTCGGCTTTCGCCTTGGGAAGCAGCTTGCCGTGCAGGCGGTCGAGGAACTCGATGACCGTCTCGGGCTTCTTGGCCATGCGGTCGTCGAGCTGGTATTCAGCGTGATTCTTGTACCCGAGCAGTTCGGCGAGCTGCTGGCGGAGCTGGAGGCCCTCTTCGAGCAGCTGCACGTTGGTGTCGGCGCAGCGGTTGTTGAACTTGGATTCGAGCCGGCGGCGGACGTCGTCGTTCTTCGCGTTGTCCATCATCGGGAAGTAGTCGGGGTAGTTGAGGGTGACGACGAATTTCCCGACGGTCGTGGTGGCGAGGCCGGCGACGAAGTCCTCGGGAAGGCCCTCGAGCTCTTCCTTTGTGACCTCGAGCTGATCCTTCCAGTCGCGGATGTTCTTCTCGAACTTGAGCTCGGTCGCGACGAGCTGCTGCTTCAGCTCCTTGTATTTCGCCAGATCGGCTTCGGACAGCATGAGACCGTTGCGCTTGAAGCCGAGCATGATGCGGTCGAGCAGGAACTGGTCTTCTTCGGTCAGTTGCGGCTTCGTCTGGGCGAAATCGTTGATGGCGTTGTACAAGTCGCGCCGGGTCATGATCTCAACGGTGTATTTGCTTGCCATTTCTTCGAACGCGGCGGCGGCATCGCGCACCGCGGCATCTTTCGAGACATACGACATGAAGATCGGAAGCGTCGTGACATCGCCGAAATCCGACAGGGCGGCTTCGAACGCCTTCACGGTGTTGTCGAAGGTGCGCTTGGCGGCCGGGATCTTCACGATCTCCTCGAGGCGCGCGTCGAGCTCTTTGCGCGAGTCGGAGGCGACCTTCTCGACTTCCTCCTTCGAGATGTCGAACCGGGGGGCGAAGGGCATGCCTTCGATGTTCGCGAGCTGGACCTTGCAGGCCGGGTTCGTGGCGCCGGCCTTGGGGAGCTCGGCAAAAGCGAGGCCGGCGCAGCAGACGACGGCCAGAATGGTGAGAAGAGAGCGTACCAACATTCCTGACTCCTTTCCTCATGGGCGAGGGTGTTTGTGTGCCGCCCATGGTATCACAGGAGCATCCAAACGCCCACCTGCCCGGCAGATCCCGGTGTACCCCGACGGTCACCATGCAGCATGCGGACAGGGCTCATCCGCAGATGACACAGATGTCACAGATTTTTTCGGGAATAGAATCTGCGTCATCTGTGACATATGGAGACCTGCAGTCTGCCTCGCTACGGCCGGCAAGCGAGAATCATAATATAAATATAGCTATACAAAATACGGGATTGAAGGTCATCTCTGCGGAGGGGGTCGAGCTGGGTGTCTCTGTGCCTGGGATGTATGTTTCTTCCCAATATTCGCTCGTGAAAGCCGAAATAACCACTCCGAGCAACAGCTTCATCACGGAGAACACAAGAGGACACAAAGAATTCACGGAGGATCGGACCAGCCTCCGTGCAGCCTCTGTGTTCTTTGTGTCCTCTGTGATGAAACGTTCTTCGTGCTTTCTGGGGGCGGGTGGTGGCTTGCAAACGGCGGGCGGGTGGCGGATACTGCGGCGAACCGGAGGAATGGCTTGAAAACGAATGTCTGGAAAGCGGATGCGATGCTGCTGCTGACGTCGCTGGTCTGGGGCGCGGCGTTCGTCGCCCAGCGGGTCGGCATGAACAGCGTGGGGCCGTACACGTTCAACGGCCTGCGGTTTCTGCTCGGCGCCCTTGCCCTGCTGCCGCTTGCCCGATATCAGCGTCGCGCCGGCCTTGCAGGCAAGGGCCGAATCGAACCCGCCATGTCCCGGTATCTGTGGCCCTGCCTGCTGACGGGGCTGTTCCTTTTCACCGGGGCTTCGCTCCAGCAGGTCGGCCTGCTCTGGACAACGGCGGGAAAAGCCGGCTTCATCACGGGGTTATACGTGGTGTTCGTGCCGCTGCTCGGGCTGCTGGGGCGGCACCGGCCCGACCGGGCGACCTGGGCCGGCGTGGCGCTGGCCGCCGTCGGCCTGTTCCTGCTGAGCGTGACAGAATCGTTCACGATCGCGTTCGGCGATCTGCTCGAGCTGGCCGGCGCCCTGTTCTGGGCCGGCCATGTGCTCCTCGTCGGGCGGTATGCGACGCGGCTGGAGCCGATCCCCTTCTCGATCGGCCAGTTCCTGGTCTGCGGCATCCTGAGCCTCGCGACGGCCTTCTGGCGTGAATCCGTCACCCTTGCAGGGGTGTATGGCGGCCTCGTTCCGATCGCTTACGGCGGACTGATCTCGGTCGGCGTCGGATACACGCTCCAGGTCGTGGCGCAGCGGGACACGCTGCCGACCCACGCCGCGATCATCCTCAGCCTCGAAGCGGTGTTCGCGGCCTGGACAGGGCGGCTTCTGCTCGGGGAGACGATGAGCTGGCGGGCGACGGGGGGATGCGCGCTGATGCTTGCCGGCTGCCTGCTCGCCCAGTTGGGGCCGGCGAAGCCGCGTCATCCGGACGCCGCCGGCCCACTTCCCGCCTCGTGCGGGGCGGGTCCGGCTGAGGCGCGCCATCAGGGAGCCGCCGGCTGCGGCGATTCCGGCGCATGTGACAACTCCGACGCGTCAGCATGAGACGCGCGTGACGCAGGGGGCGTGAAACAAGCCCCGAATCCTGCATTTCCCGGGTTCAAACGACTGGCACGTGGTTTGCGCTGATTCGTTGGCATCTTCGCCAAAAACAGAACGCAGACAATGGAGGGTGCCATGACGACGAACGCAGCGGGTCAGGAAACGAACGGCAACGAACTCGGACAGCGGCCCGAGGCCCTGTTCCACGACGAACCGGCACCCCCGCCCCACGAACCAGGGAATGGCGGTGATGGGGACGACGGCGGCTCGTGGAAAAAATGGTTGCGGCTGATCATCGATGCGAATCCGCTGTACCTTCTGAGCGTGCTTCTGATGATCGGCGGCTTGTATCTGATCGGTTCCGCCGCTTCGGAGCGGGTCGTTCAGGTCGACACCGTCGCGGGCTTCTTCGGGATTCAGAACGTGTATGAGATCGTGCTCGTCGCGATGGCGATCTACCTGCTGCGCACCGGCACGAACAGCCGCCATGGAAAGCTGCTGCTGATCTTCGTCATGGTGTTTCTCGCCGACCTGACGTTCTACCAGGTCCGCATCGCGACGATGGACCCGACGTGGGGCTTCGTCATCGGCCTGCTCTATCTGGCGCTCGGCGCCGCGAAGGTCGGGGCCGTCCTGTATTGGCTCGAGATCCGGCCCCGGTGGGAACTGCTCGTCTATCCGTTCTTCTCATTCGGCATGATATATTTCGCGCCCCAGTATCTCTACTGGGTGCTGGACAAGGTCGGTGTGGGCCACACGGGGACGCCGTTCTCTGGCCAGGCCGAGGTATACATGATCTGGCTCCTGGCCGCCCTCATCCAGCTTCCGGTGATCGTCAGCTGCTGGCGCCGGAGCGGCCTCGAGACGCCCGAGCCGAACGCCGCTTTCGGCGACGCGACGACCCTGTACCGGGCTCTGCTCCTGTTCCCGTTCGTCGCCCTGCCGTTCCAGCTCGAAAAGAACGTGATGGCCGACGCGGTTGCCGGGAACGGCGCCATCGGAAGCCTGAGCTTCGTCTATGTGCCGTATCTTCTCGCCGGCGCGTTCTTCGTTCAGAGCTTCTTCCGGAACTGGATTACGAAGCTGTACACCGTGAACGCCTTCGACGCCGTCATCCTGATGTCGTTGACCCTGCTCGCCCTGCTGACTGAGCGGAGTGACGCCGCCGCCTCCGGGTTGACAAATATCAACTGGTATATCATCATCGGCGCCCATCTCGCCGTCGCGCTGACCCGCAGGAATCTCGTCTCTGCCTCGTTCCTCGGCCTCGTGGTGTTGCGCCACGTCGGGGTCGGCGTGAAGACGGCGGCCGCCGACGCCTACGAGTATGGCCGCAACCTCTCGACGACGGCCTGGGCGGCCCTGCTGATGGCAGGTTCGTTTATCAGCCTCGGCCTCGGATTCCTCGTCAGTCTCGGGTCGAAGGACCCGCGCAAGTCCTGATTCCGATGTCCTGACCCGTTCATATCACCCCATTCACGCGCACCCGCACCGGGTGCGCGTTTTTTCGTGGGTGCGGCCGGTGCAGGTTGACGTTCTTGGAGCGGCGGGTACAGGTTTCACAAGCCGGGGAGGGGGTGTATAGTGAGGGGAACGATCCCGAGACGAACCGGGGAAAAATCGGAGGAGATACGATGAGGAGTCAGCCGCAGATGCTGTCGTTGAAGGCCCCGCTGGCCGGAATCCTGGTGCCGCTGGAGCACGTGCCGGACCCCGTGTTTGCCCGCAAAATCGTTGGTGACGGCGTTTCCATCGATCCGGTCGAGCCGGTGCTGAAAGCGCCCTGCGACGGCACCGTGATCCAGCTCCACTCCTGCGGCCATGCGCTGACGCTGTCCCCCCTACCGGGCCTGGAAATCATGATGCATATCGGGATCGACACCGTGCATCTCAAAGGCGAGGGGTTCAAACCCCTCGTGAAGGCCGGCGAGACGGTGAAGACCGGCCAGCCGCTGATCGAGTTCGATGCCGATCTCGTCGCGCGGCGCGCGGCGAGCCTGCTGACCCAGATCCTCGTCACGACCCCCGATCGCGTGTCGGAGATGAAGCCTGCCACCGGATCCGTGAAAGCCGGGGTCGACGTCGTGCTCGAGCTCCGGCTGGCCGAAGCCGGACCCGCTCCCGCGGCCGGCGCCGCCGTCCCGGAAAAAACCATCACCTCCGAAGCCGTCGTCATCCCGAATGAGACCGGGTTGCATGCCCGTCCGGCGGCCGTGCTGGCCGGTCTCGTGCGCCGGTACAAGTCCGAGATCCGGCTGCACCGGGGAACCGCCTCGGCCAACGCCCGGAGCCTCGTCGCCGTCATGGGCCTCGACGTGCGGCGCGGCGACAAGGTGCATCTCACGGCAAAGGGCCCTGACGCCGAGGCGGCTCTCGCGGCCCTTCTGCCGGCTCTCCGCGACGGCCTGGGGGATGGGGGCGGAATGCCGGCTCCGGCCACCCCGGCGCGCACGACGGAAGGCCCGACCCGCCCGACGCAGGAAGAGGGGCGGCGGCGCCCGGATGGAGCAGCCCAGCCGGACCCGAATCTGCTGACGGGTGTTTCCGCTTCGCCCGGCCTCGCCGTCGGGCGTATCCGCAAACTTCTCCGCACCGACCTGCAGATCCCCGAAACGGCCGAGACACCCGAAGTCGAGCGCCGGAACCTCGCCGAAGCCCTCGAACAGGCGAAACTCCAGACGGGGACACTGCATGACCGGCTCGCCGCCACGGCGGATGCCGGAAAAGCCGCCATCTTCGCGGCCCACCAGGAGCTGATGGATGATCCCGACGTCCTGGATCTGACCGAAAGCGCAATTGCAAAGGGAAAGAGTGCCGCGGCCGCCTGGAATGCCGCGATCACGGTGCAGGCCGACCGGCTCGCCGGAATGAGCAACGAGCTGCTGGCCGCCCGGGCCAACGACCTGCGCGACGTGGGCCGCCGCGTTCTCCGGATCCTGCTCGGGGTCGGCGAGGAGAAACGCGAGTTTCCGCCCGAGACGATCCTGATCGCGGAGGATCTGACCCCGTCCGACACCGCCGCCCTCGACCGCGGCAAAGTGCTCGGCTTTGCGACGGTTGCCGGGGGCGCGACATCCCATGTCGCGATTCTGGCCCGCTCTCTCGGGCTGCCCGCCATCGCCGCGATCGAGCCGCGCGTGCTCGACACGCCGGATGACGTCCCGGCCATCCTCGACGGATCGGCCGGCCACCTGCGGCTGAACCCCGCTTCCGAAGAGATCGGCCGTGTCCGGAACGAGCAGCGGGCTGCCGAGGACCGGCGCCGGCTCGATGTTGCCGCCGCTGCCGAACCGGCCGTGACGCAGGACGGGAGCCGCATTGCGGTTGTCGCGAACGTGGGTGGCCAGGCCGATGCCGCCGAATCCGTGCGGCTGGGCGGCGAAGGCGTCGGGCTGCTGCGCTCCGAGTTTCTGTTCCTCGACCGTGCGACACCACCGACCGAAGAGGAGCAGACAGAGGTGTACGCCGCCATGGCGAAAGCCCTGGGATCGGGCCGCACGCTGACGATACGCACCCTGGATGTCGGGGGCGACAAACCGCTTTCCTATCTGCCGCTGCCGCGCGAGGAGAACCCGTTTCTGGGCGTGCGGGGCATCCGGATCGGTCTCGACCGCCCCGACCTGCTCCGGCCCCAGCTCCGGGCGATCCTGCGGGCTTCGGCTGCCGGTGCGGCCGCCATCCAGGTGATGTTTCCGATGATCACCGGGATCGAGGAGTTCCGCGAGGCCCGCGCCGCCCTCGAAGCGGAGGCGAAGGCTCTCGGGTTGCCGATGATTCCGGCGGGCATCATGATCGAGGTGCCGAGCGCCGCGCTGCTGGCCGATGTGTTTGCCACCGAGGTGGATTTCTTCTCGGTCGGCACGAATGATTTGACCCAGTATACATTGGCGATGGATCGCGGCCATCCGAAGCTCGCCTCGCGCGTCGATGGCCTCCACCCCGCCGTTCTGAAGCTGATCGGGATGACGGTCCAGGCTGCCGCCGCGCGGAACAAGCCGGTGAGCGTCTGCGGCGGCCTGGCGGGCGATTCCCGTGCCGTGCCGGTGCTGATCGGGCTTGGCGTGGACAAGTTGAGCGTCAGCGTGCCGGCGATTCCCGGGATCAAGGCGCTGGCGCGCCGGCTGTCGATGGCCGAGTGCCGGAAGATGGCCGCGAAAGCCCTTTCCCTCGAAACCCCCGCCGCCGTCCGCGAGCTCGTCGCGGCAAGCGTGACCGCCGCCTGACAACGGAGAACACGAGATGAATATCTTCCAGAATATGTTCGCATCGCTCCAGAAAATCGGAAAGGCGCTGATGCTGCCGGTTTCCGTGCTCCCCGTCGCCGGGCTGCTGCTGGGCATCGGCAGCGCGAAGTTCGGCATCATCGGGCCGACGGTGTCGGCGCTGATGGCCAAGGCCGGCGACTCGATCTTCGGCAACCTGGCCCTGATCTTCGCGATCGGCGTCGCGCTGGGCTTCACGAACAACGACGGCGTCGCGGCCCTGGCCGGCACGGTGGGCTTCGTCGTCATGACGGCCACGATGGGCGTGATGGCGGGCGTGTTCGGCGTCGAGACGCGCCAGGTGATGGGCATGGCCAGCATCGAGACGGGCGTGTTCGGGGGCATCCTGATCGGCGGGGTCGCCGGCTGGCTGTTCAACCGGTTCTACAAGGTGCAACTGCCGCCGTATCTGGGCTTCTTCGCCGGGAAGCGGCTGGTGCCGATCCTGACGGCCGGTGCCGCGATCTTCCTGGGCATCCTGCTCAGCTTCATCTGGCCCCCCGTCGGCAAAGCCATCGGGATCTTCTCGAAATGGGCGGCGAGCGGCAACCCGACCCTGGCGTTCTCGCTCTACGGCATCATCGAACGCTCCCTGCTGCCGTTCGGGCTGCACCATGTCTGGAACGTGCCGTTCTTCTTCGAGGTCGGCGAATTCGTCGACCCGACGACGAAAGCCGTGATCCATGGCGAGATCCAGCGCTACGTCGCAGGGGATCCGACGGCCGGGAACATGACCGGCGGGTATCTGTTCAAGATGTGGGGCCTGCCCGCGGCCGCGATCTCCATGTGGTTCTGCGCGCGCAAGGAGCACCAGGCGCGGGTGGGCGGCATCATGATGTCGGCCGCCCTGACCTCGTTCCTCACCGGCATCACCGAACCCATCGAGTTTTCGTTCATCTTCGTCGCGCCGCTTCTGTACGGTATTCACGCGGTCATGGCGGCCGGGGCCTATGCGCTGTGCATCATGCTCGGCATCAAGCACGGCATGACGTTCTCGCACGGGCTGATCGACTTCATCGTGCTGTTTCCGCAGTCGACGAAGGCGCTCTGGCTGCTCGTCATCGGGCCGCTCTGGGCGGCAGGGTATTTCTTCGTGTTCCGCTGGTTCATTCTCACCTTCGATCTCAAAACCCCCGGCCGCGAGGCGGAAGAGGCTGCCGACAGTGCCGTGGCCGGCGGCGCGGCTGTCGAGATCGCGCATGACTTCGCCCGCCAGCTCGTTCTGGCGTTCGGCGGAAAGAGCAACATCCGCATGCTCGACTCGTGCATCACGCGGCTGCGGGTCGAGGTGGAGGACGTGGCGAAAGCGAGCCCCGACCGGCTCAAGGCCCTCGGCGCCGCCGGCGTCGTCACGGCCGGAACGGGGATTCAGGCGATCTTCGGCACCCGCTCGGAGAACCTGATGACCGACATGAAGGAGTATCTGGAAACAGCCGGCGATGACGCCGAACTTCAGCCCGAGGAATTGCCCCGGCAGGCTGCGGTGAGCCATCCGGTCGCGGCGGAGGCGGCGCGCGTCCGTGACCCGCATGCGGCGGAGAAAGCCCGGGCGATGCTCGCCGCGCTCGGCGGGGCTGCCAACGTGAAGCGTCTCGACGTCTGCGCGGCGACGCGGTTGCGCGTGAACCTCGCCGATGCGAAGAAGGCCGCCGACCCCGCCCTCCGCGAAGCCGGCGTCCAGGCCGTCATGAGCTTCCCCGGCGACGTGATGCATCTCGTGGTCGGCCTCAACGCCGATCAATACGCCGCCGAACTCCACGCCCTCCTGGCCTCGGCGAAATGATTCTGAGGCACGGACGGGTCGACCTCGAGGGGCGGTGCCGGATGGTGGAACGCGGCCTGCCGTGATCTGCGGTGGTGCTCACCCCTGTGGCGGACGGAGGGGAAAGGCGTTGAACCAAGCCTCCAGGGGGGCGTTCCGCGGGGCCCCCAGCCGCACCGCGGCCTTGTAGTGCGTTATGGCGGCGTTCACCGCCGCTTTCAGGGCGGCCATCTCTCCCTCGACGGTTGGCGAGGCCGTCCCGGCTTGTGATGCGTCCATCGGCTCGGCCGGTTTCGGTGCTGGTCCCGGGGTAGGGGAACCCGTGCCCGACCCGGACAGCAGATCCTCCTCCTTCCCGTCGTCGATGCCCATCTCGAGCCGGAACTCCCGGCCCTGTTCGATCATTTCGCGATCCTCGGCCGTCTCGTCGACGAGAGCGTAGACCTCCATGGGATGAGGCTGCCCTTTGACCGCCCGTTTTCCGCAGTAGCGGCGGGACAACTGGCCGGCCAGTTTCTCGTTGGTGCTCGCGGTCAGGAGGATCATGCCCGGCCGGGCCAGCGATTCCATCCGGGCCGCCACGTTGACCGCATCGCCGAACACGTCGTCGCCCTTGGTGAAGACGGTGCCGGTGTTGATGCCGATGCGGATGAGGATCTTCTCGGGGCTGGTCCGGTTGAAGGCGATCAGCTCCCGCTGCATTTTCGCCCCGCAGCGGCAGGCGGCGAGAGGGTCATCGAACTTCACCATGAGGGCGTCGCCGATCTTCTTGATCAGTTTCCCCTGGTGCTCGGTCAGGATCGGCAGCAGCATCTTGTCATGCACGGCCAGCAGCGTCATGGTGTCGAGGAGCTCTTTCTGAGCGGCTTTCTTTGAATATCCCGCGATATCCGTGAACATGACCGTCTTCTCAGCCGTGAACTTCTTGAGGATCTGGGCATCGAACTTCTTTCCCCCCGTCCCATCGGAAAATCGCTTCGCGAGCAAGGCTTCGAGATTGGCGTCGGAGAACTTCTCCAGCTCCATTTTCTGCAGGCGCATTTTGCGGAACAGATACTCGGTGTTGGGGATCGCCTTCGCCTTGAACAGCAGTTCCAGCTTGGCCAGCTCCTTGTCGAAATCCCGGTCGAGATACTCCTCCTGGGACCGGATCGCGCTGATCGACTTCTCCCGCAGCAGCCTGTCGAGTTCGAGACCGTCGGAGGGGAACAGATGCGGGATCCGCATGAATTCGTGGGCGGTTTCAACCTCCAGGGAAACATGGGTGGCGGTCTGCATCGGGGTCACTTTGGTGATCTGCTCGTAGGAAAGCGCATGCCAGGCGCCCCGGGACTCCTTGATCTGCTCGCGCAGGAACAGGATCAGCCGGCGGGAGGTCAGGATGATCAGGAGATAGATGGGGCGCTCGAGCAGTTCCCACATGGCTTTCAGTGCCGGCGAGAACTCCCCGTGGTCAGATACGTTGTTGAGGTTGACCAGGGTGGAGGCCACGTGATTATCGAAGGAACGCGCGCCTTCCCGGAACGGCTTCAACGCTTCGATGAAGAACCCGGGGCAGGCCCACTCCACGGTTTCCCCGGCTTCGAGAACCGACTGGATCATGGCGATGGTGTCTTCCCGCAGGGCGTTCAGCACCGGGACGGCTTTGGGAAAGGGGCCGTCCCATTCGGTGGTCAGTTCTGCCTTCTTGGTCTTGGCCACCAGGTTCTTCATCATCTCCTGAGCCGGAATACCGCCCGCATACGCGACCGACTGAGGTCCGCCGCCCTTCAGCTCGGCGAAGGTCGATTCGATCCGCTTCTTCATTTCCTCGGGGGACAGGCCCTTCAGATCGAGAAAGTAGGGCTCCCGGGCAAAAAGGTTGTAGACGAGCCTGGCGGTCATGCGCACCTGCTGATCCGCGTCCAGAAGGGCATGCAGCGAGAGCAGGAAGTCCTCTTTCCTGCGGGACGGGGCTTCCTTGAGATGGATCAGGGTGGTGATGCGTTGGGCCGGGGTGAGGGCGTCGAAGCTGGAAAATTTCATGCTCATGGCGCGCTCCGCGGAGGGGAATTCGGAACACCTGGGATGGAAGGATCCCTTGCCATGGTAACACGGACGCACGGTTGACCTGCAGGGCCTTGCGCGCGTTCCCAGGGCGAATCCCGGTGTCGAAAAGGCGGCAGGCGGCCGCGGAAAATCCGGCAGCCGCCGGGCTTCCCCTTCCGGAAAGCTCGTTCGGAAGCGCGTCGCAGGGGGTGCGAGGCATGGCATGCAAATTGCGATTATTGCCGCAGAAGAACCTTGGATACAGGAGTATGACCATGATTCGCATGTTGCAGATCGCATTGCTGGCCGTGGCACTGATGAGCGGCGCCGTGTTTGCCGCCACCCCCGAGATTGTCGCCGGAAATACGCATGCCCGCGTGCTGCTTGCGGATGGCGGCGTGAACTGGAACGGGCTGCGGTCGGTGTTCGAAGAGGTGATCGGGATCGTCGACGCCGCGAAGATCGAGCAGATCACGGATGCGACGATTCTGACGCCCAAGGTGTTCGACAGCGTGCTGGCGGCGGATGCCGAGATCGCCATGTTCCGCGCCTCGGCTGTGCGCCGGAAGAATACGAAGCTGCTCTGGAACGCCTTCGTCGCGAAGAGCAGCGTCATGCAGGCCCGCCTCACGAACCTCGAGATGCTGATCAAAACCGGTGCCGAACCCCGGGAAAAGGATGCGCTGCTGGCCAGGTATGCGAAGCTGCGCGGTGCGATCGTGACCCTGTGGCTGGCCAATATGCAGTTCGACCCGGATTCCCTCGGCGGCGCGGGATTCCCGCTCCCCGGCGGCGATGCCGACTACGCGATCATGCCCTCGTGGGAAGACACCGACAACCAGAACTACCAGATCTACCAGGATGCCCAGGAAGCCGTGCGCGACCTGATCCGGGAGATCGGCAAGGCCCTTTCCTGAGACCTGCAAACGGCTTCGGGGACGATCCAGGACGTCGTCGCCGGGCCGCCTGAAAAGAGATCCAACCTCATCCCCCTTCAAACCGCCACCCCGCGATGGGTGGCGGTCCCCTTTTCGGGCGGAGTCGCAGCCGCTACCGGCGGAAGCACGCAGGGCGCCGCGCCTCTGCACCGAGGGGCGGGCCTGGGCCACGGGCCTTTCTGCCGAGGCAAGACAAAACGGGGGAATTGGGGTAAACTCACGCGGAATGACCGTGCGGGCGGGACCTGCCGCACCAACCAGTGAACGGAGAGACGGATGGAAGCGACCGCAAACGACAACGAAAAACTGTCCTTGATGGACTCCCTGAGAATTCTGTTCGGGGCCTCGAAGGTGTTCTGGCTCGTGAACCTGGTGAATTTTGCCGACGGGATCGCGTATTTCGGCATTCTCACCCTGCTGACGCGGTTTCTCGGAACCCGGCTCGGCATGCCGGATGCCATGGTCGGCATCAGCGTCTCGGCGTTCACCGGCCTCGTCACGTTGTTCATGTTCGGCGGCGGCTTCATCTCGGACAAGCTCGGGGTGCGCAATGCCCTGACGCTGTCGCTGCTGATGCTGCTCGGCGGCCGCGTCTTCACGGTCATCGCGCCCTTCGGCGGCGAGTCGTATGGCGGCTGGAGCCTCGCCTGGCTCGGCCTCCTGCTCATGGCCTTCGGCTCGGGCGTGCTGCAGCCCGCACTGTATGCAGGAACGAAGGAATACACCGACCCGCGCACGGCGACGATCGGGTATAGTCTGCTCTATGCCATCATGAACCTCGGCATCATGGCCGAGGGGTTCATCTCGCCCTTCGTCCGCACCGACGATCATTTCATCGGCGGCATCAACGGCCTGGGCTGGGGCATCGACGGCGTGTTCTGGGTGTGCGTGGCGATCACCGGCCTGGTCACGATCGCGCATCTCTTCCTGTTCACCCGGACGGTCGACGAGAAGTGCCGCTGGAAGGACCCGAACGCGCCGGCCGAGCCGCCGAAGCCGGCTGCCGACGAGGCGCCGAAGACCTGGAAGGACAAGCTGATGGAGCTGCCCTTCCTCGACGCGCGGTTCATGTTCTTCATCTTCATCCTGCTGCCCGTGCGGACCCTGTTCGCGCACCAGTTCCTCACGATGCCCGACTACGTGTTCCGCTGTTTCCCGGCCGAGGTCGGAGCCAAGTTCGAATGGATCAACGCTCTCAACCCGTTGATCATCGTCATCTTCGTGCCGCTCGTGGCCGCTCTCACCCGCGACGTCAAAGTCATCACGATGATGATCATCGGCTCCGCCGTTTCGGCGCTCACGACGTTCATTCTCGTGCCCGGGCCCGATCTGAACATGCTGATTCTCTACGTGCTGCTCTTCTCGTTCGGCGAGGCGCTGTGGTCGTCACGGTTCCTGGAATACGTGGCGGATCTCGCCCCGGAAGGGAAGGTCGGCGCCTACATGGGGTTGGCCGGTATCCCCTGGTTCCTGGCCAAGTTCACCACCGGCCTTTACTCCGGCTTCATGCTGAGCCGGTTCGTGCCCGCGCCCCCCGATATGAACGGCATCTACGCCTTCTTTGGCATGCCCCAGTCGCTCGGCAGCTTTTTCCTCGGCTGGGCCGAAACGCCGCTGAACGAGTGGATGAAACTGCTCGTGCACCATGACTCGAGCACGCTGTGGCTGATCTACGGGTTCATCGCCTGCATCTCCCCGGTCGGGCTGATCCTCTCGCAGCGCTGGATCGAAGCCGGCGCCCGCCACGGAGGCAAGAAGGCCGAAGCGGCCTGAGCCGACGTTCCAAAAAACGAGGCGCGAAGGGAAGTTGCCCTTCGCGCCTTTTTTATGACGCGGAATATATTATTTCTGCGCTGCCGGCTTCCCGCCGTTCGGGGGGGCGGATGGCTTTGCGAGAAGGAAATAGAAGGCGACGCCCTTCTCATACCCGTCGGTAAAGTTTCCGAAAGCCCCGTGGGTGCCGTTGGGATCCGTCGGGTCGAACGAGACGCCTTCGAGGCTCACGGTCACCCCCCCGTAGGAAAAGCCTGGATTGGGGCCGATCCGCGTGAGCTGGTCCTCGAGACTTGCCGCGAAGGCGGCGGCCATCTTCATGACGGTCGCATACTCCTCGCCCGTCAGCGAGAAGGCAACGGTCGAGCCGAGCGCCACGTCGACCCCGATCAGGAATCCGACGGTCCAGGAGTTCGCGTTCTGGGCATGCTCCAGGATGGCATCCTCGGCCGCTCCGTGCGAGCCGTCGTCGAGGACCGAGGTCATCGCGAACGTTTCGGGATCGATCTCGAACCAGCTCCACCGCGGGGTCGCCCCCTCCATCTTCGGGGTTTTCGGGAACAGCAGGACGCCGCGCGAGGCGCGCACGAGCCGCACCACGCGTTCGGCGGCCCCGTTCGCCTCCAGCAGCTCGGCCAATGCCTCGGCCTTGCCGGGCGGGATGAGATTCACGCCCGGTTGCGATCCCCACCGGGAGACGAGCCCTTCGCCGCCACAGATCCGCTCCTCGAGCGCCGCATCGAAGATGCCGGTGCCGAACTGAAACGCGGCCACGGCTTTGGGATCTCCCGCGGCCTGGGCTCGCGCCTGACGCAGGTCGATGGCCGTCTCGAGCCCGCGAGGGGTGGAGAACGCTGACAGGATCAGGATGCGCGGGGTGTCGGGCCGGGCGATGCGCACGCCCGCTTTTGCCGCAAGCTCCCGCTCGTGTTGGGTCTGGATTGCGACAAGCTTCGCCAGCCGGCCGTGCAACAGCTCGCGTGTCCGGGTCCAGGCCGTGGAAGAGGCCGGGGTGGAGGCTGCTTTCCAGGCTGCTTCAAGGGACGAGGCGGCGTGAGCGGGCAGGTCGGGGGCCATCACGCCGAGGGCGAGAACCGTGTTCGCCGCTTCCCGGCCGTTTTCGAACGTGATCTCGAGGGGCGGCAGCGACATGTCGTCGCCCTGCTGGATCGTGATCTCACAGCCCGTGACGCGGGTTTCCCGGGTGTCGACCGCCTGGTCGTCGGTGCCCGAGAGCATGGTGCCGTCGGGAAGCCAGAGCGCGGCCTTCAGGCTGCCGTCACCGCGTTTGGGGAAGGCCAGCTCGGCGATGTCGGCGGACAGCTTTCGGGCCGGGATCTCGAGATCGAGCAGCGTCACTTCCTGCCGCTCGTCGCCGCTTCCGCCACCGAGTGCATCGGCCATGCCGCCCATCTGCGCGGCCTGGTTGCCGCCGCCCGGCTGCGTGAAGGCGCGCACCGTGAGCTTGACGAGCGTGTCGGTGAAGCTGCCGGAAGGCTCGAATCCGGCCGGGTCGAGAAACCGCGGATCGCCCCCGCCGAAGGGGAAGGCGACCAGCCGCTTGCCGAGCCGCACGACGGGCAGCCGCTCGAGCCGCCCGCCGAAGCCGGTCGACGAGGCGAGCCCGGCTCTGCCGGCATCCGTGAGCGGAACCGAGCCGGCGGTGGCAGGGAGGCTTCGGGCTTTGGCCCAGTCACACACCATCGCGCACAGATCCGCCGGCGTGCCCCAACCTTGCGTCAGCACGGCCTCGGGGCCGAACAGCGCCCCGGCCGCCGGTGCGGCGGACGGCACGCAGACGAGCCTGCCGAGCTCCCCGAGAACCTTCTCCTCGTCGAGCCCGAGAAGGGCTTTCCAGCGTTCCGCACCGGCAGACGTCAGCGGTGTGTGGAACGCGCCGGCCGCCGGCAGCGCCGAACGATCGCCTTCGGATGCGGCCGTGGGGGCCGGAATGGCGCCGGAAGCGGATTTCGGGCCGACGATGGCGCCTTTTCCCTGGCCGGGCTTGGTCCAGCCGGTCTTCGTTCGCATCTCCTGGAGTTCGATTGCCTTCCGCCGGATGCGTTCGTCGAGCTCCGGTGCTCCGTCCACGGATTCGCTGTCGACCTGCCGGGTCGCGAAAAGCCAGGAAAGCTCCTTCGGAAGCGGTGTGAGCGTGACCGGGAGGTCGAGACCGAACGGCGCCGAAACCAGCCGTGCCTGTTCCGAACCCGAACCCAGCGCGATCAGCCCCCGCCGTTCCTGGCCGTCGGGAACGACCACGGTGGGGCCGAACCCGAACAGATGAGTTTCGGCCAGGTCTTCCGCGGCAGGCACCGCCCCGTTGCTGGTTCGGACGGCCAGCCCGTGCTCGAGCGAGGTGCCGGCGCCGTCCTTCACATCCGAGAACGTCACATCTGCAACGACGCCGTCATCGGTTTTCCAGAACCCGTTGACGCGGATCGCCACTCCGTCGCCGGTTCCGGTGCCGAGCGGTTTCTGCGCGGCCGGCACGGCCTTGTCGCCGAGATCGAGGTCGAAGGCGGCATCCCCGGCCCGGGCGACGAGCGTTCCGCGCGTGGCGGTGGCCAGCGGCCGGGGAACGGCGAAGGCGAGCCGGACGCGGCTCGTTCCGCCGGGGGCCAGGAACAGCGATGCCTGCCAGCCGCCCGGAATCCGCATCGTGAGCGGCGAAACGGGTATGGCTACGGGGCCGGCCGGGGTGTGACCGAGCCAGGTGAACGTGGAGAACGGATCGAGCCGGAACAGGGCCGGAACCCGTGACGTGAGCTCGACGGTCAGCACCCGCAGGACCTGCGGTGGTTCGGCCGTTTCGAGCTGCGGCTCGGCCCGATCCTCGAACGCGACCACGCGCATCTCGACCCCTTCGTGCAGGAGGCCCGTCCCGCTGCCGGGAATCGGGGTGGCCGTCGCGACGGTTGCCGTGGGACGGGCTTCTCCCGCCAGCGGCAGGGTGAGGTGGCCGTTGATGTCATCGAAGAACCGCAGCGCCGCCGCATCCATGCTTTCGGCCGGCACGCGGAACACGACGTGGCCCGAGACGGGCTCGCGGGGCCGAAGGGCGACCTCTTCGCGATCCGGCGTGAGCAGCGGCTCGTTCGCGAGCCAGGAAAAATCCGTGATCTGCGCATCCGAGCCGCCGTTCCACGAGAGGAAGAGATGCTGCCGGAGGTTGTCGATCACGAAGGTCGGGGTTCCGCGCGTCGTTCTGCCCGCCTTTGGGCCGCCTACGATCCCGGCCGGGTGGGCATCCGAGCCTTCGAGAACGATCACGTCCTGCTCGGGAAGGATGTTTTCGAGCTTCAGCCCGACCGCGACGAGCCGCTCCTGATCGGGGCAGGGGATGCCCCTGATCGAGCGCAGGAACAGCAGCTCCGTGGCGGTGAGCTTCATTGCCGCGTTCGAAGCGGTTGTGTCGAGGCCGATCCGTCGCTCCACCTGCCAGCCGTCCGCAGGCGTCGAAGAGGCTGGGGGGATACCGGAAACCGCTGCCGGAGCCGTGCCCGCACCCGCCCCGGCCGTCACCGGAACGCCGGACTCGCCTTCGATCCGGTATCTGACGCCACTGACGCTTGCCGAGGCCGTCTGCGGAGACGGCGGCAGCCGGAACAGGTCGGCATCGCCCATCTGCGTCATCGCGCCGTCGGGCCCTTTCTTCGTCATCACGAGCCGCACCTCGAGCCGCGGATCACCCTCAGCGGTGGCGGCAATCCTTCTGCCGAGCCGTTCGGCGGCGTCCCGCATGGCCGTCGGATCCTCCGAGACCGCAGCGAATCCGCGCGTGAAGCTGGCCGCCTCGTCGAAGCAGCCGCGCTGGTCGTTCCGGACCATGCCCACGAAGGTGCAGTCGATGCCGGCATCCCGGAACTTGCCGAGAATGGCTTGGGCATCCTCGTCTCCCGTCACCGACGGCATGTCGGCATCCGTCACCAGCAGCAGATACCGCCGGCTGGAAGGGACGGCCTTCAGACTCCGGAACGCCGCATCCAGTGCGCCGAGTGTCTCGGTGCCCCCGTAAGCCTTCATGTCGCTGATGCCGCGCAGCAGCGCTTCGCGGTTGTCCGTCCAGACCTGATTAATATCGGTGTACATACTATATGACATCGCCTGCGCGACGGCGCCGGCCGGCAGGCTGCGCACGAAGTTCCGCAGGATCTCCTTGGCTTCCTCCATGCGATACCCCGTGTCTCCTTCGGGACTGGGGGGCATGTTCATCGAGCCGCTGACGTCCTGCACGATGCAGACGACGGGAACATCGCTGGGCGCCGTGATGGCTGGCCGCCGGTATGTCATCTCGAATTCGCGGCCGAGAATCGCATCGAGTTGGCCGAAGACGTTGCCGACCGAGTCGGCCTGAGCCCGATGGAATGAGCCTCCCGACAGTTCGGCAAGGCGGCGCAGGGTGGCCGCATCCGGCTTCTTGCCGTACCCGATCGTGAAAATCGGTATGCCGGCTGCCTGGACGGCCTCGAACATCTCG
>DAOOQQ010000073.1:0-22530 GCA_035388825.1 Candidatus Ozemibacteraceae bacterium
GGCGGTGGCGAAGCTCGCCCCCGCCTCGATCGTCTACGTGGCTTGCGACATGGAGTCGCTGCGCCGCGACGCGCTCGCACTGAGCAAGGCCGGCTACCGCCCCGTCGAGATTGCCGGTATCGACCTGTACCCCCGCACCCATCACGTCGAAGCCGTCGTGCTGTTCAAAAAATAACCCGATCCGCAGATACCTCAGATGACGCAGATGCAGAATGATCCATCTACGACATCCCTGAAATCTGCGGATGTGCCATTCCGAACGGACAACCGTGGAGCTCTGTAGCTCTTCGACGTTCCTGCGGTAACGTGCTGGCACAAAAATATTCTTCCGACGAAAAATCGCGTAATAATTTCGGCAGGGTTCCGTATCATTCCTGGTGAAGGATGAAAAAAAGCCGATGCCGAACGAGTCGATGATGGAGGTCTACCGCCGGAACCCGAAGGAGGGATTCCGCCGGCTCTACGGGGAGTATGCACCCCGCCTGAAAGCGTACCTCATGAGCTCGTTTGGGCTCAGTTCCCACGCATCGGAAGACATCATCCACGACGCTTTCCTTCCATGGGTAGAAATCCCCGCCCGCATGGTCGCAATCGAAAATCCGACGGCTTATCTGTTCGCTTCCGTCAGGAACGGCGCGCTCCAGGCGAAGCGACGCCCGACGAGCCCGCTGGACAATCAGGAGGCGACGGAAGCGCCCGCCGTCGACCCGACCACCGGCATCGAAATCCGTCGCGCCCTGGAAAACATTCGTGAAGAACAGCGTGAAGCGGTCGTTCTGAGGGTCTGGGGCGGTATGTCCCTCGCCGAGCTGGCCGAGCACCAGGGGGTTCCGCTTCAGACGGCGTCTTCCCGGTATCGTTCCGGTCTCGCGAAATTGAAGGAGCTTCTGTCATGGGTGGAATGAACGACAACGATCGATTCGAGGAATCCCTGCGCAGCAGGCTCCCCCTGCCGCCCGTTTCTGACGCCCTGCTCTCCCGGCTCGAACGTCAGGCGGAATGGGCTCAGCCGCGTCTTTGGCCTTACGTCGTCATCGGGCTGGCCCTGGCTCTCCTTGCGGTCCTGATAATAAATAACGTAACAAATACCACGCCGACTGCTTCCAGGGCCCCGGTAAGTGGAGAACATCCGGCATCTCTATCGATTGCCCTGCCGACGGCCATTCCGGTCGCTTTCGTGCCGTCGCGCGACCTGGAGCTCGAAATCGGCCTTTCCGTCATTTCAAGGCGACGTCTCGAACGCGAACCTGACTTCCATTACGATCTGGACTCGGTTGTCCGCCGGGGAGAAGGCCGCCCGCTCGCGCTGTGAATAGTATAATATACAATATGCAAAAGGAGCTTCGTATGAGACATGCACTGCTGGTTCTCGTATCGTTCATGCTGATCGCTTCTCCCCTCATTGCCAGGCCAGGCAATGATCCGAACGGCGCCGTTCGCTACCTGAACGCGATCGGGCAGCTTCCGTCGGTTTCCAACGAGGTCCTCGACGAGTTCGGCAAGGTCGAGACGCGGGAAGAGATGGGGAAGCTCGGCAGTGAAGCCGTGTCGTTCCTGCGTGAAGGGAAGGTGAAAAGCGCGATGGAGCTTCTCCGGCTCGGCGCCGCCTGCCCTCAGTGCAACTTCACCCCAGACGACCGCCAGCATTTCTCGGATTATATTCCGCCCTATCGGCGTCTCCGGCAGATTGCGCGGCTCGCCCGGGCGTATGCCTGGCAGCTCGAAAACGACGGCAGGCACGAGGCGGCATTCGACACGTTGACATCCATTTTCATGCTTGGTCAGCACGTCGAGGACAACGGGGTCATCATCAGCACGATGATCGGCATCGCCATTCGCAAGATCGCCGTGAACGCGCTCATCGAGTTCCGCACCCGCCATCCGGAAGAGGCCTGGAAAACCCGTCTGGCCACATTTTTCAAGCGAATCCCACGACCCGCCGTGAACATGCCGGCCTCGATCGAATATGAGCGAACGTCCTTCATGAACACCCTGCGCGACGCGAAAGTGCATCCGGAGATATTCAGGGACCTGGGCATGGAGCTCGACTTCCCGGGAGCCGCCGCCGTCGTCAAGCCCTCGTCGGATACGGTCCGGCTCTGCCACGCGAATCTGCGTGTCTTGATGGGAGCCCTGGAAATGCTGTGCATGGATTACGCTCAGCCTCTCCCGGCGACGATATCGAGCGATATCCCGGGGAGCCTGGTAAAACTCGCGTATGTCAAAGCCCCCCTCGCCTGCCCCGGCGGCGGAACATACGAGTTGTCCGGCCTCGATACGGAAGCGCCGCGCGCGACCTGTACCCTGCACGGCAACCCCGACACCCCATCCGAAACGGCTATTCAGGAAACGGACGAGAAGAAGGAGCGGACGGCGGCTTTCCTGATCGAGCTTGCCGCGACCCCTGAGTATGACCGGCTGATGGATGAGTGTTCGAAGATGTATGACGAACTGCTTCGCCTCGACCCGGCTGCCGCTGACTTCGAAGCGCGATGCGACGAGTTGCAGAAGCGTGTCGAAACATCGGATAACATCTTCATACGGAACGGCATTCCCAATCTGAAAAAGGCCTATACCGAGGTGAAGGACCTCCAGGGGAAGATCGACCGGCTCCTCGAGTGATCTTTGCCGCCACGCCCCGGGCCTGTTTCGAGGTCAGCTTTCGCAGGCCGGTCCGACGATCCCGTTCTCACAGGTGTCGGGGCGGGTTTCAAACCCGCCCCTCCGTCGGATGTACGAGGGAAGTCAGGGTTCGGCGTTCCAGGATTCGAGAAGGTATAATAGCGTAAGGTATGCATCACCAAGAGGCGCGTGGCCCTGGTGGGCGACGATGCCGTTCTCCCACCAGCCGAGCAAAAGGTCGGTGTAACCGGCCTGGGAGGCCATGTCGAGGGCGTCGCCCTCGATCTCGGCGGCGTCTCCGAGCCCGGCGGCGAGTTCGGACGTGCCGCGGGGGCCGACGAGGGTGCCCGAGGCGCCGCGCAGGCGCGTGAGATAGCTGCCGATCGTCGCCACGACGGCGCGGGTCTCGATGGGCGCCCCGTCCTTGCCGAACACGTGCAGGGCCTGTCCGTCGGGTGAGATCACCGCGCTCGGGCCTTCGGGAGCATGGTCGAAGAGGAGGCGGAACTCGGGAAACGGGCGCATGCGGAGGTGGAGCTGGGTGAAAGGGGATTCGAGGCCCGAGAGGCGCACCCGACCCTCGGTCATCGGGTCGAGAAGTTGGCCCATTCGCTTCACGTAGGGCTCGAGGAAATCCGTCGTTCCTATCACCCCCACCCTGCCGGATTTCTGCTGCACCGGTGTTTCGGGAATGTCGCTTTCGAGAACCGGGCCGCCGTGTGTGGTAAGCGCGAGGGCCGAGTAGCTGCCGTCATCCGTCTCGTCGATGTAGAGACCGAGCGGCTGCTGCCGGTCGCCGAGCGACATCGCCAGGGCCGCGACGGGGACCGGCCCCGTGGCCAGGAACACGTTGAGTCCGGCTTTCGTCAGCATTTCGGCGAGACGGCCAACCACGATGTCGAGGCCGGGCCGGGCGGCCCAGCCCACCGTCAGCGACGGGAACCGGGTTCCGACATCGAGGAGGTGGTTCCATAGCGCGCGGGTGGCCGGCAGCGCTGCCCAGGCCCCCTGCACGAGATCGTCGGCCGCGAAGATCGCGGGGCGGAGAGGCTTCGTCGACATGACGGCGACGTCAGAAGAGAGCACTGGCGCCGATGAGAACGGCGTCGGTCTCGAACTTCGCATCCCCGATCAGCGTCTCGCCGCGGTCGGCGACGGGCAGTATGTGACGGTGGAGGGCGGCTTTCAGTTCGTCCATGAAATAGGCCCTCAAGGCCATCACACCGCCGCCGAGAAGCACGATCTGGGGGTTGAGCAGCGTATGGACGTTCGCGATTTCGAGGCCGAGATACCGGCCGACGCGCTTCAGGGCCTCGAGCGCCGTTTTGTCGCCGGCCTTCGCGGCCTGGCCGATGATGCGGCCGGTGATCTTTTCGGGATCCCCTTCCGTCAGGTCGACGAGCGGCCCGCCTTTCAGCGCCGGGAACAGAGATTTGACATGGTTTTCGAGCCCCTTGCCGGATGAGAACGCCTCGAAACACCCTTTCTTGCCGCAGCCGCAGACCGGGCCATCGGGGTCGAGGCAGACGTGGCCGATCTCGCCGGCCGAGTTGGTCGTGCCCTCAGCCAGTTTCCCGTTCAATACGAGGCCCGAGCCGATGCCGGTGCCGACGAAGATGTTGACGAACGTGTCGAGCTCTTTGCCGGCGCCGTATTTCCACTCGGCGATCGTGGCGGCGCGCACGTCGTTGGTGACGCGCACCGGCAGGCCGAGAGTCTTCGAAAGCGAGGCCGCGAGAGGCACCTGCTTCCAGTTCAGGTTCGGGGCATAGATGACGGCGCCGGTCTTCGGATCGATCTGGCCGGCAGCCCCGATGCCGATTCCGGCGATCCCGCTTAAGGGCATATCGCCGATGGCCTTGCGGGCGGCGTCGATCATCGTCTCGATCACGGCGTCGGTGCCGCGCTCGGGATGGGTGGGAACGATGATCTGCCGGACGATCGTCCCGTCACAGCAAAGTCCCGCGGCGATCTTGGTGCCGCCGAGGTCGATTCCGATCGTGTGTGCCTGTTTCCGAGGGGTGGTCATCTGAGCCTCCGATTGCGTCAGCCGCCGATATCCGAAAGGGACACGCACGGCGCATCGAGGAAGCGGGCGCAGGCTTTGTGCGCGGCGCGCTTCCGTTTCGCGAGTTCATGAATAGCAGAACGGATAGAATTGTGATCCAGCCCGCGCACGTCGATCCCGTCGCGGGAGTCGAGACACGGCAGGAGCGTGCCTCCGACCGTCAGCCGCAGACGCGTGCATCGGGAGCAGAACGGGTGGCTGCGCGAACTGATGAAGCCGATGAATCCGGCTTCCCCGTCGATCCGGAACGTGTCGGCGGGGCCGCCGCCGGACGGCGCTTCACTGGCGGCGAGACGGATCCCAGCGCGGTCGAGCCGGTCCATGATAGTATCTTGTGATATATATGAAGCCGTATTCGCGTCGTCCGTGGCGAAGGGCATGCGTTCGATGAACCGCACGTGAACGGGAAGCCGGCAGGCGAGCCGGCCGAACTCCTCGATTTCGTCGTCGTTGCGGCCGGGAATCAGCACCACGTTGATCTTGACCGGGGCCAGGCCGGCTTCGATCGCGGCCCGGATGCCATCGAGCACCAGCCGGATATCCCCGCCACGCGTGATCGCAGCATATCGGTCGGACTGGAGGGAGTCGAGGCTGATGTTGACCCGGGAGACTCCGGCCTCGCGCAGCGGCTTCGCCATCCCCGGCAGGAGGATGCCGTTTGTGGTGAGGCTGATGTCGTCGATGCCCGGAATGGCCGCGAGGGATGTCACGAAGCCGCACAGCCCTTTCCGGACAAGGGGTTCGCCGCCGGTGAGCCGGACCCGGTGCACCCCTTCGGCGGCGCAGGCGCGCACGATCCCGAGCATCTCTTCGTATCGGAGCACCTGGTCGTGGGTGAGCTTGGGGAGCCCTTCGGCCGGCATGCAGTAGACGCAGCGAAGGTTGCAGCGGTCGGTGACCGACAGCCGCAGATACTCGAAAACGGGGCGATCGCTGCGTTCCATGGATGCTGCCATCTTAGGACCGTTCGCCGCGCCTGTCAAACATCTGGAGAGGGGGGCTGGGGAATGAAAACGACGGATGCCTTTTCGAGACGGGCGCAGCTCATTGGTGGAATCGATACGCCGCTGGATGCAATGGATGCGTAGGGGCGGATCGTGATCCGCCCCACTTGCCCGATTTTGCGTCATTGACGAGGGTGGGTTCCATTCGTAAAATCAGATGTACCACTCTGAGGAGGGGGATATGGCTATGCGGATGATGGGAGTGTTTCGCGGGCTGATCGTCGCTGGGGTTGCGGTCGTGCTCGCGTGCTCGGCCGGCCATGCGCAGACCAGCCCGTTCGGAGGCGAGCAGGTCGAGGTGACCACGGCGCGCGACGATGCCGATGGCTCTCTCGTCTCCATCAACGGCTCCCGGGTGAATGTCCGGTCGGGGCCGGGGACGCAGAATGCCGTTCTGCAGACTCTTCCCCGAGGCACCTCGGGCCGTGTTCTGGCCGAGAAGAACGGCTGGAAGCAGGTCGATTTCGGAAACGGCCTCGTGGGCTGGGTTCGCGCGGATCTGCTTGCCGCGGGAACGTCGGCTTCGACCATATCCACCTCGGCGGGTGACCGCGCGAGCGTCGAGAAAAGCATCGACCGCTGGAGCCGGCACCTTTCGAAAACCGTTCTCGATTATTCGAAGATCCCCTGGTATTGGAAGCTCGGCCGGGCCTGGTCGGCCTTCAAGAAGGGGAATTACGAAAAGGCCTACGAGCTGGCCCAGGACGACTCCTCGAATCCCGTGCTGGCGAAGTATCTGATGGCGCGGGCATTGTACCAGATGGGAAAATACAGCGAGGCGAAGGCGCTTCTCGCGAAGATCGAGCGAACGCTCGAGGATGCGGCGTTCCGTCAGGTGATCGACGCGGCGGCGAAGCCCTATATCGACGAGCCGGTCGTGTTCAAATTCGGCGGCTTCGATGACGTTGCGACCTACCGGAAGAAGAAAGCCAGCGACAACCGGCTCGGGCTGAATTCCGCCGAGTATTATGACCGGTTCGTCGACATCAACACCTGGAAATGGAAGTCGAAGGACGCCTACAACGAGTTCCAGAAGATCGGCGGCATCGACTGCAGCGGTTTCGTGCAGCGCGTCCAGATGGACGCCTACAGGCAGGCCGGCATCAAATGGCCTCTTGATGGCCGCACCTCGACGAGCGGCCTCTGGTCGCAGAAAAACACCAGGGAGATCAATCCCGGATTCCGACCGCCCCCGCCTCCCGGCATCCGGCCCGGCGACATGATCCTGTTCGATTACGGCCACAACCGGTACGGCCACTCGACGATCTACCGGGGGATCGATGCGAACGGGAACATCCGGGTCGTCATGATGGGCGACACGGCCGTGGAGTGCGTGCTTCCGCCCGAAAAGTTCCAGTATTATAAAGGAACATATAGAATGAACGGCATGGACGAGGTCCGGAAGAAACTCACGGCCTGATCCGGAACAGTCGACGACAAGGGGCGCAGTGAACGCGCCCCTTTCGCATGTGCGGGGAGTTCCGTGATACCATCGAAGGCGACTCTCGGGGGAAAAGCCTGTTCCGATAGGAGCGAACGAACGATGCTTCTGCGCGCTGCCCTTGCCGTGATGGCCCTGTTGATGATGATTCCGACCACCGCCTATGCCGGGCCATCTGCGCCGCCCGACTGTCCCGTAATTCGGGAGATCGCCTGGGGAACGGCCACAGAATGTCTGGGAATCATCTTCCAGGATCGCGGGCAGCTTCCCGAAGGGCCGTTCATGGGGCCGGGAGGGTTTCGGGTCGATGCCCAGGGCGGGATCTGGGTTTCCGACAGTGTCGGGAAAGCCGTCAAACTGTTCCCGGCTGATGGGGGCGCGGTGCGCGCGTTTCCCGTGAATGCGGCGAAGCTGGGAGATCTGTGGGTATCCGCGGCGGAAATCGTTGTCGTCACCGGCTCTCCCGACGGGATCGCCGTCATCGACCGGGAGTCGGGGCGCGAGATCCGGCGAATCGATGCCCCGATCGGCACCCCCGGCCGGCTTACCGTCTTCACCCCGGAGCGGATCGCCCTCGGTCGCGCGGATGGCGGCGTGATGATGTTCATCGACGGCAAACCCGAGTTGCACCCCGCGGGAGCGCTCGAACCGGTGGGAACGTCGGAAACGCTGTACGGGACCCTGTATGAGTTCGACGTGAAATCGCGGGTCGTGATCCGCGCCGCCTGGACAGGAGAGGCCTCTGATCCCGAGACCTTCGCACGCTATACCGTCCCCTCGGAGGACAGGATCGTGTTCAGCCGGCTGCTCGGAATGTCTGGAGGGCTGCCGGTGCTGCTGCTGGTGACGAAGGCCGACCCATCGGTGTACCGCCTCGTGCGGCTCGATGCTGATGGAAAACCAGCTTCTGAGGCGATTCTGCCGATCCTCCCCGGCAGCCCGCTTCCATCTTCCTGGATCCAGGGGGAGGACGGACAGCTCTACGCCGCAGAAGCCGACGAACGTGCATTCCGTATCCGGCGTGGACCGGCGATGAACTGATCAATCCCCTACACACCGGACGTCAAATGTGCTACACTCCGGCGGAATTCTCCGGATGCTTCGTGGGAGACAGATGTGTCGAGGATTGAATACTCGGTTACAGCCCCGGTGTACAACGAATCGGAAAACATTCCCGAGCTCGTCGGCCGCATCACGTCGGCGCTGAATCCCCTTGGTAAGCCCTGGGAGCTGATTCTCGTCGATGACGGCTCGAGCGACGGCAGTTTCGAGCTGATGAAATCCCTCCAGGGCCAATTCCCGGCCCTTCGGGCCCTGCGTCTCGACGGCCATCACGGCCAGACGGCGGCGATGGATGCCGGCATCCGCGCGGCGCGGGGCGAGATGATCGTGACGATGGACGCCGACCTGCAGAATGATCCGGCAGACATTCCGGCGCTGATCGCCCGCCTCGGCAGCTGCGACGCGGCAGTCGGCTGGCGGGTCGTGCGACAGGACGATTTCGTGCGGCGCGTTTCCTCGAAGATCGCGAATGCGATCAGGAACTGGCTGAGCGACGAAAACATCCGCGATACCGGCTGCTCGCTCAAGGCCTTCCGTGCAGGCTCGATCCGACGCGTGAAGCTGTACGAGGGACTGCACCGGTTCCTGCCGACGCTCGTGAAGATGGAGGGCGGCACCGTCGAGGAAGTCGAGGTCAGTCACCATCCGCGCACCCGCGGTCAGTCAAAATATAATGTCTGGAATAGATTATTCCGCTCGTTTCTCGATCTCCTCGCGATCCGGTGGATGAAATGGCGCAAGCTGACATACAAGGTGGCCGATGAATCTTGAATTCTGGCTGGTGTTCGGCCTTTTCGGCCAACTCATGTTCTTCATGCGCTTCTTCGTCCAATGGATCGAATCCGAGCGGCAGAAGAAAAGCGTGATTCCGGTTTCGTTCTGGTATCTGAGCCTGGCCGGCTCGGCGATTCTCGCGATCTACGCGATCCACATCAAGGATCCGGTGTTCATTCTTGGCCAGTCCATGGGGTTCTTCATCTACATCCGCAATCTGATGCTCATCAAAAAAGAACGGGAATCGAGCGATGGACCAGACTCCGCAGCTGCCGCCTGAAACGAACGAAGCTCAGAACTCCGACGACGAACAGACCCCCGTGCTTCCCGCTCTTGCGGAGAGCTTTTTCGCGCGTCTCTCGGTGAAGATGTCGCCGATCGCCATCCAGTGGCTGGTCGGCATCGCCGCGTTCGCCCTGATCGCCTTCCAGCTCGGCACGCAGAGCCTCTTCGAGACCTCCGAGGGCCGGTATGCCTCGGTCGCGCGTGCCATGGCCGACGGCGGAAGCTGGTTGAAGCCCGAGCTGAACGGCGTGCATCATTACACGAAGCCTCCCGTCACCTACTGGGCCAGCGCCGTCGGAATGAAGCTGTTCGGCATCACGGAAAAAGGCGCCAAGGCCTTTCTGCCGTTCGCGGCCGCGCTGACGGCGGTCGGCTGCTATCGGATCGGCCTGCTGCTCACCTCGCTGCGCGGGGCGCTGTGTGGGGCCATCGTGCTGCTGACGAGCCTGTTCTTCGCCGTCCAGTTCCGAGGCCTGACCGCGGATCCGCTCCTCGCCATGTTCGAGACGTGGATGGTCTGGGCCCTGGTCCGGTATCACACGCGGCCCTCCCCTGCCCTGGCCTCGGGCTTCTGGGCGCTTGCGGGCGCGGCCTTTCTGACGAAGGGCCCTCCCGGCCTTCTGCCGCTGCTTGGGCTCGTTCCGGGGCTGGCGCTGCGCGGTGGCGCCGACACCCTCAAATCCCTGTTTTCCCATCTGCGCGGCTGGGCTCTGTTCGGTCTCATCGGCCTCGGCTGGTATCTCTGGATCGGCCAGGCCGTTCCCGGGCTGCTCGAGTATTTCCTGTTCGATGAAACGGTTGCGCGTGTCGCGACCGAAGCGCACGGCAGGCCCGGCCCCGTCTGGTATTTCATCGTCGTTCTTTTCGCAGGCCTCTTCCCGTGGACGGCGTTCTTCGCCGGAAGCCTTTCGGAAGGCTGGCGAGATGCCCGTGATACCGGAAAAACCTGGGGCCTGCCTCTGTTCCTGTGGCTGGCCGTGCCGTTCATCGTCCTATCCGTCGTGAAGTCGAAACTCGCCCCCTATGCGCTGCCCCTGCTCGTTCCGGCCGCCCTGATGACGGGAAGCTACCTGTCGCGCCTGTTCGCGGCCGATGATGACGAGCCGTTTGCCTACAAGCTGGAGTCGGCCCTGACGATCATGGCTTTTGCGATTCTTGGCGTCGTTGTCATGACGATCTCGATCCTGGGCTTCCTGCCCGATCCCAAGATCGCCCGCATCGCGTATTTCATCGCGTTCTACTTCATGTTCCTCGCCGTGTTCGGCTACTCGTTCATGAACCTGGGCATCGTGAAAGGCATCATGCTCGTGCTGGGCGTGACCGTGCCCGGCGTCATGCTCCTGCTCCTCCCCGCCGTCAACGGCGACGAAGAGATCTGGAAGGGAACGCGGTTGCCCGGCTATCGCGCCCTCCTGCGTGATGTTGCGGCACTTCCCACGACCACGCGGATCCTCTTCGCTGACGACGTGCTCGAAAGCGGCAAATTCTATACGGGAAGAAATATTCCGACCTGGGACGTGAAACGGGAAAAACGATTCGATCCGCGCGCCGAGATGATGATCTTCGAGGGCGAGGAGATTCTGCGGACGATGGCAGCTCCGGATCTCTATCTGCTGATGCGCGAAAAAACCCGCAACCGGGTCAGATATATCACGAAATACACCATCGAAGAGGTGCGCCGGCAGGGAACATGGGGCCTGTATGTCTGCGGCCGCCCCCTGAACGACATGGAAGCCGCGGTCATTGCCGCGCCGGTATCTGCAGGGCCGGAGAATGCCTCTGATGCGCAGCGTGCCTTCATTGCAGGTTCCGGAACGGGTGCGCCCGCCGGAACGGCCGGGACCGCTCTCGGTTCCGGCTCGCGGCCTGCTCCCGGAGCCGCGCATATCGATGCCATTCTCTCGCCTGGCAAGCAGATCGATCCCGTTGCGGCTGAATGGGCGGCGGCGATAACGAAACGGGCTTCCGAGCCTGCGACAAAAACCGCACCGGCTCCGACAGCGAAGAAAACGGGGAGTGTCCAGAAACCTCCGGCCGTCGCATCCGCATCGGCAAAACCTCCCGCTTCATCCCGGCCTGTTCCCCCGGGCAAGACCTCACCCGGCGTTGCGTCCAACGCCCCGGCGGTGTCGGATGCCGTCGTGAGCGCGACCCTGACGAGGACGGTCGATTCTCTCCCTGCAACGGCCACCGCAACGGCCCCGTCCCCCGAGACACCCGCCTCGTCTCCTGTTGCAGCTCCCCACGTGACGGTCCCGGCTCCCCGGCAACCCCCTGCGACAGCTTCTGCACCGGCTGATACAACGGCCTCGGCGCCCGTGAAGAAGGCGGATAATCCCGTGACGAAGCCGACGCCGAAGCCCGCGGCAAAGCCGGCTGCCAAACCCGCGCCCAAGCCTGTCGCGAAACCGGTCACAAAGGCCGCACCCAAAACGGCTCCCAAACCCGTCGCAAAGCTTGTGGCAAAGCCGGGAACGAAGCCTGCTGCCAAGCCCGGATCGAGCGACGCGTCCAGGCCGGCCCCGGCTCCTGCCGCCGCCCCGACGCCGACCGAGCCCGTCTCCACGCCTCCGGCCGCCCAGAGGTACGAACCCGCGCCGATGAACAGCTCCGTCCGGTCGAATCAGCCGCCAAAGCGTTGATTGCCCGCGTTGCCGCCTTTCTTGCGGGGGTGACCGCAAACCTCGCCCAGGTCGCCATTCTGCGGATGATCCTGGGGGAGTTTTACGGCACCGAACTGCATCTTGGCTCGTTTCTCGGCCTGTGGCTGGCCGGTGTCGCGCTCGGCGGTGCGGCTGCCGGGGGGGCAACCCCGTCACCGTTCGCGGTGCTCACCGCTCTAGCCGCCTCCCCGGCCATCGGCGTGCTCCTGTTCGTCGGGGGCAATCTTCTGTTCCTGCCTGCCGTCACCGGTTCCCTCCTACCTTTCCTTCCCGTGCTCGCCGTCACCGCCTGTGCCGTTCTGCCCGTCGCCGTTCCCGTCGGGGCGCTGCTTCCAGCCCTTGCCGGCCCCGGTCGCGGATCGTTCGGCCGCCTGTTTGCCGCAGAAAGTATCGGCGGAGCCGTGGGCGGTCTCCTGTTCTCGGGACTTGCCGGAGGCGCGGCCGATACCGCCCAACTGCTCGTGGCCTGCACCGTGCTCGCCCTCACCGGCGCTGTCCTGACGGCTTCGGGCTGGAAACGCCGGTTCGCTCTGGTCACTCTTGCCGTGCTTCCGCTTGCAGCCATGGGGAGCGACCGGATCGACCGGGCGATCGACAGACTGCTCTGGGACCGCACCCACGTCGGATACCGGCTCGTCACGAGTTTCGACACCCCGTACCAGTCCGTGAGCGTCGCCGCCTACGGAGGCGAATACGCCTTGTATCTCGACCGGAATCTGACCCTGGCCTGGCCCGACCGGCCCGGCGCCGAGTTGCGGGTACATTCGTTCCTTTCCACGCTTCCCGATGCGGCCCTCACGAACGGCAGAATGGCCATCCTCGGCATCCCCTCTCCGGATATCGTCGAAGAGGCAGCGAAGTATCCCGGCCTCCGCATCGAAATCATCGATCTCGATGCGGCGCTGATGCAATACATGTCGAAATATATTGCATCGGATTCCCGTGCGGCCATGATCGTCGATGACCCGCGACGCTATCTGCGCGCGCATCCGGCAGCCTTTGATGCGATCCTGGTTCTTCCCGCCGATCCGACGACGCTCGCGGGGAACCGGCTCTTCACCGCCGAAGCCGTTTCCGAAGCCCTGACGGCGCTGACTCCGGCCGGCGCGATCGATTACTCCGTCGCCGGTGCCGAGAATTACCTGAGCGGCCCGCTTGCGGCAACCGTCCGGTCGCTTCACCGGAACATCGCCTCCGCCGCGGCCGAGGTGCACGCGATTCCCGGCGATCCGATCCATTTCCGGGCGGCCCGGACACGCGGGACCCTGGCGATGACGCCGGAACTGCTTTCAGAGCGGTTCCGGGCGCGAGGCCTGCCGACCACCTCATTCCGCGCCGAGCTGTTTTCCGACCTGCTGCTTCCCTTCCGTGTCGCCGAGCTGCGAACCTGGCTCGACTCCGGCGAAGACGTTCGACAGAACACGGATCTGCGGCCATCTGCCCTCGTGCGGCAGCTCGAATTATGGAATGTCTACAGCGATTCGGGCATATCCGCGTGGCTCGCCGCCGCCGCCCGGATCCGCCCTTCCCATCTCCCGGGGATCGTTCTGCTGCTGTTCCTGGTACTCGCGGCGGTGCATCGCACGCTCGCACGAGGCGTCGGGGATCTGGCGACGGCAGCCGTGGCGGTCGGTTTCACCGGATTTTTCGGCCTCGCCGCCGAGATGATGCTGCTGTTGCAGTATCAGGGGCGCAATGGGGCGATGTTCGGCATGGCGGCCGTCTTTTTTGGCCTCTACATGCTCGGCCTGGGACTCGGCGGAGGCCTGGCCGACTCGCTGCCGCGCACCTGGCGGAGCGTCCTGGCGATCAAACTCATCCAGCTTTTCATCGCGGTATTGAATCTGGCGTTGGTGCGGATGCCCGAGCTGCATTCCGCCGCCGTTCTCGGCGGGTCGACCCTTCTCACCGCCTGCGTCGCCGGGCTCGAGTTTCCGCTGGCGGTAGCACTCGCCGGGGGCACGCCCCGCGTCGTCGCGTGGCTGGTCGCTTTCGACAACCTTCCGGCAATGGGGGCCGCCTGTGTGACCGGGATCCTGCTGCTTCCGGGCCTGGGGTATGAAGGAACCTGGACGCTTCTGGCTGTTCTTGCAGGCCTGGCGGCGGCGTTCCCGGCATTTCGAGCCGTCCGTGGGGGAAGTATGGTAGGATGAATGAAACCGATCGAAGAGGATGAAGAGCATGGTGAGATGGATTGCGCCGCAGGGCACTCCGCAGGGGTTCACCTACACCCCGACGTGGGAAGTGGCCGTCGGCTGGCTGCTCATCGTCGTGGCGCTGGCGACGCCGGTGTTGTATTTCCGGCTGAACGACGCCGCAGCCCGGGGAATCCTCGAATCCGTCTTCTGCATCGCGTTCACCCTGTTTTTTCTGCTGCTGGGCAAGTCGCTCGCCTTCCAGTCGTTCCGGGCTCTGCTGAACGGCCAGGCGGTGCTGAGCGTGGCGCAGGATCTGCGAAGCCCCGCCACGGAGTTCACCCGGGCCGCCACGGAATGGCGGGAAACGCGCATCGGAAAAGCGACCGACGAGGCCGGCCGGGAGTTTGCCGCCGTGCTGTTCGTCGGCTCGGATGGGCCACACGAGCTGTACCGCACAATCGATCCCGGGGAGGCCCGGATCATCTGCGAAGCCCTCGAGGACTTGCGGAAGAGCCCGCTTGCCGTCCCGAAATAAAGCACACGCACGCATCGAAGCACAGGAGGAAGTGACGCATGGCCACCGATCTGCTCGGAAACAAGGGCATACGATTGTACAACCTGTTCCCCCGCCTTGCCGGAAGCATGATCCGATGGAAGGAGCACCTCCATCGCATTTCCTTCATGGGCTTCAACGCTGTGTACGTGAATCCGTTCCATTACCCGGGATTCAGCGGCAGTCTGTATTCGCCTAAAGAGTTTTACAAGTTCAACCCGGCCTTCATCGACAACGATGCACGTCTGAGCCCGGCGGAGCAGCTTCGCGAGTTCATCGCGGCCTGCCACGAACAGGGGCTGCTGTTCATCATGGACCTGGTCATCAACCACACGGCGATCGACTGTACGCTGATCGCCGAGCATCCGAGCTGGTTCAAGCGGGCGGCCGACGGGCATGTCATTCACCCGGGCGCGTGGGACAACGGGAAATGGATCGAGTGGGGCGATTTGGCCGAGGTCGACAACGCATCGTCCCCCGACCGGGAGAACCTGTGGCAGTTCTGGTGGAAGATGATGGCGTATTACATGGATATGGGTGTCGACGGGTTCCGGTGCGACATGGCCTACCAGGTGCCTGACGATCTCTGGCGGTTCCTCATTCACCGGGCGCGGCAGAAGAAGTCGGGCTGCATGTTCCTGGCCGAGTCGCTCGGGTGCAGCTTCCAGCAGGTCGAGAACCTCGCGCGGCTGGGGTTCGATTATCTGTTCAATTCGATCAAGTATTGGGACTTCAACCAGCCGTGGGGGATGGAGCAGTACAACCGCACCAGCCCGGTCGTGGCGAGCATCGCGTTTCCCGAATCGCACGACACGAAACGGCTGATGGAGGAGTTCAACGGGGACGTGGCGGCGGTCAAGCGGCAGTTGCTGTTTTCGGCGCTGTTCAGCCGCGGGTTCATGATGCCGGTCGGCTACGAGTTCGGCTTCCGGCGCCATTGTGACGTGGTTCGCACCGATCCCGGATGGTGGGAGGACACGAACATCGATCTGACGGAGTACGTCCAGAAGGTCTGCCGGCTGAAAGACACCAGCGAGGCGCTGAACCGGGAAGCGGGGCTGCAGATCGTCGACCAGGAGAACTGGTACAACGTCTTTTGTTTCAAGCGGTCGGCACCGGGCGCGAAGACCGTATTGGTCGCCGTGAACAAGGATCGCTTCAATCACCAGCGGGTGTTCATCCACGACCTGGCCGCGGTGCTCGGGCCCGGGATCCCGCGGGACGTTTCCCCCGAGTATGCGATGAGCACGGTGCCGCGCTGCTTCGAATACAATCTGCGTCCATCGGAAGTCAAAGTTCTGACGATCGCCTGACGCCCGACACGGGGCGTTTCGAAACCGAAAAAAAGCAGGGGCGGGTGTGAAACCCGTCCCTGCTTTTTGATGGATGATCGATCAGTTGGGCATCGGCTCGTTGTTGGGATCGTAAGGATTGTCGGGATAGCTGCTGTCGTCGGAGCCGCTGTCGTGGTCGTGGCCACAGTCGCAGCCGCCGGAGCTGTCGCCGGACGAGCTGCCCTCATCATCGCCGTTGTTGGGATCGGTCGGGTCGGCCGGATTGCCGGGGGGCGGCCAGGGAATGTCGGAGCCGGTGGTCAGCTTCGCGATGCCGTCGGTGTGACGGGCCGTCGCGGCGAAGCCGGTCATGTTGCCGATGAAGAGGACGCCGGCGAGAACGGCGATGGTGAGCTTGATACGGAAGTTCATGCGGATCGCTCCTTTGATGGTGTGGTTCTGAACTCGTTTCCAGATGAAAGGAACATCCGCATGTTTCGTGCCAAACCGAAATTCATGAATTGAACGGGGTTTTGAGGGGAAGCGCGGGGCGCGGGTGACGAATGTTCGGCACCGGCTGCGAAAAATTGCGCAGTCCGGTGCCGGAACGCGTCACTTCCCGCGGAACCGGTAGACCGCGAGCGGCGTCTTGATCTGGCCCGCCCTGTCGGCTTCGCCGATCCCGATCCCGATGACCTGGCCGTACCGGGGCTTTCCAAAGGCGGGGTCATCGGCATGGCGCTCGAGGAACCCGCCCACCTTCTGGGGGTCGGATTTCGCGAGAATCGTCAGGTGCGGCTCGAACTCGGCGAACACGTTCGGGCTTCCATACTTCGTGATATATTCCAGCTTCTGCGGATACTGTTTCACCCATTCGGGGATGAAATCGCTGGGGAAGCGATGGCCGCTCAGGCTCTGGACGACGGTGTCGGACAGGGTCTGGAGGTTGCGGCCCCGGTCGAGGTTGATGAACATCCAGAAATCCTTTGTCGCCGAAATCCCGGCCGCGCGGACGGGGAACGGCCGAACCGTCTCGGCAAGCGAGGCGACGATTCCCTGGACCGTCTTCGTCTTTTCCGGGGAATACTGTGTCATATACAAGGTGCAGTGCACCTGATACCCCATGGCGGGATACGCGTCGAGGCCTTCCTCGGCATGGACGGCTTCTCCGGCGTTACGGGCCATCGTTTCGAGATTCTCCGAAACCAACGCGAACACGTTCAGCTTGATCGTCTGGGGAAGCGGCGCCGCCTGACTGGCGGTCTGGCCGGAAGCGATGCACGTCGTGAGGAAGGCGAAAAGAGCCAGAACGAAGAAAAACCGGACGAGTTTCGACATCGAAGCACCTCTTGATATATTCATGGAACTATTCGAATGAATCCGAACGGCTCAGCGGCCGGGGACGGGAACGGGCTGAAGGGGCTGAGGCCAGGCCGTCGAGTAGTGGTAGAGGGGTTCGGACGTGGTCCAGACAGGGGACGGCGGAGCGAAGAGATCCGCCTGGAGGCGGACGTGGCGGGCATACACGTAGCCGACCGAGTGACCGTCTGACGACTGAATGTAATACCAGTCGCCGGTTCTGCCGAGCACGGAGACGGCTTCCCCGCGTCGGATCGTGCCTATCACGTTGCGGTCACGGTTCCGCCGTGAGCCGAATCCCGGATCCGAGCGAAGGTTCAGGTCCACGAGCGCCTGGCCCGCGTTTCCCGAGGGGCGGGACGGCCGGTACAGCCAGGTCGAGCCGTCCCAGTAGGGTTCGAGCCGACCGGCCGGGGAGGTGAAGAAGTAGCCGGGCAGCGTGGTCCCGGTGGGGTTCCAGGAGCGCCACGAGGAATAGTAGATGGGATCCTGGGAGGGGAGATGGGGAGGCAGATAGGCCGGGTGCATCGACGGCGGAATCGTCGGGGAAACGATGTAGGGATGGATGAAAGGCGCAGCGGCCGTGTAGGTGCCGTAGCCGTACCATGTCGGGATCACGTATCGGCGGGCGGCGAATCCGGCCGGGGCGAAGACGGTGAGAAACAGGCAAAAGAGCAAGAGGCGCGGCAAGCTGGTTCCAAAGCGTTTCATCCGGTGATACCTCCCATCAACCCATTCTATCACAGCCTGCCGGGCCGACAAAGGTTTTCGGGATCCGTACAGGTGGGAATTGACAAACGCAGGAAGGGCCGTATACATTGGTTTCACCGGGGTTTCATCCCCGCTGATGCTATCCAAGATGGATAGCTTTTCAATAGATCGCCGGGACCTCGTGTTCCGGCGATCGATTTTCGGGCGGTATGCGCCGGCGGAGGTCGAACGATGGCCGATTCGCAGCAACAGGACCGGTTCTGCGCGACGTGCGGGGCTCCCGGTGCCGACGGGCAGCGTTTCTGCCGCCGGTGCGGCTTCGAGTTTCCCATCGAGGAGTTCGAGGAGGAACGCAGCCTTCGCGCCGCCCTGCCCCCCGAGCCCGGTGTCGCCTCGTGTTTCACCTCGCTGCTGAAGCCGGTCGTGCTGATCGGCGGCCTGCTCTTCGCCTTGTTTCTCCTCCAGGAGTTCATCCACGCCCAACGGTGGCGCGGCCGGTCGATCCGCGCCCGCGAAAAGGCGTGCTACGCGAACATGCGGGTGCTGCTCGGGGCGATCGAGATGTACAACATGGACAGTCCCGTGATGATCAAGCGGGTCGATGACGGCACCGAGCGACGCATGATCGATGGGAAGTATCTCAAGACGAATCTTTCAAAACCCGAAGCCGGCTGTCGCTACTCCTCCTCCGGCGATCTCTCGGGCGAAGGCCGGATCCTCTGCGACATGCACGGGACGGTCGAATGAACCACGAGCGTGCGCAGCGGCTCGAGGAGACCCTCGAGCGGATCGAAAACAGCCCGCACGGCAGTCTGGATCCGAACCGGCTTCTCGAGGTCGGGGCGCTGTACCAGGAAACCCTCGGCGATCTCGGCCGGGCACGCGCGAGCGGCGACGAACGCCTCCAGCGGTCCCTCAACCGCCTCGTCGCGCGCGCCTATGCCCTGATCTACCGCCGCCGGCAGTCGAGCCTGCTCGATGCCCTCGCCTTCCTGCCGAAACGGTTCCCGCTGCTTGTTCTGGCCCGGCTGCATTTCATCGTGACGGCGTTCCTCATCTTCTTGTTTTCCGCGGTGATCGGCTTTTTGTGCGTCGGCACCGACTCGAAGCTGATCGATCTCGTGCTTCCCGAACGGATGCGCACGGTGATCGCCCGGGATCTGGCAGAGGGCCGCGTGGGCCGTGACATGTCGCAGGAGTCGAAACTGGCCGTCTCGAGCTTCATCCTCACCAACAACATCGCCGTCTCGTTCAAGGCGTTCGCCTACGGGATCTTCCTCGGCCTCGGCACGTTCTATATTTTAGCCTATAACGGCCTGCTCCTGGGCGGGCTCGCCGCCGTGTATCACGAAGCGGGCCAGGCGATCGTCTTCTGGTCTCTGATCCTGCCGCACGGCGCGATCGAGCTGATCTGCTGCTTCATCGCGGGCGGGGCCGGCCTGATCCTGGGCTATGCCCTCGTCGATCCGGGACCGCACGGGCGGTTCGAGTGGCTCGCCCATGAGGGGAAACAGGCCGCGCTGCTCGTGACCGGCGCCGTGCCGATGCTGTTCCTCGCGGCGCTGATCGAGACGTGGGTTACCCCCGCCCCCCTCCCCATCTTCGCGAAGTATCTCGTTGCGGCCGGCGTGTTTCTGCTGACGGTGGTGTACCTGACCTGGCCGGCCCTGGCTCAGAGCTGGGAGCGCAGTTTCAAGCGCAGGTAGTTGGCCAGAAGCGCCGTCGAAAGTTGTTCGGGGGCCAGTAGCAGCGTTCCCACCCCGATTTTTTCGAGCTCCCGGTGCGCCGTTTTCACCCGGGAAAGGATCTCGCCGGCAACGATGCTTTCCCAGGCTTGTTCGGCCCGTTCCGGCACGCTGCCCACGCGGACGGCAAGCCCGGGGGGGAAGACCGACACCACCACGACGAGATGCTTGCGAAGCACCATCGGCACCTCGGCCCGGAGACGCTCGGCTGCCTCGCCCGTCGTCAGGTCGGTGAGCAGAATCAGAAGCGACCGCTTGATGCGCCGGGTCATCAGGAACCGGAAGGCGGCGCCGTAATCCGATTCGGACCGGTCCGGCTGCGCGGCGGCGAGCTGGGACATGATCAGATGGAGCTGCCGCTTTCCTTTCGCGGGCGGGATGAACCGGGTCGGTTTGTCGGAAAAGGCCAGCAGACCGGCGTTGTCGCCGCTGCGCAACACGCGCTGCACGAGCAGCAGGGTCGCGTCGACGGTGGCGTCGAGCATCGTTCCGCGCGGCAGTTTCGCGCCCAGCGGCCGGCCGCAATCGAGCAGCACGAGCACCGACTGGTTCACTTCCGACTGGTATTCCCGGGAGATCATCTTGTGACGCCGCGCCGTTGCCTTCCAGTCGATGCGGCGGAACTCGTCGCCCCGCACATACTCGCGCAGGCTCTCGAAATCCGTGCCCTGGCCACGCCGTCGTTCACTCTTCAGGCCTGTTTCGACCAGGTGGCTGCGCCGCACCCGGAGTTCGAACCGCGCGACATTCTTGATGTTGGGATACACCTCGACGGGCATCCCCTCCGCCGCCCGGCCCTGGCGCACGATCAGCTCGAGACGGCCCCGGAACCGGACCGAGAGCGGGCCGAAGACGAACCGGCCGCGTCGGGAGGGCTCGACGCGATATCGCACCTCGACCCGCGTGCGGGGGGCGATGGTGACGGTCAGCGGCTCGCGATCCGTCGCGAACTCGACCGGGGGCGCGTCGAGCAGCGTCACCTCGAGGGGCTGGAAGGCATGGTTCTCGACCTGGAGGACGACGTCGTTCTGCTCCCCGATCGACAGCTTGCGCGCCACGACGCGGTTGACGCGAATCGCGGAGGCGGGCGGAGTCAGACGGTGATCGGCCAGGACGAGCAGCAGGACGAACAGGTTCCAGGCGATCAGGATAGCGATGGATATAGTATGCGCGCCGGCAACCATGAGAGGGAGCGTGCCGCACAGCAGGAGCAGCACGACCCGCGTCGTCACGCGGCCGGGATTCATCGCGGCACTTTCACCTGGGCGAGGACGCTCTGGAGCACCTGATCCGGCGTGGCGCCCTCGATCTCGGCCTCGGGCTTGAGGATGATGCGGTGCCGCAGCACGGGCAGGGTCATCGCCTTCACGTCGTCGGGCGTCACGAACTCGCGGCCCTCCATCAGCGCTTTCGCCTTGCTCGCGAGGAACAGGGCGATGTCGGCGCGGATGCCGCCGCCCACGAGAAGATCGCTCCAGGTGCGGGTCAGACGGACGATCGAGGTGATGTACTCCATGATCGGCTGTTTCGTCTGCACCTGCCGCAGCGATTCCTGGCAGGCGACCAGCTCTTCGGGCGTCGTGACGGTCTGGAGGCCGACTTCCTCGAGGCGGTCGGCCCGGAATCCGCTCTCATACCGCTCCAGGATCGAGGTCTCGGCGGCGGCCGTCGGGTAATCGATGAGGATCTTGAACAGGAACCGGTCGAGCTGCGCCTCGGGAAGCGGATACGTGCCCTCGTATTCGAGCGGGTTCTGCGTGGCGAGCACCATGAACACGCGGGGAAGCGGGAACCGGTTGCCCTCGATCGTCACCTGCCGTTCCTCCATGCATTCGAGCAGCGCCGACTGGGTCTTGGCCGGGGCGCGGTTTATCTCGTCGACCAGCACGAGATCGCAGAAGATCGGCCCCTTGTGAATCTGGAACGCGCCGGTGCGGGCATCGAATACGGTCGTGCCGAGCACGTCGGAGGGCATCAGATCGGGCGTCATCTGAATGCGCTGGAAGGAAAGCCCCATCAGCTTCGAGATTGTTTTGACCGTCAGGGTTTTCGCCGTCCCCGGCACGCCTTCGAGCAGCACGTGGCCGCGCACGAGAAGGGCCGTAAGGATCAGGTCGATCACCTGGTCCTGACCGACGATGACCTTGCCCAGTTCCTTGCGGAGGGCGGCGAACAGCTGCTGGACTTTCGAGAAATCAGCCATGGATGCGTAGTTCCTTTCGTATCTGTGCGAGGGTCTGGAGGGCATGGAGCAGCCGAGCCTCGTCATCAGAGAGGCCGGCATCGCGGAGGCGGGTCAGGTTGTTGAGCGCGCCGCCGAGCCGCTCCCCGAGATCGGGGCGGAGGCCGGTGAGGGCCTCAACGAGCCGTTCGGTCGGGGCGTCGGAGGGGAGGCCGAACCGGCGCAGCGCCGGCGGGAGAAACTGGGCGAGAGCCCGGCCGGCCGCGAAGGAGACGACCATCCGGGACTGGAGAAGCCGGGCAACGCCGGTGATGAACGGGGTCGGCTCGGGTTTCTCCTCGGGGATGGGAAGAACGGGGCCGAACCTGCGGCCGATCGAGAAGCCGAATACGGCAAGCGCAAGAACGAGCTGGAGCAGCGCCCAACTGACGGGGTTGGCTTTCATCAGGCTCCAGAGCGAGAGATACGGGATTTTTTTCTTCCCCAGCGGGACCTGGGCGTTCCCTCCCCCGGCAGACGAGACGACGGCACGGAGCCGGCGGTTCGGCTCGGGATCGTAGAAATACACCTGTTTTCCCGGGGAAAAGCGCTCGACAAGCCTTGTCAACAGCACGAGATTGTCGCTCCGGCGGAGCCCGGCGGCATCGGT
>DAOOQQ010000074.1:0-21945 GCA_035388825.1 Candidatus Ozemibacteraceae bacterium
GTCCCGGCCGGCCGGCGCCGTCGGCGTCGCCGCAAGCCCGCGACTCCGGGCAGCTCCGGAGGGGAAGGATGATCGCACTGATCGTGCGGGTGGTCCTGGGCGGCGTTGCCGTTCTGGCCCTGCCAAGAATAGTTCCAGGTATAAAAATTCGGGACTTCACCTCGGCCCTGAAACTCGTGGTCGTGATGTCCCTCATCGGCTATGGGGTCAACATGATCCTGGGCTTTTTCACCCTCGGCCTCTGGTGGCTGTTTTCGTGGCTGTCGTTCGGCATCCTCTCGCTGATCGTGAATGCTTTCGCGCTGGATTTCGCTTCCGACCTGGTCGGCGGGGTCGAGGTGGACAGTTTTTCGAGCGCCATGCTCGGCGCCCTGGTTCTGACCGTGATCTGGGGACTCCTCCGCGGGCTCGTCCTGTTCGGGTGAGCGTGTGACCCGGGCCGTTGCTTCCGATGCGGCAACGCCGAGAAAGCTGATCGATACGAGGCCAGGAACGGACCGCGTTGCCCGAATGGGACCCTCGTTCGTTTTTCTGGCACTCTGTGCCTGGCTGTTTGCCGCGGATGCGCAAGCCAATGGCCAGCCGTGGGGATTTCCCCTCGACGATGCCTGGATCCACATGACGTTCGGCCGCAATCTGGCCCATGGCGCCGGATTCGGCGTGAATCCCGGCGAGCCGAGCGGCGCCTCGACAAGCGTGCTCTGGTCGCTCTGGATGGGCATCCTTCACCTGCTCCCGACCTCCTGGGGGGTGGCGGCCGTCATCGCTGGAGTGAAGATGAGCGGGGTCCTGCTTGGTCTGGCCGCCATCGCTGGAGTTCGCCGCTTTCTCTGCGCCGCCGGCTGTTCCGAAGGCGAAACGCTGATCGGAAGCTTGATGACGCTGGGGTCGTATCCTCTGGCCTGGGCGGCCCTTTCGGGAATGGAGGTGCCGCTGACGTGCGCCCTGTGCGCCTGGGCGCTGGCCTTTCAACTCGAGGCGGCCTTGCCCCCGCACGGTGCGCCGATACCCGCAATACGCCCGGATGGCGCCCGGATGACGGGCGTGCCTTCAACCGGCGTGCGCAGCCGCGCAGCGGTTTTCCTCTGGACGCTCGCGGTTCTTGCGCGACCGGAAAATGCCGTGCTGCTTGTTCTTGCCACCTGCCTGCTCTGGCGTGAGGACCGCGGATCGGGCTGGCGAGGCTTGGCGCGCCTGGCCGTCATTGCCCTGCCCGTCATCGCCGCGTATGCCGCCTTCCTGGTGTATTTGTGCGGAAAACCCTGGCCTACGACGTTCGAGGCGAAGATGTCCGCCACGGCCATACCGGCACTGATCCGCTCCGGGAACTGGGCCGGCTTCCCGTCCGCTCTGGCCGGTGTCGCCGGCACGCTTGGGGGTGTTGTGTCCTTCCTGCTGGGTGAAAATTGCATCGTCCTCGCCCTGATCCTCCTGGTTCCAGTATTGATATATATCATGCGCGATTCATCGGGCGGCGCCTGGGCCCGGGCAGCGGCACTCGCCTGGCTGTCCCTTCCCCTGCAGGCCGTGCTCGTGGCACTCGTTGCCGCGCCGGAATCCTACACGGCATTCCATGGCAGGTATCTCGCTCACACCCTCTGGATTGCCGCTCCCGGGGCGTTTCTCGTGGCGGCCGCGGCCTGGAGGCACGTTGGACGGCCGCGCTGGATCTGGATTGCCGTCGGAATCGGCCTCCTGGCCATGGCGGACCGGCAGATCGATCTTGCCCGGGTGTATCCTCTCGAGACGGCGAATATCACGAACCTCCAGGTACGCATCGCGCGCTGGTTCGGGGAATCGTTGCGAGGCGGCGGCCCGGTCGCGATCAACGATGTCGGAGCCATGGGCTACTTCTCCGGCCGGCGGCTGATCGACCTTGAAGGGCTGATCACCCCCGAGGCCGTTTCCTGGAACCGGTCTGGCCGGATAGACGCATTCATCGAGAAAAAGCAGCCTGAATATGTCCTGATTTTCCCGTATTGGTACCCCGAGGTCGTGGCGCGGCTGAATGTGTTTCGGCCGATCCTGCGGTTTGCCATCGAGCGGAACATCACAGGGGGAGGGGAGGAAATGGTGCTGTTCGGGATGCCCTGGACGCCGAAACGGAGCGAACCTTGGCCACCATGGCCCTCGCCCGGTCTCCCCGAACGAGTGCCTGTTCCGTGATTTCCGGTGGGGAACTTTTTTTCTCCGGCATTTGCCGTACCCCGTGATTATCGGTATACTTTTCATAATCACTCCCGTATCTACACCCGAAATCTATCGAGGAGGAATCTCGTGAAGCGTTTCTTTGGATCCTTCCTGGCAGCGGCGCTGTGTTTTGCGTCAGCCGGCAGTGCGGTTGCCGCGCCCGGCATCAACATCAAGACCGTCAAGGGCTTCAACACCGAAGTCGAGGTCGATGTTCCCGAGGTTACGATCGGCAAGTGTGACGCGGCAGGCCAGAAGGCTCTGTCGATCACCATTCCGAACGGCTCGATCTCTCTCGACAAGGCCTTTCCCCAGCTGCCCCGCCTGACGGCGATGCTGATGGTGGATCCGTTCAAGAACCCCGTTTTTCAGGTGAAGCCGGTCCAGACAGAAATCGTCGATCTCGACGCCCGCGTCATCCCCAGCAAGGGCAGCCTCACCCGCAATATCGACCCGAACACCGTTCCCTTCGTTTACGGTGACGTGTACGCTCAGGACCGCTGGTATCCCGCCGACAACGAGCTCGTCGCCCTCAGCGAGCCCTTCATCATGCGCGACATCCGCGGCGTCCGGCTGCTGGTCAACCCGGTCCAGTACAATCCCGTCCAGAACAAGCTCCGCATCCACCGCCGCCTGAACATCTCGGTCGTGGGCGGAACCGGGACCGCGATCAACGTGAATCGCGCTCCGCAGCGCATCAGCCGCGCGTTTGAGCCGATCTACCGCAGCGTGTTCGCCAACTTCGACAAGGCCGCCACCCGGCTGCCCCGCCTCGAGGAAAACGGCCGCCTGCTGATCATCACCGCCGACACCTTCGCCGACGCGATGGGCCCGTTCGTCGCCTGGAAGAAAAAGTGCGGCATCGGCGTCTCCCTGGTCAAGATGAGCGAAGTCGGCAAGACCGCTGTCGATATCAAGAACTATATTCAGGCCGATTACAACAAGGGCGGCCTGACTCACATCATGCTGATCGGGGATGCCGAGCAGGTCCCCACCCTCAAGGGCGTGAAGGAAAATGCCGACTCGGATCCGTGCTACACCAAGCTCGCCGGCGACGATCACGTGCCGGATTGCATCATCAGCCGCCTTTCCGCGACCACCCCGGAAGCCGTTGCCTACCAGGTCGCCAAGTTCGTGAATTATGAGCAGTTCCCCACCACCGGTGCCGATGCCGCCTGGTACGGCAAGGGCATGGGCATTGCCAGCAACGAAGGCAACCCGACCGATTTCGTCCGCGCCGGATGGCTCCGTGACGCTCTGATGAAGGGCCAGTTCACCTCGGTCGACGAAGTGTATGCCCCGAAGGCCACCAAGGCCATGGTGTTCTCGGGCATGGCCGAAGGCCGCAGCCTGATCAACTACATCGGCCACGGCAGCAACACCAACTGGGTCACCACCGGGTTCGGCGTTTCCGACTGCCCGCAGCTGAAGAACGGCTGGAAGATGCCCATCATCTGGGACGTCGCCTGTGTGAACGGCAACTTTGTCGGCAAGGAGTGTTTCGCCGAAGCGTTCATGAAGGCCGGCAACATCGAAGATCCGAAGGGTGCCGTCGCGATCTTCGCCGCCAGCACCAATATGGAATGGGTGCCTCCCTGCGATGTGCAGAGCGAGATCAACAACAACTACACCGTGAACGAAGTGTACAAGACCGTCGGCGGTCTCGCGTTCAACGGCATCATGAAGGGGCTCGAGATCTACAGCACCGAGCCGAAGAAGAGCGGCGTCATGATGTTCGAGCAGTGGCACCTGTTCGGCGACGGCACGATGCTTGCCCGCTTCAAGGCCCCCACCGCCGTCACCGTCACCACCGAATCCGTCAAGAACGGTGACACCGTCAGCGTGACCGCGAAGGTCGTCGATACCGACGGCAAGCCGGTCAGCAATGCCCGCGTCACCTTCTACACCGAGCGCGTCGAGAATGCCCGCGTCGGGACCACGAACGAAGAGGGCGTCGCCCAGCTCACCATGCCTCTCGTCCGTGACAGCGGCTATGTGACCGTCATCGGCGCCGACATGGTGCCGGTCGTCGATCAGAAGGTCACGTTCTGATCCTGCTCTGATCCGCCCAAACGACCGGGCCCGGGGAACTCCCCCGGGCCCGGTTTTGTTTGTACGCAGAAAAATGAAGAACCGCTTCACCACGGAGATCCTTCGCTGAAATCTCCCTCGAATTCAGGAACGCATTCGCAGATGGAGGGCTGATGAACGCAGATGAAAAACGGGGAGGAACGAACGACCGGGGCCACCCGACGAGAACGAAGGAGGGGCCTTCGCTTCCCATGTCGTTCATCTGTGACAGCTGTGGTATCTGCGGATTCGTTTCTCGTTCTGAAACACAATCGCCGGTCATCCGCACGCGCTTGCGTTGTCTGAGCGCATCGTGATGCGCCCGGTTCATTCCGCGTTACAGGACTCCCGACAGCAGCACGAGGCGCATCACGATGTTCGCCAGCATCCCGGCCGCGAGGTCGTCGAGCACGATGCCGACGCCGCCCCGGAACGCCTCGAACACGTTCAGCGGGTAGAATTTCAGGATATCGAACGCCCGGAACAGCAGGAAGCCGGCGACGAGCACGATCGGGTCGGCGCGCCAGAGAAACAGCAGGGTCGCCCACATCCCCACGACCTCGTCGATGACGACGAAGTTCGGATCGCGGATTCCCGACAGACGCTCGGAGCGGTCGGCAAGGCCGATGGCCGCGAGCGATACGAGGACGAACAAGACGATCTGCAGCCAGACCTCGAGCTCGCGCGTCAGCAGAAAGATCGCAATACCGGGAAGACTGCCCCAGGTTCCCGAGGCGAACGGGATGTACCCGAAGCCTCCCCCGGCCGAGAGAAGGTCGAGCAGCCGCCCGCAGGCGGTGTTACTCGTGGAGCAGGTGCCAGTTGCGCTTGAGGTAGTCATAGCCCGAGTAGACGGTCATGAGGACGGCGATCCCCATCAGGACCTGGATGATCGGCCCGTGGTAGACCGCGAACGTGGCGGCCGCATTGGTATATTGCCAGCTATCCATGATCACGCGGGCGCTGATGAAGACCAGGGCGGTGATGATTGCCGTGAGCTGGGCCGTCGTCTTCCATTTGCCGAGATTGCTGGCTTCGATGGCCATGCCCTTCGGCGTGCAGATCAGCCGCAGTCCCGTCACGGCAAACTCGCGGGCGATGATGACGATCGCGACCCAGGCGGGCGTGAACGTCAGCGCCCGGTACTCGACCATCGCGATCAGGGCCGTCGAGACGAGCAGCTTGTCGGCGATCGGATCGATGAACTTGCCGAACGTCGTCTCCTCTTTGTACCAGCGCGCGACCGCCCCGTCGTAGTAATCCGTGATGGCCGCGAAAATGAACGTGGCCGTGGCGATGACCTTGCCCCAGTCTCCGGCGAGCTGGTCGGGACCTCTCCAGAGGAAGGAGACCAGAAACACGGGAATGGCGGCGACCCGCAGGAAGGTGAGTTTCGTGGCCAGAGTCATCCGACAGCCTCGGCGGTGAAATCGTAGGCATCGGCGGAAAGTATTTTTACTTTTATAATATCGCCAGGTGTTGTTTTTGCCGGGGCGGGGAGCGTCACGGTGTTGTCCACTTCCCAGGCATCCCCGGGAAGGCGGGCGGTGGCGGTGCCGTCCTCGACGGCATCGACCATCACCTGGGCGGTGGTGCCGATGAGTTTGCCGTTGCGCTCCGACGCGAGAACCTGCTGGAGAGTCATCAGCTCGTCGAGCCGGCGCGTCTTCTCGGGCTTCGTGACGCGCGGCCGGATCTTGAGCGCGGGCGTGCCGTCCTCGGGGGAGTAGGGAAAGGCGCCGAGCCGGTCGATGGGATGCTCCTGCACGAACGCGATGAGCCGCTCGAAGTCTTCTTCCGTCTCGCCCGGGAAGCCGACGATGAAGGTCGTGCGAAGCGTCGCTTTCCGCCAGGTGCGCCGGATGTGGCCGATCAGCGAGACAAGATGCCGGCTGTCCGTCTGGCGGTTCATCAACGTCAGCATACGATCAGAAGCGTGCTGGAAGGGGATGTCGAAATACGGGACGACTTGGGGGAGCCGGAACAGCGCATCGATCAGTTCGGGCGTCAGCCGCGCCGGATGCAGGTAATGCAGGCGGATCCAGTCGATGCCGGGGATTTCTCCGACTTTTTCGACCAGCTCGGGAAGCCGGCAGGCGCCGCCGTGATCCGTTCCGAACCTGGTCGTGTCCTGCGCCACGATGTTGATTTCCTTCGCGCCGGTCGCGACGAGCCGTTCGGCATCGCGCAGCACCTCGCCCAGCGGTCGCGACTGGAACGGACCGCGGATGCCCGGAATGGCGCAGTAGGCGCAGTGGTTGCTGCACCCCTCGGCGATCTTGAGAAAGCCGATGTGGGCCGGGGTGAACCGGCGCGCTGCGGCGATCCAGGTGTTCTTTCCGGCGTGGGGCAGGACGGGGGTCTCGGTAATCTTCGCCAGGAGCCCGTCGAGCTCGCAGCCCGAGAAAAACTCGAACAGCAGGTCGATTTCGGGAATCTCTTTCGCGAGCTCGTCCCGATACCGCTTCACCATGCACCCGAACGCGGCAACCCGCAACTCGGGCCGTTCTTCCTTGAGCGCGAGCACCTGCATGATCGTGCGCAGCGACTCTTCCTTCGCATCCCGGATGAAGCCGCAGGTGTTGATCATCACGAGGTCGGCTTCGTCGGGGGAAGCGACCCAGACGAGCCCGCGCCGCGCAAGATCAGCGACGACGAGTTCCGAGTCGGCCGTGTTCTTGGGGCAACCGAGCGAGATCAGGTGGAATTTCATGGCTCACAAGATACACGCCGCAGCGCCAAAGATCAAGGTTCGACTAGGCTTCCCCGCGCGAACGTTCGATATGGACGAGCGAGCGTTTCGCATCCTTCGAGAGAATGCTGGTGGGATCGAGCTCGATCACCTTGTTGTACTCCTCGACGGCCTTATCGAACATGTTCTTCACGCGATAGATACTGGCCAGCCGGAAATGGGCCTCGACGAAATCTGGCGAGAGCTGGATCGCCCGGCGGTACTCGTTGAGGGCTTCGTTTTTCATGTTCTGATCGTAATTCTCGTTGTAGGCCTCGCCCAGCTCGTAATGGGCGCGGGGGTTGTTCTCGTCGACCTTCAGGGCCTTGCGGCAGATCGCGATCGCCTCGTCATACATGTGCTTCCCGGAGATCGACTGCTTGTTGTAGACGATCTTCAGGCCCCAGTACGGCCAGAGATTGTTCGGATCCGACGAGTTCGCCTGCTTGAAGTAGTAGACCGCCCACTGTTGCTCTTCTTCCGAGGGGGTGAAGCCCGAGCTCAGCGTGATGTAGGCGTAGCCGAGGGCAAAACAGTTCATCGAGTCCTTGGGATTCTGGTCGACCTTGGCCTTCAGGTCGGCGATGATCTGGAAGAACTGCTTGGCGCGGCCCTCGTCCTTCGCATGGGTTTCCTTGTGAATGTCGATGATCCGCATGTGATACTCGCCGTTGGCCGGTTCGAGCTCGAGAAGCTGCCGGTATTCCGAGATGGCTTCCTGGAAGCGGCGCTGCTGGGAATACAGATCCGCAAGCCGCTTGTGAACCCCCACGTTTTCTGGATCCAGTTCGAGAACCTTCTTGTAGGTCGCCTCGACCTGCTCGAACAGATTTTTCCGGTAATACACTTTTGCCAGCTCGATCATGGCGAACGAGTTGTTCGCCTCAAGCTGGAGCACCTTCTCGAAACACTCGATCGATTGGGAGATGGCATCCTCTTCGGAGATCGAGGCATCGAGGCCTTTCGACACGAAGAGACCGAGCTCGAGCCAGTCCTGCGGGGTCTGGTTCTTGTTGGCCGATTCACGGATCTGGGTGTTCAGCTCGACCAGCTCGTCGGGGGTGTGGAAGTTGTTCATCACCTTGAACTTGAGCTGGGTGATCAGTTGGATGCGCACGTTGAGATTCGTGGGATAGTTCGCTTTCGCCCGGTGCAGCATTTCGACGGCTTCCACGATCTTGCCCTTGCGGGTGTACAGATCGCCGAGGCGCACGGGAATATCCTTGAAGCTGCTTTCGCTGTCATACGACACCGCCTGCTCATACTCGAAGGTCGCTTCGTCGAACATGTTCTTTGATTCGTACAGGCGGCCGAGGTGATACCGTGCCTCGAGGTTGCGTGTGTCGAGGTCGATGATGCTGTCGTAATGCATGATGGCAGCATCGATGTCCCCGGTCTTTTCGGCTTCCTGGGCCCGCTTCATGGCGTCCTCGATCTCATGCGACCGCTGCGAGGCACTCAGATTCGCGAAGAAGTCGGTCGCGGTGGCATTGCCGGCGTCGATGTCGATGACCTTCTGGAACCACCTTTTGGCGGCGTCCAGCTCGTTTTTTTCCTTATACAGGTTGCCCAGCTGGAGCACTGGCTCGAGCTTGGTTGGATCGATCTGGACCGCGGCCTCGAACCGCTCGATGGCCTCGTCGGCCCAGCCCTTCTGCTGGAAGATCTGGCCCAGCATGACGAGCCCGTCATAATGGTTCGGCTCGACACCGAGAAGCTCCTGGAGCTCCATCGACGCGTTGTCCGGCTGTTCCATCTTGAGATACGCCTGGGCGAGAGCGACATAGGCTTCGAGATACTCGGGCTTCAGCTCCTTGGCCTTGCCGAGGCTTTCGAGAGCCTTGTCGGTCTGATTCAGCTCCAAATGGACCAGTCCGAGTTCATACCAGGCGATTTCGTTTTCGGGCGCAAGCCGGAGCACCGTCTCATACTCGAGGATGGCGTTCTTGAACATGCCGCGTTCGTTGAAAATACGGGCCTGGTTGAGGCCTTCCGATGCCTGGTTCGTCAGCTTCACGCGTGACAACTGGTCGAACATCTCCTTGCCCTGGGCATGCAGCGGGTCGATCCGCAGCACCGTTTCGAACTCGCCGAACGCCTCCTCGATCCGTTTCTTGTCCTTCAGGGCACGACCCAGTTCGTAGTGGGCGTCGGCCGAGTCCGGAGCGACCTTGATCGCTTCCTGCAGCTCGCTGAGTCCGTTGTCGACCATCGAATCGTCGTTGAACTCCTGGCCCATGGCGATGTAGATACGACCCAGTTCGATATGGCCCGTCGGATCCTGCGGAGCCTCGCGGATGATCTCCTTGAATGCCATCGTGGCCTGGTCGAACATCTTCGTGTAGGCATACACGCGCCCGAGCTGGACCCTGGCCTGGATGTTGCCGGGATCCTGCGTGATCAACTGCTTCAGCTCGAGGATCGCCATCTCCTGCTCGCCGGACTTGGTATACGCTTCCGAGATGAGCGCCGTCACGCGGCTGTCGTTCGGGGCGACGCTGCGGACCTCTTTCATCAGCTGGATGGTTTCTGCAAACTGTTCGCGGGCGATGAACAGCTTTCCGAGCTCGATCGAAATGTCGAGATTCTGCGGGGAAACCGTCCGGGCCTGGTTCAACAGCTCCATCGCCTCGTCGAACTGGTTCCGGCCGAGATAAATGCGCGCCAATTTTATATAGATGTCAATATTTTCCGGGTCGCGGTTGCGCAGGGCTTCGAGTTCGGTGATCGCCGCCTGGTGATTACCGGCGGCAAGATAGATCTGGATGAGCCGGTCGGTGATTCGCTGGTCGTCGGGGGCCAGCTCCTTGGCCTGCTGGAGCGCCTGGCTGGCTTCCTCCATCTGGCCCAGCTGCTGGAGAAGATCGCCCAGCTCGAGGAACAGCATGGGTTCGCGGGCGCCGAGGTCGATGGCGCGCCGAATCGAGGTGATCTGGTCCTGGAACCGGCCGAGATGCTTGTACAGCGAGCCGAGTTCGAGATGGGCCTGGAGGTTGTTCGGATCGACCTGGATGATGGCCTGATACGACTCGATGACCTTCTCGTTCAGTCCTTTTTCCTTGTACAGATCCACGAGGGCATAATGGGGCGAGGGATCCTGGGGATCGAGTTCCAGAGCGCGTTTGAAAGAGGTGATCGCCTCGTCGTTCTGGCCCAGTTCCTGGTAGATCCTGCCGAGTTTCACGGTCCAGGCGACCGAGGGGCTCAGGCGCATCAGCGTGCGAAGCGTGGCGACAAGCTCCTTTTTCCGGCCTGCCTGCGTCTGGAGGGCTTCGAGGTCGATCCAGAGCTGCAGATTGTCCGGCTCGGCTTCGAGCAGGTGCGTGATCGCCTCGATCTCCTCGGTGACGAGGCCCTTCGACCGGTAGATGGCGCGCAGCTCACCCTTGATGTCGGCCCGCTCGGGTTCGAGCTCGAGAACCCGCGTGTAATAGGCGTTGGCTTCGTCCATCATGCCACGGTCGCGGTAGGCGCGGGCAAGCAGCAGGAACAGGTTGCTGTCGTCGGGGCGGTGCACCGACAGCGCTTCGAGCGCATCGATCACCGGCTCCGCATGGGCGCCCGAGAGAACGAGTTCATACAGCTTCTCGGCGATGCCGACGTTTTCCGGGTCGGCGTGGAACGCCTTGTGATATGCCCCGATCGCCTTGTCGAGCAGACCCCCGGACTCGTAGGACGCCGCCAGATGCAGCATCACTTCCGTCGAGCCCGTATCCAGTTCGGCAATGGCTTCGAACTGGCGGATCTGGTCGTCGTAGGCGCCCTTGCTGCCATACATCTGGGCGAGTTCATACCGGATCTCGAGCCAGTCCGGCTTGATACGCACGATTTCGAGGAACTCGTCGATCGCCTTGTCGATGTTGCCAAGTCGCTGCCACAGCTTGCCGCACCGGTAATACACCTCGAGATTGTCTTTGGCGAGCTCTTTGACGGCCTGGTATTTCTCGAGAGCCTCTTCGAGTTTGCCTTTCGACTCGAGATCCTTCCCGATCCGGAAATGCACATCGGGATTGTTCGGATCGAGATACTCGGCCTTTTTGTATTCCATCAGGGCATCGTTGTACTGGCCGTTCAAATTGTAGGCTTCACCCAGCTCGAAGTGCAGATGGGCATTGTCGGGCGAGGTTTCGATGGCGTGCGTATACAGTTCGATCGCGCGTTCCACCTGGTCGCGCGCGATGGCCAGCCGGGCCAGTTCGATGGATGCTTCGGCACAGGCCGGGTCGGCATCACAGGCGGCGTGGAAATGTTCCTCGGCCTGGGTGTCGTTCCCACGGCTCAGCTGCAGTTTCCCCATCTCGAGCTGGAGCTTGGCGTCGCGGGGCTGGCTGCGCAAGGCGGCTCCGAACAGCTCGATGGCCTTGTCGACCTGTCCGGCGGCGAGAAGCAGCTTGCCGAGAGGCCGAAGGACATCGGGATTGCCGGGTTCCCGGGCGGCGAGAAGCTCGAGGCTCTTGACGGCCTCGTCGCTCTGACCGAGCGCCTGATGACACTCCGCCTTCATTCTCAGGGTCGGGGCATGCTCGGGATTCTCCCTCAGCACCTGCGTGAAGGTCTGGATCGCCTTCTCGAACTGCTTGAGATCGAAGTATGCCTGGCCCTTCTCGAGAAGGATTTCCCAGCGGCTGATCATCTGTTTTGCGCTCCTCGTGGTTCTGTCTGTCGTGGTGTGTCGTAGGTGGGTTCAGGACGCGGCGCCCTGGAGTTCGTCGGCCTTTTCGAAAGCCCGGAGAGCTTCTTCACTGTTGCCGAGTCCGCGGTAGGCTTTGCCCATTAGATAATACACGTCGCTCGTCGCGTTTTCCATGGCGGCCGCCTTCTTCAGCTCGACCAGCGCCTCTTCGAACTTGCTCTTCTCGAGGTAGTCCGTGCCGAGCTTGACGAGAATCTCGATGTTGCCGGTCATCATCGAACGCGCCTTCTCGAACGCCGCGGTCGCTTTCTCCCGCTCGCCCAGATCCTCGTGGCACTTGCCGAGCAGGAAGAACGCCTCGCCGTTGTCCGGATCGAGGTGGACAGCCTTTTTCAGGCATTCCAGGGCCTCCCGCACCATCCCGTTCTCGCTGTAGAGGCTTCCCAGCTCGAAATGCACCTCGGGGTGGTTCGAGTCGAGGTTGATCACCTTCTTCAGCTCGTCGATCGCCTCGGCGATCTTGAACTTGCGGCGATAGGCCTTGCCGAGCTCGAAGTGCGCGCGGCTGTTGGTCGGATACAGGCTGATCGCCTTCCGATACAGCGTTACCATCTTGTCGTAATACTTCTTTTCCCAGTAGATGCCGCCCAGCGCGTAGATGCATTCGAGGAGGTCGGCGTTGAGGGAAAGGGCTTCCTCGTATTTCTCCATCGCCTCCTCGAGCTGGCCGAGATTGCGCAGGGCCTCGCCGAGCTCGAAATGGAACAGAGCGTTGCGCGGGGCCAGCTCGACGGCCTTGCCATACAGTTCCTGCATCTTCTGGAACTCGCCTTTGACCTTGTACTTCGCGCCGAGCCGGTAAATGATGTTCACGTTGCCGGGTTTGAACTGAAGGGCTTTTTCGAAGGCCTGGATCGCGCCGTCGGTGTCCTCGAGCTTGTCGCACGCCTCGCCCAGCTCGCTGTAGACCGAGTAGTTGTCGGCTTCGAGCTCGATCGCCTTCCGGTAGAAGTCGCGGGCTTTTTCCCAGTCCTCGAGGTGGGCGTAGATCGTTCCGAGCTTCTGGTAGGCGTCGACGTAGTCGTTCTGGAGCTGCAGGGTCTTGTTGAACATCTCGAGAGCCGAAGTGAACTCGCCCTCGCGGTAGTAGACATCGCCCAGTTCGTAATGGATGACGGCGTTGTTCCGCTCGAGCTCGATTGCGCGTAAAAACTCGGCGATCGCCTCGGCAGAGGCGCCCTTGTCGCGCAGGTGGCGACCGAGTTCGAGATGGGCGCGGGCATTCGAGGGGGCGAGCGCAACCACGGACCGATACTCGGCGATCGCCTCGTCGACATTCCCCTGGGTCGAGTTCAGGATGCCCAGTTCGAAATGCGCGGTGATATTGTTCGGGTCGATGCGGATGACCTTGCGGTAGCATTCGATCGCCTCGTCAATGATGCCCTGGCTCGCGTAGGCCTTGGCCAGTTCGATGTTCACGCTGAGATCGTCGGGGGCGAGCCGCACGGCTTCCTTGAACTCGGCGATGGCCTTGTCGACGCGACCCTTGTTGATATAGGCCTTGCCCAGCTCCTGATGCGGGATCGGGTTCTTCGGATCGAGATCGATCGAGGCGAGGAACCGCTCGATGGCCATGTCGAGATTGCCCTGCTTGCGATGGATGAGACCCATCTTCGTCACGATGTCGGCGTTGTTCTGATCCGAGGCGAGGGCGATCTCGAACTCGGTGAGGGCGTCCGAAAGCATGTTCAAATGGTCATACACCTTGCCCAGCTCGAAATGAATCGTGGGATTCTGCGGATCGGTGCTGAAGACGCGTTTGTAGAACTTCGCCGCCTCCTGCCATTTTTCGAGCGAGGAGTAGATCTTTCCGAGCCTGATGAACGCGTCGACCCGCTCCTCGTTGATCTCGGTGACTTTGAGATACTCGTCGAGGGCCTTTTCGAGATCTCCGAGGTGATACGAACTCTCGGCAAGCTGGAATCGGGCGGTGTGATTCTGGGGATCGAGCTCCACCAGCCGGCGGAAGCAGGAGCCTGCCTGGTCATACCGCTCGGTGGCGTAATACAGTTCGCCAAGCTGGGCCAGCGCATCCTGGATGTTCGGATCGAGATCGAGGGCCGCTTTGTACTGTGCCATCGCCTCGGCGCTCTTTTCCTCGGCCAGATACACCTCGGCCAGCCGCAGGCGGGCCGGAATGCATTTGGGATCGATCTCGAGGGCGGCCTTGTATTCGAGCTCGGCCTTGTCGGCGAAGCTCTTGAGGGCGTAGATGCGGGCGAGCTCGAGGTGCGCCTGGAGATGTTTCGGCTCGATGTCCACGACGCAGTGGAGGGCATCGAGAGCCTTGTCGAGCAGGTCGCGGGTGATGAAGATCTGGGCCAGCGACATCTGCGCGCCCACATGGTGCGGGTCGATCCGGACGACCTTCGAGAACTCGTCTTCGGCCTTGTAGATCTGGGAGGTGCGCTCATAGAGCAGGGCGAGCCGCTCGTGGGCGAGCAGACTTTCGGGTGCCGCCTCGATGGCCTTGAGATACTGACGCTCGGCCTGGTCGTTGTTGCCCAGCTTCTCGAGAGCCACGGCATGGGCGATCGTCGCCTCGACGTGTTGGGGCTCGGCCTTGAGCACCAGCTCCAGCATGGCGCGTGCTTCCGTCCAGTTGCCGGCCTCGCCATACAGCCGGGCGAGGTCGAAACGGGCGGGAACGGGGTCGGCGGCCAGTTCGATCGCCGCCTGATACTCGGCGATCGCTTCGTCACGACGATTCTGGCGGTGCTGGATGCGGGCCAGACGATGATGGGCGAGGGCGTGTTTCGGATCGAGCTCGAGGACGCGGCGGAACCGCATCAGAGCGTTGTCGTCGCTGCCCTCGGCGAAACTGATCTCGCCGATCGCGAGGTGGGCGTCGAGATAATCGAGGTCGAGCTCGACGGCCTTGCGCAGGTTGCTGAGAGCCTTCTCGCTCTGGCCGGTTTCCTTGTACACGAGGCCCAGTTCGTAATAGCCGCGGGCATAGTTCGGATTGATACGGATCACGCGCTGATACAGCTTGATCGCCTCGTCGAACTGGCCGGCGCCGAACCGGATCTCGGCCATGCTGAAATAGGCTGGGATATACATCATGTCGTGCTGGACGGCCAGGTTGAAGTTCTCCTGCGCCTGTTCCAGCTTGCCCATGCGCCGGAACACATCGCCCAGCTCGTAGTAGCCGCGCGGGTCCTCGGCATCCATCGCGACGACCGTCTTGCAGGCATCGACGGCCTCCTCATACAGCGGAGTGCCGCCTTCGAGGGGGGTCAGGTAGGCGTCCTTCAGGCCCCAGTAAGCCCATTTGAAATTCGGATCGAGATTGATGGCGAGCTGATACCCGTTGAGGGCCTGTTCGAGCCGCTCTTCCTGCTTCTCGGGCATGCGGGAGGGCAGGGTCTGGCAGGCGTAGGCAAGGGCGAAGTGGGCGATCGGACTCTGGGAATCGACCATGGCTGCGTTCTTGAACTGGTCGATATACCGGTCGTGGATCGTCTCGCGATCGCGGTTCTCGTAACTCTGGATTTTATAGAGGTTGATCTGGTTCACGACGGCGAGCGTGCTGTTGCGGTCGATGCCGAGGGCCTTCTGATACGCCTCGAGGGCTTCACCATACTGGCGGCGCTTGGTGAGGATGTTGCCGAGCTCGATCCAGGCGCCGAGCGCGTTCGCTTCCTTGAAGAAGCGGAGCTTGTTGAAAATATAGCCTTCCTGATAGTTTTCGATCCGGTGCCGGGCCGACAGCGAGATCACCTCGCGGAACCGTGCGGCGGCAAGATCCAGCATGCCGTTCAGGGAGTAGATACGGCCGAGCCGGAAATGCGCGAAGATGTTCGTCGGGTTGAGAGCGAGCCCCTGCTGGTAATACTCGATCGCCTGTTCGTAGGCGGCCTTCTGCTCGCTCACGAACGCGATGCGGAAGTAGGCGGGCGCATAGGTCGGATCGAGCCGCATCGCTTGGGTGTACGAGTCGTAGGCGCTCTGGAGCGACGCCTGGAGGATCATCGGCCGCTCGGCCTGGGAAAGCAGATGGCATTCGCCGAGCTCGAAATACAGGCGGGGGTTTTCGGGAATCACGGCGATCGCCTGGGTGAGCTGCTCGATGGCCGCATCGTAGGCGTGATCATAGAAGAGAATATCTTTCATGCCCAGGTGTGCCCACATGTTCGCCGGGTTGATCTCGAGGGCACGCTCCATCAGGGCACGTGCTTCATCTCGCTGCGTCTTGAACGCATCGGCGTCGGCCGAGTGCAGGATGAGCAGGATGAAGCCCATGATGCAGTTGGCCATCGACTGGCTTTCGAGGGCGCGGAGCTCGTCGCGAAGCTTGGCTGTCACGTCGGCGTAGAGGGATTCCCGGTGGGGCAGGTGGGAGAACATTGCTCGATACTGCAGGATCAGCTTGATCCAGGTTTCGCCGCTCTCGGGATCGGCACGCAGAACACTCTTGTAGGAGGAGATTGCCTCGTCGAAGATGCCCTGCACCGAACAGATGTCGCCAAGCGCCTGATGGGCGCGGGGATTCCCCGGGTCGAGGATCAGTGCCTTCTTGAAATCGAGCGTTGCCCGCTCGTGATCGCCCTTGGCAAGCGACAGCGTGCCCTGGGACATATACAGCTGCATGCGCTCGGTCTTTTCATCCGCCATGAACGTGGCGCACCGGTCGCGCAGCAGAATCAGCTCGTTCTGTTCCGCGAGCTTCTTCAGCGAGACGAGATACTCGCGGGAGGCTTTCCCGATCTCGTGGAACGTGCAGCAGGCTTCGGAAGTGTTGTAGAACGTGCACTTCTCGAGCAGGCAGGGTTTTTCGACTCGGTCGGCTTCTGAGGCGAATCCGAGAAATGGGCAGACGATCTTGCTCATGTTCGAGAACTACTCCTTCCGTAACACCCGGCGTTTGTTCGAGCCGTCCAGGGGGCTGACGACGCCCTTCTCTTCAAGAAGATCCACGATCCGGGCGGCCCTATTATATCCGATCCTGAACTTCCGTTGAAGCATGCTTGTTGATGTTTTCTCCTGCGTCGCGAGATACGCTTTGATCTCCGACATCAGGGCACCGTCTCCATCGACGCCATTCTCCTCGACGACGTCGTCCTCATCCTCCTCGTCGTCGGTCTTCGTCGGGGTGATGTCGACGTACTCCGGTGCCCCCTGGTCGCGGACGAAATCCGCCAGCGCCTGGAGCTCCCGGTCGGAAATGTAGGCGCCCTGGAGTCGGAGAGGCTTCTGACCCTTGAACGCGAACAACATGTCGCCTTTTCCCAGGAGGCATTCGGCGCCCTTCCCGTCGAGAATCGTCCGGGAATCCACCTGCGATGCCACCATGAACGCGATGCGGGTCGGCAGATTCGCCTTGATGATACCGGTCAGCACGTCCACCGACGGCCGCTGGGTCGCGATCACCAGATGGATGCCGACGGCGCGGGCCATCTGGGCGAGACGGCAGATCGAGCCTTCGACCTCGGCCGAGGCCGTCATCATCAGGTCGGCCAGCTCGTCGATGATGATGACCAGGCTCGGCATGGGCTCGAGAGACCCGTTCACGGTTTCCTGAAGACGCTTCAGATCTTCATTATAGCTGGTGATATTTCTGACGCCGCAGGTCTCCATCAGCTCATACCGGCGCATCATCTCCTCGATGGCCCACAGCAGCGCGGCGGAGGCCTTCTTCGGATCCGTCACGACGGGGGCCATCAGGTGGGGAATCCCGTTGTAACTCGACAGCTCGACGCGCTTGGGATCGATCATGATCAGCTTGACCTGGTCGGGACGCGCCTGGAACAGGATACTGGCGATGATCGTGTTGATGCAGACCGACTTGCCTGCGCCCGTCGAGCCGGCGATCAACAGGTGGGGCATGTCGGCCAGATTCGCGAACACCGGGCGGTTGCTGATCGTCATGCCGAGGGCGAGATTGAGAACGGTATGACTGTCGCGGAACTTCTCGTTCTTTACCAGATCATAGAAGAACACCGGGGTGGGCTTGACGTTCGGGATCTCGATGCCGATCGCGCTCTTGCCGGGAATCGGCGCCTCGATGCGGATGGGGGCGGCCAGGGCCAGCGAGATGTCGTTCGACAGGCCGAGGATGCGCGCCGTTTTGACACCGGGACCGGGCTTGAGCTCGAATCGGGAGACGGCCGGGCCTTCGACGACGTCGATGATTTCCGCCTTGATGTTGAAATCCGAGAGCGTCTTGAGAAGTTTTTCCGACCGGCAGACCAGATCGGCCGGGGGTTCGGGCGTTCGGGCAGGCGGAACATTCAGCAGTTCCAGCGGAGGCAACTCGACCTCGGTCGGCAGCTCCGCGAGAGGTGGCGTCGACTCATTCAGGGCTTTGAGGTCCTTGTCGATCGGATGGGTGTCGAGAGAGACGGGAGTATCGGGAGGGAGCTCTTCTTCGTGGCTCTCCGGCTCCGTGACGGCAGTCTCTTCGGGTTCCTGAACAGACGCGGGCTCCGACTCCCGGACGAGAGCCTCGGCGGAGGAAGAAGCCGGCTCGGCATGGGATTCCGGGACAGGGGCCGTCATCGACGGAACGAATGCGGATTCGTCCGCAGAAATCGGGGTGGCCCGGGGGGTCGGCATGCAAACGCCGGTGGAAAGATCCTGGATGTGGACCTGGATGGTGCTCGCGGCAGGCATCGCCACCAGCTCTGCTTCCTCTGTCTCCTCGACGGGCGGGGCGTTGTGAGACTTTACCGGCAGGGTGGGGGAGGGGAGTTCCGCCGACGGCTCCTCGAGGGGATGCACTTCCTGAGGAGTGGTCTCGCGAACGGAAATGGAGGGGGGGATCGGTGCCGCTTGAGAAGTGACGAGAGGGGGAATGGAAGCTTTCTGCAGAGGCTTCGCCGCCGGAGGGGGATCGATCGCAACCTCGATCGCGTCGTCACTGCCGGCGGACGTTGCGGGAACCATGCCGGAGCCGAAAGTCAACAGCTTTCCAAGCGATTCCTGGGCTTCGTCCAGGGGCGGCGGGTTGAGCATCGCCAAAAGCGATCGGCCGGCCAGGGCAAGGACCGTCGTGGTGCTGCGCACGGCTTCGATCGTCATGCCCAGAAGCGCAAGGGTGGCTTCCCATGCGGCGCCCACCGCCTTGAGGAGAAAACGGAAGAGGATGACTCCCGCCATCAGAAGATCTTTGTAGACGATGTCCAGAGCGAAAATAACCGAGGCGAGGAAAAAGAAGGCGAACAGAATCGTCGTCGGGATGGTTCCGAAATGCTTCGCGACACTTCCGAAGGCAAGGGTGCCGAGCTTCCCCCCTTCGAGCCCGAGAAGCCCCAGGCCGAAAACGAGGGCGGAGCAACAGCCCGCAACCCGCACATTGAGATTTTCGAAGGTCCGATCGAGGAATCTCTGGACTCCCCAGATGCCCAGAAATGCAGGAACAATGTAGATCCCGAGGCCGAATTGCACCGACAGCGTCGAGACGATCGTGATGGCTTTCGAGGAGTGGAGGTAATGAAGGAGGGAGAGGGAAAACGCACTCGATCCGATCAGGACAAGCCCGATGGCTTCGTTGCGCTGTCTCGAGGAAACGACGATCTGCGGCTTGGAAGGTGCGCCGTGGGCTTTGCGGACGGGTGGCGACTTCCGCTGTGCAGGCCGGCCTTCGGGGGGCATCAGGATTTTTTTGGGTTTCATGAAGCAGCTCCGGTCATTCGGAGAGGTGCAAAGGCCGCCAGGGGAAAGACGACCAGGAGAGCGAAGATCATACTGGGGAATCTTGTTGGACGGCATTTCCCCGCGAGAGCATGTGGAGGCATGGGAGGAAGAGTCGAGGGCCTCGCGATGCCAGCTGCTTTTGGACCCTGTGGCACATGGATGCCAGGGATGTCATGGCATGAATGCGAAACCGGTGAAAGCGCGGTCGACCCCTGAGTGAAGCCCGGGCGGGCGTCTTCGAGCATGGTTGCCTCCGGAACAAGGTCTGTTTTCTTTCTCTCGTATGACTATCGGCAACCATCTTTCGAAAGAAAAGTCAGGAGACGGAAAATGATATCATAATAATATGATGATGTTAGCATTGTTTGGTTTGTTGTTTTCGTTTTATGATTATCATTATTGTGACTAATCTTATGAGGATTCTTTTGACGTTTATCTAATGAATATGGTATATTGTTCCGATTCTGTATCCATATTTTCAAGGAGTTGATCTCAGTTATGCCTATCATTGCCAACGATCTCCGCAGAGGGATGATCATTCATTTCAATAACGAACTGGTCCAGGTGGTCGAGGTCGAGTTCGTTCGCCCTGGCAACTGGCGCGCCATGGCTCAGACAAAGCTGCGGAGCATCAAGACCGGGGCGATTTTCCAGCAGCGGTTCCAGACGACTGAAAAGATCGACGACGCCCAGGTCGACACCCGGACGATGCAGTATCTGTATTCCACCGAGCATCTGCATACGTTTATGGATGTCCAGAATTACGAACAGGTCGAAATGAACGACGATTTCGTCGGCGACGCCAAGAAGTTCCTCAAGGAGCAGATGGAAGTCGTTGTCAAGTTGTATGACGGCCGTCCGATCGGCCTGGAACTCCCTTCTTCGGTCGAACTCAAAGTTGTCGAAACGGCCCCGAATGTCCGTGGCAACACGGCCAGCGGTGGCGGCAAGCCTGCAACGCTCGAGGGGGGCCTGGTCGTCAATGTCCCGTTCTTTATCGATTCGGGCGATACCGTTCGTGTAGATACCCGGACAGGTGAATATCTCGAACGAGTTGGCAAATAACTGATAATTTTTGTCGGGTAATCGAGCCTTGACATTGCTTCCCGCTGGGTTACCTTTTCATTCTGAGTTTTGGTTGGCCTCTGACAACTCCCTGCCTGGGGAGTCTCATCCTCGAGACCTGGTGAGCGTGAGACGGTACCCCTCGGCCGGGGGACGGATGTGCTGAGTAATGCGCTATCAACGAGGAGAAGAAGGGTGAGAATAAACCAGGTGAACGGAATCTCGTTCCTGTTCACGATTGGTTTTTTGCTGCTGTTTTCGAGCAGTTTTCTTGCTTATCTTGCCTGGGAAGGCCCTGGGTATCAGGGCTCTGCGGCTGCTCTCGAGGCTCCCGTGATGCCCCCCTCCCTTGATTCTGCTACTCCGGTCCCACCTCCGGTATCGGTTGAGCCGGCGCCTTCAGCCGGGGTTCTCGAAACACCAGCCGAACCCCCTGCTCCCACTGAGGAAAAACGCGCCGAACCTGAGCCCCTCAACCAGGAAACACCAAAGAAGACTTCCGGTCAAGCCAAGCCCCTTGATGCACCAAAAGCGGCCAAGCCTGTTGAACCGGTGACTCCTCCCGCTGCGCCCAAGCCCGTTCAAAAAATGGAGCAGAAGGCTCCTCGCGAAGTCGCAAAAGCTTCCCAGGCCAACCCGGAACAAAAGGTAAAGAGTTCGCGGAAGGCCCGCGCGAAAAAACCGACCCACCAGGAAGAAAGCGCAGATATCACCCGCGTTCCGCCTGAGTGGGACTGGTTCTCAAAGCCGCTCCGAATGGAGATACAGCAGGGGAAAGTCCAGATTCTTGGCGATGCCTCCGATCCCATGGCGCCTGGTGAGGCCACCCATGAGGCCAAGGCCTCTGAGCCTTCTGAAAGCATTGCCAGTTCGGTTCCCTCGCAGGAAGAACAGACGCCTGTCGTTATCCCGCCGGCGGAACCGTCGGAAATCCCCTCTCCCGAGCGCGCTGAGACCCCTGAGAGCGCTCCGAAGCAGGTGGTTGCGGAGAGCGAGAGGAGCGATCGTCTCGTTTCTGCCCTGGCCCGTCTCCAGGCGCGCCATGACCGGCGTGATCGGGAGGCTGATGAAAAGGCCCTCGTCCTCCCCAGCAAGGGCGGAGATGCGAAGCATGTTCCTGCGTCTCTCATCAGGCTCATGAATGCTTTGAAGGCCCTCCGCAGCGATTCCCCGGAGGCCCCGGTGAATGATGCGATTCCGTCCGAAAGCACGCCCCTGGCCGAGGAGCCTGAAAAGGATGTCCGTGAAACCCAGGGGAACTCCCCGGAAACCCTGACGTTGCGGCTCAACTGACACGCTCATAACGCTCTTCGAAGCTCGCAGGAGCCCTTGGCGGCCCTGCGGGCTTTGTGTTTTTAGCCTTCTTTTCGCCACCCGAGGGACATCATGCTCACCTGTCCTCTGTTGTGGTAACGCGAACAAGAATATGCGTCGAGAATGGCTCGAAAATGCAGGAATTCTTGAGCCGTTTCTTGAAGAGAAAGCAGAACAAATATAGATAAATCTTTGTATATAGCAATCAAGACCATTTTCTGATAAGGGATTGGCGCACAGGGTC
>DAOOQQ010000075.1:0-20316 GCA_035388825.1 Candidatus Ozemibacteraceae bacterium
GGCTGGTTATCACGCTTCCGAATGGTGTTCTCGCTCAGAATCCCAACCTTGCCATCGCCACGAAGGCATCAAAGGAAATGCGGGCTTTCCTGGTGGAGTTCGGCTTGACGCCGGCGTCGCGTTCGCGGGTGGAGGCTTCCGCGCGAAATGATCTTTCACACAACCCGTTTGCCGACGTAGACCCGTTCGCGGAGTTCAAACGATAAGCCGATCGGGCCGAAGCACTCACACCATCCGCGTGTGGGTGCTTTTGCTATGCCGGCGCAACCTCCACCGCCGAACTGCTGAACGTCTCCCGCCGGTCCGTTCGAGATGTAACGGCCGCCACCCTCTTTCATTCTCCCGATGCTCTCCACCGCCGGGCCGGTCGGCTCTATCGTGCCGTCCGATCCGGCTTGTGTCTGCTTGTGCGGAACCTCTCGCGCTGATAGACTCGACGAACCCGGACGGGGCCGGGGCGGGCGAGCGGAACCCGTCAGGGTGAAGCCGTGCCGACTCGGAGCCGGTAGGGGTGAATGGGCCGCGATGATGGCGGCTGATCCGGTGCCGGCCGGTTCCTGTCCGCCGGCGTGACAAGCCGGGGCCGTTCTTTTTGGGTGGCGGCCGTCGCGTGTGGTATGATCGTGTCGTTGTGGGGGAGTAATTCGCAGGGGGGCAACGGGACAACCTGGGGGTAACTTTGGGGGTAACTCACAAAGTATCGACAGGATAAATGCTTTGCTGATGCTGGCTTGATCGGGTGATTCCGATAGCCTCCCCTGCTACCGCAGGAAGCCCCCGAACGGGGGCTTTTTTGTTCTTGCCGGAATTTTGACCGAAGAGGGTGGCTCCGTGGCGATTCTTTCCGGAAAGGCCTTCGAGACACTGCCGCGGCCGTGGCGCCGGTGGCTGGCCGATGAAGCGGCGCATCTCCCCGGAACGCGCCTCGGCGTCGCTGTTTCCGGAGGCGGTGACTCGGTCGCGCTGCTACGTCTTTTGCTGCCGCTCCAGGAGTCGGGCTGCTGCTCGCTCACGGTGATCCATGTCGACCATGGATGGCGCCCCGAAAGTGCATCCGAGGCGGACTGGGTGCGCATCCTCGCCGAAGCCCATGGCCTGCCGTTTCGCGGCGTGACTCTCGCGGCTGCCAGGGATGAAGCCGGCCCGTTTCCCAGCGAAGCTGCCGCGCGGGCCGGCCGGCTGGCCGCCTTCGCCCGGATCGCATGCGAGGAACGGCTGGATGCCGTCGCGCTTGGCCACACCGCCGATGACCAGGCGGAGACCGTTCTGATGCGCCTTCTGCGCGGAACCTCCCTCCAGGGACTCGCGGGAATCCGCCCCCGCAGCCGCCTCGTGATCGACGGTGCGCCGCTCCGTCTCTGGCGCCCCCTCCTTGGACATGCGCGGTCTGATCTGCGTACCCTTCTCGAGACGCTGGACCAGCGATGGCTGGAGGATCCTTCCAACGACTCGCCCCGATTCCTCCGAAACCGCATCCGTGCCGAGCTGCTCCCCCTTCTCGAACGTCTTCGGCCCGGCATGATCGGCCGCATCTGCGACCTTGCGGCCGATCTGGGCGCTGCCGCCACCTTCGTCGGAGCGCGGGCCCGCCGCAGTGCCCGGACCGGCTCTTCCGATGGCATCGCTCCTCCCAGCCGGGCATCCGGGTTCCTGCTTCGCGAAATCCTCCGGCACTGGCTCATCGGGCGGGTAGGCATCGCCGAACCCGGCCGCGCCATGCTTGCGCGGCTCGCCGATCTCGTCCGATCCGACAGGTGCGGACGCTCCGTCGTCATCGCGGGCCGCACGATCGCCCGGACGCACGGCGGTCTCGTCGTTCTTCCTCCCCCCGCGCAGGCGCCCGCTCCGGCCGATCTGGTCCTCGAGCCGGGCCGATCCGTCGAAGCGGGGAAATGGGCATTCGATATTGAGGCAAATATCGACAGCACTATTCACGACGCTCTCTGGTTCGATCCCGGGCGCTTTCCGGGGCCGATCCTCCTGCGCACCCGTCGCCCCGGCGACAGGTTTCGCCCGGCCGGCGGAGCGGGCGGGAAGAAGCTGGCCCGCTGGCTGATCGACCGGCACATCCCCCGGCATCAGCGTGATGAGCTCCTCCTCATCGCCTCCGGCTCCGACATTCTCTGGATTCTCGACCTCGGCATTGCCGAGGGCGTCGTGCAGCACCCCGTTCCTGGCTGGCTCCGGCTGTGCCGCCGACGAAAAAGCCCCTGACCGTACGGCCAGGGGCTTTCGCGAGAGAGGCGGATCAGTTGCGTTGCTGTTTCACGATCTCCTCGATCTGCGAAACCTTGGTTCCGAGGCCCATGCCTGCGGGCTGGCCCTCGATGATCGGCCAGATGCCCTGGACGAGATTGACGATCTCGAGCCGGTCGACATCGTTCTGCGACCGGGCCAGGAACACGAGACACTGCTGCCCCTTGGCCGGAAACTGCGGCTGATCCTCAATCCAGCCGATCTGACCGGGCTGGCCCGACTGGCGGGTCTCCACGACCATCGGCTCGGTCGGCTTCCAGATGCCCTTGATCAGTTTGTCCAGCTTCAGCTCGTTGCGGCATGTCGTGATCTGGTCCTTGTCGGTGGCCGTTTCGGACGTCGAAACGACCGTGACCAGGGCGATGATATCGGCTTTCCGCACCAGGTCGGGAAGCTTGAGCGTGGCGATCATGGCCTCGGCCGCAGCGATCGTGATGACGAGAAGAACGAGAATGCCGATCAGTCGGAGAGAGGTGCGCATCAGAATTCCTTCCCTTCCATGACGTGGCGGCGGATGAACTCATATCGCGCGGGCTGCGTCTGCTTCATTTTCGAGCCTGCCTGCCAGAACTGACGCACCGACTCGGCGAAATCCTCGACCGGTTGCGTGTTCCCGTAGCTGGAAACCGACGGCGGATTCGGGCGGCCGCTTCCCCAGAACTGCTGCTGCCAGGCCCGGGTGACCTGCGGGTTGTTGGCCTGGAAGGTGTGCGTCATCTCGTGAACGAGCGTCCCCTGGAACGTGCCCTGGTAGCAGGCGCTGTTCAGCAGGTGAACGGTCGGAATGCCCATCCGGACATACCCGAGAACGCCGGGGCTCTGGAACACCGCGTCACGCTGGATGCTCTTGGTGTTGGAGCGGAACCCGTTCGGCAAGGTCGCGAGCACCTTGTTCGCTTCCTCGAGCTGGCGCTGGCTCCAGGTGGCGCCATCCCCATCGACGGCGTCGATCCCGTATTTCGCTTTCATTTCCCCCTTCAGGCCGGCCGTCGAAGAGGTGCCCGTCGTCGTGGGCGGGGTGGTCGGCTGCGTCGGCTGAGTGGGTTGGGTCGGCTGGGTCGGGGTGGTGGTCGGCGGCTTTGTCGTCGTGCCCGGGGTGCCGGTCGTGCCGGTCTGCGGGATGCGGATGATGATGATACGGCCGCCCATGCCCGCGCCGAACTTCGACAGGATCTGCTGGATGATGCTTCTGATCATCGATTCGAACTGGGCCGACGAATACGGGCACTGCTGGAACTGGACCTGGCCGGCGTTCGTATCCGTCGAGGCGGGCGCGGCAGACGGGGCCTGCTCCTCCGCGGCCGGGGAGGCATCGGCCGCCGGTTCGACTTCCTTACTCTGGCCGGATTCGGATGCCTGATACAGGGTGTCGAGATAGCTTCCCGACTGGGCCCGAACCGTTCCCGGAACGGCCTGGAAAAGAATCGCGAGCGAAAATACGAGAACGAGCGTGAGCGTCCGTAGCCGCGCGTTCATGAGATACCTCCCTGGTCCGAATATGAAGTCTTCTATCATTATACAGCCACCATGTGGGGAATAGGCGAACACGTTTCGGTGAATGATGCCCATATTCCTGACGCGTTTCGCGGCCTGAGGGTTCAGTTCAATTGTCTGATCAGCCGGGCGGGAAACAGCTTGGTGGTCAGGACGATTTCCCGCCCCTTGACGCCGGCTTTCCCCTGACCCCCAATGCGGGCATGTACATCGATCCAGATTCTTTTCGTGCCGGACCCGGGGCCGGTTGCGGTGATCTGTTCGGTACATACTTCCCAGGTCAGAGAGGCCACCCGGCCGTTCACCAGGGTGCGGGGCCGCCCCCCGTCGACCGCTCGTGAAATCGATCCGCGGGTGTCGGCAGGCTGGTAGGAATAGGTGATGCGGGCTGTCCGGTCGCGCTCCCCGGTGTACACCGGAAACGAGATGCCGGTCGGCGTGGCACGGACCGACTCCTGCCGCTTCTCGGGTGGGAGGGTTGGGTCCGGGACGGCATTGATGAGATCATTACGGAGCATCGCCAGAAACATCCCGGCCTCCTGGAGAGCGACCCCGGTCTCCTCGCCTTTCGAGAAGCCCCGCCTGAACTGGGTGAGCAGCAGCACGATTCCGCCGATCAGCAGGGTTGCGATCGCCATCACGACCAGCATCTCGACGAGGGTGAAGCCGCGGTACCTTATGTACGGCGGCTTTGCGGATTCACGTGAAACCGTCACTCAGTTCTCCTTCGCCAGCAGGGTCTTGACCGTCACGCTCCGCCCGGAGCCTTTGGCATTCTGCCCCGTCATCGTGACCGTCACGGCGATCTTCTTGAACCGGACCACGCCGTTTTTCGAGACTTCGGAAACGGTCATCCGCCGTTCGATGCCCGGCACGTCGCTGATATGGAATCGCAACGGCGTCGCGGGGGACATCGCCTGGTTGTCCCGGATCCGGTCGTGGGGAAACACGCCCGTCGGAACCAGGTCGAACGGGGCGGCCATCATCTGCTCGACGAGTTCGAGGGCCGCCGTGTGGGTGGTCAGATCCTCGGCGCTCATCGTCAGGCCCCGGCTTCCCGCCCCGAAGGTGAGCATGACCGGGATCATCACCGCGCTGAGCAGGCCGACCGCCACGAGAATCTCGACCAGGGTCAGCGCCCGGCGATGTCTTGCAATAAGTATGTTATTCATGCCAGATGTCGTCCCGGTCCTCGATATGAATGCGATAGAAGGCCTGGCTGCCGGGCTGGGTCGGGTCCTGGAGCTGCCGGTAGCGGATCACGCCGCCGGCGGAGCGGGGATCGGGGGGGAGGTTGCCGACGGCAAGCGTGCCCGTCAGGTCCATCCGGGCATGGCAGGCGAGATCCGCCTGGGGGGCCAGGACGTTCACGTGGTTGGGCAGGGTGTTCTCGATCGAGACGCTGGAGCCGCTCATCAGGACGATGGTGAGGGCGTCTCCCGGCGATGCCATCGTGACCCCGCGCAGCGAGAGGTTCCCTTTGTCGAGCACGATCAGTCCGCCACCCTCGACACCGAGCGGGGACGGCTTTCCCGCGGGGGGCAGGGCGAAGGTCAGCCCCTCGTCGTTGCGGATCCGGACCAGGTCGTTCAGCCGGAGTTTACCGGTCTTCGTGTCGTAGCAGGCGTTCCAGAACCCGGCGATGTCGGTGAACTCGCGTCGGGCACGCCTCTGCATCACCGTGGCGGCATGAGGGGCCGCGGCCGGGCCCTTATACAGCAGGAACGCATCGCGCTTCAGCTCCAGGGCCGAGCCGTCATCCTGGTCGAGAAGGGTGCGTGTCGGAGGATACACCCGGGGCGTCACGGATTCGGCGATATCCTGCATGATATTATATATTTTTGCATAGGGAGTCTCGACGATTCCGCTCGTCAGCTTCATGTACTCCGCCGCGGTTGAGCAGATGAGGCCGGCCGCGAGAATCGGCCCGCCCGTGCGGCGCTTCAGGATGTCCCGGATCTCGCGGCCCGCATCGAAGGTCTGTTCGGACATGGAGGGAAGCAGATACATCGGAGGCGGCCGGAGCCGGGAGAACCGTTCGGCGATTCCCGCGTCTTCGGGGATGACATCGAGGCTCGCGAACCGGGGGAAGGCCGCGGTCACGTTCCCGACGACCTTCGTGCGGGACTGGAATCCCTTGCGGGCTTCGCCGAACAGATGGAGCTGGGAGGACTGGGCGCCGTACGCGTTCTTGTCGGCGGCCGAGAGGACGTCGCCCTGATACATTGCGTCGTGATCCGCCCGGCTGCTCTTGTCGTGGAACCCCTCGATCACGAAGCCGTGGCCGAACCGGTAGGAAGCCTGGCGGAGCGGATCCGTGTCGATGGGAAGCTGCACCGGGCGGGAGAAGAGCTCGGGAAGCTGGTCGGCCGGCGTCTTGAACCGGATCGCCTGGAAGGTGTTCACGTTGCCGACGTCGTAAAAATGGAAGATCTCGCCCATTGCCCCAGCCCCCGACGTGATCTGGAGACGGATACGCCGGCCTCCGAGATGGATCCAGCCCCGTTTCGTCCAGGCATCCGGGGCCGGCTCGGCCGACAGCACTTCGGCCAGCGGCCGCGGCTCGAGCGGAGACTCGGGGGTGTCGTGGTTGAGGCAGATCACCGGCCGGGGGCCGTCGGTGATGCTGCCGGCATAATCATTGCGAATGATATTATATCGACCCTCCTGCCCGCGCATCGCGTCGGCGACGTGGAGCGTGAACTTCGAGACCACGGGAGGCAGGATACTGGCGACATGCACCTGGCGCTTCACGGTCAGAACCCGTCGCACGCCCTTGTATTCCCCGGTCGATTCGATCGTGAGATACCCGGACCGGGCCGTCGGATCGGCCCACTCGGCCGGATTCGTCTCGGTCTGGCGGAACTCGCGCAGCCAGACTTCCACGCGGATGCCCGCCGTCCGGTCGACTTCGGCGGCGAACCCCTTGAGATCGTCGTTCCACGAGTCTTTCAAGAGAGGCATCAGCGACGTGTCCGGAAGGGTGCCGGGACTGGTGAGAAGCCGGGTGAGCTCTGCATTCCCCTGGCCACCGTCGATTCCGGCGTCCCTGAGGGTGTCCCGGACCGTCCGGATGGTGACCTGGAGCCCGGATTCGGCGAGAAAGTGCGCGATCTCGCCGGAGGTGATGTGCTGGATGTTGGCTTCCTGGCGGCCCGCATACTGGTGCAGGGTCAGGCCGAGCAGCAGAAGGATGCCGCCGAGCACGACGACGAGCATCATGACCATGCCCGCCCTGGTCCGGAGCCTGCCTCCCGGCCGCAGGTCCGGTTGGAATGGCGGTTTCAGGGAGTCCTGCCTGCTTCCGCCGGAGGAGCGGCCGGGGACTCGGCGGCAAGGAACCGGAGCGACCAGCCCGGGGTGTGGACCGCCGGTCCGTCGCCGGTCATGGAGGCCGAAGCCGTGCCGTCCGGTGAGAGAGTGGGGGACGCGATCGGGGCCTCGACATCGGGAGCCCGCTTCGTGGCCTGGGCCAGAAGCCCTCTCGACCAGTGCTCGGCCGTCACGCGGGCATCGAGGTTCCATTGACGCGGCCCGGCCGGTGTCGCGGTCACGGAGAGCCAGGCGCCGGGCGCGATTTCCTGGCGCAGCAGGGGCTCGTTCGAGCCGCCTTCCGGGAGCTGGTCGAGCTTCGCGAGGCAGAGCACGAACGCCGATTCCATCTGGTAATCCGCCTTCTGCTCGAGCAGGAACGGGGGCGGGGTGATCTTGCGCAGCGAGTTCAGCGTGAACGTCGTGCCGATGATCACCAGGCCGAGAAGGATGGCAAGAACCATGTAGATCGTGACGCCGGAGCGGGAAGATGTCACAGGCCGCCTCCCCTCGGGGCAAATGAGGTGAAGACCGGCATTTGCCCTGCATCCATCGGGATCATCCAGACCGAGAACAGGTCGGGTGTCGTGCTGGCCGTCGTGAAGCCGCCTTCCCGCAGGTTCTCGACGAACACCTCGGGCGGCCGGCCCGGCTCGGTCCGCCGCAGGGCATTGCCGGAAAATCCCCATTCGATCGTCGTGCTGGCAACCGTTTCGAGCGTGAGATGCTCGCGACCGGCAAGGAAGGAAACGGCCATCCGCGTGTCCCGGCTGAGCGCTTCGATCGTCCGCTCATACGAGCCGATCAGGTCTTTGCCCTGGAGCGTCGTCGGGTCGGTATGCCGGGAAAACTGCCACACCATGACCAGCGTCGCCCCGAGCATCAGCAGAAAGATGCCCAGAAGCAGGATTTCGATCGAACCGATGCCGCGTCGCCGGGTCATGGAGTGTCTCCGGTCAGGTCGGGGGTGGCGGGGGCGGGAAGCAGCCGCTCGAGGAAGACGCGCTTCGGCCGTCCGCTCTCTTCATACTCGATATAGACGATGATCTTGTAATGCCCTCCGTCGAGATAATACGTGTCGACGCGGCACCGGAACGGCTCGAGAGCCTCATACAGCGCGGGCAGCTCGTTCCGGTCGATGCCGTTCTCATGGCCGAACAGCGCTCGGAAGTGCTCCGAGACTGGCTGGAACCCGTCGGCCGGCGCAACGACCGGTTCTTCCGAGGTCATGCCGGGGAGGTAGGCCGGGTCGGCTTTCCGGAGGGCGATGATCCGTTCGATGACGTGGCGGGCGAGCAGCGTTGCCGAGAACTCCATGTCCGATGCCCGCTCCGGCGGCCGCGACAGCCGGTATACCTGGAACAGCGGCACGAGGGCTACCGTCATCAGGCAGGCGGCCAGCAGCAGCTCGAGAAGGCTTTCCCCGCGCCGTCCGCTTCCCGCTTTCCCGTTCGAATCGAATCGCATCATGGCGGCATTATACCATGCGCCGGAAAATCCATCGAAGAGCCCTCTCAATTTCCCACCGGTCTCTGCCGATGAGATGTCGTATGGATTCACACCACGGAAGGAGTGGGGCGCTATGTTGAAACGGTATCAGGTATTCCTTGCCTTTATCCTGGGAGTGGCGCTGCTCACGGCGGTCGGCTGCGGCACGCGCACGACGCTTCGGGGAAGCATTTCGGGAACGATCGTCGATTCCCAGACCGGAATCGGCGTCGCCGGCGCCTCCGTTCTCACCTCGCCGTCCACCTCCACCGTGAACGCGGATATCAACGGCCACTTCACCATTTCGGATGTGGAGCCCGGTGTTTACACCGTCACGGCGAACGCGGCCGATTACAACTCGAACTCGATCACGGTGACGGTCGACAACGGCCTGACCGCGACCACCAACCTGACCCTCGTGTCGATGGGCGGAAGTTTCTCCCGGAACATCCTGCCCATCCTGATGGTGAACTGCTCGATCGTGGGCTGCCATGACGATGCGACCGCCGCTTCGGGACTGCGCCTGAACAGCTACACCAATCTCATGAAGGGTTCGCGCTACGGGGCCGTCGTGTATCCCTACGACGCCCAGAGCAGCAAGCTGATGCGCCGCATCAAGGGCACCGAGACGCCCCGCATGCCCAAGAACCGCTCGGCGCTTTCCACGTCGGATCAGGGACTGATCGCCAACTGGATCAACGGTGGCGCCCGCAACAACTGAGGTGAGGAGAAACAGTATGATGGACAAGAAAAAAGTGTTTTGCATCGGTGCCGGGATTCTCGTGATGGGAAGCCTCTCCTGGGCCGCTTCATCCACACCCCAGGCCAACGCTGCGGCGGCGCGCCGGGCCACGGCGATGCCGGCCGGCCGGAACGCTCCCGTCATGCCCGTGGCAGCCCCCGCCCCGGCAGCCGTGCAGCCCGGGTCTCTGGCCCTCGTGCCGCCGCCCGCCGAACTTCCCCGCGCCGGCAGCGTCGCGATGGTGACCTCGGTCAAGCCCATGGCCCCGGCCGCCGCGGCGACCATGGCTCCCACGGCCAGGACGGCCGTTGCGAAAAACGGCAAGCCCGCCGCCCGGCCGGCCACGATGGCCTCGGCCAAAAAGCCCGGCCGGCTGTTCTCCTACGTGCGCATGCTGAACTACAGCCCCCACCCGACCGACGAGGAGTTCCTGCGCGACAAGCCCCTCGCGCTGAACGGCCACAACTACTGGCTGAAGGTCTCCTACCGCGAGGGATGGGATGTCGACGAGGAAGAGAACGGCAGCCTGAAAAATATTGCTTTTGATATAAAATTGATGGAAGGCGAGAATGTCGTCCGGAATCTGCGGATCCCGGCCGTGAACATCGAGGCCGGAAAGCTGCGGAAGGGCATGGTGCTCGGCCTGGCCGAGGTGGCCCCCTACAAGTTCCATATCGCCGTCGATTCCTTCCGCGTCACCGACGGTGGTGTCAGCGAGTTGGTTTTCAAGTTCGACCTGACGGGCTGATTCGTTGTATCCTTCGACCGCGGCCGGGTGTCTTCTGGAAACCCGGCGCGGTCTGGTTTGACTCTCGCCGCTCTCAATAACCCTCAGGAGTCTCGGTTGTGGATAAGATTACTGCCTTCGGTTCCATCCTCGCCCTTTCCTGTCTTCTGATCGGTCTGAAGCTCGGTGGCGGCGAGGCGCTTGCATTCTGGGATTTCCCCTCGGTGCTGGTCGTGTTCGGCGGATCCGCCGGCTCGCTCTGTATTTCCTACAGCTGGCCCCGCGTTGCCTCGATGTTCCGGCAGATCAGATGGACATACTCCACTCCACCCGATTTTGATTACCTGAAGGTCATCAGCAATATCCTTCAGATCTCCGAAGTGGCGCGCAAGGAAGGCATTCTCGCGCTCGACTCGAAAATCGCCGAGATCGAGAACCCGTTCCTCCAGCGCGGCCTTCAGATGGTTGTCGACGGCGTCGACGTGAAGATCATCGAGGAGGTCATGACGACCGAACTCGATTCCCGGGCCGCCCGGCATGCCGACGTGAAAGCCTCGATCGACTTCTACGCCAGTGTCGTTCCTGCCTACGGTCTCATGGGAACGATCCTCGGCCTGGTCGGCCTTCTCCGGAACATGGACGATCCTTCCGCCATCGGCCCCGCCATGGCTCTCGCGCTCGTCACGACGTTCTACGGCGCCGTGGCAGCGAACATGTTCCTGATGCCCTGGGCCAAGAAACTCGAAGAACGCAGCAACAACGAGCAGTTGTACGGGGAAATGATCGCCCGCGGCTGCCTGCTGATCGCCGGCGGCGTCCACCCCCGTATCATCCAGGAGCGCCTGCTCTCCTACCTCTCCGACAAACTGCGCACCCAGTTCAACGAACTCCATCTGTCCGAGGAGTTGAAGGCCGGTGGCTAAGCGGAAATACGCGGATCCGTCCGCGCCTCTCTGGTGCCTGTCCTACGGCGACATGGTCACCAACATGCTCTGCTTCTTCGTCATGCTGCTGATGTTCGCGACCTTCGGTGCCCAGAAGCGGAACCAGCAGGAAAACCGCGCCCTGGAAATGGCATTCACCCCCGTGTTCAGCATCAACCCGGAGAAAGGCGCGCACCAGTGGCTCGTCGCCGGCGGCAAGGGCATTCTCCTGATGCCCAATCCGCGCCACATGGCCGACATCCCCCGCATCGTGCGCCGGGTGAAGAACCAGCTCCAGAAAGCCCAGATGCGCGACCAGATCCTCGTCACCGGCGACGATCAGGGTGTGAAGATCCGCATTCCCTCGAAGGTGCTCTTCATGAGTGGCTCGGCAACCCTCAAAGCCGGCTCCGACGAGGTGCTCGAGGCCCTGGTGCCCGTCATCGGCGAGCTGAACCAGTTCATCCGCATCGACGGCCACTGTGATGACAAGCCCACGAAAAACTCCCAGTTCCCCACAAACTGGGAACTCTCCTCCGCCCGCGCCTGCGCGGTCCTGCGGTTCTTCACCGAGAAGATCGGCCTCGATTCGAGCCGCTTCTCGGCGCAGGGCTTCGCGGAGTTCCGGCCACAGGTCGAGAACATCACCGAGGCCGACCGCGACATGAACCGCCGCGTCGAGATCATGATCCTGACGACGAAACAGCGCAAGAAGGATGTCTACCGCTGGGAGTGATCCCCGGAGCCGATCAGGGAATCTGACGGCGGGCGAACTCGGCCAGTTGTCGCGCTTCCGATGCCGCTTCAGCCGGCCCGCCGATCGTGAGCAGCGGGGAAAGAATCTCCGTCGCCTCGGCATACCGCCCCATGCCGATCGCCGCGCGGGCCAGGCCCAGCCGCGCCGACGTCCGGTCCGGCTGCTGCGCGGTCATGCCGGCGTAGATGATATATGCCTTGAAATACATGCCCGCAGCCAGCGCTCCGGCTGCTTCGAGCTCGTCTCCGGGAATTTCTGACGGTTCCGCCCCCGGTGCCGGTGCCGCAGAGGAAGGCTCCTGCGCGGGAGAGGTCAGGGGCGCCCGGCTCAGGATGGGTTCTATCGTTGATGGTTTACAATCTTCCGAGAGATGGGGGAAACTCGGGCCGAACCAGCCTTTCTTGAACCGGCGCGCCGTCTCGTCGCGGTCGGGGACCGGCAGGGGCAGCGGCTCGACGCTGAACGGCCCGTTCCGGTACTCGAGCTCCTCGAGAAGGGCGCGGTACCGCCGGACGAGCGGGTGCCGCGGATGCTTCACCGAGGCGAGGCGGAACCACTGCATCGCATCGGCATACCGCGCGGCTTCAAAATCGATGCGTCCGAGAATCAGCAGGGCTTCGAGATCGTCCGGAACATGCTTCTGGACGGACAGCGCCTCGGCCCGCGCCTCGTCGAGGCGGCCGGCCCGGTACAGTTCGGAGGCGGTCCGGAGGGACGAGGAAAGCTCGCCCGCCTCGAGCCGGAGCGGGAGAACCAGCAGCAGAGCGGCGGCGATGAGGGAAGCCGGACCGCCGGATCGGGGCATGGGTGCCTCCTACTTCTGCGAGGGATCCTTGATCTGGTTCCAGTCCGGGGTCGGGGTGTCCGGACCGAGGTTCTGGAACGAGTCGGGGATGCTGGAGGGAAGTTCGGTCGGCATCGGCGGCATCGCTTCGCCGGCCGATGCCGGCTCGACGGCAGGCGCCGCGGCAATGCCTTCCGAGGCGACGACGTTCGGAAGGGACACCGGCTGGCCGGCTCCCGGGCCGGGAGTGCGTTCGATGTCGAACGAGTCGCCCATCTTGTAATCCTCGGGCGGCGGATAGTCTTCCTGGCTCGTGACGGCCACATAGGCCTGATGTCCGACCAGCAGGAGCACCGCGAGAAGGATCAGTACCAGACCCCACTTCCAAGCTTCTTTGCCTACTTCCATGGTGTCATCTCCGTGAATGGATCCCGGTCATCGCTGGCCGGTCGCCGATGAGCCGCCGGCGTTGCCGCCGCTCGCCCCGGCTACGGGAAACGTCATGCGCAGAGTGGCCCGGATGATTCCGGAGCCGTCGAGATCGAGCGACATCGTCTGGATGCCGGAAAGAGGAAGCTTCTTCGTCACCAGATCGAAAAAGCGGCCGAATGAGGGAAACGTCCCTTTGAGTTTCAGCGAGGCCGGAACAATCTCGACGCCGGGCCACTCCTCGTCGCCCTCGTCGGTGACCGCACCGACCGGCATCCCGTTCTCGTCGAGCTGGGGAAGCTGGGCCGGCTGGGCGGGGGAGGGCTGTGCCGCGCCCCCGATCGCCTCGGCATCGCCTTTGGCCTTCCAGGACGGTTGGAGTTCGAACCCTTGCACGATCATGTCCGTGGCCGACGCCGCAGCCAGGATCGAGCCGAGCAGCAGCCCCTCTTCGCCCGGGCGCATCGGCCGTCCCGGAACCCCGTTCTGCCGCTGGGTCTGGATGTTGTCGGAAAGCCGCTTCAATTCCGCATCGAGCAGCGTGCGCTCGGTCTGGAACCCGGCGAGAGCCGCCGTCTCGTTCGCCGCATCGGTGCGAATGCCGTTGACCAGCAGATGATAGCCGAGAGCGCTTGCGACCAGAAGCCCGATCAGGGTTGCCGCCACGACGGTGATGAGCTTGTTCACGGCAGCTCTCCTTTCACGACGAACGCCGCTCCATCGGGCGATGCGCCACTGAACCGGCAGCGCACGGCGGTCACGCGGCGCAGCGCGCCCTTCCGGACCAGGGCTGCCGTGAAGGCGGCAAGGGCTTCCGGGGAGCGGCTGAGGCCGCGAAGCTCGAGGATCTCGCCGCGCAGCTCCTCGTTCTGCTCTGCCTCGGGGGCGGGCTGGGCCGCATCGATGGACGGAAGGGACGGAGCTGCCTCGCCCGGCGCCGGGCCGGTGGTTCCCGGTTCGGCCGCAGGGGCCTGATCGAGACGTTCCTCCAGGCCGGCTGAGGCATCGGTCTGCCGGCTGATGACGGCGATCCGGCTGAGCGTCAGGCCTTCGGGCCGCGCCTGGGCGGTCAGATACAGCACCTCCGCCGGCGTCCGGTGCGGCTTCAACAGCGGTGCAAGCGCCTTCCTGTCGCGCGGAGGGAGGTCGTTCGAAACCGCCCCGGCCGCGCTCCGTGCGCCGGCCAGTTTCAATCTCAGCCCGTCGAGCGTGGCCCGCTCGATGGCTCCCTTCTGGCGGGCCCCCTCGAGCTCGGCCGATGCCCCGCTGCGGAGCGAGAGAAGCAGCAGCAGGAGCAGAACGATGCCGATGCTTCCCAGATACAGGGGAATCTGCGTCGTCAACTGCCCGAGAAGGGCTTCCCGGCGACGTTCCTGGAGACGGCCGAGCAGATCGCCCGTTCCGCAGTTCGGATCAAGGTGGGCCAGGAGCGTGCCGATCGCGGGAACCGACGGCAGCAGCCGCACGGCCGCCTCATTGGGACCGAGCGCGGCCGTTCCGGGGCTCAGCACCGCCGCCACGTCGAGCCGTGCCGAAACATCGAGAGGGCCGGTGCGGGTCGGGGCGAAATACTCCCGCGCATGGCTGAGGAACTCGCCCCGGCCCGGTCCGCCGCCAATGAAGCGGATCTCGTCGATCTGTCCCAGCTTGCTGACCGCCTTGAAGTAGTCGAAGCTGAACCGGATCTTCTGGAAATACACATCGAGATCCTGGCTCTCGGCCATCTCGGGAATCTCACTCGTTCCGGCCGGAATATGCCGGTAGAACTTCAGCTCCCCGGCCGCGAAGATCGTCAGATAGGTGCTCGCATGGCCCACGTTGGCGAAGGCCAGCGTCGGAACCGCCCCCAGATCTTGGGTCTCGCGCAGGGCGTAGGTCGCGAACACCTCGCCGTAGACTCCGGTCAGCGTGACGCCGGCGGCGTCGAACAGGTCGGTGAACCGCGTCAGAAGTGCCTGGGGAATGCAGGTGACCAGCGCCGTCGGGGGCGAATCGCGCAGGAGCCGGTAGCCCATGATGAACGGATCCTGCCGGAAGTTCGGAGAAAGCAGCTTGCGCGCCTCGAACCAGAGCACCCCCTCGATCTGATCGTGCTGGATCTGGGCAGGAAGCTCGGCGATCTTCACCTGCATCTCGCGGCTGTTGAACAGTGCCGCGATGTGCTCGCTCTCTTTCATCGGAAGCCGCGCCGAAAGGCTCCGGATCGCCTGAACCTGGTGGTCACGGTAATCGGCTTCGGTCGCGAACTCCGAGGCCGGCCGCAGCGATTCCTCCTCGATCAGGGTGAGCCGGTCGCGCCCCTGAAGCCGCTCGACGACGACCGCCTTCACGGCGAAGCTTCCCAGATCGAATGCCGTATACAACCCGTCAGGGCGTTGCCGCTTCATCATGAGGCCTCCTCGAACCGGCCGCGAACGAGATTGCCGCCCGTTCGGGAAACGTCGCGCCGCACCAGCCGCCGCCGGGCGACCTCTCGGCCCCCGTCACGAACGCCGGCCGCGGAGCTGAGCATATACGTGTTGTTCGCCGTGCGCCGGGCTTCGACCTCGACCGTGACCGTGCGATGCGCATCGAGCCGGCTTTCATAAGCGAACCGGAACGCCGCGGCATGCGTGGCGAACCGGGCCAGGCCGCGTTCGAGCCCGCCGTCGGCCGCGTGGAACGCGACGGTTTCGAGGGCGGCCGAGCGGCCCATGTCGAGGCTGAACCGGACGATCTCCTGGCCGCCGAGCACGAGCAGCAGCAGCACCGACGTGACGACGAAGGTGATGTAGAGAATGAACCCGCGCCTGGAGCGGCTCATGAGGCGGCCCCCCGATCCCGGAAGCACCAGACGGTCAGGGGAAGCGGCTCTCCCGCGTCCTCCCGGCCGTTACCGTTCCGGTCGTCATACAGGCGGGGCTGGATGAACCAGGTGCCGGACGCCTGGGGCCTGACGATCAGGCCGGCCGAACGAAGCCCCGAGCCGGAGCGGGTGAGAAGCGTTTCGGCGAAGGCGGGGGTCAGGCCGGCGACGTTGCCGCCCATCACCGCCTGGCGGCAGGCCCGCCGAAGCGTGGAAAGCCCCTCGCGCTGCCGCCAGCCGCGCGCGAGCTCGTCATACTGCCGCGTGCCATAGGTGAGGAGCTGGAGAATGCCCGTCGTGGCCAGTCCCATGATGAGAAGCGTGACCAGCACCTCCAGCAGCGTGAATCCGCGTGTCGTTCTCATCGGACGGCGCTCCCCGCTCCGGGCAGATACAGGAACGACTCGACGGCGAGCCGGTCGCCGGCCGACTCGATCGTGCAGGCAACCCGGACGCTGTCCTCCTGCGGCTGCGGAGCCCAGACGAGCCGGGTCTTCCAGCCCCCGGGAAGACGGAACCGGCCGCGTGCGCTTGCCGGGCCTTTCTTCCGGGTGCCGGCCGCGAGGTCGCTCTTGAGCAGCTCCAGCTCCCGCTCGGCATAGGCTGCCGCCCGCTCCTCGAACCGTGCCCGCCGGTCGAGCAGTCCGGCGCTGTGGAGGCCGCCGAACAGGCCCGTGATGGCGCCCGACAGGATCAGCATCGAGAGCAGAACCTCGAGAAGCGAGAAGCCGCGCGTCGTCATGGCTGTCCCAGCTCCAGCCGGACCGGCTCGATACCGCCGCCCGGAAGCTCGAACGCGAGATCGAGCCGCGCCAGCCGGGTTCCCGAAGCATCGAGAACCTGGTTCCCCGAAAAGACGAGACCCCCGAGACGGGCGCGGGAGGCTTGGCTCCAGCCGTCACCGGGGAACGTCAGGGCGGGGGTGTCGACCGCCATGATCCGCTTTCCGTCGTCGGTGAGACGTACCGGCAGGCCGCGCTCATCCGCTCGCCGCCGGCAGGCTGCGAGAAAGGCGTTCAGATGATCGGTGGCGGTTCTCATGCGGGTGTCGCGAGTCAGGGACGCGTAAAACCGGATTCCGGCGCCGGCCAGGATCCCGAGCGTCAGGACGACGATCAGCATCTCGATGAGGGTGAAGGCTGCCCGCGCGTTCCGCCCTGAAAGGCCGTGCGGCATCGTGGCTGCCCTTTCCCCGGCGACCGGATGCGCCGGCTTACCAGTAATGGTGGGCGCTGTCCTTCGAGCCGTCGGGGCCCATCTGCCCGTTCATGCCGATCCAGCGCGGCCCAAGACGCAGGGCGCAGACGACGCCGCGGCCGCCCATGTTCCCCGTCGAGCCGATGATCCAGAGACCGGTATTGTCGGTGTTATAGAATCTGTAACTCGAGCCCGGCCAGGTGTACCCCCAGCGGTTCGCGGCCTCGGGGCAGATGAACAGCTTTGTATCCTTGGCAATATCGTTCAGCTGCAGAACGGCGTTCGAGTATTTCCACCGCATCACGCCGGAGCGGTCGATCCAGGCATATCGGTTCTTGCCGGAATCGAGTTCGAAGTTCTTGGCCTCCCAGAGGGAGATCAGACTTTCGATCGACTTCTGGTTCGACAGGCACGATTTGGCCCGGGCGACAGAAGCGATGCTCTGATAGCGGGGAATGGCGATTGCAACGAGAATGCCGATGACGAGGACGACGATCAGCAGTTCGACGAGCGTGAATCCGTTCCGAGTCATGAAGAGCCTCCCAGGATGCGTCGGCAGGCATGTATCCTGCGCACGAGGGCCAGTCTAACGCACCATTTTGATGATGTCAAACATTGGCAGATACATCGCCATCGTCAGGAGCACGACGAACAGCGCGAGAAAAATCACCAGCAGCGGCTGGATCAGCGAGACGGCCGCCTCGATCGTCGACTCCAGGTCCCGTTCGTAGATGACGCCTGCCTTTTCGAGCATGGCGCCGATGTTTCCGCCCCGCTCCCCGACGTCCGCCATCAGGATCAGGCTGTCGGGAAACAGGTCGCGGTGCTTTCCCATGCCGGCCGAGACGGATTCGCCGCGCGCGACGCCCGCCTTGATCTCGCCGAGGGCCAGCCGGAACACCTCGTTCGTCAGCGCCTTCTCGACGGCCGAAAGCGAGGTCAGGATCGGCACGCCGCATTTGAGCAGGGTGCCGAGCGTGCGCGAAAACAGGGCGAGCTGGAACTTCTGCGCCAGGGTTCCCAGGACCGGCAGGCCCAGCAGCAGGCTGCTCAGGAGCCGGGCGCCGGACTCGGTGCGGCTCATCCGCAGATAGACGAAGACGAGCAGGCCGATTCCCCCGAAAATCAGGAGGGAGTTGTCACTGAGCAGATGCGAGAGGAACAGGACGATACGGGTCGGCAGGGGCAGCACCTGGCCGTGCGCCGCGACCTGCTCGATGAAGACGGGAAACACCTTGACCAGCAGCGCCCAGCTGACGAGCAGCGTCACGCCCAGCAGCACCGCCGGGTAGATCATCGCCTTGATGACCTTCGACCGGATGCGGTACATCGAGTCGTGGATCTGGGCATACCGCTCGAGCACCTCGTCGAGGATGCCGCCGACCTCGCCCATCTCGACCATCGTGACGAACAGCGTCGAGAACACGCCGGGATGCGCCTTGAGCGCGTCGGAGAAGGATTTACCCGACTCGATCTTCTCCTTGATCTCCTGAAGGAGCGTCTTGAGCGAGCTTGGCGGAAGCTGCCGGTGGAGGGCCTGGAGGCTCTGGATCAGCGGACAGCCGGCATTCAGCAGGCTCGAAAGCTGCATCAGGAAATAATTCATTTCGACCTGCGAGATGTGCAGGGCCGTGCGTTCTGCCGCTGCCGCGAGGGTTGCAAGCGGGGCCTCGGAGATCTCGAGCACGTAATACTGGCGGTCGGCCAGCCAGATGCCGACTTCTTCCGTGGATTCGGCCTCCATCACGCCGTCCATCGGCTTGCCGTGGGCATCGAGCGCCCGGTACGAGAACCGGCGTCGGCTCATCGGGGCCGGGCGGGCGCCGCTTCGCCCTCTTCGCGCCGGGTGAGGCGGACCACCTCGTCGACGGTGGTGATGCCCCGGACCACCTTGCGAAGCCCGTCCTCGCGCATCGTGCGCATGCCGCCGGCAATCGCGGCCTTGCGGATCGTGCGGGCCGGGGCCGAGTCGAGGATCAGGGCGTGGATCTCGTCGTTCAGGGTCATGATCTCGTGGATCGCGGTGCGGCCGGCATACCCGGTGCGGCGACAGGTCAGGCAGCCCGTTCCCCGGGAGAGGATATCGGGTTCCATGCCGCTTCCCTCGAACAGGGCTTTCGCCGCGGCATCCGGCTGGGTGGTGACGCGGCACGAGGGGCAGATGCGCCGCACGAGCCGCTGCGCGCCGACGCCGATCACGGCCGAGGCCACGAGATACGGTTCGACGCCCATCTCGATGAGGCGGGTCACGGCCGAAGCCGCGTCGTTCGTGTGCAGGGTCGAGAAGACCAGATGGCCGGTGAGGGCAGATTCGATCGCGATCTGGGCGGTCTCGAAGTCGCGGATCTCGCCGATGAGGATGACGTTCGGGTCCTGGCGCAGGATCGAGCGCAGGGTGCGCGCGAAGGTCAGGCCGATGTCGGGCCGCACCTGGACCTGATTGATGCTCGGGATCAGGTATTCGACGGGGTCTTCGACCGTCGTGATGTTGATCTGGCCGTTCCGGATGAAGTTAATCGCGGCATACAGCGTCGAGGTCTTTCCCGAGCCGGTCGGGCCGGTCATCAGGAAGATGCCGTTGGGGGAGAGGGAGATCGCCTTGAACTGGGCCAGCAGCTCCTCGTCGAAGCCGACCTGGTCGAGGGTGAGCTGCATGCGGCTCTTGTCGAGGATGCGGATGACGATCTTCTCGCCGAACACGGTGGGAAGCGCCGAGACGCGCAGGTCGATCGAGGTCTCCTTCACCTTCACCTTGATGCGGCCGTCCTGCGGAAGGCGCTTCTCCGAGATGTCCATCTGGGCCATCAGCTTCAGACGCGAGATCAGCTCGCTCTGGATCGATTTCGGGGCCTTCATCAGCTCGTTGAGGATGCCGTCGAGCCGGTACCGGACGCGGATCACCTCTTCGTCGGGCTCGATGTGGATGTCGCTGGCCCGGTCGGCGATCGCCTGCTGGATGACGGTGTTGACGAGGTTGATGATCGGGGCGGCGGCCTCACCGCCCGCACCGATGTCGAAGGTCGTGAAGAAGCTCTCGTCGAGCTTCTTCACTTCCTCGCGCCGCTCGGCCGCGAGGGTGTCGACGGCCGCCTGGAGCGACTCGCTGGTGCCGTAATAATGCCGGATCGCGGCCTCGAGCTGGGACTCGGGGCTGATGCCGATGTCGATCTCGTAGCCCGTCTGGTAGTTGATCTCGTCGATGATGAACACGTCGAGCGGGTCGAGCATCGAGACCTGGAGCCGGTTTCCCTCGAGCGAGATCGGAAGCAGCGTGTGGCTGCGCACGATGCCTTCCGGGATCGTCGTGAGCACCTCGGGCCGGATCGAGGTGCTCACGACGATCCCGGAAGGCATCGTGCGCA
>DAOOQQ010000075.1:20326-21907 GCA_035388825.1 Candidatus Ozemibacteraceae bacterium
CCTCGGGCCGGATCGTCAGCGTGTTCAGATCGAGGAAGGGGATGTTCATCTGCCGCGCGAGCGTCACGGCAATGCTCTCCTCGGTGGCCATGCCCGCCTGGACGAGCACCTTGCCGAGCCGGATGCCGAGCGACTTTTGCTTCTGCAGGGCCTCTTTCAGCTGGTCGGCGGTGATCAGACCGGCCTCGACCAGCGTGTCGCCGAGACGCTTGCGGGGCGCGGACGGGGCCTTGGCCTGCATGAATTTCTCCGGGTATTATATTCTAATAAATATATATTACGCTCAGGATCTCTTCCAGAACCGCCGGCGGGCGCTTTCATACCGGGGGTTGATCTCGAGGGCCCGGCGGAAGGCGAGCATCGCCTCGTTCGCCAGTCCCTTGGCCTCGAGGGCCTGGCCGAGCTTGTAATACCCGTCGGCGTAGCCGGGGTATTTCTGCACGAACTGGCGCAACTGCCGGATCGACTCCTCGACCAGTTCGGGCCGGTCGAACAGCACCGACAGCTCGTAATCGTAAGCGTCGGTATCCTCGAACTGATACTCGGCGAAGAACAGGGCGATGACCTTCTTGTACTCGCGCAGCGCATCCTCGGGGCGGCCCGCCTGTTCGAGGTTCTGGGCCAGCTCGTTGATCGCCTCGCGGTATTTCGGATGGAGGGCGATGGCCTGGCGGAGGAGTTCGTCCGCCTTCGTCAGATCGCCGATGCCCCGATAGGCGCGCGCCAGATGGAAATAGGCATCCGGCCACCGGAGGTCGGCGGCGACGACGCGCTGGAGGACGGTCACCGTCTCTTCATAGCAGCCGGCGTTCAGCAGGGCCTTGCCGTAGTTCATCTGATACTCCGGCGAGGGGTTCTGCTCGACGCAGGTCTTGTACTCCGCGAGCGCCTCCTCGACGCGACCGGCCCGCATCAGGGCGTTGGCCAGGCCGTGACGGAGCAGGTGATTCCCCGGGTCGGCGGAAAGCTTCTTCCGGTTTTCCTCGATCGATTCGTCGAGGAGGCCGGGGCTGAAATACGACCGGGGCCGGTCGATGAGGCTCACGGGCGTTCCCGGGGAGTGCCGACCGCCAGGCCTTTGGATGCCGAGGCCGCCGGGGTCTCGAGACGGACCGCGTGGTCCTTGTTCTTCAGCTTGAACTCCATCTTCGAAGGCTTCGCGGGAGCCGGCTTCTTCGTTTCGGCAACCGGGGCCGCCTGCGTCGCGACGACCGTTTCCGGCTGCCCGGCATCGGCGGCGGATTCCTGGACCGTGCCGACCAGCACGCGGGGGCTGCCGGGAATCGGCGGAAGCGACGGCCGGACGATCTCGGTCGGGCTGGCGGGGCCGGTCTTGGGCTGGATCACCTGCTTCGGCGCATCCGGGCGCTCCCAGTTTCGGTACTCTTCTTCGGGGCCGGATGGGGAGAAATACTGGAGAAACTCGACGACGTCGCCCGAATCGTTCAGATACTCGTGGAACGTCTGGGGCGGGATGTAGGCGACGGCATTCTGACCCATCACCTTCACTTCCTTGTCGATGCGCAGTGTCAGATTGCCCTTGAGAACGTGAACGATCTCGGTGACGTACACATGTCGGTG
>DAOOQQ010000076.1:0-21728 GCA_035388825.1 Candidatus Ozemibacteraceae bacterium
CTATATTACCAGCCTTCGTCCCCGGAGTCAACACCCTTTTTTTGAATTTTTTCCGCCTCCGGAAGCTCTTTCATGATGTACCACCATACTGTTCATTCAGTGCTGAGGAAACGTCTCGACTCCCTCAGAGGGCCACCCCACCTTCACCGCCGTCGGATCTTCAGTACCATCCCGCTGCTCGGGCGCCGGATTATTTCCCTGGCGCGCGAGAATACCGCAAGGTGATTCCGTTCCGGAACGCCACGATCTGGGCGAGAATCTCGAGGGCGATCTCCTCGGGGGTGTTGCTCCCCAGGTGGATACCGATCGGGGCAAACACGCGTTCCAGACGCTTCGGATCCGTCCCGGCCATCTGAAGGCTCTTTTTCATCTCCACCACCTTGCGCGCCGACCCGATCATCCCGACATACTCGGCGGGAGAAGCGATCGCCTGCTCGAGAACCTCCCGGTCATGCAGATGCCCCGGCGTGACGATGACGATCGCATCCGAGGCCTCGATTTCGAGCTCGGCCAGGCATCCCGCATACGGCCGGCACAAGACGCTCTCTATCCCAGGAAACTTCTCGGGATCGGCGTATTCGGAACGGTCATCGAGGAGGGTCACGTGGAAGCGCATCTGTCCCGCCAGTCGGGCAAGAGCGCAGCCGATGTGACCGCCCCCGAAGATGAGGATACGGTTACGGTCGGCCATGTATTCGATGAACACCTTCACGTTGCCACCGCATACCGGCTCGCCGGTATCGATCTCGTTCGCGAGATCGTAGGACAGCAGCTCGGCGCCCCCCCGCTCCGGGAACAGGGCCAACGCCGCTTTTCTGGTACGTTCCTCGTTGATCCCGCCTCCGACCGTGCCCTGCGTCCGGCCGTCCTCGAAGACGATCATCCGCTGCCCCGCCTTGCCCGGGCTGCTGCCGTCTACCTCGACGACCGTGCAGAGGACGAAGGGCTTCCCGCCGTTGAATGCCTCCCGCAGCTCCTGGAACAGTTCCGTCGCCATGCCTGTCATCCCTTTCGCGTTCACAGAAATTCTTCGCCGGCATTCTACCCGGTGCCGCATCCGTTTTCCACTTTCCCTCACCCTCGCGCGCGGCAGATAGCGAAGCCGCCACAATAATATCAGACAGTATACAATTTCACCCGAACGAAGGGGGCACCGATACCTGTCAAGAAATCCCTCCGGCGCGCCGATAGATTCCCTGAACAGGAGAATTCGCATTCGGAGGCATCATGACCGCGCAACCCCTTCCTGCGTACGCTGAATCCGTCCGTCCTCTTCCCGGCAATGCGGGCATCATCCAGACCCCGTCCGGAACGATCCCGCGCATTTACGACGAGTTCTGGACGGCGAAACAGCGCCAGATGCACTCGCTGCATTATGCGCTTTCCTATCGGGCTTCATTCAAACCCGAACTGCCGGATTACTTCATCCGGCGCTTCACGAAAGACGGAGGGGCGGTCGGAGACCCGTTCGGGGGCCGCGGCACGACGCTGCTGCAAGCCAATCTGCTGGGCCGGCGCGGCTTCAGCAATGATGTGAATCCTCTTTCCGAACGCATCGCCTGGCCAAAAGTCCATCCCGTTCCGGTTGAAACCGTCGAGCGGAGACTTGCCGAAATTCCTCTGGATGCGCCGCGCGACCTGAGCCGGGAAGAGGACCTGAGCATGTTCTACCATCCGCAGACCTACACCGAGCTTCTGAATCTGCGGGACTACCTGAAAACACACCGCGACCCGGTCGACCGGTTCATCGAGATGCTGGCCCTTTCCCGGCTTCACGGGCATTCGCCGGGCTTCTTCTCGGCGTATTCCTTCCCCCAGATCTCGATTCCCAAGGCGAACCAGGCCAAGATCAACCGCACCCGCGGGGCCGAGCCGGAGTACCGGGACATCGCCTCGCGCATCGTGAAGAAGGCGAAAACCGCGCTCAAGGACGGACAGTTGGAGGAGATCGCGCGCAACGGGCGCAACACCGTCATCACGACGGGCGATTCCCGGAACCTGAAGGGCTGGCCGGACAACAGCGTCGATCTGATCATCACCTCGCCGCCGTTCCTCAACACCGTCGATTACGTTCAGGACACGTGGCTCGAGACCTGGTTCTGCGGCATCGACGCACAGAAGCTCGAGAAGTCCGTCGTCCAGACCCCGGATCTCGAGGAGTGGATGCAGTTCATCTCCGACACGCTGGCCGAGCTGCACCGGGTCGTGAAAAAGGGCGGTCTGGTCGCGATGGAGGTCGGCGAAGTGCGGTATCAGGGCGAACTGATCAATCTCGACGAAGCCGTCGTGAGCCTGACGTGCAGCAAGCGCTACAACGGCGGCCAGTTCAAGGTCGTCGAGGTCTACGTGCAGAGCCAGGAGTTCACCAAGCTGGCCAACTGCTTCAAAGTGACCAACAACATGCTGGGCACCAACACGAATCGCATCGTTCTGATGGAAAACATCTAGGAGGCACAATCATGAGACTTACGCCACTCGATATCTACCAGCGGGAGTTCTCGCGCAAGAAGATCGGCGGCCTCGACGAGAACGAGGTCTACGACTTCCTGAAGAAGGTCGGCCGCGAGTACGAGGCCGTCTACGCCGAAAGCAAGGATCTGAAGGATCAGGTCGAGCGCCTGACGGCCCAGATGAAGGATTATCTCGAGCTCGAGAAGACGCTCAAGCAGACGCTCATTTCGGCACAGAAGACCTCGGGCGACATGAAGAACAACGCCGAGAAGGAAGCCGAACTGATCGTGAAGGAAGCAGAGATCCAGGCCGAGCGGATTCTCGACGAGGCGCGCACCGAGGCAGAGACGGTCGGCAAGGAGATCCGCGAACTCAAGCGCCAGAAGCGGATGCTGAAGGTCGAGCTCAAGACGGTTCTCGAGTCGTACATGGCCATGCTGACCGACGACGGTCCCATTTCCCTCAAGCCGGTTCCCGTCGCGGCGAAGGGACCGTTCGCGGAAGCGGCCTGATCCCGTCTTCCGATGAGCCTTTCCTGTATCCGAGCCCACGCCCGCGGCACGCTCCTGAATGTTCAGGCGGTGCCGCGGGCTTCGCGTTCGGAGATTGTTGACATCAGCGGGGATCGTTGTAGAATAAGGGTGAAAGCCGCGCCCGTCGAAGGCGAAGCCAACGAGGCCCTGGTTGCCCTCCTTGCAAAAACGTTTGGCGTGACCAAGAAACAGGTGACGCTCGATCACGGAGCCCAGGGAAAGCAGAAGACCTTTCTGCTGGCCGGCGTCACGACGGAGGCGGCGGAAACGATTCTCAGGACGGCGGTCCCGGAACCGAAGCCGGGCAAGGAGAAAGCATGAAGATCCATCACTGGCTCTGGGCACTCTGGGGAGCGATGGTTCTTTCGATGCTTCTGAAATGGAAGATCGACACCTACATGGTGGTCGCCCTGATCATCCTGCCGATTCTCATCGTTCTCCTCGAGCTCCAGGACGAGATTTCGGTCCTGAAGGAAGAATCGAAACACCAGCGCAAGTTCGTCATGGACCGGTTCGCGGTGCTCTCCGACAAACTGAAGGATCTTTCCGGCCAGTTCGAGAAGAAGGTCGTGGTCGATTTCGCCGAGTTCGCCCGGAGCAATCCTCCCGCCGAAAAAGAGCGAACCGGCAGCCCGAAAAAGAAGAAACATCCCAAGCGCGAGCTTCCCGCTGATGCCGAAGCCGGCATCGAGGCCGACAATCCCGAGGAAGTCGACTTCAGTGAGGCAAGTCTTTCCGAAGCCGCCGAAGCCCCGGAAGAGACCGAGCAAAAGCCCGACACCCGCGCATCCTGACCGTACACGATCTGTCCCTCCCCCGGCATGACACCGGGGGTTTCCTTTTTTATCCGCCCGAAAACCCCGCGACGGTTCATGTGCTCTTCTTGACACCCCTGGAACCGGTACGTATAGTTGAAAGAAATCAGGCTCGCAAAGGACCTGTCATGCGCACACGAACCATCGCTCTTGCCGCTCTTCTGCTGGTACCCCTGCTGCTTGCGGCGACCTCGGCCGAAGCCTGGGGCGGCAGAACGCATAAGAAAATCACCTCGGATGCGTACTTCATCATGCCGTCCGCCTTCCGCGAATTCCTGGGAGCGACCGGCACGGGGCCGAGCGCCAAGCACCCCGCATTCAAGGCCCTTCTCGAGGCATCGATCGAGCCCGACACCACCCTGAAAGACTTCCGGAACCACGTATTCCACATCCACGGCAGCGACATGGGCAACGGCCCCTTCAAGGTCGAAGAGCTGGTCAAGGAAGTCGTCGAGGACATCAAGGCGAAGAAATCCCGCGCGTCGATCGTGCGCAAACTCGGCTGGATCTGCCACTATACGGCCGATCTCGTCCAGCCGCTTCATACCGGCATCGTCGTCGTCGACGGGATCGAGGAAAAGCCGTATCATGCGGCCTGCGAAAAGGACATCAACGACAACGTGCATCTGTTCGGCGTTTCGTTCGAAGGCTGCCGCAGCGTCGATCGCGTGAGCGCGCTGATGGTCTACTGGTCGTTGTGGGCGAACAAGTATTACGATGCGCTGATCCAGTATTACACTCCCGGCAACCAGGACAAGAAGCGCGGCAGAATGGTGTCGGCCACGTGTTATTCCCGGGCTGTGAACGATGTCGTGCTCATGTGGTACACGATCTGGGCCCGCTCCGGCGGCAAGATCGATCCGCGCAAAGACGGAAAGCCCAAGTATTTTCCGCCGGCCGGCAACAAGAACGAGCTCGCTCTTCCCGTGAGCCGCGAGATCGAGGAGCTCGATCCGGCCACGCCCGCCGAACCTCCCGCGCAGGAGTAACCTTCCAGACGGCGGCTTTTCCAGGCCGCTGCCGACATTTGCCGAACACCCCGGGAGTCAGATGCTCTTTCCCTTCAGCCGCCTTTCCGCACCGATCGAGACGATCGCCCTCCCGAATGGTGTGAAACTCGTTCTACACCCGTTTGCCTCCCCCTCCGTGGGGGTGGCCTGCCTGATCAGATCCGGCCCGATTTTCGAAGCCCCCGATCGGAACGGGATTTCACACTTTCTCGAGCACATGCTGTTCCGGGGCACTCCGGAGTATCCGACCTCGTCGCTTCTCTGCCGGGCGCTCGACCGGGTCGGCTCGGAAGCGAACGCGGCCACGTTTTCCGACATGACGATCCTTTCGTGCAAGATGCTTCCCGAGTCGCTCGGCGAGGGTTTGCAGCTGCTGCACCGGATGATGACGGCCCCGACCTTCAGCGGTCTGACGGCCGAGCGGCACATCATTCTCGAAGAGTGCCTGGAGGACCAGGATGAAGACGGGCAACTGACGGCCATCGACCAGCTTTCGTCGCAACTGCTGTACGGCGACCACCCGTATGCGCTTTCGATTCTCGGGATGCCCGACTCGGTGCGCCAGATCCAGCGGCGCCATCTGGAAGCGCATCTGCATGCGCATTTCCGGCCCGAGTCGACGGTCGTGGCGCTTGCCGGGGGATTCGACCCGAAGAAAGCCCTTTCGGCCGTCCGGCGGGTTCTGGGAAGCTGGCGCGGAACGGAGGATGATCGCGAGCCGGCCCGGCCGGGCCCCGTCGCCGAGCTCAACGGGCCCCGCCTGCTGGCTGTTGATTCCCCGCGCAGTCAGGTTCAGGTGCGGATTTCATTTCGCGCATTGGCGTTCGGGGATCCCGAATTCCATCTTCAGAAGTCGCTCGTGCGGATTCTCGACGCGGGCTCGGGTTCGCCGCTGCGGCAGGCGATGCAGGACAGCCGGGGATTCTGTTATTCCCTCAGTGTCGGCACCGACGCTTACGAGCGGGCGGGAGCGATTCACATCGATTTTTCGGTGAACCCCGACGTGCTCGAGGATGCCGTCGGCGTCTGCCTGCGCATCATGGCCAAGCTCGCGAAAACGCCACTTCCGGACGAAGACGTCGAGCACATGCTGTATCAGTATGTGAAAGCCAAACGGTTCGCCTCGACCGATGTCTGGGATTTCTCGGGCCGGTATGCGTTCCGGGCGCTTTACCCGTCACCCATGGATTTCGCGGCGGAGTTTGCCGCGACCCAGAAAACGCGCCCCGCCGACCTGCACGCGATCGCCGCGCGCCTGGTGCGCCGGCGCAATCTCGGCGTCACCCTCGTGGGAGACATCTCGAAAGCGCGGGCCGCCCGCGTCAAGAAGCTGCTGCGGGCCTTCCCGGACTGAGACTTCCGGGGCGTCTCTAGCGGGCAACCGGCCCCGACGCCGTTTCCGGCTGCGCCGATTCGCCGGCCGGCAGTTGGGCGGCAATGGATCTGACCAGCATCTGGAAATCCGCCTCATCGACCCGGCCATCCGCGTTGATGTCATACTGGCCATCCCAGGGGCTTGTGATCGGGGGGGGATTCCGGCGGTTCTTGCGCACGACCCCGGCGAGATCGAACAGGTCCATCCAGTCGAGGAGGCCGTCGCCGTTCAGATCCCCGGGCTGCAGGGCCGCATCGGCGGGAAACCGGGTCCGATGGCCATACACGGCCTGCTGCAGGAACCGGAAGTCGCTCGAATCGATCCGTCCGTTGCCGTCCAGATCGGCGTTGGCAGCCACGGCGGCTTTCCGGCCCAGGGGCTTGACCAGCAGCAGGAGGTCCTGCGCGGTGATGACCCCGTCGCCATTCAGATCGCCCAGTCGGACGGGCTCTTTCTCCATGGCAGAAATCAGCTCAGCAACCCGCTTTGCGCCCGAGGCGAGTTCCTCTCCGGCCGAGCGGAGCCCGGCAAGACGGGTTCCGGCCCGCCCCTCCTGGAGACCGGTTCCGACCCCGAACGCTGACAGGAGCAAGGTATCGCGCTCGACCCCGGCGAGAGTTTGCGAGAACTCTGCGTTCAGGGCGTTGAACAGGAGATCGATATTCCGGACGGTGGTTTTCACGTTGTCGGAGTATGGAGGCTTGTCCAGGAGGGCGAACAGTTCGGTCTGAAGCCGGGACAATTCCCTGCGGAGGCGTTCGAGGGCCGCAACGCGTCCGGTCACGGTTTTCCCGCAGCGTTCCGCGCAGGTTTCGGCCTGGCGTCGGGCCACCAGGCCGGCCCGGCACCCCAGACCGGCCAGAGCGGCTTCCCGGGCATCGCAGGAGGCCTGGCTGGGGCAAGGGGCAGGCGACACCCCGAGCAGGGATGCCAGGAGGAACCAGCCGCAGAAGAGCAGTTCCCTCATATCACTCCCTGGGTTTTTCCGTTGCCGCCGGAGCGAGCAGCCACTGGCGGCCGACGGCGAAGAGGAAGGCACCGAGGCCGAGGAAGATCAGCGTCGGATACAGGTCGGAGCTGGCGAACGCGCCGACCTTTTCGTGCATGTCGAGCGCCCGGGACATCTCTTCGCTGGCGCCGAGGAAGGCGATGAAGATGCCGGCGATGGCGCCGCCCGCGATCAGGCCGGACGACAGCAGCATGCCCGGACTCGACTCGGTGTCGGCGATCGACTGGTTTTTCGTCGAGCGGTCGACGAACCAGCGGATCGCGCCGCCGATGAAGATCGGCAGCGAAGACGAGAGGGGCAGGTAGACGCCGACGGCGAAGGGCAGCGCCGAGACCTGGCACAGTTCCATGATCAGGGCAATGAAGGCGCCGATGAACACGAGGATCCAGGGCAGCTTCTGGGTGAGGATGCCGTCGATGATGACCGACATCAGCTTCGCCTGCGGCGCGCCGTATTTCGGCACCGAGCCGGTATAGTTCACTTTATATTTCACCGTGCCGTCGTCGAGCACCAGGTACCGGCCCTCGGGAATCCCTTCCGTCTCCTGGTCGAGCTGCAGGACGAGATACATCGCCTGGTCGCCGCCGGCGGTCGGGCCGCGGCGGCGTTCGCGGGCCGCGAGTTTCGCCGCATCGACCTTCATGCCCTTCGCCGCGACATCCTCGTAGACGATATCCGAGTCGCGGTGCGCGATCGTGCCGTTGATGCCAGGATCTATAATATAAGCTATTTCACCCTTCGCATCGACAAGATAGCGACCGGGCAGGACGTCGTTGACGGCTTCGTGGACACGCAGCAGGCGGTATTCGGCGGGGTCGGTGCGCCGTTCGGCTTCGGGAAGGGCCGCCGGCTCGAGCTTGGCGACCTCTTCGGCGGCGATGCGGTATTTGAAGGGGACCGGGGGTTTCGCGTAGACGGTCGATGCCGAGTCGAGGGCGAGCAGGATGACGCCGATGACGACGGCCGAGGAGAGGGCTCCGACGAGAATGGCGATCTGCTGGTAGTAGGGCGTCGCACCGATGAGCCAGCCGGTCTTCAGATCCTGGGAGGTGGTGCCTCCGTTCGAGGCCGCGATGCAGACGACCGCAGCGATCGAGAGGGCGGTGAGTCGGTATCCGGCGCCCGTCCAGCCCATGGCGAGGAAGATGAGGCAGGTCAGAAGCAGCGTCGAAACGGTCATGCCCGAGATCGGGTTCGAGGAGGAGCCGATCTCGCCGGTCAGGCGCGAGCTGACGGTGACGAACAGGAAGCCGAACATGACGATCAGCACGGCGCCGAGCGGGTTGACCTGCAGGGACGGCGAGGCCCAGATCGCGAGCACGAGGGCGAGAGAGCCGATCACGACGACGCTCATCGGCATGTCCCGTTCGGTGCGGAGCTGCGCTTCCGCCCCGTTACCGTTCTTCGAGCCCGAGAAGATGTCCTGCACGCCGGATTTGAAGGCTCCGAAGATCAGTGGCAGCGAGGTGATCATGCTGATGATGCCGCCCGTTGCGACGGCGCCGGCACCGATGTAGAGCACGTAGGCACTGCGGATGTCGGAGGTGGTCATCGCCGAGATGGGGAGCGTTCCGGGGAAGACCGGATCATTGAGGAGCTCGCCAAACATTTTGATCAGCGGCGTCAGGACGAGGGTCGCGAGAATGCCGCCCGCGAGCATGATGCAGCCGGTGGCCGGGCCGATGATGTAGCCGACGCCCATCAGTTCGGGCGAGAACTCTCCCGCGACCTCGACGCCCTTGTACCAGCGCATGATATACGAAGGAATATCTTTCCACAGCTTGAGGCCGGCCATCAGCAGTTTATAGATGAAGCCGATTCCGAAGCCGGTGAACACGGTCTTGGCGTTGGTGCCGCCCTGTTCGCCGACCATGAGCACCTCGGCGCAGGCGGTTCCCTCGGGGTAGGTCAGCTTGCCGTGCTGGGCGACGATGAGGCCGCGCCGCAGGGGGATCATCATGAGGATGCCGAGCAGGCCGCCGAGACACGAGACGGTCATGACGCGCGTCACTTCCATGTCATAGCCGAGGATCATGAGGGCGGGCATCGTCACGCCGACGCCGAAGGCGATCGATTCGCCGGCCGAGCCGGTCGTCTGGACGATGTTATTTTCGAGGATCGTGGCCTGCCGGATCTTGAAGATACGGGCGAACAGCCGAAACAGCGTGATCGAGATGACGGCGACCGGAATCGAGGCGCTGATCGTCATGCCGACTTTGAGCACCAGGTACACCGACGAGGCACCAAACACGATACCGAGCAGTGCTCCCACCAGAACCGGCAGGAAGGAAAACTCGGGAATGATCGTCCCGGCGGAGATGTAGGGTTTGTGCTGTTCCGCCGATGGGACGGAAGCCGCTCCGGGCTGGCTCATGGAATCCTCCAGATACGCAAAAATGAAGCCGCGCCGAAGCCGTTCTCTGTGGCTTCGGCGCGGCTCAAAGTATCACATGTCGGCCGGTTTGGAAAGACGCATCAGCAGATCCGTCGCCCGTTCCCCGAGTTCGGTGTCGGACCGGCTCGCGGTCAGGAGCAGATCGACCCCCTGCGGGTCGTCGGCGAGGCCGACGGCATACGCCGCGCACACCTGCTGGTCGGGCGTGCCCGCGGTCACGAGCTGCTGCAGAACACCGCGGCCACTTTCCCCGAGGCCGAGAAGAGCGATCGCGGCTGTCTTGCGCACATTCCAGGCAGTGTCGTCGGTCAGTGAGGTGAGGTGATCACGGAACTGGATCAGCCGCAGCTTTCCGCACAGGTAGGCACCGGAAGCCCGGCTGCCTTCGTCGGGGCTCCCGAGCAGGCGTTCGATCTCGGCCATGCTCTCGACCCGGCCCAGCTCCCAGAGCGTCTGGATCGCGTCGGCGCGCACCCGATGGTCGGTATCGCCAAGCAGTTGGGCAATGCGGTCGATCAGGCTCTCGTCGCGCCGGTCGCCGGTGAGGAACTGTTTCTTCAGGGCGACGGCGGCATTGGCCCGGGTTCGCGGATCGCTGTGGGCCAGGGCCTCGCCGAGATACTGCTGGGTTGCGCCGCCGGGGAACTCTCCGAGAGCGGAAACGACGGTCGATCTCACGCGGTCCGACGATGTTTCGGCAGCCAGCTCCAGGAGAGGGCCGATCGACCCTGGTTCCCGGAGGGCGGCAACGGCCTGGATGGCCGCGATGACGATCTGCTCGGATTCGTTGCGCAGCAGCGGATGAAGCCGCGCCGAAGCGCCTGGCGTCCCGCTTTTGCCGAGGGCCTGGATCGCCACGCGCATGATATCCGGCTCGGGATCGCCGAGCGCCGACATGAACAGGGGCATCCACTGGGCATCGCCGCCGGCTTCCAGAAGGGCGAGAATTCCCCACCGCAGAAGTTTCGGGAAGCTGCCGAATCCCTGCTGGAGCTGCTCACGGGCCTTGGCATGGCCAAACACGGCCAGGGCCGTGGTCGCGAAGGCTCGCTCGATGTCGTCGCCCCGCTGCATGAACTCGAGCAGAGGCTTGTTGGCAAACTCCTTGCCGACCTCGTGACCGAGGAACTCGGCGATCTCCCCGAGCAGCCGATGGCGCTCCCAGAGCGCCTCGATAGCTTTCACACGGGCGATCTCAGGGTCATTGACGCGCTCGAGATGCCGGCACAGCAGATCGAACGGGACGGGGATGACGGTCCCCTTGATGACCGCCACCAGCTTGGCCTCGACGTTCGGGCGGGTGTCGCCGAGCTGGCGCAGCACCGAAACGGCGAACCAGGTGAGAAACCGGTCGTAGCGCCCCACCAGTTCCGTCAGTTCAGGAATTTTCAGCATCACGGCACCTCATTGCAGCGTCATTTGCCGCTGATGCGCAGCAGGGCGTCACGCACCTGGTTCTGCAGCGGCGAGTTGGGATACAGATTGAGAATCTTTTCGTAGGCGGCGCGCGCCTTCGTGTAGTCACGCTGGTACACCTCGTAAGTGTAGGCGATCGCGAACTGGGCGTCGGCGGCAAAGGTGTTGTTGTAATACTGGCCGTTCAGCTCCTCCCAATACCGGATCGCTTCGGTGTAGTTCGCGAACCCCTCGCGCAGCACGTTGCCCATGCGGAAATACGCCTCGTGCACGACCGGATCGTTCTTCTTCGTGTCGATGATGCGCTGGTAGATGCGCCGAGCTTCGTCCCAGTTCATGACGAGCATCTCGTTCGCCAGGCCGAGCTTGAGGTTCGCCTCGTCGGCATACGGCGAGTTCGGGAACTCGCGGGTGAAGGCTTCGAGGAGTCGCAGCGCCTTCTGGCCGTCGCGCAGTTTTTCCATGTAGAGGTCGTACAGCTTCATCACGTATTCGCCATACAGCGGATCGGCGGTGTTCTCGGACAGCCACCGCTCGTAATACTCCGCGGCCTTGTCGGGGTCCATGAGCTGGTTTTCGCACAGCGACACGAGCTCCTTGAGGATGTCGAGCGTCGCCGGGGAGTCCATGCTGTCGTCCCACAACTGGACGAGCTCGCGTTCGGCTTTGGTGAAATCGCCCAGATCGTCGATCAGTCGCTCCTTGATATCCTTGATGATCTCGAGGATCTCTTTGTCGTCATCGCTGTATACGCGTTTCACGGCCCGGCGGGCCGGCTTCTCGGCTTTCGCCATGCGCTTCTCGACCAGGCGGCGCAACTTGGCTTTCGCGAACTCGCGCACGTCGGGCACGTTGCGGTACTCGTCCTCGACCGATTCCCAGAAGACGCGAGCAAGCTCCTGGTTCGACATGCCGGTTTCGACGAGATCCCCGATGCGGATCAGCAGGTCGAGATTCTTCGAGGTCGGTTCGACGGTCTTGAGATAATCGTCGAGCACGCTGACGGCCTTCACGGCGTTTCCCTTGCGCTCGTACAACGACGCGATCTTCAGCATCAGATCGCGGGACCGGGAAAAATTCGGGTGGGTTTTCAGATACGATTCATACTGGGCGATCGCCCGGTCGATGTCGCGCAGGTCGTTCTCGAGCACCTTGCCGATGTAATACGGGAACTCCGATCCGCCCTGTTTGGAAAGCCCGCGCAGCCGCTCCATCTGCTGGATATCGAGGCGTGCCGCGACGTTCTTTTCCAGCGCCTGGATCGCCGTGCGATGGCTGGGGTGCAGATTACGGATCAGCAGCAACCGCGCGATCCGGTCGTGGGCCTGGGCCAGACGGCCGGCGGCCAGATCCTGCTTGTAAAGCCAGTAGAAACCCGAACGACTGAGCCGGCTCTTCGGATACCGGTTCACGAGCGCCGCATACAGCCGATACGCCTCTTCCGCCTGGCCCCGGCGCACCTGGACCCGCGCCATGCGGTACAGCACCCGGTCTTTCCGGCAGCCCGGGTGGAACAGGCTTTCGTGGGCTTTCTTGTACATCTCCAGTGCCCCGGCATCATTGCCGGACTGTTCGAGCAGGCGGCCGGCAAGATACTGCAGCCGCGCGGCATGCGGCCGGTTCTCGATCCGCCCGAGGGCCTCCTGAAGCAGCCCGAGAGCGTAGTCCGGATCGCGTTCGATACGCCAGATACGCCAGATCTGCTGCTCCGCGGCATCATGATCGGCACGGCGCTCGGAATACAGCACCCGCTCGCGGAACTGGCCGAGGCTGTTGATGCGCTTCGTGAGCGCGGTGCGGGCCGCGGGGTCGGTGCACGCCGTCAACCCTGCTTCCCAGAGACGCAGCGCCTCCGACGCATCGCGATCCTGACTCAGGGCGATCTCGCCCAGACCAAGCCACGCCTCGTCTCTCCGCGGCGAATTCGGATACAGCTTCAGCAGGGCCTCGTAGTCTTCCCGGGCCCGGGAGGGATCCTTGAGGGCATCGGTGTAGATCCGCGCCCGTTCGAGCAGGATCTCCTCGCCATCCGAGCCTTTCGTGCCCTTCTTCAGCAGATCGCCGAGCTCAGATATGGCTTTGACGGCACGGGTGTTGTCCGCCCGGATCTTGCTTTCCCGGAAAAACTCGGAGTTCGGATACACGAGGGTGATCTCGTAGAACAGGTCCTGGGCTCGGTATTTCGCGTCCTCGCGCCCCTCGACGAGCCGGGCGAGCTTGAACAGGCGCGCGGGAGTTTCTGGTTCCTCGGGAAACAATTCGATCTTCTGCTCGATCTCCTCGATGGCTCCCTGCTTGGTCAGGTCGTCCCGCTTTTTCTCGACCCAAAGCTGGGCTTCGGGAAGCGTCCAGACGTCCCCGTAGGCTTCGAGCAGCCGCCGGACCTCTTTTTCATCCTTGTCCTCGCGGGCTTTTTCCACGAGCCGCTTCAGGGCGGCGAACCGGAACGATTCCTCACCCGGGGCATCGAGGGCCTGGCGCACGTAATCGAAGTTGTCGGTCAGCTTCTCGAGTCGGAGACAGATCTCGCCTTTGCGCGGCGAGTCGAAGGCAAGCGCGGCCTCGAGGGTCTGCACCGCCTCTTCCTTCTGCTCATCCTTCTCGTTCATCGCCGCCTTGCGGATCGAGGCATCGACCCGGATTTCGGCTGCGAGGGCAGTGTCGTCGATCAGCTTGGCATAGAACCGGAGGGCGTTCTTCTTGTCGCCGGCTGCCTCGTACACCTGGGGGATCCGCTGCCGGATCGCGAGCAGGCGCGGGCCCTTCGGGAAGAACGAGAGATACTCGAAATACGCCTTGTTGGCGCTTTCGTGTGCCTGAAGCATCCGGTCCATGGCCATCGCCATGCGATACAGCAGCTCGGAAAGAGCCTCGGGGTAGTTTCGATCGGAGAGCAGCTTCTGCGACTCTTTGACGAAAGACTCGGCGTCCGGCTCTCGAAACATTCTCCACGATATATAATGTCTCAATGTTTTGTCATACAGTCCGGGCGCAACCGTTCGCCGTGTCAGGAGCTCGAGCAGCAGCTCGACAGCCTTTTTCCCGTCCGGTTTCGAGGCATCGAGCAGGGCCAGATACCGTTCGTAGAGTTCTTCCGGAGCGAGGTTGCCGAGATCCCCGCTTCCCGAGGCGGTCGCGCGGGATGCGGCGTCCCCCTCGAGGCGCTCGGTGTCCGAGGCGGCGGCCAGCTCGTCAGCCTCACGCTTCTTCCGGCGTTCCTCGGCCTGGGCATGCAGCCAGGCTTCGGGGCCGGCCTCGGCACCCGCAAGTTCGATCCCTTTGCGTGCCTCCTCGGCCAGGGCCGGAGAAAGCCGGGAAACACGCCGGAAGAACCGGATCGCGGGAATCGGGTGATGCAGCGCCAGGAACGCCTGTCCAAGCGCGAGATAGGCCTTCGCGACATGCCGGCTGCGCGGAAAGCGCCGGGTGAACGTCTGGAGGATTTCGAGGCCGCGCGCGGCATCGCCCGAAGCCAGATACAGCCGCCCGAGCCGGTACAGCGGGGTTTCGATATTCGGATCGAGCGGTTCGGTCAGGGAGGCGGCGGCCTGATACAGGGAAACCGCCTGCGGAATCGCCTTGTCGACCCGGTAGGCAATATTGCCCAGCGTCAGCAGGCAGGCAAGCCGGGTCGTTCCCGAAGAGGTTTTCGAGAGCTGCTCGAACACGCCGCGGGCTTTCGCGGGGAACTCCCGGTACAGAGCCCCCCCGATGTCGTAGGTGAGCCCCCACCGCACCTCGTCGGGCATCTCGGCCTCGGTGAGCTCCTGGGCGAGCTGCTCGAGCGGGCCGCTGGAGCTGGCGAGCGTCAGCACGTCGACCAGATTGCCGTACAGCTCGAACCGGTCGCGCAGCCCGGCCGTCTTCAGCCGCTCGCGCAGCTCGGCCTCGCGCGATCGGAACAGCAGGTCGCGCCACTGGGCCTTCGTCTCGAGATACCCCTCGTCGGAAGGCAGGCTGTGGTCGAGAAAGGCGCGCAGCATCTCGAGGGCCCCGACATACTCCTGCTGCGCGAGAAGCCGTTCCGCAAGGTCTTTCCGGAAGGCCTGGGCATCCTTCGAGTCGGCGTATTTCGCGATGAACTCGCGCATCTTCTGCTGGGCCGTGTTCTCGTCGCCCAGCGATTCGCGGTAGATCCGGATGCTGTCCTTCATCCCCTGCTGGGCCCAGTAGCTCTCGGGGTAGGCGGCGGAAAGATCGCTCCAGGCCTTCAGCGCGCCGACGGGATCCTTCCGGTGCAGCGCGAGCAGGTTGCCGATCCGGTAGCGCACCTCGTCGAGGCGGCCCCAGTCGTAGATGGCATCGAGTTTCCAGGTCGACTGCCGCGGAACGGCCTTGACCAGATACCGGTGATACAGATCGAGTGCCGTGTCGTAGTCGCGCAGGTCGCTGTCGGTGATGACGGCGGTGCGGAACAGCACCTCGCGTTCGAGATCATGACCCGGGTGGTCGGTGAGAAACTGCTCGTACAGTTTGAGAGCGGCCCGGATGTCGCGGCCGCGGTACTTCTCGTAGGCCATATTGAACAGCATCTGGGCCTTCGACACTTTCGGCTCGGTGCGTGCCAGGGCCTGGATCAGCCAGACATCGGCCGCCACATCCCGGCGACGGCGGTGCATCTCGAGCGCACGCTCGTAGCAGGTGCGCGCCCGATCCGGGTTGTTCAGCTTGAATTCGGCGGTGTATCCCGCCATCTTGAGACCCAGAACGGCCCACCAGCGGTCCTCTTCTTCGAGCTCGAGCCGCTTCTGCAGGGAAACGGAGGGCGTCGCCACGGCGAGGTGCGGCGGCAGGCTCGCCATCTCCTCGAACACGGTGACCGCCGCGCCGGGGTCGGAGAGCCGGTCGGAAAGCAGGTGACCGAGCAGCATCGTGCAGGTGCGGTATTCGAGCGGATCCTTCGTCGCATCGCGGAACGCACGGTAATCCGCCAGCGCGTCTTTCGGCTCGGCAAGCGGCAGATGGAACTGGCGCAGCGCGCCCCGGACGAACAGGGCCTGGATGGCCGCCTTCGTCTGGAACGGCGGCTTGATCGCCCGCAGGAAGGGGTCGGCCCGCTCGGCCTTCGAAAGATCGTAGGCGTAGAAGAGGCCGATGTGCAGGCGGGCGAGGTCGGAAGCCTCCCGTTCGCGGAAGCCGGCGATCTCTTCCCAGGCCTCGAGGGCCTTCATGCCGATCTCGAGATCGTAGCCCCGGGCAAAGCCCATCAGATACGGCATCTCCTCGATCTCGTTCAGCTCGGGGAAGGCCGAGTAGTATCGTCTGAACGCCTTGTACAGGTCGTCGATGCGCGTCAGGCTGCGGCCCAGCAGGCGCGCCCGGGCAATCTTTCCCCGGACCAGGTATTCCCGGGCGGGGTTCCAGGAGAGCATGCGCTCGAGTTCGCGCAGGGCGCCATCCTCGTTCTTCTGGTCGGTGAGGATCTCGGCCAGCAGCAGCTGAGCTTCGCACTTCAGATCGAGGGGCACCGGCTCGGACCGGACAATCGAGCGGATCAGCTCGAGCGCAGGCTCGGGCTGGGCAAGCTCGCGATACTGCCGGGAAAGGAACAGCCAGCCTTCCCCGGGCCGCCGCGACGGGTGTTCGCGCAGGAACGAGAGCACCTCGCGTTTGATCGTCTCGTCCTGCTCGCGCGCGACGATCGCCGGCGCAGACGCGGTCTGACGGCGCGGCGCGGCATCGGCCGAAAAGACGGAACAGACCGCCAGGCCGCACGCCAATACCGCCGCCCGGAAGCCTGAAACGCCCATACGATGCCCGTTCATGACGGGTGGCATGATACCAGAAAACCCCTCCCCGCGAAACGCGCCCCAGAATCAACGCGTTTCACCACGAAGACACAAAGGCACAAAGAAGACGAACCACGGAGACACCGAGACACAGAGGCAAGAAGCGTTTCATCACAAAGACACGAGGGCACAACGAAGACGGACCATGGAGACACCGGGACACAGAGCTCGAAGCGCTCCCTACGGCAGGGGGGCATCGCGATGTGCCCGGATATTTTAGTCGTAAAGCTATATATCTATTGTTACAGGTCTATCGTCATTCTTCGTGGCGGTGGTGTCTTCGTGGCAAAAAATTCTCGGTGTCTCTGTGCCTCTGTGGTGCGTTCCTCGTCACTCACTCGTTCCAGCCCAGGAGGCGGAAGGCGTCGTCGATGCGGTCGACGGTGGTTCCGACCATCATCGAATCGGCGGCGGCGGCCTTGTTGATGTGGCGCTTGGCCTCTTCGGGCTCGCCGGCGAAGGCATACGCCAGGGCGGTGAGGGCGTGCACTTTGGCCGTGCTCAGGGCGAGGCCGGCATGCTGGCCGACGAACTTTTCGGGCGGCATGTTCCCGAGCAGCTCGGCGGCGCGCCGGTAATCGTCGGTCGTCTGGTGCCGGAAGATGAGGGCGGCAGCGAGGCCGACCTTGGCTTCCATGCTGCTCTGGGCCGCGATTTCGAAGAAGGGGATCGCCTCGAGAACCCGGTCGTTCTTCGAGACGGCCCAGCCGAGGCCGTTGTAGGCATCGATCCGCTGCGCATCCGTCAGGGGTTCGGCGATGGCCTGTTTGAAGCTGGATTCGGCGGTGATGTAGGCGCCCGTCTCGACGTTCGCCCAGCCGTCGTTGATCAGCTGCTGCGCGACCACGGCATCGGCGGTTCCGCCGCCGTTGTCGCTGCCGCCGCAGTTCTGGATCATCGGGAAGGTCATCAGCACCAGCAGCAGAATCGCCAGTTTGCCCTTGTTCATGATCTGGTTTCCGGTTTTTCGCGTCATCATCTGTTCCGCCTCACCGCACCACGGCCATCTTCCGGCGTTCGGTCCAGGTCTCACCGTTCGCCTCGGCCTCGAACTCGACGTAGTAGGCACCGTTGGAAACGGGCTTGCCGCGCCTGTTTCTCAGCTCCCAGCGCGCCTCGTAGACACCGCCGCCCTTGTGGACGAGCGGGGTTTCCCAGACATCGTCGCCCGAGGCGTCGTAGATGCGGGCCTGGAGCTGGGCAGCCACGGCCGCGCCGCCCCTGAAGGACATGCGCAGCACCGTGAACGTCTTGGCCGGGCTCGGATACACGATCGCCTGCGACATCCCAAACACCCCGGCCAGATCGGCCGAAACACTCGCCTTCGCGACATTCCCGAGCCGGTCGGCCACCTCGACATCGAGGTCATACCGTCCGTCGAGCCGGCCGCCCAGGTTGGCGACGAGCTTCCCGGAAGCGGCATCCCAGCGGGCCATGACCCGCTCGCTGCCGCAGCGCACGACGATGCTGTCGGGGTCGACCCCCGAGCCGGCATCCCCGATTCCGATCGACACCTGGCCGTTGGCATCCGCCACGGCTTCCCCGGCGATCACCGGCGCGACCCGGTCGGCCGCGGCAAAGATCGTGCCGGACCGGCTGATGAGACCGGAAGCCTCGCTTCCGACCAGATCGGCCCGACCGAGCCACTGGGGCCCCTTGTCGGAGGCCGCGAACAGGCCGATCGGCAGGGTCTCCGCCCACGGGCCGCTCAGCGGCAGGCTCACCGTGACGGGAGCGTTCGTCGCGTCGCCCGGCAGCGCCACATCGAGCATCGGCGTGATGCGGGTCAGGCCGGCATACGAGTGCTGCTCGGTCGAGTTGGCGACGACGAGATACCCGGCTTTTCGCAGCGCGCCCGAGGGCACGTTGACCCGGCCGTAGGAGGCCGTCAGGAGGCCCTGGCTCTTCGCCGGATAGTAGACGGCGCTGAACTTGAGGGTGTTCGTGAGGATCTGGCCGTTGCTGTTGGTGCCGTAAGCCTCGACGGTCCCTTCGCCGGATTCTTTCAGAGTATAGTTTGTGATATAGGTATTGTCGCTGATCGCGGTCATCGTCAGGTAGCCCTGCTGCGCGTTGTAGGTCATCTGCAGGCGCGGGGTCGAGGCGAACTTGTCGCTGGTGCGGACGATGATGTGCAGGTTGTTCTCGTAGACCGGGTTCGGGAACACGGCGACCTTCAGATCCGAGAACGTGCCCGAGAAGACGTAGTTCATCGGCTCGTAGTTGCCGGCCGCGGTGATCATCGGAACCAGGACCAGGTTGTCATACGGGTTGCCGACACCGTAATTCTGGATGATCAGGTTCCCGGCCTGTTTTTCGTTCAGGTAGACATACTCGACGGAGGGATCGATATCCTCACCGCGCTTGATGACGGCCGCCTTGAACAGGGTCGAGTCGTCCCCGTCGAAGCCGACGTTCAGGTTGCCGCTGCTGCCCGAGATGCCGATGTAGTCGGCCGCCCAGGGCTTCACGTTCGACGAGCGCACCGTTCCGGCCGGCGACAGGATGACCCGCTCCGAGTATTTGACCGGGAGAGTCTGGTTCACCCCCATGTTATTGGTGGTGTCGTAATCGTTGTCGTTGTTGTAGCCCCACTTGCCGTCGTTGAGCGTGCTCATGTCGAGTTTGCGGGTCTTGTCGAGGAAGTTGGCGATCGCGAAGTCGGCGAACACGTTTTCCATCGTCGTGCCGTAGCCGAGCAGGGCGTTGTTCACCGAGGTGACACCGGCCGCCTTGTCGCGCACAAGATTCCGGATGAAGTTCGGGCCGTTCACGCCGCCATATTTCTCGGCGAGATAGAACATGAACAGATAGCTTGCTCCGTAGTTCGCGAACGGGCTCGAGCCAAGCCAGACGCTGGTTCGGGGCTCGACGAGAATCGTGTCGGGCTTCTTGATGAACTCGTCGAGGTTGGTCGTGTGGCTCTTGTCGTAGACATACTGGCCATACTGGGTGAAGCCTTCCTCGAGCCACCGCTCCTCTTCTTGGAGGGTTCCGTTGACGACCTGGGTGCCCTCGTTGAAGTGGATCATGTGGACGAACTCGTGGGCGGTCGTGCGGTAGGCCTGCTTCGGTTCGGTCAGGAAGGTCGGGAACAGGTCGATGTGCAGCAGTTCCTTTTCGTTGCTGTAGGGAATCTGCGTGCGCGGGAACTCGTTCACCGCCCAGAAGTAGCCGCGGAACGAGCCGACGCCGTCGCGGATGTCGTCGAGGATAATGAAGATCTTGGAGTCCTGGTCGACATCCGGCTCGGTGCCGAAGTATTCCCGCATCTTCGGGTAGATGACGCTGTCGAACTCGTCGGCGAACGCCTTCAGGCTGGAACGGGCCGAGTTCTTGTCGTTGCCGAACACGAAGCGCGGATCGAGCGTCTTGGCGCCGGTGGCGGGGGCGAAATACAGCATGTCGCTTCCCCAGCCCGCGGTGTCGGGCCAGTAGAGGCCCCAGGCGCTGTCGGGAGCGGGGGTCGTGTCTTCCGTCGAGGAGATGCCGCGGGGCAGGGTCGGGAAGAACATCGGGGGCACGAAAATGTAACAGTGGCTTCCGATATAGCGTAGAACCGCTTTCGGGTAGTGCCCGTTCTTGTCGAGATCGTAGAATTCGCCGGCCCACTCGGTGCCGAAGCTGGCCCGGCCGTCGTCTTTCGCCGTGTCGCCGCCGGTGCCCGGCCACTCGCCGCCGTCGTGCAGGAGCGCCGACAGGCCGGGGCCGTTGACGGTGTAGAAGGGCACTTCAGCCAGGTCGAGGTCGGCCGCGGTGTAGTTGCGACCACCGACGATGCGGCTGATGTTGCCGACGACGCCCTCGTATCCCGAGGCACGAAGCCCTTTCACCTGCACGGCAGGCAGGTTCCGGTTGAGCAGCGTGCTGAGACAGGCTTCGCCGCCGGTCTTTTTCGCTGCCATCGCCTGGGCCATCGCCGCCGAGCGGATCGAGGCATTGATGGGAGAAGCCGCCGCGGTCCCCGTCGCCGCCGCCAGGAACAGTCCCAGCAGCGCGATCAGCGCCGTGCCTCCGAGTAGTCTGCGTTTCGTTTGTTTCATGTCAGCACCTGATCAGGTTTCGGCCGAATGTAGAGAGATTCCCGCTATGTTATCGGCACTCTGCACCAGTTTCGTGAGTCCGACATCCCGATCTCGTGAGCTGAAAATTGAACCGCCCGCAAAACGCCGCGGGCGCCTCTTCCCATCATGCAGGAAGAAAGCGCCCGCTCCAAGGGGTCGTGGGTTACGCGGCCTTGCGATGGCCTTTCTGAAGAGATTCCCAGCCGAGGCAGGCAAGCCAGACATGACGGGGAATCGGCTTCTGGCCGCTCCGGTAATACGCGATCATCCGCGGGCTGAGGCCCAGCGCTTCACTCGCTGCATCGACGGTGAGGCCATGCCGATGCATCCATTCCCAGATGCGCTCGTGGCCGATGCCACCTGCTTGTTCGACACCCAAGTTGCGCAAGTTGTCCCCCGCCAGGGCGATCGTCTCCTCATCATCCCACGTCACGCACCACCCATGTTCGCCGATTCCGGCCCGTGCAAAAAAAGCGGCATTCTTTAGAGGTTCGAGAGCCGGCGTGGTCTCGATCCATTCCCGAAGGCGAACGTCAAATGACGCACCGTCATGAAACGTGAGGTACAGGCAAGATTCATCGCGAACCTCGACCCTAGTGATCCTGAAATGTTCCTGACTCATCCCTTCAACTCCTCGAACGCCCTCAGAAGCCGTTCACGGTTTTCACGAGCCCAGTTCAACGCTTCCGCGATCTCCCGCCGCTCGACATCGCCAAGTATTTCGAACGATCCGAGATCGACGGAAAAACATTCTCCCATCCCGCAGAATCAGGTGGAAATGAGGGGGATGATGATCCCGCGGATTCAACCGCAACGCATGTGTATTCGGATAAGCCGAATTCTGGCTTGAAACATCGATAAACGCTGAAAA
>DAOOQQ010000077.1:0-21695 GCA_035388825.1 Candidatus Ozemibacteraceae bacterium
GTTCCTCTACCGCGTGGCCAGCGATCTTCTCGATGCCTCTCCGGGCGATGAAGCCGAACCGGATTTCACCGACATCCCCCGTCACCACTACATGACCATCCCAATCCGGACCCTGCGAAGCCTCGGAATCGATCTCGCCCGCGAGGAATCCGTCTTCGGAAGCGACGATCCGATCACCGTTGCCGAGCTCGGACGGGTCGCAGCCGCCTTCACCCGCACGGCAGCGCGGCGTTCCGCCAAGACTCCCGCCGCTTCTGGGGCATCCGCTCGATCCACCCGGGTCAACTGACCCTTTCCCTCCAACAGGGCCGGCAAGGCCCGCAAACCATACGTTCCGTCGCTCGGGGGCGGCCCCGCCCCACAGGATGCGGGAAGTGGGCCGCAACGCCCGGATGACACAAGAAAACGGGCCCGCCAGGAGAGTTCCTGGCGGGCCCTGGTTTTCGCAGGGTGTTCAGGTCAATCAGGCTGGATCACGACGCCGGGTTCGTGCGGCGAGGCGAAATCGCCTTCTTCTTCCGCCTCGGCATTGGCGAGGGCGTCATCCATATCCTCTTCTTCTTCCTCTTCCTCATCGTTCATCCGGGAGGGAACGGCAATCACCGAGGCTCCGGCACCGGCTGCCTGGGGCGCGGGAGCCGGCTTGCGATAATCCGCCTGGAAGAAGTCGGGATCCGGAGCGAAGTTCTGGGTGACCATGTCGGCGTTCTGGCCCGCCGCGAACTCGACGTCTTCCTCCTCGTCGATCGCGAACTGGCCGCCACCGGAATGGATGTGGCATTCATTCTTCGGCACGGCTTCGATCGGATATACCTGGCCGCAAACGACTTCCTTCGGGCAGCCGGCCGAAGCAGGTTTGCCGCTGGTGATGCAGACCCGTAGCCGGACGCCGCCGTCGGGAACGGGGAAGTCGCTCTGAGGATAATCCTTGAGCACCTTGTCCATGAAATCGTGCCAGATCGGGGCGGCGACCGTGCCGCCCGCCTTTTTCGCGCCGAGGGTCTTGGGCCGGTCGTAGCCGAACTGGACAACCGCGACCAGTTCTGGGGTGAAGCCGTTGAACCAGGCGTCGACATAATCGTTGGTCGTTCCGGTCTTGCCGGCGACGGCGTGGTTCTTCACCATGGCCCGCTTGCCGGTGCCGCGCTCGACGGCCGTGCGCAGCATGTCGACCAGCATGGCGGCATGAACCGCCTTCATCACTTCCTTCGCGTGGGGAAGCGCTTCTTCAAGAATGTTCCCGTCGCGGTCCTCGACCTTCGTGATGGCAACCGGGGTGGTATATATTCCCTGATTTGCAAAAACCGCATACGCGGAGGCCATTTCCAGCGGAGTGAACTGACCGGATCCCAGGGCAAGGGAGAGATTGGGTTCCATCGGCGAAGTGACCCCGAGCTTGCGGGTGAACCGGATGACCTTGGCAGCGGTGAGCTTGTCGAGAACGCGCACCGCTGGCACGTTGAAACTGTTCATGACGGCTTTGATCAAGGTGACGGCCCCGTGGAACTTGAGATCGTAGTTTTTCGGCGCCCACACCTTGTGGGTCCAGGGGTTGGTGTAGCTGATCGGCTCGTCGACGATGATGTCGCCGGGCAGCGCTCCGTTCTCGAGCGCACATCCGTATACGAACGGCTTGAACGAGGAGCCGGGCTGCCGCAACGCCTGGGTGACGCGGTTGAACTGGGACCGCTCGAAGCTGCGACCACCGTACATCGCCTTGATATGCCCCGTTTTGACGTCGAGACAGACCAGCGAACCGTTCATGTCGGGGTCCTTCTCGACCGGCCGGCTCTTCATGATGTCGGCGTTGTCCATCGCCTCTTCGGCATACTTCTGGTAATCGATATCGACGGTGGTGTATACCTTCAGACCACCGTTGTAGACCAGGTTCGCGCCGTATTTTTCCAGGAGCTGGTCGCGCACGTAGGTGACGAAATAGGGCGCCAGCATCGTCTCGGACTTCTCTTTTGAAAGGACGGGCTGCTGCTTGCGGGCTTCCTCATACTCCAGCGGAGAGATGAATCCCAGCTCGACCATCTTCGACAGCACGAGCTCACGGCGCTGGCGGTTGTTTTCGGGGTATTTGAACGGGGAAAATGCCACCGGACTTTTCGGGATGCCGGCCAGCGTGGCGCACTCGATCAACGTGAGATCTTTCGGATCTTTTCCGAAGTAGATCCGGGCAGCCGCATCGAGACCGTAGGCTCCATGGCCGAAGTAGATCTCGTTCAGATACAGGGTCAGGATCTCTTCCTTCGAGTATTTGCGCTCGAGCTGGAAGGCCATCATCGCCTCGATCAGCTTGCGCCGGAACGTTTTCTCACTGGTCAGAAAGGCGTTCTTCACGAGCTGCTGCGTGAGCGTCGAAGCCCCCTGAACCACGCGCCCCGCCTGGATATTCTTGACCATGGCACGGGTGATGCCCACGATGTCGATGCCGTAATGCTGATAGAACCGCTCGTCCTCGATCGCGACGACAGCCTGACGCATGATCACGGGAATCTCGTTTGCAGCCAGAATCCGTGTCCGGTTTTCCTCGGCATGCAGCTTGGCGAGAGGCCGGCCCTTGCAGTCGAACAGTTGTGTCGTCAGGTTCGGCCGATAGGAACGATCCGAGACGATCGGAATCTGTTCGGAAAAGCCTTTGACAATCCCGATCACGGCGCCCGTGACGACGACGATCGCGATGACTGTCAAGGCAAATCCGCATTTGAACAGGAACCAGAGCCAGCCGATCAGCCACTGGGTGACGGAAAGGGACTCTTCTTCCTCTTCTTCGCTCTCGAGAGGGCTCTCGTCGGGCTCCCGCGGTTCGAGAGGGTTCAGTTCTTCAGGTTTCATCATGACCTACTCCCGCAAATGAGAAAAACGCATCGTACCATAGATGCATCGGCAGATTCAAGGTTCCGGATAACCCCCGGGGCGAACCTCATCGCCTGAAACAGCAGATCCACGGATTTTAGAATCGGATCAGATTCCATGAAAGAAACACATCGAAGGAGAGCTGCGAAATCTGCGGCATCTGTGGTTCGGGGCTCTCGTATTTCCCGGCGATCCCCATTTGGCCGTTCAGGACGTGAGCGGAACCGGAATCTTTTCGGATATCCGCGTTTCTGATATAGTAGCCACGCTTCTGATGAGGCATATTTTCGGGCCAGGGACCGCAGCAATGGACTTTTCAGCCGCACGCGAATGGATCGGCAGACGCGACTTCATCACGGGGCCGTTCGGCCTCCACCGCATGGAATACCTCACCGACAAGCTCGACAACCCGCAGCATGACGTGCCCTGCGTGGTCATCGGAGGCACCAACGGCAAAGGCTCGGTCACGGCCATTCTCGAATCGATCATTGTCGCGGGCGGCCTCTACCAGACCGGCTCGACCGTTTCCCCGCACCTCGTCGAGCTCTCCGAGCGCATCCGCATCCAGGGAGAACCGCTCGACGAGTCGTTCTGGATCAGGGGCGTCGAAACGCTCCAGGAGATCGTGACGACGATGGATCGCGAGCCCTCGATCGGGGCCCCGAGCTTCTTCGAGATCGTGACCGCTCTCGCCCTGTGGGCGTTTCGCGAAACAGAACGCGATCTGGCCTTCGTCGAAGTCGGACTCGGCGGCCGCCTCGATGCGACGAACATCGTCCATCCCGAGGTGTCGGTCATCACCAACATCGGAACGGATCACCAGGAGTTGCTCGGCCCCGACAAGCCCTCGATCGCGCGCGAGAAGCTGGGGATCATCCGGCCGAAAGTGCCCCTTGTCACGGGCGAGCAGGATCCGGCCATCCTCGCCCTGTTCGAGTCCGCGATCGCGGGGAAGAAAATCCCCCTTCACCGGGTCGCTCCCGGAAAGGGCTTCCGCCTCGTCAAAAGCACGGCACGGGGTCATCGTCTCGAGCTCGAAGGCGCCGATGGGGAAATCTTCTTCCCGCTGCCCGGGGCGCACCAGGTAACAAACCTCTCGATCGCCCTCGAAGTCGTGAACTGCCTGCGCAGCCGCGGCTTCGACATCCCGGCGGAAAGCGTCGCCGAAGGGATCCAAAACGTCCGATGGCCGGGCCGGCTCGAGTGGCACGAGGGCTCTCCGCCGGTGCTTCTCGACGGGGCTCACAATGACGAGGGTCTCGAAAGCCTTCTGGCCTATCTCGATGCCTTTCCGCCACCCCGCCCGCTGCATCTGATCTTCGGGGCGCTCCAGAAGAAGCCCTACCCGCGCATGGCCGCCGAACTGGCCCGCCGGGCCGATACCTTGGCCTACGTCTCCCCACCCACCCCACGGGCGATTCCGGCCGCCGAAGTGGGCCGCATTCTCGCGTCCGACAGCCGTTGGAACGCGCATGATTCGCTCGATGCGGCCCTCGTGGCAGGCTCCCGCGCCGGCTCGATCCTGGTGACCGGTTCGCTGTATCTCGTCGCCGAGTATCTGCGCCGGCACAAGGCCCGCCATGTTTGACTACGGTCTCGAAGCCTTTCTCGAGTCGCCCCACGCCACCGGCAGAATCGGCCTCGTCACCAATGCGACGGGCCGCGACCGGCACGGCGTCCATCTGACAGACCGGATTTCCGCCCATCCCCACGCCACCCTTGCCGCGATCTTCACTCCCGAGCATGGATTCGGCTCCGACGCCCCCGACGGGGAAGCCGTCGACAGCTCGGTCCATCCCCGGCTCGGGGTGCCGATCTTCAGCCTGTATGGCCCGAAGAAGAAGCCGGCGCCTGCCGATCTGCACGGCCTCGACGCCCTCGTATTCGATATCCAGGATGTCGGCGTGCGTTTCTACACCTACATCTCGACGTTGCGCAACACTCTTGAGGCCGCAGCCGAAGCGGGTTTGCCATTCCATGTGCTCGATCGGCCCGATCTGCTCGGCGGCCTCGAGATCGAGGGGCCGATGCTTTCCCCGGGCTTCGGCTCCTTCGTCGGCCATCTCCCGGTGCCCCTGCGCTACGGTCTGACCCCGGGCGAACTGGCCCGCTGGTGGAACGCGCGTCTGCCGAAGCCGGCCGGGCTCACGGTCTGGGCCTGCCGGGAGTATGTCCGGGGGGTTCCGTTCGAACGGCTCGGCGTCCCCTGGGTCCAGCCCTCGCCGAGCATGAAATCGCCCGATACGGCCCGCTTCTACCCCGGAACCTGCCTCTACGAGGGAACGAACGTCTCGGAAGGCCGCGGCACGGACGCTCCCTTCCAGATTCTCGGCGCCCCCTGGGCCCGCCCGGAACTCTGGATCGAAGCCCTTTCGCCGCTGCTCCCGCCGGGAGTCTCCGTTTCGGCCGCGACATTCCGGCCCACCTTCTCGAAATTCGAAGGGATCGAATGCCGGGGAATCCGCCTCGACACCTCCCTTCCGATCCTTCCAAACGCCGTCGGCATCGGCATCCGGTCGCTCCATGCCCTGCTCCGGACCCATCCGGGCCTGGTCGAGTTCCCCGGCCGCGCCACCCTGCCCCACCCCTTTTTCGACCATCTCGCCGGAAACGCCTGGCTCCGCGAGCATCTGCTGAGCGGCAAGCCCCCTGCCGAGATCGAAGCCCGCGCAACGGCCGAATGCGCCCCGTTCATCGCCGAACGCGCCTCTTTCCTGATTTACAATACTTTATAATATACATCACAAGCGATACCGCCCCGCACCTTCCGGTGCGGGGCGGTATCGGTTCGGTCGGGGTTCAGCCCTGGGGGACGGCGAACGTGATCCGGTTCAGGACGAGCCCGTCCCCGTCCCGTTCGAGGACGAGCAGGTTGCCTTCCTGGTCCCATCCCAGGTCGCGAGGAACGACGGCGTTCTGCATCGGAAGTTTCCAAAGCATCCGGCCGTTCTGGCCAAGAAGCGAGACTTCACGGGCGGTGCCGCCGAAACAGGAGATCAGCAGCTCGCCCTCGGGGCCGTTGGGACCGAAGGTGAGTCCCGTGGGATCGAACTCGGTGGTGAACTTTGACACCCGCTTCATCAGGTTGCCGTAGCCATCCGTCAGAAGGGCTTCCCAGGCGCGCAGGCCGGGCCGCTTCAGGTTCCAGAGGAACCCTTCACGGATGGGCATGGCCAGGCAGGTCGCAGGGAGTTCGACGGCCGAGGTGGCAGTGCCGGCGAGGAAGAAACTCCGGGTTCCGCCGGTGAGAAGGGCCTCGCCCTGGGACGCGTCGATCCGGCAGGCGGCGAAGGGGCCGGCTGGCCAGTTCGCCGGCTTCGCACCGATCAGGGCGCCGGACGCATCGAGGGCGACCGGTTTTCCGACAACCAGGGCGAAGTCGAGAAGTCTGGTGCCGGCTCCGGCGAGCGGCTGAACGGGGGTGGTCTTCCCCGATGCGAGATCGAACGTCGTGAGAGCGCCGTCGCGGGCCAGCAGGAAGCCGTTCGGGCCTTCGGTCCGGATACCGATCAGCGTCGAGGGATCGACGCCTGGGAACTTCACTACGGCTTCGCGGGTGATCTTCAGGGCAGCCCAGGGGTCAGCCGCCTGCTTTTTCGCGGCCGGGCGGGCCTCCCCGTCCGTCTTCAGCGACTCGATGCGGAACGCTCCGGCCGGAGCGGCATCCACATCGGCGGCGGCCGTCCAGAAGGCGGAGCCGTCGCGGTCGACGTATCGGTTCATGCCGGCTGCCGGCCGGATGGGGTATTTCCGGAGAACCGCCCCGTCGGCGGAGAAGACATGCATCGTCACGGAGCCGCGGAAGCCGCCCGCGGGAATGAACGAGACACTCAGGCCGCCGTCGGCTTCGTTCCACCAGACACGCGGATTCTGCAGGGCCTGGAGCCCGAGATGCACCGACCGTTCGAGCCGTCCTTCGGCATCGTACCGCTGCCAGACATACCCGGCCCCGTCGATGAACGCCACGGTCGAGAGCCGGTCACGATCATCGATTGCGAAGCCGGAACGCTCCCACGGGTGTTCGCGAAGGAGCTTTCCCTCGGGGGAGAAAACGGCGATCACGGACCTGCCATAGTCACCGACATACAATTTCCCGGTCGGACCGGTTTCCACCTGGTGGATCTGGGCGAACTGGCCGGGATTCTCTCCACGACCGCCGACCCGCATCATCTCCGTTCCGGCGGGAACGGCGAGTTTGCGGACGAAGAGATCGGCGCCGTCAGCAACCCAGACGGCATCGGTTTTCCCCGGGGTCGAGCCGGTCAGGGCGAGGTCTTCGAGCAGGGTGTCGGTTCCGACGCCCGGAACGCTCATCGCGGCCTTCACCGCCCCGGTGGGGCCGAGCTGGAGCACCCGGCCGCCGATCGAGTCAGCGATCCAGAGGTCGCCGCCTACGACACGGAAGGCAAGCGGGCCGAGCGGGCTCGCTTCCTCGATCTTCGGATTGACCTTGGCGTTGTAGTAGCCGACATCGGACGGGCCGGTGCCGTATTTCAGCGCCCACCCGGCCGGAGCCGCCAGAGCCGCGGATGCGATGAAGCCGGGAACAATCAGGGCGAGAACCGCTTGTTTCCATGGAGAGGCGAGACGCATAGGTTCCTCGATTGTTGGATTTCGGAGGGCGGTCGATCAGCTCTTCCGCATGACGCGGGTGACGGGGCCGATCGCGGAGGGTTCGGTGATGCGGGGCGTGCGGAGGCGGGAGGAGTTGTTCATCGCCATGTAGCTGTTGCCTTCCTTGACGATGATGCCGATGTGCGTGTCGGGATCCTTCACGCCGTCGCCGGTGTAGTCGTAGGTCTTCCAGAGAATGACGTCGCCTTCCTTGTAGGGGGGCGCCGAGACGTCCTTCCAGCCCTTGGCGTGGAGCATGTTCACGGTTTCACGGCAGTTGAGGGAGACCCGGTCGAGGGCGCCGGCATTCTTCAGTGCCGTCGTGACGACCTTGGCGCAGGCGAGCGTGCCGTAATTCACGTCGGCCGTGCGGAACTTGGTGCTGCCGACGAGCTTTCGCGCTTCCTGCACGATCCGCTGCTGGAGCGATCCCGATGCCGCCGAGCTGCTCGAAGAAGAAGAGGACGACGAGGAACTCGAGCTCGAAGGCTTGTTCTTCGTGATGTAGTCGGCGTGGACATACCGCGTCTTGCCCTGATAGGAAATCAGGTACCAGTCGTCTTTTTTCCCGATGACCCGCACCGATGCCCCGTCAGGAAGCGAGCCGACGATGGAGCCCCAGGGAGCACTGCGGACGTTCAGACCGATGTCGGCATTGACGTAGCCGGTGAACTCGACCTTGGTCGCCTCCGCCGGCTTGGCCTTGGGCTGATCGGTGTCGATGTATTTGCGGGAAACGAAGGCCTCGTTGTCACCGTATTTGATCTTGTACCAGTCTTTCGTGGCGCCAAGAATCTCGACGGCCTGCTGGTCTTTCAGAGTGCCGATGATGTCCCCGTTGGGAACGCGGCGCACGTTGAGGCCGAGAGGTGTGTTCACCCAACCGCTGGTCGGGAGGGTCTTGGGAGCTTCGCCGGCACGCTTGACGTAGGTGGAATGCACGAACGCCGTCTTTCCGTTGTACTCGATCTTGTACCAGTCGCCGAGCTGGCCGACGATCGTGATCTTCGAGCCGGGCCCGAGCGAGCCGATGACTTCGCCCCAGGGGCCGGAACGCACGTTCAGGGAAGACTCGACATCGACCGTTCCCTGGACTTTCTGGCCATCCTTCACGGGCGGCAACGCCGGTGCGGCGGCGGTCTTCCCGTCGTCGGTGACCTCGACACCCTGGCCGGAGAACGGGTTTTCACCCGCGATGGCCGTCGGAGCGAAGGGGATGAGCAAAGCAAGCAGGGCAACGAACAGACGTCTGACGTTCATACGCGATTCTCCCCATGACGAATTGTGCTTATTCTACCCCATTTCCGGGGAAAAGTTTCAAGCACCTTCGTTCGCGTCCGGCTCCGTTCATTGTGCCCTGGTTGCCTGCGCGATGCCATTCACGGCGGGAAACGCATCCACAGATGGCACGGATGTCGCGGATGAACAGCATGAAAAGCGAAGGAACCGTGGAGGATATTCGTCGTGATCGATTTCCCGGGCGGGTTTGAAACCCGCCCCTACAGGCTATTTGCGAGGTGGAAGGAAAAATCTCTGTGTCTCTGTGTCTGGTATGTGGGTTTCGTCAAAAGAACCGATCCACAGATGACACAGATGACGCAGATGAAATCCTGAGCGTCTTCAACCATGGAGTTTGCGGCGCATACTGGATACAAGGGGGGGCCAGGCGTTCGTTCCTCTCTGGTTTTTCATCTGCGTTCATCTGCCCTCCATCTGCGGATGCGTTCTTGAATCCGAGGGAAATTTCAACGGAGTATCTCTGTGGTGCGTATTCTTTCGTGTCTTTGTGTATTTGTGGTGTAACCGGTTTCGGATCGGGTGTTCGAGCGGAAGAACGGGGCAGGGAATCAAAGAGGTTGCAGGAACACGCCCTGTCAATCTATACTCGCCCGTGTCGAAATCCACGCCGAGGATGTTCAAGCGATGATCGATCTGAAAACATTTCCGTTTTTCAGCACGCTTCCGACCCGCGAAGTCGAGAAGCTGAAGAAAACCTGCCGGATCCAGAAGTACACGTCTGGCACCCGGATTCTCAACGAAGGCGAGGAGATCAAGGACGTTTTCCTCGTCGTCGAAGGACAGCTTTCGGTCATCAAAACACACGACGGGCGCAAAAAGACCCTGTTCACCCTCGACCCGGGTGACACCTACGGAGAAGTGGAGATCCTCAACGGGACGCCGGCCCTGACGACCCTGGTGGGATACCAGGAGTTCCAGATCCTGTTCATTCCGAAGGACGACGTTCTCCGCCTGATCGGTCTTCACGCCGGCTTCGCCCGGGAACTGCGCGAACAGTACACCCGCCGAGCCACCGTTCTGCTCGAACAGGGGCTGACCAAGACACCCTTCGGCCAGATCGTCACCTTCTTCAACGTGAAGGGCGGGGCCGGCAAGTCCGTGCTGTCGGCCAACACGGCCGTCATGCTCGCGAAAAAGTGGCGCAAGCGCGTCGTGCTGGTCGATCTGAACCTGTCGTTCGGCGACCAGGCGATCCTGCTCAGCCTTCCCAACGACCGGAACATCTACGAACTGTACAACGCTCCGGGGCCGCTCAAGTTGGAGAAAATAGAAGCCCAGCTGACGACCCACAAGTCGGGGCTCAAGATCCTGCTCCCGCCGCCGCTTCCCGAGATGGCTGAGCGGATCCGGATCGACTTCATCGAGCAGATCATCGAGATCCTGCGGGCGAACTACGACTACGTGATCCTCGACACCCACAACCAGCTCACCGACCTGGAGCTGCGGCTTTTGGAAATCAGCGATCTCGTCATGCTGATCATGACGATGGAGCTGACGTTCGTGAAGAACACGAAGCTGCTGCTCGAGCTGTTCCAGCGGATGAAAATTCCACGGGAAAAGGTGAAGGTGGTGCTGAACCGCGCCTTCAAGACCCTCGGTCTGGAGCCGTCGCGCGTCGAGAATTCGCTGCGCTATGCCATCAGTTACTTCATTCCGAGCGAGGGGGACATCGTCATCCCGTCGGTCAACAAGGGAACCCCGTTCGTTCTCGACGCACCGGAAAACTCGCCGCTCGTCGTGTCGGTGGAGCGGCTGTGCCGCTGCCTGGTCGGCGAAGAGGCCGACAAGGGCACCTGGAACATGTTCTCGATGATCAAGGACGTGTTCGGGCTCTGAGGCAGTTCAGAGGCCCCGGGCACCGGCCCGGGGTCACCAGCCGAGCAGCTTTTTGAAGAAGCTGGTTTTTTTGCCCGTCACTTGGACGACGATTACGGAAACGTTGTCGCGGCCGCCGTTCGCAAGCGCCTCTTCGATCAACCGGTTTGCGGAGGCCTCGGGATCGGCGTTCTGTTCGAAGATCTCCTGGATCCGTTTGTCGCCAACCTCTTCGGTGAGCCCGTCGCTGCACAGCAGGAACACATCGTCGTTCCAGACGGGGCCCGAGGTGATATCGACTTCGAGCTTCGCCGAGCAGCCGATATACCGGGTGATCTGGTTGCGGTAGGGGTGGCCTTTCTTCTCTTCCTCGTTGATGAGGCCCCGGATGAACAACTCCTCGACATAGGAGTGATCGCGGGTCACCTGTTTGAGCTGGCTTTTGCGGAAGAGATAGACGCGGCTGTCGCCGACATGGGCGATGAAGAAGTTCTGCTCGCGCAGCATCAGCAGGACACAGGTGCACCCCATTCCCTGCTGATCGGTGTTCGTCGAGGCGGTGTTGCGGACACTCTCGTTCGCCGCGAGAAACGCATCTCGAATAGACGCCTCTATATTTGCACCGTTATCCAATTTCGCGAGCTTCGCGCCGAGCACGTCGCGGGTCAGGCCGGAGGCAACCTCGCCGGCCTTGTGGCCCCCCATGCCATCGGCAACGAGGAACACGCCGTCACGGTCGGCGGCAAAATAGGTATCTTCATTGTTCGATCGCACCTTTCCCACATCGGAGCGGCCGAATACCTTGTATTCCACGTTCCTCCCCCCTCTCCTCTCGCGGCTACAGGTCTTTCAGGGTCTCGAGAATTGCTGTCTGCCCGGGGTCGAGATACAGCGACAACTGGTAGTATTGTCGCGCCCTCTCGGTGCTTCCCTCTTTTTTGAAGTAGTCCCCGAGCGAGTTCAACAGCAGGATATCGTTCGAATCGATGGCCCAGGCGTTCGACAGGGTGTCGAGAGCCTCTTTCATCTTCCCGCGGGCCAGCAGGATGCGCCCCAGCATCGTCATCAGAAGGACATTGCGCGGCTGTTCGGCAGACCGCTGCCGGTAGTAGCCTTCGGCCGTCGACAGATAGCCGAGCCCGCCAGCCTGGCGCTCCCAGGCGAGATGGGCCGCCGGCACCTCGTCATACTGGGAAAGGAACCGTTCGATCCGGCGTAGGGCGTCGGTCTGCTGGGCCACCTGCCGGCTCTTGCGGGAATCGACGTCAGCGGCGCGGGGAAGCCCCTCGAAGGCGTTCCCGGCCAGCGCGTCGATGTTGGGAACGAGCTTTCGCAGATCGCGACGCACGGTGACAGCCCCATGCTCGGGGAGATCCGCTTTGACGGCCGCCGTGGCATATCCCGGGAACGAGAAGACGACCCGGTATGAGCCGGGCGGCAGCGGAAGGGTGATCGGACTGGTGCCGACAAGCCTGCCGTCGAGGGCGATCTCGGTGCCCGACGGGCTCGTTTCGATGGAGATGGTCCCCTGGACGTAGGCGTTGTATCCCTTGAAGATGCCCAGGAACAGGACGGTGAAAAAGATCACCAGGCCGAACATGAACATCGAGTTCCGGACCGGCTTCGAAGCGAGGCTCTGCGTGATCTTGGTCGTGGCCCGGGAAGCCAGCCCCTCGTCGCCGGGTTGAGGCACAGCCTCCTTGTCTTTCAGGCCATCCTCGGGGAGCTCGGGCTTCATCGAGGCCAGATCGACCGTCTCGACATCGGCCGTGACGGGGGTTTCCGGCTCGTCCATGTGACGGAGCGCCTCGATCATCTCCTCGCAGGTCTGGTAGCGGTCTTCCCGCTTCTTCTCCATCGCCTTCAGGATGATGTGATTCAGCCGCGGAGGACAGGCGGGGTTGGCCTCGATGGGCGCGACGGGCGGTTCCTGGATGTGCATCAAGGCGACGGAGTTGGGGTTGTCGGAGATGAACGGCAGCTTTCCGACGACCATCTCGTACAAGGTGACCCCGATCGAGTAGATGTCGGAGCGGTGGTCGAGATCGCGCTTCCCCAGAGCCTGCTCGGGAGACATATAGTCCGTCGAGCCGAGCGTGAGGCCGCTTCCCGTCTTGCTGGTGTTCAGCTTCGCCTTGGCGATGCCGAAATCCGTCAGTTTGACCTTGCCATCGGCGGTGAGAAGAATATTGCTCGGTTTTATATCTCGGTGTACAACGCCTTTGTCGTGACAATGGGCAAGAGCCGCGAGGGCCGTGGAGATCACCTCGGCGATGAACTCGAGCGTGAACCCCTCATCCGAATGGATCTTCGCCTCGAGCGACTTCCCGTCGATGTACTCCATGATGAAGTAGGGGGGAAGCCCTTCGCGATCGCAGATCTCCTTGCTGGCGATGTCGATGATCTCGACGATGTTGGGGCTTTCCTTCAGTCGCTCCATCGTCCGGGCCTCGTCGAAGAACCGGCTCACGACGTCGGGTTCGTTGACCCACTCCTCGAGCAGGAACTTCACGGCCGCCCGCTTCTCGAGCACGGTGTGCTGGGCGAGGTACACGGTGGCAAATCCGCCATCTCCCAGTTTCTGGGTGATGGTGTAGTTGCCGGCCTTCTTCCCGCAGTAGTCGGTCACGGAAGTCTGTTCAGAAGCCCAGGATTGAGCGGAGCTTGCCGAAGATGCCGCCTTCGACCGCCGCAACGGTCTCCTCACCGCAGATCGTGCGCTGAATGTTCATCACGGCCTGGGAAAGAGCTGACGATGGCCGTTCCTTCACATACAACTGGCCGCCGTGGGAAGTCAGAACCGCATCTTCGGGGGCGAACGGCAGGCTTACGAAATCGCGCTTGATGATCGCCTTCACTTCCTCGGCCGAGAGGGTGCCGGGCCGGCCGAGGCGGTTGATGAGCACCTTCACCTTCGACTCGGGATATTTGAGCTGTCCCATGATGTCGAGAATCTTCTTGAGGGCGAGCATCTGGCCGATTTCCGGCTGGGCAACGAGGTAAATCAGGTTCGAGATCTCCCAGGTCGTGAGGGAGACGTCGTCGATTTCATTCTTCAGATCGACGATGACGAAATCGTGATTCGCTTCGAGGCTCCAGAGGATCTTCTTGACGTGATCCGCCTTCACCAGCTCGGCGTATTCCGTCTTGACGGGAGCCGTGAGGTAATTGAAGGAAGGCCCCTGACGGAGGAACTTACCGATCGTTTCGCCCGTGATATTGGGATCCTGGATCAGTTCATGAATACCAAGGCCGGGCTTTCCGGCCATATAGGTCAGTACGTCGCCGAACCGCAGATTGAAGTCGGCCACGGCGACTTTTTTCTTGGTGCTCGTGGCCATCGCATGGGCCAGGTTGCAGACGACGCTTGTCAGCCCCGTGCCGCCCTTTGGACTGTAGAAGGTGACGATCTGGGCGCCGGTGCGGTTGAGCGGCTTGAGGGTCTCCCACAGGTCGGCGCGGGCAGAATCGATGAAGATGAACTCGTAGGTGTCGACCTTGACGACGTCCTTGTGATTGAGCTGAATCGGCGTCGCGGCGGCAACCTGGTTGTTGTTCAGGAACGTGCCGTTCGAGCTGTCATTGTCGACGAGGTAGTAGTTGCCGTCCTTGAAGCCGATCGTCGCATGCAGGCGGGAGACCATGTCGCTCGGGATCTGGAGGGAACGGCCCTCTTCGCGACCGATCGTGAAATCCTCGCGCGACAATTCGAACGGTTTGCCGAGAAACGGCGGCGTGTTGCCGACGAGGTATTTTTTCTTCTCCTCGTCAGGAACCACGATCCTCCGGAATACGGTTTTCTTCGATTCGTCGGCCATGCGGCTTCCCCCTCAAATTCTCAAGAGTCGCTGGAGTATACCACAGGGTCCCTCGTGCTTCAACAAACAGCTCAAATCCGCTCCGCCAGCACGATTCACCCTCAGACGCGGCGCCGGCGGCACGAGACCGGCGCAGATCCGATTGACACCTCGCTCTATGGCGGGTAAGATGTTCCGTCACGCACGTGGACAGTCACCAGAACGAGAACCGGCAGTCGATCACCCTCAGTCTGCATACGCGGTTGGTATGCGGACCGGTTCTTTGTTTCCTGGCGTTCGCCCTGTTCCTGTGCGGCTGTGGCGGAGTCACCCCCCCGGAATCCACCCCACGCACAGCCCGGCCTGCCCAGGCACGACCGGCCACCGCAACCGCCGGAATCGCCTCAGGCAGCGTGTTCGAGCAGGTGCGCTTCAAGGAAGTGCATACCGAGTTCCAGCAGACGTACCTGAACCTGATCCAGAACATCAACGCGTTCAATACCCCGAGCGTCGACATCAAGACCCATCGGTCGATGTTTTCCGAATACGGCCGGGCGCAGCGCCGCTACCAGGATGTCCTGAAAAAGATCTCGAGCTACGCGGAAGACCAGAAGCTGCGCTGCTTCTCGATCATGAAGTCGATGATCCTCGCCATCCTGTACTACGACAAGAAAACGGGCAAAAAGATGTTCAAGTTCGATCCGGACAAGCTCAAGTCAGAAAAAATACTTGTCGATACACCACGATGTCCGGATGGCGGCGAGTACTCGATCGTGTATAAAGACGGGCGGCGTTTGTTCCGCTGCTCCCTCCACGGCATTCTCCGCCAGAACTGATCGCCGGCTCGTCAGTTCCCCTTGCCGGTCTGCCCGTGATGCTCCCGCTGCGAGGGGGATTCCGTGAAAAGAATCTCCAGCATCTCCATGATGGTTCGGACGAACAGCACGCCGACTCCGACGGAAAAGAAGAGGGTGAGTGCGATGGCAAGGACGACTTCCTTCATCATGTGAGGCGACTCCTGATCAGCGACGGTCGGTTCACGACCAGTTGGATGGACGGTGTATCGGCTGATCAGGCAAGTTCGTTAACGATTCTTGTCCGAAAATGAAACCGGCCGCTTCCCATAGAGTGGAAGCGGCCGGCGCAGGGACAAGGGTTAGTGTTCCGACGGCTCGGCAACGACGAGAAACAAGGGTGCCCCATTCCGCTGCACGACCAGAACCGAACTCTTCTTCGTGCCGGAAGGCTGGTTCAGCGCCTCTGCCAGCGATGTTTCATCCGTCACGGCCTTCCCGTTCACCTGGGTGATGACATCCCGGGGCATCAGGCCCGCCTCGTCGGCAGGACTCCCCTCTTTCACGTCCTTCACGATGATGCCCGACGTTTTGCCGAGCTTCAGGGTCGAGGCCAGATCCGATGTCACCGGCGTCCATGTGAAGCCGAGCCGGCGGGCAGCCGTTTCGGCGGTTTCGGCTTTTTCCTTCGTCCCTTCCTGCTGCCGGACGAGGTCTTCGGGATCACGCAGGCCGAACGTCCGGGGCATCCGCTCGAGCTTGACCGGGATCTCGTGTTTCACCCCGTTGCGCCGGATTTCCATCGTGACGGTGTCGCCCACGTTGCGGCTCAGGATGTATTTCTGGACGTCATTCGTGGACTTCATCTCCTTGCCGTCGATCGCCCGGATGATGTCCATCTGCTTCAGGCCGGCCTTGGCGGCGGGGGCGTCCGAGTTCGCATCCATGACCACGGCGCCGGACTTGTCGGGAAGGGAGTAATGCTCGGCCAGCTCCGAGGTGACGGCCTGCATGGTGATGCCGATATAGGGCCGCTCGACCGAGCCGGTTTTCACGATCTGGGTGGCGACCCGGGAAGCCATCGACGAGGGGATGGCGAAGCCGATTCCCGACCCCGGGGCGGTGAAGATCAGGGTGTTGATGCCGATGACCCGGCCGTCGAGATCCACGAGGGGGCCGCCCGAGTTGCCGGGATTGATGCTCGCGTCGGTCTGGATGAAATCCTCGATGGCCGTGGCGCCGATGCCGGAACGGCCGACGGCGCTGACGACGCCGACCGTGACCGTCTGCTCGAGGCCGAGCGGGCTGCCGATCGCCATGCACCACTGGCCGACCTCGACCTTGTCGGAATCGGCGAACGTGGCGGGCTGCAAGGGGAAGTCGACATTCACGCGGATGACGGCCAGATCACTTTGGGGATCCTGGCCGACGACCTTGGCCCGGGCTTCACGGCCGTCATGGAACTTGACGGTGATGCTCGAGGCCCCTTTGACGACGTGGTTGTTCGTCAGGATCGTGCCGTCGGCAGCGAAGATCACGCCCGACCCCGCGCCTTCGGTCTTGTTCGGACCCCGCGGACCAAACCGGCGGCCGCGCGGCATGTTCCGGAAAAAGTCCTTGAAGAGGTCTTCGAACGGGGTGCCCTGAAACTGGTCTTCACCTTCTTCTTCGTCACCCTGGGCCCCGCCGCCGATCGTGCGTTCGATCCGGATATTCACGACGCTCTGCTTGAGACTCTTCGCGACGCTGGTGAAGGCCGCCTGGAGCTCGCGGGCCGCCTGGCCGGGTTCGGCCTGGGCCGTTGCGGCAGCATAGAGGAAGCCCGTCAGGACAAGGACGAGCAGGATGAGGCGCAGCCGGGCGCGCCCGATCAGCGGATGGTTCATGTTGATGCCTCCTGAAGAATCGATGGTGTTGAGGAGATCGTTCGGAAGATACAGACCGCGCGGCCGGGCAAAAGTTCCCGAAATCGCGATTGATTTTTCCCTGACCGGATGATTGAATAGGCACTTCCAATCACGCAGACAGGAGATCGCTGATGCGCATCGTCGTTTCGGGTGGGGCCGGCTTCGTCGGCTCGCACCTCGTCGACCGGCTGGTCGAGCTGGGCCACAAGGTCATCGTCCTGGACAATTTCGTCACGGGCAGCCGGGACAATCTGGCGCGTCACGCCGGCACCGACGCCGTCACGATCGTCGAACACGACATCAGCAAGCCCATCTATTTCGGCGACCGGATCGACCGGGTGTATCACCTGGCCTCGCCGGCGAGCCCGATCGATTACCAGAAACTGCCGATTCCGACGATGAAGGTCGGTTCGCTCGGCACCCACAACATGCTCGGCCTCGCCAAGCAGCACAAGGCGCGCATGCTCCTGGCATCGACGTCCGAGATCTACGGCGACCCCGAAATCCATCCGCAGAAAGAGGACTACTGGGGCCACGTGAACCCGGTCGGACCGCGCTCGTGTTACGACGAGGCAAAGCGGTTCGCCGAGGCACTGACCATCACCTACCGCGATTATCACAAGGTCGACACCCGCATCATCCGCATCTTCAACACCTACGGCCCGCGCATGCGGCTGAACGACGGCCGGGTCGTGCCGGCCTTCATCTCCCAGGTACTGCGCGGTGAGCCGCTGACCATGTTCGGCGACGGCTCCCAGACGCGCAGCTTCTGCTACGTCTCGGACCTCGTCGAGGGCATCATCGCCGTCATGGAGCGGGGCGACCAGCAGCCGACGAACCTCGGCAACCCGGTGGAACTGACCATCCGGCAGTTCGCCGAGCGCATCCTGGCGCTTTCGGGCTGCACGCTGCCGATCGTGTCGAAGCCGCTGCCGGTCGACGACCCCAAGCGCCGCCGGCCCGACATCACCCGGGCGAAAACCCTCCTCGGCTGGGAACCAAAGATTCCGCTGGACGAGGGGCTGCAGAAGACGATCGATTGGGCGCGCGGGGTGATGCTGCCGTGACGTCGACATCACCGCATCCGGACATCGAGCGGGTCCTGATCGGAACCGGGGAGATCCAGGCCCGGATCGCCGAGCTGGGCCGCCGGATCACCGCCGATTACGCCGGCGAAACCATCGTGCTGGTCTGCATCCTCAAGGGCGCCTTCCTGTTCATGGCCGACCTGTGCCGGCACATCGAGCTGCCCGTCAACACCGAGTTCATGGCGATCAGCAGCTACGGCCACGCCACGAAGAGCTCGGGCGTGGTGCGCATCCTGAAAGACCTGAACGAGAGCATCGAGGGCCGGAACGTGCTGATCGTCGAGGATATCGTCGATACGGGACTGACGCTGTCGTATCTGATCGACCTGCTGTCGGCGCGGCACCCCAAGAGCCTGAAAGTGTGCTCGCTGTGCAGCAAGCCCCAGTGCCACCAGCGGCCGGTGCGGGTCGACTACTGCGGCTTCGAGCTGCCGAGCGAGTTCGCCGTCGGCTACGGTCTCGATTATAAAGACTACTATAGAAACGTTCCCTTCATCGGGGTGCTCAAGCCCGATATCTACGAGAGAGAGCGGTGAGGCGGCCGATCCCCATGAACAAACGGTACACCATCGGCAGTCTCGAAATCGAGTGCCTCGTGCTCGGTTCGCTCGAGGTCAACACCTACCTGGTGTACGACCGGGAGGCAGGGGACGGTCTGATCGTCGATCCGGCCGACGACGATCCTCGTCTGATCGGCCGGCTCGAGGAGCTGGCCTGGAAGACGACACGGATTTTTCTCACGCACGGCCACGCGGACCACATCGCCGGCCTCGAACACGTGCGCACCCACACCGGGGCACCGGTCCTGTGTTCCCGGGAAGACGCCCCCATGCTCGGGGATGCGCGGCTCAACCTTTCGATGTTCCTCGATGCCGCCTTCACGGCGCGACCGCCCGAGACGTTCGCCGGCCACGGCGACACGCTGACGGTCGGCCGCGCGACGGGCACGGTCATCGCGGTGCCGGGGCACACGCCGGGCGGTCTGGCCCTCGCCTTCCCCGACGTGGTGATCACGGGGGATGCCCTGTTCGCAGGCTCGGTCGGCCGGTCGGATTTTCCCGGCGGCGACGGGGCACTGCTGGTCCGTTCGATCCGGGAACGGCTGCTGCCGCTCGGCGACCGGCTCGTCCTGCCCGGACACGGGCCGGCGACGCGCATGGCGCACGAGGCGGCGCACAACCCCTTCCTCACCGGAGAATGGGAGTAAACCCGGCACCGGCGGCGGTTTGACAGGTTCCCGGGGCGATGCTACCATTCGTCCGTTCTCTCCCGGTGTCATGACCCGATCACCCACCGCGGGCGCACGAAGGGCCCCCGTACAGAAAGAAGCCGCTTCCGCCCGTCAAAGCAAGGAAAGGAACCATGAGCTCTCCCATTCGAATCCTCGTCGTCAATCCCGGCTCCACGACCACGAAACTCGGTCTCTTCGAGAATGAAAAGCAGGTGACCACGGCGAAGATCGACCATTCGCCTGCCGATCTCGAAGCCTATCCCAAGATTCTTGACCAGTATCCGATGCGCCGGGACGCCATGCTCGCGTTTCTCTTCCGGCAGGGCATCGCCCCGAAGGAGCTCAGCGCCGTCGTCGGCCGGGGCGGCCTGCTCAAACCCATGGTCAGCGGCACCTACAAGGTCAGCCAGCAGATGGTCGACGACCTGCGCAGCGGCAGATACGGCGAACACGCCAGCAACCTGGGCGCGGTGCTTGCCTTCGGCTTCCACACCGAGTTCGGCATGCCCGCCTATATCGTCGATCCGGTCGTGGTCGACGAGATGCTCGATATCGCCCGGTTCTCCGGCCTGAAAGAGATGCCGCGGCGAAGTATCTGGCACGCCTTGAACATCCGCGCCGTGGTGCGCCAGACCTGTATCCGGGAAGGCTGGGATTTCAGCAAGGACAACTTCGTCGCGACCCATCTCGGCGGCGGCATCTCGGTCGTTGCCCTCCAGGGCGGCCGGTGCATCGATGTCAGCAACGGCCTCGAGTCGGGCCCCTATACGCCGGAACGCGCGGGCACGCTGCCCACGCTGGATCTCGCGGCCCTGTGCTATAGCGGCAAGTATACCCATGCCGAGGTGAAGAAGATGGTCGTCGGCCGCGGCGGCCTCGTGAATTATCTGGGCACCAGCAACCTGATCGAGATCTCGGACCGGATCGACAAGGGGGACGAGTATGCGCGAAACGTTCTGCTCGGCATGGCTCACCAGGTCGCGAAGGAGATCGGCTCGTATTACGCGGCCCTGAAGGGCAACATCCGGGCGTTCGTGATCACCGGCGGCGCGGCGAAGTGCACGCACCTGGTGGAATATATAAAAGAGTATATCGAGCCGATCGGCCGTGTCGTCGTCGTCCCGGGCGAGGATGAGCTGGCCGCGCTGGCGATGGGCGGACTCCGCGTCCTCCGGGGCGAGGAGCAGGCCAAGGACTACTGACCCGAACCGGCCGGTTCGGGCCGGGACGCAACGAGACAAGAAAGGATCGCACCCCTGTGAACTTCGAGTTCGAAGAGAAGGATTTGCAGCGCCAGACGGCCTGGCGTGCCCTCGCGGACGAGGAACTCGCCCGCTTTGCCGCCGGCATCGACGAGACCGGCCGTCTGCCGGACGATCTTCCGGCCGTCGTGGGTGAGCGCGAACTGTTGCGGCCATTCCTGCCCACGGATCTCGGCGGTGAAGGGCTCGGGCTGTTCCAGCTTTCCGTGCTGCTGGAGGAAGTCGGCCGGCACAGCCCGGCAACGGCCCTCCTTCTCGCACAGCAGGTGGTCCTCGGGATCCGCCTGAACGGGCGGGCGTTCAACTTCGCCTCCAAGAACGAGCTGGCCAAAGCCGCCGCCTCGGCAAAGGCCCTGTTCTCGATCGCCGCGACGGAGCGGGAAGCCGGCTGCGACCTCGGCGCCCTGTCCACCGTCTGCAGGAAGCTGCCCGACGGCGCCTTCGAGGTCACGGGCGGCAAGGCCTATGTGAACTGGGCCGGCCGCGCGGCGTATATCGTCGTCCTGGCACGGGCCGAGGACGCCGGGGATACCGCGACATCCCTGTTCGCCATTCCCCGCGAGACGGCCGGCATCCAGATCGGCAACCCCCATCAGACGATGGGCATGAACGGCCTCGAGGCGGCACCGGTGAGTTTCGACAAGGTGCGGCTCGCCCCCGAGAGCCTGATCGGCGCCTACGGCTTCGGTCTCGACCTGTATGACCAGCTCATGGACGAGCTGCGCATCGCGGTCGCCGCGATTGCGACCGGTCTCAGCCAGCAGGTCTACGACGATGCCGCGCAGCATGCCAAGGGCCGGAAGCAGTTCGGCAAGCCGATCGGCAGCTTCCAGAGCATCCAGTGGCGGTTCGCCGACGCGGCGCTGCGGGTCGAGGCGTCGCGGCTGCACGTCTGGCGCGCGGTCGAGCAGGCGGGCGGCAAGGGTTCCTCGTTCGTCCAGACGGCCATCGCCAAGGTGTACTGCACCGAGGCGGCCTTCGCCGTCGCGGATTTCGCGGTGCAGGCGATGGGAAGCCAGGGATACG
>DAOOQQ010000078.1:0-20969 GCA_035388825.1 Candidatus Ozemibacteraceae bacterium
TCATGATGACGGAGGAGGCACCGAACTTGCCGATATAGGGATGGGTCAGTGTGCCCTTGTTCAGCGGCACATTGATCAGGTGCTTCTTCGCATGCTCGAGACCCTTGCGGACGGCATCCGGCACGGCCTTGGCCTTGCCCAGAGCGATGCCGACGCGGCCCTTCTGATCGCCGACGCAGACCAGAACCGAGAAACCGAAGTGCCGGCCGCCCTTGACGGTCTTGCTGACACGGTTCACGGCGATGATCTTCTCGACGAACTCGTTTTCGGCCTGGTCGCGATCGCGATCGCGCCGGGGACCACGGTGATCGCGGTCACGGCGTTCGCGGGGCTCGCGATTCTCACGGGTATTAGCGGGGGTGTTGACTGTCATTTCATCTGCTCCTTAGAACTTCAGGCCGCCCGCCCTGGCACTCTCTGCCAGTTCCTTCACGCGACCGTGATAGCGGAATCCACCCTTATCGAAGACGACGGCAGTGATGCCCTTCGCCTTCGCGCGTTCGGCGATCTTCTCCCCAACGCTCTTGGCGCCGGTCTTGTTCCCGCCGTTAACCTTCTTCTCACGCATGTCCTTCTCGTTCGAGCTGGCCGCGACCAGGGTCGCACCCTTCTCGTCATCAATGATCTGCGCGTAGATGTGGTTGATGCTGCGGAAAATGGCCAGGCGAGGCCGCTCCGCGGTGCCGGAGAAGTAGAAGCGGCTGCGCTTGTGACGCCGCTCCCGCATTTCGTTCTTATGGCTGACGCTACTCATCGTTCCCTGACTCCTTCAGTATGCCGCAGCATTACGCTGCGAGCTTCTTGCCTTCCTTGATCCGGACGACTTCGCCGGCGTACTTGATGCCGGTGCCCTTGTAATGCTCAGGCGGTCGGATATTCCGGATGTCGGCGGCGACCTGTCCGACGGCTTCCTTGTCGGGACCGGAAACGATGATCTTGTTCTGGCCGTCGACCTTCAGGGTGACTTCCTTCGGAGACTCGAAATCGACCGAGTGGGAGTAACCCACGTTCAGGACGACCTTGTGGGCCCCTTCGGACTTCGCCTTGTAACCGACGCCGACGATCTCCAGTTCCTTGGCGAAGCCGGTGTGACAACCGGTCACCATGTTCTGCAGAAGACTGCGGACAAGGCCGAACTTCGCGCGAACGGCTTTTTCGCTGTTCTCGGGAATCGTGCAGGTCAGATGATCTTTCTCTTTCACGATCGTGACTTCGGGGCACATCTCGCGCTTGAGCGTCCCCTGCTTGCCCTTGACCGTGACCACATGGCCGCTGAGAGTGACCTCAACGCCCTGCGGAATGATAACGGGTTTCTTGCCGATGCGTGACATTCTTCTTCCTCCTGCTTACCAGACCTCGCAAAGGACCTCACCACCGACACCGGCCTTGCGGGCCTCCTTGTCGGTCATGATACCCTTGGAGGTGGACAGAATCGCGACGCCGAGGCCACCGAGGACCTTCGGGACGGTCGCGACCGGCGAATAGATGCGGCGGCCGGGCTTGGAAACACGGCGCACGCCCTGCAGAATGCGGGCCTGCTTCTCGCCGAACTTGAGGAAGATCTTCAGGTTGAACTTGTTCTGGAACTTGTAATACCTGAAATCCCGGATGTAGCCTTCGCGCTTGAGCAGCTTCGCGATCTCGATCTTCATCTTGGAAGACGGCATCTCGACGCTTTCCTGCTTCACGACATTGGCGTTCCGGATGCGGGTCAGCATGTCGCCGATAGGATCAGTCATGCTCATGATTCCGTCTCCTTACCAACTGGATTTCGTAATGCCCGGAATCTGACCCTTGGAAGCCAGGACCCGGAAGCAGATGCGGCACATCTGGAAGTCACGCATGTAACCGCGAGGGCGGCCGCAGATATGACAGCGGTTGTATGCCCGTGTAGAAAATTTCGGTTCACTCATCCATTTCTGGACCAATGAGGTTTTCGCCATATAGAACTCCTACTCCTCAGCTCTTCTGTGCCTTGCGGAACGGCATGCCCAGGAGAGACAGAAGCTCTCTGGCGTCGCCGTCGGTGCGGGCGGATGTGACGATCGTGATGTTCATGCCCTGGACCTTATCGACGGAGTCGTATTTGATCTCAGGGAACACGAGCTGTTCCTGGAGGCCCATGCTGTAATTGCCCCGGCCGTCGAACGCCTTCGGCGACAGACCGCGGAAGTCGCGGATGCGGGGGGTGACGATGGTGAACAGCTTGTCGAGAAAATAAAAGGCACGATCGCCGCGCAGCGTTACGCAGCATCCGATCGGCACGCCCTCGCGCAGCTTGAAGTTCGAGATCGACTTGCGCGCGCGGGTGACGACGGGCTTTTGTCCTGCGATCTGAGTCAGCTCCGCCACGGCAGCATCCAGAAGCTTGCCGTTCTGGGTGGCGGCACCGACGCCCATGTTGAGGACGACCTTGGTGATCCTCGGAACGGCCATCGGATTCTTGTGCTGCTCCAGAAGCTTCGGAGCAACTTCCTTCTGATACTTCTCTTTCAGCCTTGGAATCGACTTGGTCCCCGACGCCGGGGCCCCTGAACTGGTCTTCGCCATGCCGAACTACTCCTTTATATAGTATGCTATATTTTCAAAGACGCGACTTACTTGCGGCCGATGGGCTCGTTGCAGAGCTTGCAGATGCGGGAAGTCTCGCCGTTCTGAACCACGATCGTGGCACGCGTAACTTTGTTGCACTTGGTGCAGAGCAGTCCGACGCGGGAAAGGGTGACCGGACCTTCCTTCTGGATGATCCCGCCCTTGCCGATCTTCTTGCTGGGCTTCTGATGGCGCTTGGTGTAATTCACGCCCTCGACGTAGGCCTGGCCCTTCGCCGGATTGACCTGGAGAACGCGGCCCTTCTTGCCGGCATCGTCGCCGGTCAGAATGACGACCGTGTCATCCTTCTTGATGTGCGGCTTCTCGACCGCGCGCTTCGCTTTGACCGTCTTCAACATGTCTCCGTCCTCCGGCTCAGATGACCTCAAGGGCGAGCGAGACGATCTTCATGAACTGCTTTTCGCGAAGTTCACGAGCGACCGGCCCGAAAATGCGGGTGCCCTTGGGGTTGTTGTCGTTGGCGATGATGACGGCGGCGTTGTCGTCGAACCGGATGTAGCTGCCATCGGGACGCCTGTATTCTTTCTTCGTGCGGACGACGACCGCGCGCACGACTTCCTTCTTCTTCACGGTGCCGTCAGGAAGAGCATCCTTCACCGAGGCGATGATGATGTCGCCCAGGGATCCGAAAACCCTCTTCGAGCCCCCCATGACGCGGATGCAAAGGAGTTCCTTGGCACCCGTGTTGTCAGCAACACGAAGTCTTGATTCTGCGCAAATCATTCTGCACTCTCCTTGGCTTCCTCGACATCAGCGGCCTGACCATGGGTGATGACCTCGCGGACGATCCAGTGCTTGCTCTTGCTGACCGGGCGGCACTCTTCGACGCGAACCATATCGCCGACTTTACAAATGCCTTCCTCGTCATGGGCAAGGAACGTGGTGGTGCGCTTGATGTACTTCTTGTACCGGGGATGCTGAACCATGCCCTCGATCTGAACCTTCACGGTCTTCGCGGTTTTGCCCGCGATGACCCGGCCGACGCGGGTCCGGTGGTGTGTTTTGTTGGTTTCCATTGTACCCTCCTGCGGTTAGAACGGCAGCCGGCCGGAATTCAGCTCACGCTGTAGAGCCTGGATCCGCTCGAGTTCGTTCAGCTTCGTGCGCTTGGTTTCCTTGAGAGAGGCGATTTGAGAAGCTTCATTTAACCCCAAGGAAACGAGTTTGTCAAGGAACTTCTTCCGCATCTGGAAGTTCTCGTTCCGGAGACGCTGACTGGAAGCGCGCAGCGCGGCTTCGTCCTTCGCCCCGCGGCTGGTCTTGATCCGCTCGGACAGCTTGCCGCGGATGCTCTTGATCAGCTCGCACACCTTCTGATCGACGTCGGCGCGGATCTCGCGCTTCACCTGGTTCGCCTTGCCCGACAGCGTCTGCTTGAGCAGGGTAACCTTCTCGGCCAGCGTGTGGGAGCGGGATTCGATGCCCTTGCTGGTGAGCATCTTCTGGTACTCATCGGCAAGCTGCTTCTTGATCGCTTCGACGCGGATCTTGTTGATGGCGGTCTGCACGCGGGCGATGTTGCGCCGCACGAGCTTGATGCGGGACGGATTGGCCAGCTGGCCCGTCACGACCTGGAAGCGCAGGTTGAACAGCTCTTCCTTGAAATGCCGGTACTTTTCCTCGAGTTCATGCTCGCTGAGCTGGGTGAAATCTTCACGGTTCTTCATGGTATCACCTTTTCACTTACTGATGGGCTGACACGACATGCGTGCGGATCGGCAGCTTGTGGGCAGCCTGGGACATCGCTTCGATGGCGATATCGGCGGGAACGCCTTCAAGTTCGAACAGGATGCGGCCGGGCTTCACGACGGCAACCCAGAATTCGGGGGCGCCTTTTCCCTTACCCATGCGGGTTTCGAGAGGTTTCTTCGAAACCGGCTTGTCGGGGAATACGCGGATCCACATCTTGCCCCCGCGCTTGACGGTGCGGGTGATGACCTTGCGGGCCGCTTCGATCTGGGCAGCGGTCATCCAGCAGCACTCGAGGGCCTGCAGGCCGAACGTGCCGAACGCCAGATAGCTTCCGCCCTTGCTCATGCCGCGCATGCGGCCGCGCTGTTGCTTGCGGTACTTCGTACGAGCCGGGATCAACATGGTTCTTCAGCTCCTTCGTCGACTCAGAACGTGTTCTCGCGGGCCGGTGCGGCGTCAACCGGAGCAGTCCGGCCAAGCTTCTCGCCCTTGAACACCCACACCTTGACACCCACGCACCCGAAGGTGGTGATGGCGGTCTCGGTGGCGTAATCGATGTCGGCACGCAGGGTGTGCAGAGGCACGCGGCCTTCGCGAACCCATTCCACGCGGCTGATTTCAGCGCCGCCGAGGCGGCCCGAACACGTGATCTTGATGCCTTCCGCGCCGGAGCGCAGGCAGCGGCCGATCACCTGGCGCATCGCGCGGCGGTGCGAAATGCGCTTCTCGAGCTGCATCGCGACGTTCTCGGCAATCAGCTTCGCATCCGAGTCGGGATGCTTGATTTCCTGGATGGCCAGGAACACCGACTTGCCGGTGAGCTTCTCGAGGTCCTTCTTCAGGATCTCGACGCGCTCGCCGCCGCGGCCGATGATGACGCCGGGCTTCGCCGTGAAGATCGTGACCTTCACCTTGGTGTTCGACTTGCGCTCGATCTCGATGCGGCCGATCCCTTCGCGGGGGAACTGCTTCTTGTCGATGAAGTTGCGGATCTTCACATCCTCGTGGAGGAAGTTCGCATAATCACTGCGCTTGGCGAACCACCTGGAGTCCCAGGTGCGGGTGATGCCGAGCCGGATGCTGATAGGATTGATTTTCTGTCCCATTGTCAGTTCCCTCCCTGGGCCTTCGGGGTCTTCGGGGTCTTGGCCTTGGCGGCGGTCTTCGTTCCGGCCGACTTGGTCGACTTGGCCTTCTTCTCACCGGCTTCGGCAGCCTTGGTTTCCTTGGCGGCGGCAGCCTGCGTGGCCTTGATGATCTTGTTCATCTCGACCTTCTCGCGAAGGACGATGATGGCATGGGCCGTCCGCTTGCGGATGCGGCAGGCGCGGCCGCGGGCGCGGGCCATGAACCGGCGCATCGTCGGGCCGCCGTCCACCAGAACCTTGGCGACGAACAGGTTGTCGGCCTTCAGCTCGTGGTTGTTGCTCGCATTGGCGATCGCGGACTCGAGCAGCTTCTTCAGGATCGGGGCGCCACCCTTGGGCATGAAGCTCAGGATGCCGAGCGCCTCGTCGACGCTCTTGCCGCGGATCTCGTCGGCAACCAGCCGCAGCTTGCGCGGGCTGATGCGGACATTGCTGATGCGGGCGCGGGGCATGTCGACCAGGTCGATCAGACGCTTCTTCTCGGCCCAGGTGAGCTTGCCGACCAGCGGATACTCTTTGACGTAGCGGATCTTGACGTCTTTCTCGTTCCCGTGCGGATGGCTGACTTCCTGCTTCTTGGAATACAGGCCCGCCTGGGTGAGGATGCGCTCGATCTTCGCGTGGCTGTTCTTGGTGTCCAGCCCCTTGATCATGCGCATGCCGCTGAAGACGTCGACGTTATCTGGAATCGTGACTCCGACAATTCGCAACATGTCTGTGGATCTCCTTTACTTCGGGGCCGCAGCCTTCTCGCCGGACGAGTGACTCTTGAACGTGCGGGTGGCGGCGAACTCGCCGAGCTTGTGGCCGACCATGTTCTCGGTGATGAACACCGGAACGTGCTTGCGGCCGTTGTGAACGGCGATGGTGTGTCCGACCATGGTCGGATAGACGGTGGAAGTGCGGGACCAGGTCCGGATCTGCCGCTTTTCATTGGCCCGGTTCATGGCCTCGATGCGCTTCATCAGGCGTTCTTCGACAAACGGGGGCTTCTTGCTCATGGTCGTACTCCCTTATTTCTTCCGGCGAGAGATGATGTACTTGTTGGAGGCGTTCTTGCGCTTGCGGGTCTTCATGCCCTTCGCGGGCTGGCCCCACAGGGACACCGGAACGCGACCGCGGCTGTTCTTGCCTTCACCGCCGCCGTGCGGGTGATCGCAGGGGTTCATGACGGCGCCGCGAACGAACGGCCGCCAGCCCTTCCAGCGATTGCGACCGGCCTTGCCCATGCCGATGTTCATGTGATCCTGGTTGCCGACCGTCCCGATGACGGCGCGGCATTCCAGCGGAATGCGGCGCATTTCGCCGGAGGGCATCACGACCTGGGCGAAGCTGCCTTCCTTGCCGGCGAGCTGGCAGTGGGCGCCGGCCGTGCGGGCAATCTGGGCGCCCTTGCCGGGCTTCATCTCGATGTGGTGGATCGTCGAGCCGAGGGGGATGTCACGCAGCTGAAGGCAGTTGCCCAGAACGATATCCGCGTGCTTGCCGTTCTCGATGATCTGGCCGACCTTGAGGCCTTCGGGGGCGATGATATACCGCTTCTCGCCATCCTTGTAGCTGATCAGCGCAATGCGGGAAGAGCGGTTCGGATCGTACTCGATCGTCTCGACCCGGCCGGGAATCCCGTCCTTGTTGCGCTTGAAGTCAATGATGCGGTAGAACCGCTTGCTGCCGCCGCCCCGGTGACGCTGGGTCACGTGACCATGGTGGTTGCGGCCGGCTGCCTTCTCGAGCCGCTCGGTCAGCGGCTTGTAAGGCTTGTCCGTGGTGATCTCTTCGAACCCGTAGCCTTCCATCACGCGGCGGGACGGGGTCATCGGGCGATACGTCTTGATGCTCATTGTTGGCTCCTCTTCCTCGTCCGCCGTCAGGCGATTCCTTCGAAGAAGGAGATCGAGTCAGCCGGATTCAGCTTCACGACAGCCTTCTTCCAGGAGGACGTGAATCCCGTGGTGGTCCCACGGCGCTTGGCCTTGGGATGCACATTCACGGTGTTCACCTGCTCCACACGAACCTTGAACAGCGCTTCGACAGCGTCCTTGATCTGGTTCTTGTTGGCGCTTTTGGCGACGCGGAACTGGTAAATCTTCTCGCCCATGCGATCGTAGCTCTTCTCAGAGACGATGGGCTGCAAAATGACGTCCTGGGGGGTCTTCATTTGTTCAGCGCCTCCTCGAGGGTCTTGAGGGCCGCATCGCTGATCGCGACATGCCCGTATTTGAGCAGATCGACCACATTCATCTGCAGCGGCGTCACGGCCTTCACGTTCTGCATGTTCCGGACGGCGCGGCGGGTCGCTTCCGTCATCTCGGCGACGACGAACAACGTGTTCTCGATCTTGTGGCTCTCCATGAACTTCACGACATCGGCGGTCTTGCCGCTGTCGAACGTCAGGCCCTTCACGATCCGGACGCGGTCATTGGCGGCCAGCTCTGTGAGAACGCCGCAGAGAGCGCGATCAACGGTCTTGCGGGTGGGGCGGATGTCGAACGCGTGCGGCCGGGGGCCGAACGTGCAGCCGCCACCGGGCCACAGCGGAGAGCGGGTGCTGCCCGCGCGGGCGCGGGCGGTGCCCTTCTGGCGCCACGGCTTGCGTCCACCGCCGCTGACTTCGCTGCGGGTCTTCGTGTTCACAGTGCCCTGGCGCTCGTTGTTGAGCTGGGCCTTCACGACGTCATTGATGGTCTGGGGATGCGACTTGTTGGCGAACACGGCATCGCTCAGTGTGACGGAGCCCGCCGACGTCCCCTGCATGTTGTACAATTTGGCTTCCATTGTGTCCTCCGTTACTGCGCGCGCCGGATGATGACGAGACCGTTGCTCGCGCCGGGAATCGAACCCCGGACCAGCAGCAGGTTCTTCTGCTCGTCGACCTTCACGATCTTCAGGCCCTTCACCGTGCGGCGGACATTACCGAGCTGACCGGGAAGGCGCTTGCCCTTCCAGGTGCGGCTGGCTTCCTGGCCAGAACCCGTCGAGCCGGTGCAGCGCTGGCGGTCCGAAGCACCGTGGGTGTTCGGCTGGCCGTTGAAATGGTGGCGTTCCATCGCGCCCGCAAAGCCCTTGCCCTTGCTGGTGCCGGTCACGTGCACGGTCTCGCCTTCCTTGAACATCGAAACGTTGATCTCGGTGTTCGGCATGATCGCCTCGATCTCATCCGCAGGCAGGCTGCGAACGAACCGGAACGGCTTCACCGAGGCCTTCTCGAACATGCCGCGCAGCGGCTTGTTCAGCAGGCGGGCCACCGCTTCCTTGCGAATCTCGCGATACCCGACCTGAACGTTCTTCTCACCCTTGCGGATGATGGTGCAGGGACCGGCACTGATGACGGTCACCGGAACGACATCACCATTATCCGTGAAAATCTGGGTCATACCCAGCTTGGTTCCCAATATTGCCTTGACGCCCATTGCTTTCCTCCTTTTCCTCAGGAATTACAGCATCTTGATCTCGATGTTGACGCCCGAGGGCAGGTCCATGTTCATCAGAGAATCGACCGTCTGGGAGGACGGACTGTACAGGTCGATGTTGCGCTTGTGAATGCGCATCTCGAACTGCTCGCGCGAATCCTTGTTAACGAAGGGCGACCGCAGGACCGTATACTTGCGAATCTCGGTGGGCATCGGGATGGGGCCGGAGATCCGGGTCCCGGTGCGGCGAACCGTGTCGCAGATCCGTGCGACCGACTGGTCCAGAAGGCGATGATCGAACGCCTTCAGGGACAGCCGCATCTTTTGCTTGGCCATATCGTGATATCCTCCTTGGATATGTTTCCGACGTAAAACCGTGGGTGAGAAATTACATTATATCAGAAAAATCAACCTGCCGCCATCTGTTGCGGCGTCCGCCGCCCCGACATGCCGAGAATCTTCTCTGCAACGGAATCGGGAACGACATCGTAGTGGGAAATTTCCATCGTGAAGGTGGCGCGACCCTGCGAAAGCGACCGCAGCTGCGTCGAGTATCCGAACATGTCCGACAGGGGAGCCTGGCAGTCGATGACACGGATATCCTCACGCATCTCGACGTTGAGCACCTTGCCGCGCCGCGCATTGATGTTGCCGATGATGTCGCCCATATACTGGTCGGGCGTTTCGATCTCGACCTTCATGAACGGCTCGAGAAGGACCGGCGAGGCCTTCATGAGTGCATCCTTCGTCGCTTCGAAGGCTGCGTTACGGAACGCGAGATCCGAACTGTCGACCGCGTGATACGAACCGTCGATCAGCGAGGCCTTCACGTCGACCATCGGGAATCCCGCGATCACGCCGTCAGCCAGCGCATCCTTCACGCCCTGCTCGACTCCCTTGATGTATTCGCGGGGAATCACGCCGCCAACCGTCGCGTTGATGAACTCGAAGCCCTTGCCGCGCTCGACCGGCTCGATCGTCAGGACGACGTGGCCATACTGGCCCCGACCGCCCGTCTGCTTGACATACCGGCACTCGCCCTTCGAGGAACGGCGGATGCCTTCCTTGTAGGCGACCTGAGGTCTGCCGACCGAGGCCTGGACTTTGAACTCGCGGATGATGCGGTCGACGATGATCTCGAGATGGAGCTCGCCCATGCCCGCAATGATCGTCTGGCCCGTATCCTGGTCGATCTTCGCCTTGAACGTCGGGTCCTCTTCCATGAGAGAATTGAGAACCATGCCGAGCTTGGCGAGATCCGCCTGGGTCTTGGGTTCGATAGCAACCGATATAACCGTCTCAGGGAACTTGATCGACTCCATCAGGATCTGATAATCCCCGGTCGCGATGGTGTCGCCCGTGCCGACCCGCTTCAGCCCGACGACCGCGGCAATGTCTCCTGCCTTGATGGACGTGAGGTCCTGGCGCTGGTTGGCGTGCATCTGGAGCAGGCGGCCGATCCGGTCCTTCTGGCTCCGGGTCACGTTCACGACCTGGGTGCCCGCATCGAGCGTGCCGGAATAAACCCGCAGATAAACCAGCTTGCCGATGTGGGGATCCGTCATGATCTTGAACACGAGAGCGGCGAACGGCGCCTCGGGATCGGCCGGAACCTCGACGGTCTCGCCGGTCTTGGGGTCCGTGCCGGTCGCGGCCGGAATGTCGAGCGGAGACGGGAGATAATCAACGACGGCATCGAGCAGGGCCTGGACACCCTTGTTCTTGAACGCCGAACCGCAGATGACCGGAATCAGCTTGTTCTTCACGGTCGCCTCGCGGAGCGTGGCCTTGATGATCGCCGGATCGATCGGCTGATCTTCGAGATACTTCTCGAGGATCTCGTCGTTGTAGGTCGAAAGACTCTCGAGGAGGAAGCCCCGGGCCTCTTCGGCCTGCTGCTTCATCGCCTCGGGAATCGGCTGAACCTCGAACTTGGTGCCGAGCTTCTCCGACCCCTCGGGCCAGACATGAGCCGCCATTTCGATCAGATCGATATGACCGACGAACTTGTCCTCGGCGCCGATGGGGATCACGATCGGCACGGGGCGGGCCAGCAGGCGTTCCTTGATCTGCTTCACGACGCGGCTGAAGCAGGCGCCGACGCGATCCATCTTGTTGACGAACGCAATGCGCGGAACGCCGTATTTATTCGCCTGTCGCCACACGGTTTCGGACTGCGGTTGTACGCCCGCGACGGCGCAGAACACCACGACACCACCGTCCAGCACACGCAGCGACCGCTCGACTTCGGCGGTGAAATCCACGTGCCCGGGTGTGTCTATAATATTGATGTCGCAATCCTGCCACCGACACTTGGTGGCGGCGCTCGTGATGGTGATGCCGCGCTCCTGCTCCTGGACCATCCAGTCCATGGTGGCTGTGCCCTCATGGACCTCCCCCATCTTGTAACTCCTGCCCGTGTAGTAGATGATGCGCTCCGACGTGGTCGTCTTGCCGGCATCAATGTGGGCGATGATGCCGATGTTGCGCACTTTCTTCATAGCTTCACGAGCGGTCATGACAGGGTTCCTTCGGCCGGAGCGGCGGCCTCACCAACAGCGAATCACACGCGGTAATGGGCGAACGCCTTGTTGGCTTCGGCCATGCGGTGCACTTCGTCACGTTTCTTCATCGTCGCGCCGGTGTTCTTGACGATTTCGCTGAACTCGCCGGCAAGACGGTCGGCCATCGACTTTTCCTTGCGGGCCCGGCTGAAGCCGAGGATCCACCGGAAAGCGAGAGCGATCGCGCGGTCCTGCTTCACTTCGACCGGCACCTGGTAGTTGGCGCCGCCGATGCGCTTGCTGCGAACCTCGACGATGGGCTTCGCCATATCGATCGTCTTCTTGAACAGCTCGAGAGGATTCTCGTTGTTGTTGTTCTTGGAGAGCTTCTCGACGGCGGTGTAGAAAATGCGGGTGGCGATACTGCGCTTGCCGCGCTCCATCAGGTTGTTGATGAAACGGGTAACGAGCTTGGAGTTGTAGACGGAATCAGGCGTCAAATCACGTTTGACGACATGTCCACGACGAGGCATCTTCTGTTCTCCTTACTTCTTGGGCCGCTTGGCGCCGTATTTCGAACGAGCCTGCTTGCGATTCGCAACGCCGGCGCAGTCGAGAGTTCCGCGGATGATGTGGTAGCGAACGCCAGGGAGATCCTTGACGCGGCCGCCGCGGATCATCACGACGGAGTGCTCCTGCAGATTGTGACCGATGCCGGGGATATACGCCGTCACTTCCACCTTGTTCGTGAGGCGGACGCGGGCGATTTTGCGCAGAGCGGAGTTCGGCTTCTTGGGCGTCGTGGTCTTGACGACGGTGCAGACGCCGCGCCGCTGCGGACAACAGGACAGGGCCGGCGACGATGACTTGTAACGCACAGCCTGCCGCGCCTTCCGGATGAGTTGGTTGATGGTCGGCACGTTGAACACCTTCCTTTGAATGTATTTCCCAGTTTTTACCCGAGAAACCGATGATTTCTCCACTATTCGTGGAGGTAAGTCCTGATATTATCACACCTTCAGGGGCATGTCAATGCTCTTTTTCGCTCCCCCGCCCCTTCATCCGCCCCGCCCCGAGCCGGGCGCCGCGCGATCTCGCAACGGATGGGCATTTCCAGCTGTACACCGCCCGCCGTACCCCGGACAGGAAAACAGCGGACCCGCACGAATGCGGGCCCGCTGTGACCATGTACGAACGTCAATCTTCGTCCCTGGTTTCTTCCTTTTCGGTGGTCGTGATGAACAGCTCGGATTCCAGGTTGCTGATCTCCTGGTCCCGCTTTTCGGTGGAGTCGGTCGGGAACAGCTCGTCCGATGGCGTCTCGACCTTCTCGATCTCGACCGGCAGGTTCTTGAAGCTGATGTTCTTGAACGCCGAGATCCCGGTGCCGGCGGGAATCAGCTTGCCGATGATCAGGTTCTCCTTCAGACCGCGCAGGCAGTCCACCTTGGACTTGATGGCGGCCTTCGTGAGAACGCGGGTCGTCTCCTGGAACGATGCGGCAGAGATGAAGCTGTCCGTCGTCAGTGAGGCCTTCGTGATCCCCTGGATCATCGGGTACCCCATCGGCGGCCGCTTCTTGCCCTGGTTCAGGACATGCACCCGCTCCTCGAAGTTCTTCACGTGGATCGTTTCGTTGGGCAGGAACTCGGAGTCACCCGGATCCGTGATCACGACCTTGCGCAGCATCTGGCGCACGATGATCTCGATGTGCTTGTCGTTGATGCTGACGCCCTGGTCGCGGTACACGCGCTGGATCTCGTCCATCAGATACCGGCGCACGACCGGCAGACCGACGACCTTGACCAGCTTCTTCGGGAACACCTTGCCGTCCGTCATCGAGTCGCCGGCTTCGATGTACTCGCCGTCGTGGACGACCAGACCCGTGACGCCATACTGGACGCGGACGGGTTTCTCGACGCCGGTCACCGGATCCTTGATGGTGATCGAGTTGCCGGTGACGTTGACCACACCCGACTCTTCGGCGAGAACGGCTTCCTTCTTCGGACGCCGGACTTCGAACAGCTCGGCGACGCGCGGCAGACCCTGGATGATGTCCGTCGTTTTCCGGAGAGCCAGGCCCCACTTGGCGAGAATCTCGCCCTTCTTGACCTTGTCGCCGTCCTCGATGCGCAGCTCGGCGCCGTCGAGGATCTGGTGAGCCTCACCGGGCTGAACGATGATGCGCTCGATCGTGCTCTTCGACTTGCCTTCCTTCGAGACCTTGCGCTCGAGCATCGCGACGCCCTTGTTGCTCGCCGTCATTGCAGCAAGAGTCTGGCCTTCGCGCACATGCTCGCCATCCTTCACCAGGACCGAGAGGGCCGTGGCCATCTCCTTCGTGATCTTGTACTTCTTCTCGCGGGTCACGCGCTGATGGATCCGGATGCCCTCGCCGCCGCCGGCCTCCTCGGCCGACATCGACTCGTAGCTTTCGAACGGGATCGGCACGATCGTGAGCTCGCCGTCCTTCACCACGGTGCGCGGGAACTTGAGCGCCAGAGACGCGGGGAAGCTGAACTCGACACCGGAGTAGACCAGGATCTTCTCGATGATCTCCTCGCAGATGACCTTGTTATATCCGTAGATATAATTCACCTTGCCGGTGATCTCGCTGACGATCGGGTCGATGTCGGTGACGAGCTTGTCGCCGGCCTTGACCAGCTGTCCGTCCTCGACGACGATGTTGCCGCCCTGAGGCACCGGGTAGGTCTGGACCTGGTCGGTCCCCTTCACGTTCACGGCTTCCTGCTCGCCGGCCGTGATGTACACCTCGCGGATGCCGTCGCGGTTGTCGTCGATGATCTGCAGCAGATCCTCGTCGATGACCGTCCCGGAAGCGGCGAGCACCACGTCGGTGTCGCGGTTCACCAGCTCGCGGGCAAGAGTGGCCGACTTGATCAGCGACATGTCGTCGCTGATCAGGTTGACACGCCGCTCGCCGCTGGTGCGGATGATCTCGGCAACGCCGTCGATCTCGGCCTGCACGACCAGCTTCGTGGTCAGCTCACTTCCCTCGTTGACATCCTGGCCGTTCGGAACCTTGCAGTTCTCCTTCGGCCGCAGGATGACGCCACGGGGGACGAGATACTCGATCTCGTTCTTGACGATCACGCGCTTGCGGTCGAGCGTCTTGTTCGCAGCGCTCTTCTCGTTGATCACGCGCACGACGCCCGAGATCGGGGCGATCAGGCTGAGGCACTTGTTCTTCTCGTCGATGGCCGCGGCCATCTCGCCCTTGAACTCATACTCCTCAACCACATCGCGCGAGATATTGATCTGCGTTCCGTTGCTGCTGATCGTGCAGATGCCGTCCATCTCGGAAACGACCGACAGGAGCCGCTCGCCAGGCTGCACGGAATCGCCGTTCTTCACGTTCAGGATCATGCCGCCCGTCTTGAGCGAGATGTCTTTGGCTTCCTTCACGCCCTTCGGCAGCGGATACTCCTTCACCTCGCCCTTCTTGGCGTCGTCGGGGTAGAGGAAGAGCATGCCGTTGTCACTGATGACCTGCTTGTTCTTGACGCGGATGTTCTCGAACCGCGCGGTGCCGTCGATGCGAGCGATGGCGGCGTGCTGTTCGGCAGACATTTCGGCCAGGACGTTGCCGGCGTGGATGATCTCGTTGTCCTCGACCTTGAGCGTCGAGCCCTGCGGGATCTTGTAATCCTCGATGATGAAGTCTTTCCGCTCGGCGTCGAACTGCTGGGTGAGAATGCGGATCACCGCGTTCTCGGAGACGACCATGCCGTCCTTCACTTCGACGTCCTCGAACACGACTTCGCCTGTGTATCCGGAAACGACGTTGTTCGGGTTGTACTCGGCGACCGGCTTGCCGGGGCTGACCTTGTCGCCGTTCTCGATGCGCATCTCGGCGCCGACCGGAATGTGCAGCCGGTCCTTGCGGTTCCCCTTGCCTTCGACGGTCAGGTGGCCGCCGACGACGACGGTGCGGATGTTGCTGCCGAACTCGGTCTTGTCGAACGTCTCGGTGCCCGAGCCGATCTCGAACTTCGTGCGGTCAGAAACCTTGGCCAGGCGCAGGGTGTCGAACTTCGCCACACCGGCCGTGCGGGACTTCACGAACGAGCGCTGGGCAAGAGCGACGCCGCCAAGGTGGAACGTGCGCATCGTGAGCTGCGTGCCGGGTTCGCCGATCGACTGGGCCGCGATGATGCCGACCGCCTCACCGACGTCGACCAGCCGCCCGGTCGCAAGATCGGCGCCGTAGCAGGCCTGACAGATACCGCTCTTGGCGCGGCAGGTGAGAGGCGAGCGGATCGAGATGTGCGAGCGGATCTTGAGCTCGGAAATCGGCGAATCCTCGATGCGGCGCAGAACGTACTCGTTGATCGGCCGATCGGGCCGGAGGATGATGCGGTTGGTCTTCGGATCGATGACCTGCTCGGCCACGATCATACCCGGCTTCACCTTCGCCAGCGGCACCATGAACTCGACGTGGTTTTCGAGCTCGGCGGCGATCTCGTCGGTGCAGTACAGGCCGCCCTCGAGCTTGACCTGCTCGCCGGCGAGTTCGAACGTCAGGACCTCGTTCGTCACCGGATGGCAGATCGCCTTCGCGAGCACACGGCCGGCCAGGCGATACCGGAGCGGAACCATGATGTCGTCGACCATGATGTTGTTCGACGTGCGGTTCTGCCGGATCGGCCCGATCTCGATGCCATGGCTGGTGCGGCAGTCGAGAATCGTGATGACGACGTCCTGGGCAACGTCGACGAGACGGCGGGTGAGGTATCCCGAGTCGGCGGTGCGCAGAGCCGTATCGACCAGACCCTTGCGGGCGCCGTATGTCGAGATGAAGTATTCCGACTGGTTCAGGCCTTCGCGGAAGTTCGATTTGATCGGGAAGGCAAGAATGTCGCCGCGCGGATTCGACATCAGACCGCGCATGGCTGCCAGCTGACGGATCTGCTGCATGTTACCGCGGGCTCCAGAGAACGCCATCATGTAGACCGGGTTGAACTCGCCGATGTTGGCTGTCGATTCGAAGGTCTGGAGCAGATCGTCGGAAACGTCTTCCGTGGCCTTCGTCCAGATGTTGACTTCGGCCTGCTTGCGTTCGTCGCGGCTGATCTCGCCCTTGTCGAACCGCTCGCGGACCTTCTCGGCCTTCTTGTCGGCCTGGTCGAGAATCTCTTTCTTCTTGGGCGGGTTGACCATGTCGACGATCGAGATGGTGAGACCGGACCAGGTGGCGTATTTGAAGCCGAGAGCCTTGAGCTGATCGAGAGTGACGCCGACCACATCGAGCGGGAACTCGATGAACAGGCGCTTGATCAGGTTGCTGACGGTTTCCTTCTTCACCTGGACGTTCTGGAACGGGAACAGCTTCGGCAGAGCGTCGTTGAAGATGACGCGGCCGATCGTGGTGCGCAGGTAATTCCCGGTCTTGCCCTTGGCATCCGTCTTCCCGAGGACGGTGTCAATCTTTTCAGCCGGGAAGGCGCTGCGATGGATGTAGATCGGATACTGGAGATTGAACTGGCTCTCATGGCAGGTCGAAGCGGCGTTCATGGCCTCGGCCGTGCTGAAGAACACCGGTGCGTTGAACACCCGGATCGCATCGACGTCGAGCTTCTCGATCTTTTCGGCGATCTCCTTCGAATCGATGATCGCGCCTGCTTCGAGGACCGTCTTGTCCCCATCCTTCAGCTCTTCGGCCAGGCGCAGGCTGAAAGGCCGGCCCGGGTTGAGGAGAAGCTTCTCCCAGGAGGTACCCTTCTCGCGCCGGATCTCCATGGTCGGATAATGCGGGCAGGCATACTCGGGCTTCTCGATCGTCAGGTAGAACAGGCCGATCGTCATATCCTGCGTCGGATGGCAGATCGGGCGGCCGTCGGCCGGCTTGAGGATGTTGTTACTGGAAAGCATCAGCATCCGGGCTTCGATCTGGGCATCGAGCAGCAGCGGCACGTGGACGGCCATCTGGTCACCGTCGAAGTCGGCGTTGTACGCGGTGCAGACCAGGGGATGGATCTGGATGGCCTTGCCCTCGATCAGGACCGGCTCGAACGCCTGGATGCCGAGGCGGTGCAGGGTCGGAGCGCGGTTCAGCAGGATCGGATGATGCCGGATGACATCCTCGAGGACATCCCACACTTCGAACTTTTCGCGCTCGATCATCTTCTTGGCGCTCTTGATGTTGTGGGCAATCCCCTTCTGGACGAGCCGGTGCATGACGAACGGCTTGAACAGCTCGAGGGCCATCTTCTTGGGCAGACCGGCCTGGTGCGTCTTGAGGTTCGGACCGACGACGATGACCGAGCGGCCGGAGTAGTCGACGCGCTTGCCGAGGAGGTTCTGGCGGAAGCGGCCCTGCTTGCCCTTGAGCATGTCGGTGAGGGACTTGAGGGGGCGGTTGTTCGGACCGGTCACCAGCTTGCCGCGGCGGCCGTTGTCGATCAGGGCGTTGACGGCTTCCTGCAGCATGCGCTTCTCGTTCTTGATGATGATGTCGGGGGCCTGGAGCTTGACGAGGCGCTTGAGGCGGTTGTTGCGGTTGATGACGCGGCGGTACAGGTCATTCAGATCGCTGGTGGCGAACCGGCCGCCGTCGAGCTGCACCATCGGCCGCAGGTCGGGCGGAATGACCGGGATGACTTCGAGGATCATCCACTCGGGGCGGCTGATCGAGCCGGCAAACCACTTCACGAGCTCCATGCGCTTGAGCAGGTGGGCGCGCTTGGTTCCCGTCGAGGTCTTGAGCTGGCTGGCCAGTTCCACTTCGAGTTTCTTCAGATCGACCTCGGCCAGGAGTTCTTTGATGGCCTCGGCGCCCATCTTGGCGGTGAACATGTCGCCGTATTTCTCGCGCAGTTCACGGAAGCCCATTTCGCCGCCGGTGCCTTCCTCGGAGAGCAGCTGCTTCTTCGAAAGGGGCAGGTTGCCCGGGTCGATCACGATATAGCTCTGGAAATACAACACCTTCTCGAGGTCGCGGGCGGTGATGTCGAGCAGCAGGGCGATGTAGTTCGGGCTGCCCTTCGAATACCAGATGTGGCCGACCGGGGTCACGAGCTGGATGTGGCCCATGCGCTCGCGGCGCACGGCGGCTTTGGTGATCTCGACGTTACAACGCTCGCAGATGATGCCGCGATAGCGGATGCTCTTGTATTTGCCGCAGAAACATTCCCAATCTTTCTGGGGACCGAAGATGCGCTCGCAGAACAGGCCGTCACGCTCCGGCTTGTGGGTCCGGTAGTTGATGGTCTCAGGCTTCTTTACTTCGCCATACGACCAGGACCGGATTTTTTCCGGGGACGCAATGCTGATCTGAAGGGCATCAAATTTATCCATTTCCAACATTGGGCAGATTCTCCTTTATTCGCTCGCCTGACCAGGAATGTTCGAATTACTCGCCTTCGATGTCGTCGTCTTCGGACCGGTCGTCATCGTCGTCATCGTCGTCGCTTTCGGCGCCGACATCGTCGATGTCCTCGGCCTCTTCACGTTCGGCCTCGTCTTCCCAGTCGTCGCCTTCGGCTTCCTGCATCAGCAACGGACGTTCGCCGCCCTCGCTGAGGGAGACGCCGCTGGTGCCCTTCTTCAGGTCGACCTGGAGACCGAGGCTCTGGAGCTCGGAGACGACGACCTTGAAGGATTCCGGGATGCCGGGCTTCATGATGTTCTTGCCCTTGATGATCGTTTCGTATACCTGGACGCGGCCTTCCACGTCATCGGACTTGACCGTCAGCAGCTCCTGCAGGACGTGCGCGGCGCCGTAGGCTTCGAGGGCCCACACTTCCATTTCTCCGAAGCGCTGGCCGCCGAACTGGGCCTTGCCGCCGAGGGGCTGCTGGGTGACGAGGCTGTACGGGCCCGTGGAGCGGGCGTGCATCTTGTCGTCGACCAGGTGGGCCAGCTTGAGGATGTAGATCATACCGACCATGATCGGCTTGTGGAAGGGATCGCCGGTGCGGCCGTCGAACAGCTGCGCCTTGCCCTCCTGGTCGACCAGGTGGTGCGGATCGTTGTCATACGCCTTCTTCAGCTCGTTCATGACGTAGTCTTCGTTCTTGAGCGCACGGCCGGCATTGAAGATCGAGGTGCCGTAGCACTTGTTGAGCTTTTCGGCAGCCCAGCCGAGGTGCGTTTCGAGAACCTGTCCGACGTTCATGCGGGAGGGAACGCCCAGGGGGTTGAGGATGATGTCGATCGAGCGGCCATCGGCCAGATACGGCATGTCCTCGACCGGCACGATGCGGGAAATGACCCCCTTGTTGCCGTGCCGTCCGGCCATCTTGTCGCCGACCGTGATCTTGCGCTTCTGCGCGACGAACGCGCGGACCAGCTTGTTCACGCCATACTGGAGTTCGTCGCCGTTGTCGCGCGAGAACACCATGACATCGACGATCTTGCCCTTCTCGCCGTGCGGGACGGTGAGAGAGGTGTTGCGAACCTCGCGGGCCTTTTCGCCGAAGATCGCGCGGAGCAGCTTGTCCTCGGCGGTCAGCTCGGTCTCGCCCTTCGGGGTGACCTTGCCGACGAGGATATCGCCGGACTCGACTTCGGCGCCGATGCGGATGATGCCTTCCTCGTCGAGGTTCTTGAGGGCGTCCTCGCCGACGTTCGGGATGTCGCGGGTGATTTCTTCCGGCCCGAGCTTGGTGTCGCGGGCGTCGATTTCATACTCTTCGATATGGATCGAAGTGAACACGTCGTCCTTCACCAGGCGCTCGGAGAGGATGATGGCGTCTTCGAAGTTGTAGCCTTCCCAGGGCATGAACGCGACCAGGACGTTGCGACCAAGGGCCAGTTCGCCCTTCGCGGTCGCCGGACCGTCGGCGATGACGTCGCCGGGGCGGACCTTGTCGCCGATCTTCACGGAAGGCTTCTGGTTGATGCAGGTGCCCTGGTTGGAGCGCATGAACTTCTGGAGCCGGTAGGTGTCGGTCGATTCCTGCTGCAGCCGGACCTCGGGGCAGAGGGAGGAGAGTTTCGTGAGGTAGGTGATGTCGAGGGGCTGGCCGGCTTCGATGATGATCTCGCCGGTGAGCGGATCGACGATCGTGTCCATGATCTTGCGGCCCTGGTTCTTGCGGAACGCCTGCTCGGTGAGGGCGATCTTTTCATCGTCCTTGCGGCGGCTGGCGCGGCGGATGCGGATCTCGTTCGCGTCGATGTACTCGACGGTGCCGGCGCTGCGGGCAAGCACCATGGCGCCCGAGTCGTGGGCAGCGCGGAACTCGAGGCCCGTTCCGACCAGCGGAGACTCGGTCTGGATCAGCGGAACGGCCTGGCGCTGCATGTTCGTGCCCATCAGGGCGCGGTTGGCGTCATCGTGTTCGAGGAAGGGGATCAGAGCCGAGGCGACGCTGACCATCTGGAGGGGCGAGAACTTCACGTACTCGACCTCCCGGCGATCGGCGAACTCGAACTCGTAGTCGTCGCGGAAATACTTGACCGGGACGACCTCGTTCACGATGCGGCCATAGCCGGTCTTGCGGTCGTATTCGAGCCGGACGTCGGGCTGGCCGATGATGAACCGGTCCTCGTCGTAGGCGTCTTTGTACTCGAGCTTCTTGAAGTTGATGCGGCCGTTCTCATCCTCGACCGGGCAGAGCGGGGTCGTGATGAAGCCG
>DAOOQQ010000079.1:0-20841 GCA_035388825.1 Candidatus Ozemibacteraceae bacterium
GTGACTTCCTCGCCAAACTGCTCCCGCAGCTCGTCTGCCGTCGTTTCCGTGTCTTCGATGGTGTCATGGAGCAGGGCGGCGAGCAGAACGGCTTCGTCCCGCACGTTCCCTTCGTTGACGAGCACGTTGGTGAGCGCGATCGGGTGGTTGATGTATGGGGAGGCTTCGACATCCTTGCGACGCTGATTCCGGTGTTTTTCCGAAGCGAACGAAAGGGCCTTCACGAAGCTGCCCAGCGGATGCTTGTCCTGGATCATGGATTCCTCCCGATGCTGGCTTGTAGTCCCTGCTGGCGATTTCTGGGGTTGCCGTCCGAGTCTAGCGGATCGGGGCATCCGCTGTCCAGTCGGCGGCAGACGCGAAAAAAGTTGCCTCGGAACGGCTCCGAATCTATGATGTCGGGGATGTTTTGCGACAATCATAAGGAGAAGGAGCAACCATGAAAAAACACCTGGCGTATTTCTTTCTGCCTCTGCTGGCCGTGAACGTGCTGGCGGGATCGGCTCTCGAGGCGACGGAGCGGTCGGAAGTTCCCGAAAAGATGAAATGGAACACGGCTGACCTGTACCCCACCGACGATGCGTGGGCGGTCAAAGCGAAGGATATCGCGGCCCGGATCCCGAAGATGGCGGATTTCCAGGGAAAGATGGGGAAGGATGCCGCATCGTTCTATACGGCTCTCGATACCATCATGGGTCTCGACAGAGACCTCGTGCAGTTGATGACCTATGCCAGCATGCGCAGTGACGAAGACACCCGCGAGGCGAAGCCCCGCGAGATGGAGCAGACCTCGTCGGATCTGGCCGTGAAATTCACCTCGGCCATCTCGTTCATGCGCCCCGAGATTCTCGCGATCGGCGCCGAGAAGGTCATGGGGTTCGTCGCAGCCGAGTCGAAACTCGCGCCCTACAAGCCCTGGCTCGAGGATATCCTGCGCTATGCGCCTCACACCCTGTCGCCCGCCGAAGAGAAAGTCGCCGCCCAGGCGAGTCTGATGAGTGATGCTCCCGGCAGCGCCTACAGCATCTTCACGAATGCCGACATGCCGTATCCCGAAACCGTTCTTTCGGACGGCAAGCGCGTCCGGCTTGACGCCTCGGCCTACACCAACTACCGCGCCGCCGCGAACCGCGATGACCGGATGAAGGTGTTCCGCACCTTCTGGAAGAGCTACAAGAAGTTCGAACGCACGCTCGGCACCACGCTCAGCGGCCATGTGAAGACCCACCTCTTCAATAAGGAGATCCGCAAATACAACAGCTGCCTCGAAGCCGCCCTGTTCGACGCGAACGTGCCGGTGGCCGTCTACAAGCAGCTGATTGCCGATGTGCATGCGAACCTGCCCACCCTGCACCGGTATCTGAAGCTCCGCAAGCGCATCATGAACGTCGAGCGGCTCGGCTATGAAGATCTCTATGCGCCGATCGTGAAGGAAGTCGAGCTGAAATACACTCCCGAAGAGGCCATGGCGCTCGTTCTCGAAGCCGTCGCCCCGCTCGGCGAGGAATACGTTGCCGCCGTGAAGACCGGCTACGACAACCGCTGGATCGACTTCATTCCGACGACGGGCAAGAAGTCCGGCGCCTACAGCACCGGCGCCTATGGCGTCCATCCCTACCAGCTCCAGAACTTCACCGGTCTGTATGACGAAGTCTCGACGCTGGCCCACGAGTACGGTCACTCGATCCACACCTATCTGTCCGACAAGAACCAGCCCTACGCGACGCACGACTACAAGACCTTCGTGGCGGAAGTGGCCTCGACGCTGAACGAGAACCTGCTCCTCCACCTGATGCTCAAAAAGACCACCGACAAGGCCACCCGCCTCTTCCTGCTGGGAAGCTACCTCGATGGCCTGCGCACCACGCTGTTCCGCCAGACCCTGTTCGCCGAGTTCGAGATGACCATCCACGACCTGGCCGAGAAGGGCGAGCCGCTGACCGGCGAGAAGCTGACCGAGATGTATCTGAAGCTCCTGAAGGAATACTACGGTCACGAGAAGGGTGTGTGCCACATCGACGATCTGTACGGCATCGAGTGGGCCTACATTCCTCACTTCTATTACAATTTCTATGTGTACCAGTATGCAACGAGCATCACCGCCTCTTCCCTGATCGCTTCGAACATGCGCTCGGAAGCGACGGCGGCGACGGCCCGCGAAGCCTACCTGAAGATGCTCTCCTCCGGCTCCGCGAAATACCCGATCGACCTGCTGAAGGACGCCGGCGTCGACATGACCACCTCCCAGCCGTTCAACGCGGCGATCAAGGAGATGAACACCGTCATGGACGAGATGGAAAAACTCCTCGGCGAAAAATAATAGTTACAATCGAATAATCGTCATCTTGTGCGCCGCCCTTCGGGGCGGCGCTTTTTCATCTCGAGCCTCGAGGGTGCCTGATGATGAGGCACGAGAGGGGGGCGAGGATGATGCGGGACCGGGAGAGCTGTGCCGTCCCCGATCGGGCAACGATCTGTCCGGCCGTCGGGTCGAAGTCGAGGCTCAGCCGCCGGGTCCGGGAGTCGGCGTTCACGAACACGTCGAAGGCCTCGCCGGTCGTCGCCCGGCAGCGGTAGGCGATGACCAGGTCCTTTTCGCCGATTTCCGGAACGGGGAGAAGACGCACGTTCCGGTCGACGAGCTCCCGCGATCCGAGCCGGAACGCGTCCGTCGAACGACGCAGGGCGATGAGGCCGGCGGTGTATGCCCGGGTTTTGGCGTTCTCCGGGAACCGGTCGATATCCTCCGCTTTCGCCCAGTCGAAGCGGTTGATCGCATCCGACGAGTCATACGAATCATGGATGAAGAAGGGGAACCGGAACGGCTTTCCGTCCGCGCCGGCCAGTTCATGGAACTTCTGTTCCGGCTTCCCGGGCGCGCGCCACTGGTTGGTGCGGCCGTATTCCTGGCCGCCGTGCAGGAACACCGTTCCCTGGGCGGTCAGCAGAAGCGTGTGGCCGAGCCTGATGCGCCGGTGGATCTCACGGTCGTTCACGAGGAGATCGGGGTCTTTGCGGATCGACTGGGCGATGACGTCATACAGCGGCAGATTGTCGTGCGCCGCAATATATTGAACCATATCCCCGGGATCGTCGGCCGGGGTGTTTCCCGGCTGCGCCTTGATATTGGCGAAGATCCGGCGGATCTCCCGGGGCCCCCCGGTCAGGAACATCGGTTGCCCTTCGCAGCCGAAGCCGGATTTCAGCTCGTTCCGGAACTCGTCGGAAAAGACGCCGACGCTGTCGGTGTCGTCCATCCAGTCCTGATCGGCGGCTTTTCCCTGCAGGGCGGGATCCTCGATGTGTCCTTTGAACGTGCGCCAGCCCTCACCGAGAAACAGGGCCTGCGGATGGATCCGGCGGGCGGCATCGAACGCGTGCCGGACGGCCTCGGCCGTCGCGTCCCCCATCATGTCCCACCGCATCCCGTCGATCCCGTACTCACGGAACCAGTGCTGCACCGAATCGACCACCAGTTTTTCCGCCATCCTCCGGTTCGTGGCGAGGTTGTTGCCGAAGTCGCCGAGCGGCTTGCCCGAAGGATCCCGGAAAAAATAATACCCGGGAACGATATCGTCGAGGAACTCGGCTTTCGCCATGTGCGTGTAGACGACGTCGAGAATGACTCCCATCCCCGCTTCGTGGATCGCCCGGATGAGCTGCTTCAGCTCGGCGATCCGGCTCTCCGGGTCTGACGGCTTTTCGGAGTAGGCCCCGTCGGGCGTGAAATAGTTGTGCGGATCATACCCCCAGTTATACTCGTTGCCGGCAGTCGACCAGTGAAGCTCGCGGGTTCCCGTCCTCGATTCGTCTCCGAAATACCAGGCCTGAACCGGCAGAAGCTGGATATGGGTCACCCCGAGAGATTTTATATATGTCAGTTTCTCGATGAACGCCCGGTAGCCGCCCCAGCGCGCCGAAAGGCTGTTCTGGAGATTCGGGTCGGAGGTGAAGTCGCGTACGTGCATTTCCCAGATGACCGCGTCTTCCCTTTTGGTATATCCGTTGATATGAGACTTGCCGGGGTCGACGCCGATGCCGGAGGGGTTCACGATGGCGGCCTTTCCGACGAAGTCGCCGGACGAACCGGCGTTGCGTCCCGTGGTGTCCACGGTGCCTGCGGCCATCGATCGGGCATACGGGTCGAGCACCCGTCGGGCGGGACGGCCGGGATTCTTCACCTCATACTGATAGAAACAGCCGCGGAGGCTGTCCAGGCCAGGAACGTCGTCCGGAGTGAGGCGGACCGCCCAGACCCCGCGGGGCTGCCGCATGAGTTCGCGTCGTCCTCCCAGCCGTGTCTGGTCGGCCCCGTCATACAGGAATACCGTGACCCGCGTGGCTCGTGGCGCCCAGAGTTTCAGCGTGGCCACGCCGTTTTCATACCGGCAGCCGAGATCATCCCCATCATACGCGTGGAGGGCATCGACGATCCGCCAGTCTCCGCCGGCCCCCTGGTCGGGGGAGGCCGGAAGAGGCGGGCAGGAAAGGCTCAGAAGCGTGACGAGGGAAAGGGCTGCCCGTGTGAGGGCGTTCTTGCGGCTTTTTGACGGTGACACAGGCATTCTCCTCATGGCAAGCGGTGGGTGACGAGGAGGTTGCCGTCGGGATCCTCCCACGTGATGAACAGTTCGCCGGCAGGGGTGAGAAACAGGTCCGGAACCCGTTCGGCATACTGGGCTCCGATGATTTCAGGCCGGCCCCACCCGCCCGGGCCCTTGGAAACGTATTTCAGGCAGTCCTGATCGTAAGGGGCGCCTTCCGCGAACGAATGATAGACGAAATGCAGGGTGTCGTTCTCCTCTGCTGCGACCCGTGACGGCATGCTGAAATCCTGAATCGGACACCGCTCTCTGGTGACGTTCCCTTCCCCAGGAACGTGATAGATATCGCCATAGGAGCAGAGGTGGAGGTGGCCCCGGGACGTGACGGAAATGCCCGGCACCTGGAACGTGCGGGAGATGCTCATGCCCGAAGCGATCGGGGTTTCCGTCCCCCAGAGACCACCGGCCTGCGTTCGATAAAAAACATCCGAACCGGGGTAGTCGCTGCCGGTGTCATACGCTTTGGTACGGGCATAGAGGAGGTGCTTGGTTCCGGAGCCGTCGATCGAGAAATGAAGGATGTCCGTCTGGACCCCCCGGGTGCCTTCAATGACTGTTTCGGGCGACGGCTGGGAGCCATTTCCCGGGTTGGGCGATACGATGATGCTGCCGTCTTCCCGCGTTCGGGCGAGGAACGAGGCACCGCTTGCATCCGAGGCCGTAAAGCCGCCGGTGACCGTGGTGGTGGCGATCATGACCGGGGCACTCCAGCTGCCATTCGCTTCGAGGCGGGATCGGAACAGTTGTTCATCCCGTTCGAAGGTGAGGGTCAGGACGCCGCCCGGTGCGGCCCGGAAGACTGGCGAAGAGCCGCTGCCGAGGTTGAACGGCGCAGGCCAGGCGGCGGGCGAGGCCCCGGGAGCGGGGCACGAGAAGGCGGATACAAAGAAGACGAAGCAGAGGGCGAGGATGAGTCCGTGTCGGGTCATTACTGGCTCCAGAGAATAGAGAAAAATATATAAAAAGGTGTCACCTGCTGCCGTAGCTTGTGAGAAGGGTGAGAAGTTCCTCGAGGGTGTTCGGCCGGTCCGCCTCTTCGGTTCGCCGTGTCACCTGCACGTCATGGAACACCTCGTGAGCCCGCGGAAGACACTTGAGCAGCGTGTCGGCCATCTGATCGGGGGTTTCCCCCAGACCGGCCAGCCGCGGATAGATGACCCGGATCTTCTGCCGGGCCTGCTCCATTCCGACATCTCTCACGGCTTGCAGCAGGGCTTTGCGCAGAGCATCCTTCAGCTGGGTCCGGCTGTTGTAGTCGGGGTGAAGGTCCAGGTGGATCCCCAGGGGGCCTTTGACGAGCATGTTCTTCCTCTCTTTCGGCGTGCTCCAGAGGGAGCGCGGGCCGCAATGTCTCTGGTGCCCCTCCGCCAGGGTTTCTCTTGGATCATTCTACGGATCCGGAGTCGTGAGGTCAAAGGGGGGGGACAGTACAGAAACGAAGCGTTGACTTCTCCGGTGTGGACATACTACCCTGTCAGAAGACACCCCCCCCATGCCCGGCATTCCGGGCAAAGAAGACGCACCCGGCGGCTTCTCTCAGATGCGGTTCGAATTTTCTCCACGGAAAGGAACAAGGACAGGCAGTGAAAAAGTTTTTGAGCGTTCTGGCCCTGGTCGTGTGTTTGTGCGGAGCCGCCTTCGCGGCTGAGATCGTTCTTCCCGACGCCAACGGCAGCGGGATCTCGATCGTTTCCGAAGCCTCGCGGGGCGGGGATATGGCGATCCGCCTGACCTGCTCGATCGACAAGCTGACCTCGTGGGACGTCGAGACGCCGCGCGGTCCCTTCACCGTTCTCCAGGCCCCTTCGTTCTACTTCGGCGGGGAATACGGCGCCCCCCAGCTGCCGGTTCTCACCCGGCTTGTCCAGATTCCATTCGGAGCGGAATATAACGTCGTGGTCAAGAGTTTCGACACGACGGAATATGACCTGGCCAAGCTCGGCATCGAGCACCAGATCTTCCCGCGCCAGCCGTCGGCCCCCAAGGACGGCTCCAAGGTGCCGTTCGTGTATGAAAAGTCGGCCTACATCAGCAAGGGCTTCAACGGCCTGCCCATCGCGTCGCTGAAAGACGCCGGCGTCATGCGCCAGATGCGGCTTGCCCAGTTGACGGTCGCTCCGGTCAAATACAATGCCGTCGAAAACCGGATCGAGGTCTACAACAACATCGAGATCGAGATCGTTCTGACCGGCGGCGACATGGCCAAGACCCGCGCGATGCACGAAAGCCTCTCGACCCCGGCGTATGCCTGGCTCGAGCAGATGGTCGCGGTTCCGCAGGCTCTCCGGTTCGCCCCGACCCGGGCGCAGCAGAGCTATGTGATCGTCACCACCCCGGCATTCAAGGATGCGATCGCCCCCTTCGCCGCCGCCAAGGCCGAAAAGGGCTTCAAAGTCGACGTCGTGACCACCGACCAGTTCGGCACGGGCGCCGCGATCACCACGGGCCTCAAGGCCTATCTGCACGGCCTCTACAACAACGCGACCCCCGAACGGCCGGCTCCGAGCTACGTGCTGTTCGTCGGCGATCACGAGCAGATTCCGGCGTTCAAGGGCCAGACCGGCTCGCACATCACGGATCTCTATTACGTGGCCGTCACGCCCGGCGACTTCCTGCCCGACATGCTCACCGGCCGCTTCTCCGCGCAGAACCTCGACCAGCTCATGCCGCAGATCGAAAAGACGATGGAGTACCAGAACGCCGCGTTCGCCGATCCGTCGTTCCTCGATGACGTCGTTCTGGTCGCCGGCTGGGATTCGAGCTGGGCGAAGAGCCACGGCTGGCCGCACATCAACTATGCCACGAAGTATTTCTTCAACAAGGATCACGGCTTCCGCACCGTGAACGCGTATCTCTCGGCCGGTTCCCAGCAGAACGTCCCCGCGATCCAGGCCGCCATCGCGAAGGGCGCTTCCTACGTGAACTACACGGCCCACGGCTCCTCGACCAGTTGGGCTGATCCGGGCATGTCCATCTCCGACATCAACAAGCTCGGCAACAAGGGCAAATACCCGTTCGTCATCGGCAACTGCTGCCTGACCAACAAGTTCGAAGTGGCCACCTGCTTCGGCGAAGCCTGGCTGCGCGCCAAGGATGCCGGTGCCATCGGCTATGTCGGCGGCTCCAACAGCACCTATTGGGACGAAGACATCTGGTGGGGTATCGGCCTGCACTCGATCGTGAAGCCGAACGAGCAGGGCGTTCCGCCGGCCATCGAGAACACCGGTGTCGGCGCGATCGACGCTCTGTTCGAGGGGAACGGCGTTTCGAACGCCGCCTTCATGCAGATCGGCAACCTCGCCGTCGAGGCCTCCACCTCCAGCCGCAAGCAGTACTACTGGGAAGTCTACCACCTGATGGGCGATCCGGCCCTCAAGACCTATCTGGGCCAGCCCAAGCCCTGATGTGACGAACGTTCCCGGGCAAGCCCGGGAATGTGCGCCGAAACCGCGCAGGTTCCGAAGTCTCTTCGAAACCTGCGTTTTTCTTCGGGGGAAACGGTCTGCGGAGCCTGGGGTCAGAGGCCCAGGTCGGGGGCAATGCGCTGCATGGCCTCGATCGCCAGGGCGGCGAACTCGTTCAGCGGAACGCCGATCAGCTCGCACTCGCGGATGGTGTCGCGGTCGACCGAGGCCGCGAACGCCTTTTCCTTCATGCGCTTCACGACCGAGGAGGGCTTGACGCTGCCGACCTTCCGGTCGGGATACACGAGGGCGGTGGCCGTGACGAGGCCGGTGACCGTCTCGCCGGCCGCCAGGGCGTGATGGAACCGCTTCGACCGCTTTTCCCCGTGGGCTCGTTCGTTGTGCATCCGGATGGCATCGATGATCTCGGGGGAGACGCCGGCACCGGCGAGGATTTCAACGGCCTTGAGACCATGCACCGACAGGTCGGCGTTCGTGAGCTCCACGTCGAGATCGTGGAGCAGTCCCGCGAGCCCCCACGTCTGCTCGTTCTCGCCCAGACGCCGCGCAAGCGCCGTCAGGACAGCCTCGGACGCGAGACAGTGGCGGATCATGTTCTCGTTCTTCACGTGCTCGCGCAGCAACTCGAGAGCGCGTTCGCGGGTGATTCCGGCAGGGGTGGTCATGGGGCTTCTCCTTCGTTTCATCGGGTGTTCCGAACCTAATGCCGGACCGTTCGGCCTGTCAAGAAGGCCGGAAAAGCGGCGGGCGCGGCCCTTGTAGAGCCGCGCCCGCGGATAAGCCGGGAGAGATCAGTGGATGGTCAGCGAGCCTTCCCCGTAGAGACCGCGCAGGCAGTCTTCCTCGAGGTCGTAGTAGGAGGCATCGATGCCTTCGTTGTCCGAGGCGGAGTCGCCCGAGCCGCAGATGGGGTAGAGGCTGCGGATGGTATCGTCAAAGGTATACAACTGCCAGGTGTAGGCGTGGCCGTTGATGTTCGCATCGAACTGGATCGCCGAAGGGGCGCGGCCGCCCTCGCGGCGGGCCGTCTCGATCGCGATGTGGCCGAGGGCGAGGAGCGCCTGGGCCGAGTTGCCGATGGTGAAGCCGCCCTTGTTCTTCTTCAGGGTCGGGAGGGGGCCGTTGCCGTCGGGATCCCAGGTGAAGCGGCCGGTATAGATGCCGGTGTCGCCGGCGTGGTCGATGCTGCCCTGGATCTTCGCGCGACCGGCCAGGTCGTCGTCATAGAATTTGTACCACCAGTGATACCCGCTCACCGAGGTGCTCTTCATCTCGCCGCAGATCACGTGCTCGAAGCCGGCGCCGGAGCCGAACCAGTTCATCTTGAGGTCGTCGATCGAGGTGTTGGTGACCTTCAGGGCGTGCTGGATGATCGGGTCGTTCTCGATCGAGGCGAGATACGCGTTGATCTCTTTCGAGTGCTCCTTCAGTTCGGGCGTTCCGACCTTGGGATTGAAGCGGGCCGCGAGGTTGATCGCCGCCTGGTAGCTGGGGGGAAGCTCACCGGCGAAAGTCGCGAACAGATGCTTGTTGCCGTCGAAGGCGATGCCGGAAATGGCGTCACGGTCGAGCTTCGCGATGCCCGAGCAGGCTTTGGAAATTGCTGCCGAGAGGCCCGAACCGCCATTGTTCCCGCCGCGCTGGCGACGGGCACGGGAGAGCGCCAAGGTGAACTCGTCGCGGTCGGTGATCAGACCTGCGGAAATGCTGTTCTGGAGAGTGAGGCGCAGATCGGGTTCGCGGACCTCGGAGAGGAGGACCGACAGTGCCGATGATTCATCCGCCCATGCCGGTGAAAAGCCCAGGACCAGGACTGCCATGACGAGAGCTGTGATGCGACGAGCCAATGTATTCACGCGATTTCTCCATTCTCAGATACTTGTGGATACGGGCTGAAAAAAGGCTGAAATACGGGCTGCCTTTGATAAGCAATTTGTCTGCCACTTTCGAGGAATAGGGGAAAATGAGGTTGGGATGCCGATTCGGTGCGGTCAGGGAGGGGCCGGGCAGAGGGAATCTGCCCGTTTTTCATCATCGGCGGGGGGAAATTTTCGGCAGTGGCCGACCCTCACCGCTCCTCGAGACTCTCCAGTTCCACATCGGTCTGGCGCAGCCGTTCCGCGATCACGAGGGCAAGCCGGGCGAACACCTTTACCCCCACGGCCGTCGATGATCCGACCAGCTCATCGAACCGTTTCCGCGAGAGAAGAAAGAGGTCGGTGGCTTCCCGTGCAAGGGCGTCGGCGGAGCGGGGGCGATGGTCGAGAAACGAAAGTTCACCGACGTAGCTGCCCTGCCCGATATCGGCGAGATGGTGGCTCTTTCCGCTTTCGAGCGGAAGCAGGATGCTGATGCGGCCGCGGCGGACCAGATACAGTCCGTCCCCTTCGTCCCCCTTGGCGAACACCCGTGTGCCTGCCGGCACGGAACGCTGCTCCATGCAGGAGGTGAGGGCATCGAGGGCCATGGCCTCGAACTCCCTGAACAGGTCGAAATCCCCCAGCGAAAGGGGGCCTTCCTCTTCCCGGGTGGCCACCCCACAATCTTCGAGCAGTCGGGTTTCTATCCAGACGAGGGCCTCGTTTCGGTTCTCGAACACCAGGATGCCGCCTGCCTGCTGGAGGACGCCCAGTTGCGCGAGATAGGCCTCGAAGTTCCGCTGGTCGTGCAGGCCCGAAGGCATGCCGCTGAACAGTAGCCGGCCGTTGCGTTCCTCCAACTGGGCCTGCATCATCTGGAGCAGGTGGGCGGCGGTGTAGTCCATCGAAAGCACGTGGCGCATGTCCAGGAGGAGATAGCGCCGGCTCCTCAGATCCGGCTCCAGCTGCGAATACAGCTGGTCGGTGGTGCCGAAGAACAGGTTGCCCTGCAGCTGGCAGAAGATGCCCTGGTCCCCGTGCTTCCGGAGGAGTTCCCGCTCCAGGGCCGGCCGCCTGGTCTTCGAGGAATACTGGTTCAGATACAGTTTCCGGCGGATCACGTTGCCCCTGATCTGGTCCCGGATGAACAGCAGGATCGACAGGCCGATGCCCACCCCGGAAGCTGCGATCAGATCGGCGGTGATCGCGGTGAGAATCACGGCGGCGATGACGGTGAAATCCTGGCGGCCGGCTGGCGTGGCCAGGAGGTGAAATATATCTTTATCTATCATTCTCCAGGCCACGACCAGGAGGATGCCTGCGAGGGCGGAAACAGGAATCCAGGCGATCAGGGGTGCCAGCAGCAGATACGTGAGGATGACGGCTACTCCCTCGAAGGTCGCGGATTTCCAGGAGTGCCCGCCGCTGGTGATGTTCACCAGGGTCGGCCCCATGGTGCCGGCGCCCGCCATCCCGCCGGCCAGAAATGCGGCGATGTTGCCGGTTCCCTGGCCGATCAGCTCCCGGTCCGAGTCGTGCCTGTTCCGCGTGAGGGTGTCCAGGACGACACAGGTCTTGAGCGTGTCAATAGAAAGCAGTATAGAAAGTGTGAGAGCAGGGATGGCGATCAGCCGGAGAAGGCCCGGGTCGATGCCGAAAAGACTGTCCGCGCGGGCGGACACCGACGTCAGGAAGGACCCCGAAGCCTGGATCGGGCCGATGAGCAGCGGGTTCCCCTCGACCCGGAGGAGGGCCGGCTCGACCAGCGCCAGGCCGAAATACGTGAGAATGCCGGCTCCGAGGCCGAGCACGGGAGCCAGAACCTTTCGCGTCAGGCGGGGGGCGAGCACCATGACCGCGATTGCCGCGATGCCGACCGCCAGGGCCGGCCATTTCCAGAGGCCCGGGGAGGTCAGGCCCGCGGTCAGGGCGGTTCCCTTCGGAAGGCCGAGGAGGTTCGCGAGCTGGCCGAGAATGATCAGAAGCCCCACGCCTGACAGGTAGCCGGTCACGACGGGGTAGGGAATGAACTTGATCAGCCGGCCGCACCCGGCCAGTCCGTAGAGCACCTGCAGAAGGCCGGCCGCGAGCACGATCAGGCCGAGAATGGCCGGGATGGCAGCCGGTGAGAGGGCAGGAGCGCCGTTGGAGGTGAGCAGCTCCGCCACCACGGCGGATAGGACGGCCGCAGCAGGCGCGCAGGGAGCGGATATCAGGGCGCCGTTCCTGCCGACGAAGGGGGCCGTGATTCCGATGGCTGCCGCGCCCAGGAGCCCGAGCATGGCGCCCTGGGAGACGAAGGCCTGGCCGAGCGCCGAATAGGCGAGGACCCCGAAGGCGATCGACGAGGGCAGGGCCACGAGCATCGCGGCGAGGCCGCCCCAGAGGTCACCGGACAGGGTTGCCGCCTCCCGGGGTTGGCCGGTGACTGGCTGGGCCATCATGGCAGGGGCTCCGTCCGGGACTGCCGGCAGCCGAACGCCGCTCGTGCGCGGCGGAGCCATGTCGCAAGGAACCTCATCCGGAAGATCCTCATGGATAGCCTCTCATGTCATCTCTTTTTTGTTCGCCGGGATTTCCGGCGTTGTTCCATTGTATCCCAACCCGACACTGCATGGTGTAGCATGGGGTGATGATGGATCCGGAAACCGTTGTACAGACGTCTGCCGCCTCACGGGATGACTGCCGGGACGGCGGGGGATTCCGGCTGTCCGTCACCGATGCGGGTGTCCTCCTCGCCTGCGGTCTGGGCACCTGGGGCCTCTGGGGGCTGCTGGGGGAGTTCGCGCTGCTTCTTCCCTTCGTGCTGGGCCATTTTTTCCTGTTCTGCAATGTGTTCCGCGTCGGAACCCGGGCCGAGCTGGTCTGGTGCTTCTGCTTCGTCGCGGTGTTTCTCGGCACCCTGCATGGCGGCCAATTCGGTATCGGTTTCCTTCTCCTGGCCCAAAGCCCCGTCACGCTCGGGGTCATCCTGTTTGCCCTGACCCGCCCCGACTACCACGGCATCTTCTGGAAGCGCCTCGCCGGCCTCCGGAAGCCGCCGTCCTCATGAACCGGCTCTCTTCCCGCAGCATGCGGGCCGGGAGTTGGGATATGCTGTATTCCGGACAATCTTCAGGAGGTGCCGCTGCATGACCGGTTTCAGAACACGTTGTCTCATCCTCGCCCTGTATCTGGGGCTGTTTGGCTCCCTGGCCGCTTCGGGCCAGAATCTTGCCGAGTTCGAAAAGCGGGTGACCGCCTTTACCCTTTCGAACGGCATGAAGTTCATCGTCGTCGAACGCCACGATGCGCCGGTCGTCTCCTTCATGACGTTCGCCAATGTCGGCTCGACGAACGAGACGAAGGGCATCACGGGGATCGCCCACATCTTCGAGCACATGGCCTTCAAAGGGACGAAGACCATCGGAACCAGCGATTATGCCAGGGAGGTTCCCCTTCTCGAAAACGAGGATGCCGCCTTCCGGCTGTTGCGGATGGAAGAGGCGAAGGGCAGTCGCGCCGACCCGAAGATCCTCGAGCTGCTCCGGAAGAAGCTCGATGCGGCGAAGGAGGCCGCGCGCCGGTTCGTCGTGAACAACGAGTTCGCCGAGGCGATCGAGAAGGCCGGCGGGGTCGGGCTGAACGCGTTCACGAGTTACGATATGACTGGGTATACATCGAGCATGCCCTCGAACAAGATCGAGATGTGGTTCTCGATGGAGTCGGACCGCTTCCTCAACCCCTGCCTCCGCGAATTCTATACGGAAAAGGATGTCATCATGGAGGAGCGCCGGATGAGCATCGAGAACACCCCCACGGGGAAGCTGTTCGAGGAGTTCGGGAGCGTCGCGTTTCTCGCCCACCCGTACGGCGAGCCCCTCATCGGCCACATGTCCGATCTCAAGGCGATCAGCCGGGAACAGGCAGAGCGGTTCTTCGGGACGCATTACGTGGCATCGAATCTGACGGCGGTCATCGTCGGGGATGTCGCCCCCGCCGCCTGCCGGAAGCTTGCCGAAACGTATTTCGGCCGCCTGCCGAAACGGCCCCGGCCCGAGCCGGTGGTCACGGAAGAGCCGCCTCAGCGCGGGGAGCGGCAGGTCACCCTCCGGCTCGAAAGCCAGCCATACCTGATTCTGGGGTATCACAAGCCTGACTTCAACGATCCCGCCAAGGTCGCCTTCGACGTTCTCGACGACGTGCTCTCCGGCGGGCGCTCCTCTCGTCTCTACACCTCGCTCGTGAAGGAGAAGAAGATCGCGATCCGTGTCGGCACGTCGGGGGATTACCCGGGCAGCAAATATTCGAACCTCTATGTCTTCTTCGCCCTGCCCGCCCAGGGGCACACCCCCAAGGAGTGCGAGGCAGCCATCCTGGAGGAGATCGAGAAGCTCAAACGTGAGCCGGTCACCGCCGAGGAGCTTGCCAAGGCCAAGATCCGGGCGCGGTCCGATCTCGTCGGCGGCCTAGCCTCGAACGACCAGATCGCTTACAATATTGCTTTCTATGAAATTATCGCGGGAGACTGGCGGGAGATGTTCCACCGCGGCCTCGAAAAACTTCCCGCCGTGACGGCGGCGGATATCCAGAAACTGGCCAGGACGTATTTCGTGCCGGAAAACCGGTCGGTGGCCGTCATCGAGACGGGATCCGCGACGGAAAAGATCCAGTAGGGGAGAACGTGACGATGAAAATGCGATATGGCGTATGTTTCGGTATGCTGTTCCTTCTCTGCCTCGCTGCCGTGCCCGTCCAGGCCCAGCAGTCCTACAAGCAGCTGCAGTTCCCCCCGCTGAACGATTTCCAGATTCCATCGGTGGAGCAGGCCGTTCTGGAAAACGGCCTCACCCTGTATCTCCTCGAGGACCACGAGCTGCCGACCATCAGCCTGTTCGGCATGGTGCGGTTCAACGTCGGGGACGAGCTGGCCGCGAAAACCGGGCTGATCCCGCTGACAACGGCTGTCATGCGCACCGGGGGGACGAAGACCCGTTCCGGTGACGAGATCGATATCGAGCTGGACCGGCTTGCAGCGAGCGTCGGCGTCAGCGGTGGCACCTCGAGCGGCGGCTTCTACGCGTCGAGCCTCGTCGACCAGTGGGACCGGACGCTCGCCATCCTTGCGGACATCCTGAAAAATCCCGCGTTTCCGGAGGACAAGATCGAGCTGAAGAAGATCGAGGCCCGTTCCATGATCTCCCGCCGCAATGACGAGCCGTTTCCGATCGTCGTCCGGGAGTTCATCAAGCTCGTGTATGGTCCCGACAGCCCCTATGCCAGGCACACCGAATACGCCACCATCGACGCGATCACCCGCGAGGATCTGATCGCCTTCCATCGCACCCATTTCCATCCCGAGCGGATGATGGTCGCGGTCATCGGTGACTTCAAGGCCGCCGAGATGAAGAAAAAGCTCACGGAGGCCTTCCGGGAACTGCCGCGGGGCGACGTGGCCCCGACCAAGGTTCCCGAGGTGCGCGAGTTCCCTGCGGCGAAGGTGAACCTGATCGCCAAGGAAGACGTGAACCAGAGCGTGATTCTGATCGGCCACCTCGGCGGATTGATGAACAATCCCGATTACTTCGCCCTCGAGGTCATGAATAACGTCCTGGGCGGCGGGTTTGGCTCGCGCCTGTTCAAGCGTGTCCGGTCCGAGCAGGGGCTGGCTTATTCCGTGTTCGGGACCTATGGATCCGGGTATGACCACGAGGGGATCTGCTATTTCGGGTGCTCGACGAAGTCCGGCAACACCATCAAGGGCATCCGGGCGCTTCTCCGGGAGATCGAAGAGATCCGGCGCTCCGAGATCACCGATGAAGAGCTGAACACGGCGAAGGAGATGTACCTCAACTCGTTCGTGTTCAATTTCGACAGCCGGGCGAAGATCATCGACCGTCTCGTCGAACTGGAGTATTTCGGATACCCGAAGGATTTCCTCGAGATCACGAAGAAGAATATCGAAAAGGTCACGAAGGCCGACATCCTCCGGGTCGCCCAGAAGTATCTCCAGCCCGACAAGATGAGGATTGTCGTTCTGGGAAAGCCCGCCGATTTCGATGGCAAGCTCGAGGAGTTCGGCGCGGTGCAGAAGATCGACATCACGATTCCCGGCTCCCCGAAGGCGGTGCCGGCAAAATAGGATATCGCGCGAAATGGGCCACCTCCCGGAGTTCCGGAGGTGGCCCTTGTTTTCTTCCGGAAACGGTGCTATCAAGAAAGGGTATCTCTGAGGGCAAGGTTCCGACCGCGTCCGAAGAGTTCGTGTCACCGACCGGCGTTCTGAAGCATCGCTGCCAAGACGGGGTTGATCCGGATTCCTCTTTTCCCGTTCTGGCACCCTTTTCGAGGTGTGAATCGTGGAAACCATGGAAAACAGGATCGCGTTGATCGCTCTCATCGTCGAGAATCCCGATGCCACCGACCGTCTGAACCAGTTGCTGCACGATCAGCGGCAGTTCATCGTCGGCCGGATGGGCATTCCCTACGCCAAGCGGGGCGTTTCCATCATCAGCGTCGTCGTCGACGCGCCCAACGACGTTATCAGCAGCCTTTCCGGCAAGCTCGGCCTGCTCGACGGCGTCAACGTCAAGACCGTCTATTCCAAAAAGTGAGGTGCAGACACCATGTACGATCCCAAGTCACCGCATGCCTCCGAGTTCATCGATGATGCCGAAATCCGCGCGACCCTCGAATACGCGGCGGGCAACCGCCAGAACCGCCCGCTGATCGAGTCGCTGCTCGAAAAGGCGCGCGCCTGCAAGGGGCTCTCCCATCGCGAGGCCGCCGTGCTGCTCGAGTGCGACCTGCCCGATATCGTCGAACAGATGTATGCCCTGGCCCGCGAGATCAAGCAGAAGATCTACGGCAACCGCATCGTCATGTTCGCCCCGCTCTACCTGTCGAACCACTGCGTGAACGGCTGCCTCTACTGCCCCTATCACCATTCCAACAAACACATCACGCGCAAGAAACTCACCCAGGCCGAGGTCGAGCAGGAAGTGATCGCCCTCCAGGATATCGGGCACAAGCGGCTGGCCCTCGAGACCGGCGAGGACCCCGTGAATAATCCGATTGAATATGTATTGGAAAGTATAAAAACGATCTATGGCATCCGGCACAAGAACGGGGCGATCCGGCGTGTCAACGTCAACATCGCCGCGACGACCGTCGAGAACTACCGGAAACTCAAGGACGCGGGAATCGGCACCTACATCCTGTTCCAGGAGACGTACCACCGCGAGACCTACGAGAAGCTGCACCCGACGGGGCCCAAGCACGATTACGCCTGGCATACCGAGGCGATGGACCGCGCGATGGACGGCGGCATCGACGACGTGGGGTGCGGGGTGCTGTTCGGGTTGAACCTGTACCGCTACGACTTCGTCGGGCTCCTCATGCATGCCGAGCACCTCGAGGCCGCCAAGGGCGTCGGACCGCACACCATCAGCGTGCCGCGCATCCGGCCGGCCGACGACATCTCGCCGGACAACTTTTCGAACGCGATCGACGACGCGACCTTCGGGAAGATCGTCGCCCTGCTTCGCATCGCGGTTCCCTACACGGGGCTGATCGTCTCCACCCGCGAGTCCCGCGCCTGCCGCGAGCGGGTGCTGGAACTGGGCGTTTCCCAGCTCAGCGGCGGCTCGCGGACCAGCGTCGGCGGATATGCCGTCCCGGAAACGGCGGAGGAGAACTCGGCCCAGTTCGAGGTGAACGACACCCGGCCGCTCGACGAGGTGGTGAACTGGCTGCTCTCCCTGGGCTACATTCCGAGCTTCTGCACGGCCTGTTACCGCGAGGGGCGCACGGGCGACCGGTTCATGACCCTCGCGAAATCCGGCAGCATCGCGAACTGCTGCCAGCCAAACGCCCTCATGACGCTGAAGGAGTATCTGGAGGACTATGCTTCGCCGGACACGCGCGCGAAGGGGGAAAAGGTCATCCTGGAGGAGCTGCAGCGCATCCCCGCCGAGAAGGTGCGCCGCATCGCCACGGAGTATCTGACCTCGATCCATGCCGGCAAGCGCGACTTCCGCTTCTGAAACGTGTAACATGCGACATATCCAAGCCCGTGGAGGAAAACGGATGAAGAAGATGCAGAAGACGGCCGTGGCGCTGCTGATCGCCGCGGCCCTGGCGGGAACCGGTGGCTGGAGAGCCCGCGCGGCAGAGCCCCTGCCGGCGGATGCGGTTCAGGCACAGAGCGCGGCCATCGATCTCTCGGTCCGGTGTGACGACATCGGCCGGCGGGTCGCCCAGCTTGCGCCCGTCGAGATGAAGGTCGACACCTCGTTTCTCACGCGGAACCAGAAACGTGCCGTGAAGAAGCTGGTCGAGGCAGCCCGGCTGATGGACAGGATCTTCTTCAACCAGACCTACCACCTGAACGAGGCATGGCGGGAGGCCCTCCGGGCTGCGAAGGACCTGGACCCGAACTACCTTGCGTATTTCGAGATCATGGACGGCCCGTTCGACCGGATCGACAGTGACCGGCCGTTCATCGGAACGATGACCAAACCCGCAACCACGAACCTGTACCCGGCCGACATGACGAAAGCCGAGTTCGAGGCGTGGCTGAAGGCCCACCCGGAGGACGAGAAGAGTTTCAAGGGCACCTTCACCGTGATCGTCCGCCGCGACGGGAAGCTCGTCGCGATTCCCTATTCCGAGGCCTATAAAACGTGGCTGGAACCGGCCGCGCGGCTACTCCGCGAAGCCGCCGTGCTGTGCGGCAACGCGAGCCTGAAGAAGTTCCTCACCAGCCGGGCCGACGCGTTCCTCTCGAACGAGTATTTCCAGTCAGACATCGACTGGATGGACGTCAGCGACAGTCCCATCGACGTCACGATCGGGCCCTACGAGGTCTACGACGACAAGCTGTTCGGCTACAAAGCCGCCTTCGAGGCCTATATCACGGTCGTCAACCCCGAAGAGTCGCGGAAACTCCAGGTGTACCAGAACTACCTCCGGGAACTCGACGCGAACCTGCCCATGCCGGCCGGTGCGAAATGGCTGCGCGACACCTACGAATCCCCGATCCGCGTCGTGGATGTGCTTGCCACGGGCGGCGAGGCGCGTGGCGGCGTGCAGACGCTGGCCTTCAACCTGCCCAACGACGAGCGGGTCCGGCAGGCCAAGGGCAACAAGCAGGTGCTGCTCAAGAACATCATGACCGCCAAGTTCGAGGGCATCCTCCGGCCGATCGCTGCCGAAGTCCTCTCTGAAGCCGATGTGAAGCAGCTTTCCGCCGAGGCGTTCTTCCTCTCGGTGCTGCAGCATGAGATCGGTCACAGCCTCGGGCCGTCGACGGCCCTGGTCGGCGGGAAGGCCGAGGATGTGGGTAAAGCCCTCAAGGAGCGCTACTCGGCGATCGAAGAGGCCAAGGCCGACACGCTGTCGATGCTCAACACCCTGTATCTGCTCGACAAGGGGGCGGTCGCGAAGGAGCTCGAGCCGACGCTGATGCCCACCTACCTCGCCGGCCTGTTCCGGACGATCCGGTTCGGCCTCGAAGAGGCCCACGGGACGGGCGTCATGATCCAGTTCAATTTCCTGGCCGAGAAGGGAGCCATCGGGTATGACGCGAAGTCGAACAAGTTCGTGGCTCACGGCGACGGTATCCGCGCCCACTTCCGGGAACTGGCCCGCATCCTTCTCGAGATCCAGACCAACGGTGATTACGAGGCGGCCGGGGCCCTGATCGCGAAATACGGCACGCCGACCCCCGAAGTGCGCGAGATCCTCACCCATCTCACCCACGTCCCCGTCGACATCCGCCCCGTCTATCCGGCGATCGACTGATCGCGGCAGAAACGAAATCCCGGGGTTCCGATCGGAACCCCGGGATTATTATTTAGTTGGAATATATTACTTTGCGCTTTTCAGGAACGCGCCGGCCGGGCCTGCGGGGTCGATCACGCCGCCGAGTTCGCTCCAGGGGATTACCAGCTCGGTCGTGCCCAGGGCGTAGGGGGCGATTTCATACTGGTTGTAACAGAAGGCCAGGCCGTCCTTCGAGACCAGGAAATTCGTGTTGAGGGCGAACCGGTTCTTCTCGAACTGGAAGCCCGCTTCCTCGAGGTTCTCGTCGGTTTCGAGCTCGCGCACCTTGCGGAACCGGGCTTCGGCGATCCGGGTCAGCTCGGCCGCCTTCCCGGGCAGGAGCAGCGAGGCGAGCTCGAGCTGCTTGCCGGTCTTCGCCGAAAACACCAGATACACGATGTTCGAGGTCGGGTGAGCCCCGCCCTGGAACACCGAGTCGAGCGTGTCGATGGCGATCAGATCGGCATCGGCGTGGCGGATGGAGGCCTCGAACTTCAGCGACCAGCCGCCCGGCATGTCGGGCGTTTCCTTCACCGAAGCCTCGTAGCCTTTGACGAAGGTGTCGAGCAGCTCGTCGAGCGATGCGGCCGGCTTCTCTCCCGCGACGGCCAGCAGGCGGTTCTGGAGAGCGGCGTTGATGGCCGTCACGACGGGATTGTCGGCGGAGGCGCCGGACAGGACGGGATACCGGATGGAAAGCTCTGCCGGCAGCAGCTCCTTGTTCGGCGAGTTCGGCGGCGGCACCGTCCGCGTCACTTCCTTCATTTCGGCGGTGATCCCGTCGGAGAGCTGCATGGGTTCGGCCCAGACGGCACCGATGAATGCGAGAACGAACAGGGTAAAGAACAGAATCGATATCTTTTTCATGATTTCTCTCCGAATCTCTCGAGAAGACGAACGGGTGCAAACCCGGATCAGGACGGCGGGAACTGGTTGAGGAACTTGCGGTGGGAGCCGTTCTTGTAGGCGCTCCAGGGCTGCCAGTTCGTGCAGTTGTTGCTCATCTTGATCATGACGCGGATATTGGTCTCCGGATCAAACAGGTCGTCGTAGGAGCTCAGATTGTACTGCTTCAGGCGGGCGGGGCCGAGATTTCCGATCATGTTGATCTGGAACAGGCCATACGACTTGTCGCCCGTACCCGCGTTG
>DAOOQQ010000080.1:0-20400 GCA_035388825.1 Candidatus Ozemibacteraceae bacterium
CGAGCATCGAGTAGTATTCCCACCAGTCCTCGATCGGGTATTTGTCGGGCTTGTATTTGAGCGCAAACGTGGCCGCCGCGACGAGCAGCGGCAGAAAGAAGGCAAGGAACGTCGTCGCGACCTTTTCCCCGAGCACCCCGAGAAATCCCACAACGGCAATTATATAAAAATAATTATAATATGTCGTGTAGAGTTTGGGGATCTTGTTCGTGAAAACCAGATAGGCAACGGCACCGATACCCAGGCTGGCCAGAAACCCCAGGATATCCGGCAGCCGGGACTCTTTCTTTTCCTGAAAATCCACTCCGTTGCTCACAACTCCCATTATACCCCGCCGCGACGTTCAATACCAACCGTGCAGGGCAAACGGCAACGTCGCCACCGCGCACGCAACCCGGGGATGACACGACAGACACGACTGCCGGGAATGTTCTGCCGAGCATCGCGATCCTGCGCGTGCATCTGTGCCATCCGCGCAACGGGGGATAGCCTTCAGGGGATCTTCAGGAGCGCTTCGTCGTGATTTCCCGCATGAGGTTTTCAGCCGCGGCCGTCCCCGCCGCCATCTTCTGGAGCAGGGCCTCCGCTTCCCCATGCCGGCCGTTACGGCACAGCAGATACCCCTGCCAGAACCGGCTGAATCCGCTGCGATCGAACAGCTCTGCGGCGACGGCCGCCACCTTCAGGGCATCCTCCACCCGCCCCGCTGTGGCAAGGGCGATCGACTCGACGGTTTTGGCGAGAGCGCGTGTTTTCGGGCCTCCGGTGAGGGCGGCGGCTTTCTCGGCCCACCGGTCGGTCCACTCGCGGCGGGACATCAGGTAATCCTGGAAGGCAAGCTCGGCGAGCAGATGGGCTCGCACCAGGGGCAGCCGGGCGTTGTCGAGGCCCCGTGTCCAGTCGATGTGGGCCGGCACCCCCTGATTGAAAGCCACCATGCATCGCCCCGTCACGAGAAGACTCATGGCAGCGTCATCCCCGCCGAACTGCCGGGCACGATCATCCGGAATCGCCTTGATCGCCTTCACCGCGCCGGCGAAATCCCCGGCCACGCTTTTGAGAAGGGCTTCGAGAAGCAGGCCGTAGGCGGCATGCCGGGAGTTGCCGAACTTCTGCTGGAACTCGGCCAGCAGCTGTTTCGCCTCGAATAGGTCCTCCAGTTCGATCCGGACGCGGATCAACGCGAGCCACATATCCGGAAAAGCCGCCGAGTCATGCAGCCCGAACAATTTTCTCCCGCTTTCCAGGACGGCGGAAAACTCTTCATTCTCGAGACGGCTCAGAGCCTGCGCTTCCTGGAGCTTCGCCCCCGTGAAGCTCGTGGGGTCCGAGGTCATGCCGAACGCCGGCATCAGTCGGCTCATGCCAGTGACTTTTGCAAAACGGTACATCCAGTATTTCCCCAGCGGCAGCCAGAGCGAAAACAGCCCGGCAATGCCGATCGAGAGAGCCATTCCCGGGAGGCGCACCGTCAGGTCGAGACGGCTCTGGAAGACGAGCACGAACAGCATGAACCACCAGCAGAAAAACCATATCGCATACAATTCATTCCGCCGGGGCCGCATTTTTTCGGGGAGGAGACGGAACAGCGGAAAAATCCCGAACAGCAGCAGCGTGACGAGATGCATCGCGATGAGCAGGCGCGGCAGGATCCACTGGGAGTCGTAGATGGAAAACTCGTCGACGAGGAGAGCGAGCCGGAACCCCGGAACCGCCGCCTGCCACGCGATGATCACGTGGGCCACTCCGAGCCCCACGAATGCACAGGTCCCCCAGAGGGGCGCGGCAGGGGCCAGCCGGGTGGCCATGAACGCGAGGCCGGCCAGCAGCAGAAACGCGTAGACAATGCCGAAGATCCCGGAAAAGCCGAGAGGAAACGAGGTCAGGAAATACACGGGAGAAAAGGTCTGGAGTCCGCTGCTCCAGGCGGCGGGCTTCTCCACCGATACCGGCACGGCGGCAAGCTGCTCGGCGAGGACCATCGAGCTCACCAGCGCCCCCATCAGATCCACGTGGGCAAGCTGCAGGACGAACAGGATGAGGTTGTCGCGATACCGGAGCGTCTCGGCCGCGGCAACCCCTTCCATCAGCTCGGCGACCCGCTGTTTGCCACCCAGGTGCTCATTCACGAGCGCCAGACGGACCCGGGCCTGGATATTGGACGGCTGGGCCCGGAGGGCACTGCCAAACGCCGCCGCCGCCTCGCCAACGTTGCCGGCGGCAGCGGCGATCTTCGCGAACATCAGGTGAATGCGGGCCTGGCCCGCCGGAGGAAGCTTCCGGAGCGGAATGCGCTTGAGGACCGTCTGGGACTGGCGATACTGGCCGATCCGGCAGAGGAGGTCGCCCCAGGCGAGCAGGGGAGCGACATTCCCGGGAAAAGCGTCGTAGGCATCCTCGTAGGCCTCGGCGGCCTCGGCATACTCGCCGCGGTGTTCGGCCTTTTGCGCCTTTTCGACGAGGAGCTGGGCCTTGCGGCGCAGGAGTTCCTCGTTTCCCGGAGGGGGCGGGCCGGCAGCGGGTCGTTCATCGGCTCCGTATGCGGGAATACAGACCAGAAGCACGCACAGCATCCATGCCCATGCGCACCTCACCAGCCTGCTACCAGGGGGTCTCACTCTCTCGCCCTCCTGTGTTCACACGGCCGTTCCGACCTCTTGCCCGAACCAAGCCGCCCCTTGTCCCTCTCCCGGGCCGCGATCGCCTGACCGAATCCGGTAAAACCGCGTGGGATCAACCTTTTCGGGAAGCCATCAGCTCCTTCTGCCGTTTTGTCGCCTCGGTATCGAGAGCAAACGTCACCTTGAGCACATCGCCCTCGCCGACCCCTTCCGGCAGCATGCTGCGGTGGACGGTGAGAAGATCGCCGTTTTCGGCCAGACAGCGGAAATACGCCCCTTTGGAAGCATCGATCACAGCCCGCATGTTTCGCTCTCCTTTGATTCTATATGATACATGATAAATCAGAAACCGAGTTGGGACAACACCCCTTCGATGAACAGGCGGATCTCATCCGTCGCACCGCTGTCGAGCGAGATCTCGACAAAGGCGATCCGATTGCCGCGCATGTCGCCGGACTTCGTTTTATACACCTCGGTACGGAATACCGGGGCGTTCATGAAGTTCCGGTGCGGGAAGATCTTGATCAGCAGGGTGCTGAAATCCGGGAGCCGCAGGAACAGGCTTTCCTGGTAGGCGTTCGAGTTGATCGTCACCTCGACGCCCGGATCCCGCTGCTCCCGGAAGAGGAAGTTCTGCATGACGCGGAAGACGATGTCTCCCACGTCTACCAGCGTCAGATGGCTTCCTTTTTCCATTCCTGCTCCGCAACGAAGGATTCGAGGGAAATCCCGGTCAAGTTCTCACCCGTCCGCTTGCGGATCGTGATGGTTCCGCTGCCGGCCTCTTCCTCGCCAAGGATAGCCATGAAGGGGATTTTCTGCAACTGGGCCTGGCGGATCTTGTACCCGATCTTGTCGTTGCCGGAATCGAGCCAGACGCGCACGCCGCGCTTTCTGAACTCTTCGGTCACCTTTTTCGCATACTCGAGATGCTTCTCCGAGATGGACAGAACGGCGACCTGGACCGGCGCGAGCCAGAGCGGCATGGCGCCGCCGTGGTGCTCGATCAGCACGCCGAAGAACCGTTCGATCGAGCCGAGGAGGGCGCGGTGCACCATGTAGGGCCTGTGCTCCTGGCCGTCGGCGCCGACGTAGGTCATGTCGAACCGCTCGGGCAGGTTGAAGTCGAACTGGATCGTGGTCATCTGCCACTCGCGGCCGATCGCATCCTTGACCTTGAGATCGATCTTGGGCCCGTAGAACGCGCCGCCACCCTCGTCGAGCTCACACTCGAGGTTCTCCTTCGAGACGGCACGCTTCAGGGCTTCGAGGGCCGTATCCCATCGGGACTGTTCGCCGACGGCCTTCTCGGGGCGGGTGGCGAGGTAGGCCTTGATTTTCTCGAAGCCGAAGGTGCGCCAGAGCGAGAGGCTGAACCGCAACACCTCGGCGATCTCATCCTCGATCTGCTCGGGCGTGCAGATGATATGCGCGTCGTCCTGGGTGAAGCCGCGCACGCGCAGCAGGCCGTGCAGGACGCCGCTCTTCTCATAGCGGTACACCGTGCCGAGCTCCGCCCAGCGGAGCGGCAGATCGCGGTACGAACGCTTCTGGTTTTTATAAATCATGATATGGAACGGGCAGTTCATCGGCTTGATGTAGTAATCATTCTCGTCGATGTTCATCGGGCTGTACATCGCGTCCTTGTAGAAGCCGAGGTGGCCGCTGGTCTCCCACAGCCAGCTTCGCCCCATGTGGGGCGTATTGATCAGTTCGTAGCCGTGGCGGTAATGCTGTTCCTTCCAGTAGGTCTCGATCACGTGACGGATGCGGGCGCCGTTCGGGTGCCAGAAGATCAGCCCCGGGCCGACATCCTCGTGGACCGAGAACAGGTCCAGGTCCTTGCCGAGCTTGCGGTGGTCGCGCTTCTTCGCCTCTTCGAGCATCGTGATATGGGCATCCAGCTCTTCTTTCGAGGCAAAGCAGGTGCCGTAGATGCGCTGCAGCATCGGCCGCTTCTCGTCGCCGCGCCAGTAGGCGCCGGCCACGCTGAGGAGCTTGAAATGTTTCACCGCTCCCGTGTCGGGCAGATGCGGACCGCGACAGAGGTCGACGAAGGCCCCGTGGCGGAACACCGTGATCCGCTCCGTCTCGGGAAGTTCGTTGATCAGCTCGACCTTGAAGGGCTGGTTCAGCTTTGTGAACATCTCGAGAGCCGCGGCGCGGGAGAGCTCCTCGCGGGTGAACGGCGCCTTCGCGGTGACCGAGGCGTGCATCTCTTTCTCGATGTGGGCCAGGTCATCCATCGTCAGGGCGCGGGAGAGCTGGAAATCGTAGTAGAAGCCGTTCTCGATCGAGGGGCCGATACCGAACTGGGCTTCGGGGAACAGCTTCAGAACCGCCTCGGCCATGATGTGCGCCATCGAGTGACGGTAGACTTCGGCCGCATCAGCGGATTTCAAGGTGACGACTTCGAACTTTCCGCCGGTAAGGAGGGGGGTGCGGATATCGACGAACGTGCCGTCGATCTTGCCGGCGATGGCGGCCTGGGCCAGCTTGGGGCCGATCTTCGCGGCGGCATCGCGCACGGTGGCGCCGGACGGGACCTCGAGGGTCTTGCCGTCGGGAAGGGTGAGATTGAGATTCTGTGACATGATTGCCTCCTTGCGGGGCGCCTCGCGCCCCTGAAACACGTCATCGCACGGGCCGCCCTGTTCCCTTCCGGCTCGGAAGCCGGCTCAGGAGCTCAAGGGCGGCTCATGCGGTGAGGATGATACGTCTGAAACTGCGCTTCCCGGCTTGGACCAGGAACGTGTCGCCGGCCTTGAACGGACGGCCCGGATCGGTGCACTTCTCCTGCTCGACGCGCACACCGCCCTGCTGGATGAGGCGTTTCGCCTCGCCCCCGCTCGGGGCGAGCCCCGACTGGACGAGCACCTTCATCAGCGTGATCCCGTCGGCGCCGCAGGCGATCGTCGTCTCGTCGATCTGCTCGGGAAGCCCGTCGCCGGTTTTCCCGAACAGCTTCTCGAAGCCCTCTTCGGCCTTCGCCCCGGCATCTTCACCGTGATACATCGCGGTGATGCGGCGTGCAAGGCGCATCTTCACGGCCTTGGGCTCGCGCGGAGCCAGTTCCCGGACTTCCGCGAGCTGGGCCGGGGTCAGGTCGGTGAGCAGCTCAAAATATTTGATCATCAATTCATCGGGAATCGACATCAGCTTGCCGTAGATCTGGCCAGGCTCTTCGTTGATTCCGACGTAGTTGCCGAGGCTCTTGGACATCTTGTCCCTGCCATCGAGCCCTTCGAGGATCGGCATGGTGAGTGTGATCTGCGGCTCGACGCCGTAGGCGCGCTGGAGCTCGCGGCCGACGAGCAGGTTGAACGTCTGGTCGAGGCCGCCCAGCTCGACGTCGGATTTCAACGCGACCGAGTCGTAGCCCTGCATCAGCGGGTACATGAACTCGACGACGCTGATCGGGGTCTGGTTCTTGAACCGGGTGCTGAAATCGTCGCGTTCGAGCATCCGCGCCACGGTGTACTGCGAGGTCAGCTTGAGCACGTCGGCGAACGTCATCGAACCGAGCCAGCTGCTGTTGAACACGATGCGGGTCCGGCCGAGGTCGAGGATTTTCGCGATCTGCTGCTTGTAGGTCTCGGCATTCGCGATCACCTCGTCCTCGGTGAGGGCCGGCCGGGTCTTTTTCTTGCCCGTCGGGTCGCCGATGCGGCCGGTGAAGTCGCCGATCAGGAACACGACCTCGTGGCCGAGCTGCTGGAACTGGCGCATCTTCTGCAGCACGACCGTATGGCCGAGATGGATGTCGGGCGCCGACGGATCGGCTCCGAGCTTGATCACCAGCGGTTTGCCGGTGGCGTAGGATTTCTCGAGCTTCTTCAGCAGCTCGTCGCGCGACACGATGTCGACCGTTCCGGTCGCGACGATCTCGAGCTGTTCTTTGGGTGTTGCCTGGAATTTCACGGTGTCAGATCTTCCCCAGTTCCGTCAGATACTCGTTGAGCTTGGCCTTCTGCAGCCCATACGAATCTATACCGGACCGAATATGTTCGACGACCTCGGGCGGGGCCTTGGACACGAAGTTCTGGTCCTCGAGCTTGCCCGCGATCTTCGCGAGTTCCTTCTCGATCTTGGCGATCTCGAGCGCGACGCGCTTCTTCTCGGCCTCGACGTCGACCATGCCGGCGAGGTCGAGACAGATCTCGGTGCCGCCCATCAGGCCGACGAGGTGGCCGGAGGGCTTCGCCCCGACGATCTCGAGCAGCTCGGTGTTGGACAGCGACCGGATCATCGCGCTGTGCCGCTCGATGACCGGGCTGAGCCCCTCGTGGCGCACGACACGCACGGTGACGCGCTTGCCGGGGGCGATATTGGCCGAAGCGCGCAGGTTGCGGATCACGCGCACCGCCTCCATCACCTCGCCGACTTCGGCCTCGACCGGCGTGTTCACCAGCTCGGACCGCACGGCCGGGTAGGCGGCCTGCATCAGGTTTCCCGTCGCACCCGGCAGCTTGCGCCAGATCTCCTCGGTGACGAACGGCATGAACGGATGGAGCAGCCGCAGCGCGCCGTCGAGGACGTGAAGGAGCACGCGGCGGACGCGGTCCTTGTCGGGGCCTTCCGGACCCATCAGGGTCGACTTGCTCATCTCGATGTACCAGTCGCACAGTTCGTTCCAGATGAACTCGTAGACGCCCTTGAGGGCCTCGTTGAACTTGTACTGGCCATCGGCGAGCTCGCGCCGGACGGTCTCGACGGCCCCGTGGAACCGCGAGAGGAGCCAGCGGTCCCACACCGTGAGCTGGTCGGCTGAGGGCAGCGGATCGGCGATGGTGCAGGAGGCGCCCGTCATGTTCATCAGGGTGAACCGCGAGGCGTTCCACAGCTTGTTGGCGAAGTTCCGGCCGATCTCGACCTTGTCGGCGGCGAACCGGATGTCCTGGCCGACCGGGGCCAGCCAGACGATCGTGAAGCGCAGCGCGTCGGCGCCGTAGGTGGCAATGATGTCGAGCGGATCGGGCGAGTTGCCGAGCGACTTGCTCATCTTCCGGCCCTTCATGTCTCGCACGATGCTCGTGAAGTAGACGTCGTGGAACGGGCACTCGCCCATGAAGTAGTAGCCGGCCATCACCATGCGCGCGACCCAGAAGAAGATGATGTCGGGGCCGGTCACCAGCGTGTCGGTCGGGTAGAACGAGGAAAGGGTTTTCGTCTTCTCGGGCCAGCCCATCGTCGAGAAGGGCCACAGCCAGGAGCTGAACCACGTGTCGAGCACGTCCTCGTCCTGGGTGATGCGATCCGTCTTGCCGCAGTTCGAGCAGGTTTTCGGGGCGTCCATCTCGACCATGACGGTGCCGCAGTGGCCGCAGGTGTAGGCGGGAATGCGATGGCCCCACCAGAGCTGGCGGCTGATGCACCAGTCGCGGATATTTTCCATCCAGTGCAGGTAGACGCCCACCCAGCGGTTCGGAGTGAACCGGAGCGTGCCGTCCTTCACGGCGGCGATGGCTTTTTCGGCCAGGGGCTTCATGCGGACGAACCACTGGTCGGACAGGTAGGGTTCGATAACGGTGTTGCACCGCTCGCAGTGGCCGACGGCAAGGGTGTGGTCCTCGATTTTCTCGAGCAGGCCCTGGTCCTGGAGGTCGGCGACGACCTTCTCGCGGGCGGCGAACCGGTCGAGCCCCTTGTAGGCGCCGGCCAGCTCGTTCATCACACCGCCCTCGTCCATCACGATGATCTGGGCGAGGCTGTGGCGGCGGCCCATCTCGAAGTCATTCGGATCGTGGGCCGGGGTGACCTTGACGGCACCGGTGCCGAACTTCGGATCGACGTAGTCGTCGGCGATGATCGGGATCTCGCGGTTCATCAGGGGCAGGACCAGGGTCTGGCCGACCAGCTCGCGGAACCGGTCGTCGTCGGGATTCACCGCGACGGCCGTGTCGCCGAGCATCGTCTCGGGGCGGGTCGTGGCGACGATGACGTGGCCCTTCCCGCTCTTGAGCGGATACCGGATGTACCAGAGGCTGCCCTTCTTTTCCTCGGGAATCTTTTCTTCATCCGAGAGCGCCGTGCGACAGCGCGGGCACCAGTTGATGATATATTTACCTTTATATATCAAACCATCTTTATGAAGCCGCACGAAGGATTCGCGGACGGCCTGGGACAGTCCCTCGTCCATCGTGAACCGCTCGCGCTCCCAGTCGCAGGAGCAGCCGAGCTTCTTGAGCTGGCTGATGATGATGCCGCCGTATTTTTCCTTCCAGGACCAGACCTTTTCGAGAAACTTCTCGCGACCGAGGTCGTGGCGCGAGGTTTTCTCTTTGGCGAGGGCCTTTTCGACGACGTTCTGGGTCGCGATGCCGGCGTGATCCGTGCCGGGCAGCCACAGGGTCTCCTTGCCTTCCATGCGGTGGAGGCGAATGAGGATGTCCTGGAGGGTGTTGTTCAGCACGTGGCCCATTGTGAGCATTCCCGTGACGTTGGGCGGGGGGATGACGATGGTGAACTTCGCGGCGGTTCCATTCTCGTCGGCATGAAAACAGCCCTGGGAGGCCCAGGACTGGTAGATGCGATCTTCGACGACGGATGGGTTGTAGGCTTTTTCGAGGGCCTCGGATGCGGGAGGGTTGATGGGTTCTGCGGCGGAAGGCGTATTCATGTGTGATGCACCCGTTTCTGCGTTATTTCTGGATCAGGTTGACCAGTTTGCTGAACTCCTCAGGAGCCAGGTTGAGGCTGCGCGCCTGCTGGAAGATCGTGTTCTTGACCTCGAGCTGCTTGATCCGCTCGTCGACCCGGGGATCGGGCTTGAGCGCCTGGGCCTGGCGAAGCAGGCGGAGGGACTCGGCGAACTCGGAGGCCTGGGCATAGACGTCGCCGAGGCGCACCAGCAGCGGTACCGACTCGGGATCGAGAGCCAGGCCGGAGCGGAGGTATTCCCGAGCCTTATCATACTGTTCGCTATCGATCATCCGTTCGGCGAACCGCAGGTAGGTGGTCGCGGTGGGTTCGAACACCGGCAGACTGTCGACGGGCAGGTCGTTGGGAGCGGTGATCTTCTTGCCGCACAGGTGGCAGAACCGGCTGTCGGGGTTGCTCTGGAGGGTGTTGCAGCCCGCACAGTTATACAGGTTCTGGACGACCCAGACCTTGGACTTCTTGATGACCGCCTCGCCCTTGCGGTAGCCCTTCTCGACCTCGAACACGATGCACTTCTCGGGGAATTTGTCGGAACGGAAGAAGTCGGTCGCGATGTGCTTCTGCTCGTCGAACTCCTCGGAGATGACGGGCATATACTGGATCTTGTTGGGGAGGATCAGCCGTTCGAGCAGCTTCCGGTGCAGGGTCTGCAGTTCGGGGATCTGGTTTTTCACCAGGAAGGCGTCGAGACCGTCGAAAAAGTCGATGAAGCCGGAGATGATCTCGTTGTCGGCATCAGCCGGGATGATCGGGGCCTGGTCGTCAGCCAGAGCGGCTTTCTGACGAAGCACCGCGACCTCCTCGTCCTTCGCCGTCAGCTCGCGCTTCTGCTGATTCAGGAGCGCCTCGAGCTTCTGGATCGCGACCAGCTGGTCGGCGACCTGGTTGGTCAGCTGCTCGAGCTCGGCCTGCACCTTGGGATCCTGGATGCTCTGGTCACGGCGGGTGTCGAGGGCCACGCGCAGTTCGGCAACTTCATTCTGGAGTTTCGTCTTTTCCTCGTCGCGCTGGGTCAGGCGGCGGCCAAGCTCGTCATTCAGCTTGCGCAGCTTGTCCAGATCCTCGGCGGAGGTCATGGGGCGTGCCTTCAGAGCGGAGAGCTCTTCCTGGATCGCCTGTCGCTCGGACTCGAGCGCGGTGAGTTTGAGCGACATCTCGGTCAAGCCGGTGGATTCACGTTCGAGGTGCGCAACCTTCTGGCGCAGCCCCGGCAGTTCCGATACCTGGGTTGCGAGCTCGGCATTCAGTTTTTCGAGTTCATCCGCCCGCCCGGCGCGGGGCAGGAGCTCCTGAAGCTGCTTTTGAAGCGTCGCGAGCTCGGTTCGGAGCGTTTTGAGCTCGGTTGTCTCTGCCCCGCCCGTGGCGGCTGCAGCGATCTGCTCGTCTTTCTCGGCCAGCAGGCTCCTGAGGGTGGCCACATCCTGCTCGAGTTCGGCAAGCCGGGTCTGGTCTGTCGAAGCGGGGGCGTCCGATGCTTTCTGCAGGGTTTCCTTCAGCTCGACGAGCTGAGAATCGCGGCGGGCGAGCTCCGAGTCGCGGAGCTGGAGGTCGCCCTCGAGGCGCTTCACGGAGCTGCGCAGCGTTTCGGCCTCGATCGCGGCGGCCTGGGCGATCTCGAGATCGGCGCGAAGCTTGTTCGCCTCCTCCTCGACGGCCTGACCGGCTGCACCGGCTCCGGCCTCGGCGGCGGCACGCGCCTGTTTTTCGATCTCGAGCTGGTTCTGGAGCTCGACGATGCGGGATTCGAGTTCGGGAACGCGGGGATCCGGGGCGGGAGCGGCAAGCGCTTCCTGCGAGTTCTGCTGATGCTGCTCGAGCATCTGCTGAAGCGACTGAATCTGCTCTTCCTTTTCGCGAAGGCGCGCATCCAGCTCGGCTTTCTGCTCGGCCAGACCGGACTCGAGCTTCTTCACCTCGGCTTCCTTCGCCTCGAGCGCTTTTTCGAGGTCAGCCTTGCGCGGACCCGCGCCGGTTTCATCGGCCTGCGATTTCAGCGTCTTGATCTGAAGTTGCAGCAGCTTGATGAGGTTGTCCTTCTGGACGATCTGCTGATTGAGTTTCTTGAAAAACTCGTTACTGATTTCGCCTTTTTCCTCACCAGGAATCATCTGAATTCTCTCCGTGTCGGGAAACTCCCGGGATGTGCCGCTGTTTGCCTGCGTCGCGAGGGCGCTCGAACCGCCTGTTCCGGCTGGGGAAACCGCCTCTGAACCCGCGCCGGACGCGGTTCAAAAGGCATAAAAGATCCAAGTCTAGCATAGGGAAGAGACCAATTCAAGGCCATTACTTCCGGGATTTTCCGACATGGAACCCGCCTTCGTCCCTCCTGGGATTTTTGTCGCTGTCGGGATCCGGTTTCGGGGCCGGCCGGGCAATCTCCTCGCGCAACTGCTTGACGTGAGCCTTGATATCTCTTTTGCATTCGGTGCAGATGACCCCTGCCGTGATCACCTTGTGGCAGGTCTGGCAGGTGTGCTCGATGATGACGCCCACCCGTTCCAGCCGGCCGCTCGAGATGAAGTAGTTGATCTGGTTTTCCGGGATCAGCGTCTCCGCGGCGACCTCTTTCACCGCGGCTCCGGGGTGGGAACGCAGATATTCCTTCACTTTCAGGAACCGTTCCTCTTCCTCGAGATGGCATTTCTGGCAGACATCACGCGACATGCGCATGATGATCGCCCCGCACATCCTGCAGGAGATGAGCTTTACATCCGAACCCGCCATGAATGGTTCCTGTCCTTTGTAAACTGCACCGTGATGAACTGTGAGGTTCCGCAACGGTGCGCTCTCATTCATACAATATGCCCCAGGTTTTGACAAGACCTCTTCGACGGCCCTATACTGAATGAAAGTACAGATACTGCCCGCACTGAGGAGGACCCGTATGCGCATCCGGAACGCCGTTTCCCTCATCATCGCCGTTTCGCTCATGGCCGCTTCTCCCGCGCCAGCCGCCGACCAGAAGCCCTGGGAGAAACCTGCCGAAACAACGGGGGCGACCCCGTCGGGCACCTCCGGCCATGACAAGATCGAAACCGTGATCAAGACGACCGGCGGAACCCGATCGGACGGTTCGCAGACCTCCACTTCCGGGACGTCGTCGCAGCAGAGCTATGTCGACGGTTTCCTGAACGAGGCCGCAACGAAGATCAAGCAGGCGGGCGGCGGCTCCGGCTGGGCCTGGACCTGGGAGAAAAAATGGAAGGTTGGCCCTGATGGGAAGCCGGTCGAGGTGAAGGAGACCTGGGTCGACGGGACGATCGGCACCACCGTGAAGTCCGGCGCACCGGCGGCTCCGACGGCCCCCACCCCGGCGGCGGCACCGGCTCCGGCGGCGGCCCCCACGGCCGCGGCACCGTCAACGCCCGCCCCGGCAAGCCCGGCTCCCGCCCGACCGACGCCCGTCCCCGCGAAATCCCCAACCCAGACGGCAGCGGCAACCCCGGCCACCCCGGGAACCACCTCGCCGTCCGCCCCATCCGCTCCCTCCGCGCCAGATGCGGCACCGGCAGCCAAAGGCATCGACGTCGCGCCGGTCAGGATCGCCCCTCCGCCCGTCGTGTTGTCGATCTTCGATCCCGTTTCCCAGCAGGAGTCCAGTTTCGCGGCAGCCGTTCAGCCGGACAAACCCGTGAAACTTCCCACCGTGGCTTCTATTTCGAAACCCATCTACGAGGACACCCGCGTGAAAATCGCGCTCGAACTCGGGCCGGGGATCAACCGCAAGAACCTCAGCGTAACGCTCCGGGACAACGAAGGCGATCACGCCTTCGATCACGGCGCGTTTCCCGAGAACTATCGCCACATCTTCCGCGTTCCGAACCAGACGGCGTACCGGGCTCACGTGATCTACGAGCACCCCGTTTCCGGCGAGCGCCAGGAGATCATCAACGTCCAGATCCCGGTTCTGAAGATGTCGTTCGCCAACCGCACCGTGGAAGATTCGGCTCACCGGACGGGTGACGCCGCTCTCGAAACGGGCGGCAGCTCCGGGGCCTCTTCCCGCCCCGGGCAAAGCGGATCATCGGATGATCTGCCCGGCTGGGGATCGTCGGGATCCGGTTCGACGCGCCGCGACGACTCGTCCGACACCGGACGGGCAGCCCTGGACCTGAGCGACCTGTATACCGATCCCACCAATCCGCCCGACGTGGCTGGAACCGAGATTGCCTCCCTGCCGACAAGCAGCGCCGGAACGAGTCAGAACACCAGCGAAGCCGGCAGTTCGGCCAGTCCGGCGGTTGGACAGCACGTATCCGGAACGTCGGACCCCGACAGTTCCGCCAATTCGCAGAAGCCGTCCGACGCCTCCGCAATGGCCCCGTCGTCCCAGGGAGCCGCCGGCAGCGGGAACTCCTCCGCGCATGGGAAATCAGGCACCCAGTCTGCCGACAGCGACTCCGCGGCGGCTCGTCACGGCGATCAGCGTGACGGCAGCTCCGTCGCGGGAAGCGGCGCCCTGGCACAGGCCGCAGGGGCCGGAACACCAGCCGCCGGAGCTGCGGCTGATGCAGCGATGGACGGCTCCCAGGTCGCGATGGCATCCCCCGTTGACGGAGCCGCCGATCCGAGCGATGCCGAACGCCGGCAAAATCAGGGCGGGGTCACCACTGCCGCAGTCGAGCAGCCGGACAAGCCCTATCTGCTGAGCGTTTCGGTCCAGAACCGGGCCACGGATCAGTCCCAGTCGTTCGACTTCGTGAGCGAGCCGAATCCGACGGCCCAGTCGATCTCGCCGCAAACCCCCCTCGCCTTCGGCTTCGATTATTCCCGCAGCATCCAGCGCGATTCGGTGAAAATCGAGATTTTCGACGGTCGCGAACGGATCACGACGTCCCCGAGCGCCATGCAGAACGATCTCGTCGAGCACATCTTCCCGAACCAGACAGGCGATGCCTACATCTGGGTGTATGGCCGCACGGACCAGGCGCCGTTCTCCTACAAGATCACGATTCCGGTGACGGGCCTGTAACCGCATCCGCGAGGAGCACGCGGCGGGCATCGCCAACACGGCGCTGCCCGCCGTTTTCATCGACAACGAGGAGCTCGCCGTTCCCGGCAAATCCGGTCACGCGGCCCGACAGACTCGTGCCGTCCCCGGCCAGAATCCGGACGCGTCTTCCCAGGAACGGGGCCGCGGCGCGCTCGTACGCTGCCATGAGCTGTTCCGGCCCGGTGTCCGCACCGGACCAGGCATTCCATTGTGAAGCGAATTTTTCCAAGACCGTCCAGGGATGGGCTTCGGCGCTGGACGAGGCTTCGTCCGCCAGAGCCGCGGCCGGCAGGGCCGGCCCGTCACTCGTGTCGATCACCGCGTCCGGCCGGCGCAGATTGATGCCCACGCCCACCACCAGATCGAGTCCGTCGCCGCGAAGCGTCGATTCGACGAGGATGCCGCCCAGCTTGCCGTCGCCAAGACACAGATCGTTGGGCCATTTCAGCCAGAGTCGTGACGGATCGCGAACGAAGGGAGCGCATGCCGCATGCATCGCGAGCCCGGCCCGGAGCGGGATTTCCCAGGCGGTGCCGGCACATTCCCAGGACCAGGTGAAGGAAAAAAGGAGTCCCGCCTCGGGAGCGGCGGTCCAGCCGCGGCCGCGCTGTCCGCGTCCCGCGGTCTGATGGCCGGCGACGCGGAGGCGGCGGTGAGGCGGTGCGTGAGCCCAACCGGCTTTCAGGTCATCGTTCGTCGAGCCGGTGGAGGCGACCCATTCCAGGAGATGGCGGCTCCAGCACGGTTCATCAGCGAGCCGGGAGGCCAGTCCCCGCCATTCGGGAGGGAGCGTCATGCGATCAGGGGAACGGTCAGGGACGTCTGAAGCCGCCGACGAAGGCCGTTTCAACCATGTTCCCGAACGTTTCGAAATCCGTCAGTTCGGCCCGGATCGGGGTCAGGGAAACGAATCCCTCGCGGACGGCCACGACATCGCACTCGGGGCTTTGATCGAGGATTTCGGGATCGCCGTTCAGCCAGTAGTAGGGCCTTCCGATCGGGTCCCGGCGGCATTCGTAGGACTCCCGGTATCGCACGTGCCCCATGCGGGTGACCCGCACGCCCTTGATCTCGGGGTCGGGCAGAGCGGGAATATTGATATTGTACATGATATTTTTTTCGGGGCCGCGGTCCATGACGTGGGTCAGGCAGGCTTTGGCCCAGCGTGCCGCGGCGGAGAAATCCGCGGCCGGGTCGTAGCTCGCGAGGGAGAAGGCGAAGGCGGGAAAGCCCGCGAACGCGCCTTCGATCGCGGCGGCGGCGGTTCCCGAGTAGAACACGTCGACGCTCATGTTGGCGCCTTTGTTGATGCCGGAGACGACGATATCGGGCGGTTCCCGGAGGAGCTGGCCAATCGCGAGCTTGACGCAGTCGGAGGGGGTACCGCTGACGGCCCAGGCCTCGTGCACCGGAACGGGGAAGTGCACCTGCGTCGCCCGCAGGGGTTGTTCGAGGGTGAGCGAATGGCTGCACGCGCTGCGCTCGCGGTTGGGGGCGACCACGATGATATGCCCCAGCGGCAGGAGGGCCTCGGCGAGGGCCACCAGGCCCCGGGCCATGATTCCATCGTCATTGCTGATCAGGATGCGCATGGATGATCTCCGTACCCGGCACTCCGTTCTCTTCCGGTTGCCCGCCGGGATGGTTCATGATAAGATGGCCGGAAACGAATTGCAAGGGTCGCCGATGCTCAAAGGTCTTGCCATCTCACCGGGGTATGCGCTTGGTCGGGCGCATTGTCTGCAGCACCTGCAGCTCGACAACGTCTCCGCCAAGCCGATCCCCGAGGGGGACGTCGAAAACGAGGTCTCGCGTTTCCAGCAGGCGCTGAACCAGTCACGGATCGAGATCACCCAGCTTCTCGAACTTCCCCAGATCAAGAGCAGCCTCGAGATCGCCAACATTTTCCAGGCACATCTCACCCTGATCGATGACCCCGACCTGAAGAAAGAGGTCGTCAAGGGCATCCGGAACCGGCGGCTCAGCCTCGAATCCGTTCTTTCGTCGGTCATCAAGGATTACAGCGAGTTTTTCCGCAAGCTGCCCGACCCCCAGTTCCAGGGCAAGGCAATCGACATCATGGATATCGGCCGCCGGATCCTGCGCAACTGCCAGGCGAACACGCCGCTCACCACCCAGGTCGATCCCAAGGAAGGCCTGATCATCATCGCCGAGGACCTCACCCCATCCGACATCGTCGGCTTCGACCCCAAGATCATCCGCGGGCTGGCCATGTCCGAGGGGACCGCCACGTCGCATGCATCGATCCTGGCCCGCTCCCTGGGCATTCCGGCCCTGATCCAGGTGAAGCATCTGCTGTGCGAAGCGAAGCCCGGGGCGTTTCTCATCGTCGACGGCAACTCGGGCACCCTCGTCATCGACCCGCCGGCGAAGGTCGTCGAAGAATATCAACAGGCATATATAAAGTTCGAGAGCCAGAAACGATCGATGCAGGAGTGCCTCTCCCAGCCGGCAACGACCCGGGACGGCACCCGCCTGCGGCTGTATGCGAATATCGGCCAGGCCCAGGATGTCGACGCCGTGCTGGCGAACCAGGCGGACGGCATCGGCCTGTACCGCACCGAGTTCACCTATCTCATCCGGCGCCGATTCCCGACCGAGGACGAACTGTTCGACATCTACTGGTCGGTCGTCGAGCGGCTGGGCGATGCCGAGGTCGTGATCCGCACGATCGATCTGGGCGGCGACAAGATTCCCTACCTGGTCGGCCAGTCGACCGAGAAGAATCCCGAGCTGGGCTGGCGGGCCGTTCGCATGGCCCTCGATCTGACCGACATGTTCAAGACCCAGTTGCGCGCCATTCTGCGCACCTGCGCGAAGAGCGGCCGCGGGAACGTGCGCGTTCTATTTCCGATGATATCCAATCTCTCCGAACTGCGGCGCGCCCGCGGGCTGCTCAATGAAACGGCCGCGGAGCTGAAGCAGGCCGGGCTTGCCGTTCCCGACGCGATTCCCGTGGGCACCATGATCGAAGTGCCTTCGGCTGCGCTGATGGCGGGTCGCCTCGTGCGCGAGGTCGATTTTCTCTCGATCGGCAGTAACGATCTGATTCAGTATACCCTCGCGGTGGACCGCACCAACTCCAAGGTTGCCCACCTCTACCAGCCCGCGAACCCGGCCGTCCTGCGGCTGATCCGCGAGGTCGTCCAGGCGGGGGCGACGGCCGGCAAGGCCGTCAGCCTGTGCGGGGAGCTGGCCGGCGACAGTCGGTACACCGCTCTCCTGCTCGGTCTGGGGTTGCGTGAGTTTTCGATGAATGCCGTCTTCATCCCGCGCGTCAAGCAGATCGTCCGCACCGTCTCGCTGCCGGAGCTGACGGCAAGGGTGCTTCCCCTGCTCGACCTGGACACGGCCGACGAGATCGAAGCCGGCCTCGCGGCTCTCAACGCCGACCTGGGAATCTCGTGATCAGGCAGCTCCTTTGTCTCGGTATCGTCGTGCTGGCCGCGGGCACATCGGTTTCCTGTTTCGCGCGGCCGGGAAACGACGCTGTCCCCTCCGCCCGGGCTCAGTCCGGGATCACGTATGGGACGCCGCAACAGCTTCCCCTCGTTTCGGCGACCCTCGCGGGCAGGGCGATCCGGGTGATGCTCGTGAAGACGGATGAGCAGCGTGCCTACGGACTGATGTTCCGGAAGGAGCTCGCCTGTGACGAGGGGATGCTGTTCTGTTACGACGCCCCCTTTCCGATGACGTTCTGGATGAAGAACACGATCCTTCCCCTGGATCTGGTCTTCTTCGACGAGAACCTGCGGCTCAACGGCATCATCCGGGGCATGAAGCCGGGCATCGGGATCGCCGACGCGCTCCTGCCGCGCTACTCCGCGGAACGGCCGGCACAGTATGCCCTGGAGGTCGCTTCGGGCGCGGCCGACGCGTGGGGACTGCGGCCCGGCGACCGGCTCGAGATTCCGCTGCCGCTGCTGGCGACGGACTGACCGATGCAGCCACACGTTCTCGCCATGCTGCTGCGCACCGCAGGGCTGTTCGTCGCCATTTCCCTCGCCATCGCGCCCTGGGTGATCGCGCTCAACGTCAACGATCCGTTCCTGAACCAGACCTGGCTCGTCCTGGGCCTGGGCCTGTTCGGCCTCGCAGGCTACGGGATCGTGCGGCTGTTCTGGCAGCCGCGTCGGTCGCAGTTCCCGCTGCTGGCGCCGGGGCTTCTTTCCTGGCTCGCGATCGCCGCGGCGACGCTCCACTCCTCGTATCTCGTCTCGCTACGGACCGGCCTCGTCTGGGGCAGCCTGCTCCTGCTGCTGTTCGTGCTTCGCGCAACCCTGCGCGGCCGTGACGCCCCGACCCTGCTGGCCCTCGTCAGCGTCGGCGGCCTGCTGATGGCCGTGTATGCCTTGTTCCAGTCGGCCGGTCATGATCCTCTCACCTGGCCCGGCTCCCCCTATCGCGTCGTCGGCACCCTCTCCAACCCGCAGTATCTCGGGGCATTCCTGTTGACGACCCTGCTGGTGACGATCGGCCTGACGCTCGATGCCCACCTCTGGTCCCCGTCACGCCGGGCCTTTTTCTGCATTTCGGCTCTCGTGCAGACGGCCGGCATGGCGGCGACGGACACCAGTTCCTGCTGGGCCGGGCTGGCGGGAGGGGTGATCCTGTATGCGACGAGCGCCTGGGAAATCCGGCCCGGCAGGCTGCTGCGGGCCACCCCGCTCGTCGCCGGGGCGATCGCGACCCTGCTGTTCGTCCTGGTGTACGGCTCGATTTCGGCCGGGGTGCGGTCGTATCCCTGGCTGGGTCTCGAACGGCCGCCCATCGAGCACATCTCGGCGGTGACGCGCCTGTTCGAATGGGCCATGGGATTCCGGCTGTTCCTGCACGCCCCGCTGCTCGGGATCGGCCCGGGCGCCTCGTCGTATCTCCTCTCGTCATTCCGGCCTCCCTTCGGGATGGCCTTCGGCCTCTCCCATTTCAACGACGACCCGCACGCCTGGCCCGTCCAGCTTCTCGGGGAAACGGGCATGGGCGGATTGTTTGCCGCGTGCAGCCTGGTGGCGGCGCTCCTCGGCGTTCATGCCTGGCGTCGGCACCAGGCCGCGGCCGAGGAAACGGAAGAGAAAGCCCGTTCCGCCGGACAGCGGTTCTCGCTGGCCCGCGCAGCCCTGGTGCCGGCTCTGACCCTGCTCGGGTACGGACTGTTCAACAACATGCTCGCCGTCCCTCCCCTGGTGATCCAGGGCCTCCTGCTGGTGGGGCTTCATCAGGCCCTGTGCCAGCGGGATCTGCGCTGGCGCAAGAGCTTCTCGCCCTCGGGTGTGGCGTATCTGCTGCTCGTTCCCGCCTTTGCCGCCGCGGTCTGGTTCAGCCAGACCACCCATCAGGAGGTCGAACGCCGCCTGTTCAACGGCGTTCTCCTTCTCGAGGCCGGCAAGCCCGACGGGGCCGAGTCCGAGTTCCACGCAGCCCTCCAGTCGAATCCCCAGTCCCTTTCCGCGCTGTGGGGGCTTGCCATCAGCCAGGAACGGCTGGGCCGCCTCCCCCAGGCGATGGAGGTCCTCAGCCGTCTCGACTGGCTCGGTCCGAACGCCTTCGCCGCCCGCTACCAGATCGCCCGGATCGCGTTCGAGCGTCATCTCCTGATCGAAGCCCACCGGATGGCTTTGATGCATATTTTAAACAATATATCTCCGATCGGCCACGAGCTTCTCGGTCGCATCCTGCTCGCCGAAGGTCGCTCCGCCGAGGCCGCCACCGCGTTCCGCGAAGGCCTCCGGTTCATTCCCTCGTGGCAGACCGGCGAGGTGTCGGCCGCCGCGCGCATCCGCCTGCAGCTCGCGGAGCTCGAGACCGAGGCGGGCAACTGGGGAAGCGCGACCGCCCTGCTGGCGGCACTTCCCCCCGACCTCGCCGGGTCGGCCGACGTCAAGTATCTGGGGGGATTGAGCCTGTACAAGACGGGGGATGCCACCGGAGCCCTGTCCCTGTTCGAACAGGCTCTCGCAGCGGACACGGCAAGCAATCCCAAGTTTCTCAATGCCGTCGGCTTTCTGCTCGGCGAGACGGGCGGCGATCTCGAGCGCGCCGAACGGCTTCTCGAGGAAGCTTACGCCCTGTTCCGGGCGAAACAGCCGCCCCTCCTGAACGACATTC
>DAOOQQ010000081.1:0-20237 GCA_035388825.1 Candidatus Ozemibacteraceae bacterium
CCTCAGTGGCCGCAGCTTCCGCATGAATGCGTCGAACAGCTTCCGCAGCTGTGGCCGCCCCCGTGCGCGTGGTCGCTTCCGCCGCCCAGGTCGAAACTCTTCGTGGGGTTGGTGGTGGCGAAGCTGGAAACCTTCTTGCTGACCTTCTTCCCGTGGCAGAATTCGCAGGTGATGCTGCTCAGGTCGGTCTTCATCGAGCACAAGACATCGAATGCCCTGTTGCAGTCCGAACAGAAAAATTCGTAAATCGGCATATCAACAGCCCTCGGAATGATCTCATCGTGAAGGACACCACGGTCGGTCGGGGCCAATCCTAGCACATGGCCGCCAGGGAGTCAAACATCCCCGGGGAGAAGATCGCCTTTGACACGGCCCGGCACGCCGAGTAAACTATCCTTTCACGACCATGGCAGACCAGACCGTCACTCTCGAACAGCTCAAACAGGCGCTCGCCCAGCCCAATGCAGCCATACGCAAACGGGCACTCGCGATCATCTTCAACGACGTCAAGATCGAAGCAGCGCCCCTGCTGGAGGAGTATCTCGGCAAAGAGTCGGATCCCGCCCTCCAGGGGCTCACGATCAAGGTTCTGGAAAAGCTGAAGGCCTTCCGGGAGTCGGCCGGCCAGGTGCCGATGGAGCGCCTGACCCCGCTCCTCCAGAATCCTGATCCCCAGGCCCGCCTTCTCGCCCTGCGGGCCATCGCGACACGTCAGGCCCCCCAACTCGCCGAGACGGTGCTGCGGCACTGCGCCGGCGACACCTCTCCGGAAGCCCGGGCGCTGGTGGCTAAGATCCTGCGCAACAACCCGCACCCGGCGGCAGCCCCCCTCCTCCTCGCCCTCGCCGAAAGCGATGTCGAGTCCGTCCGTCAGGATGCGATCGAAGGGCTCCTCGGCCTCATCAACCAGTGCCTGCTCCCCGAGATCCTCAAAACCCTGCTCGACCCATCGCCGTCCCTCAAGATGCGCGCCTATCAGCTCATCAGCAACATCAGCCGCGCCAACCTCATCGACTCGCTCGGAGCCCTGCTCGCCTCCCCGGATCCCGAGAAATCCCGACTGGGGGGGAAACTGCTTCCCAGCTTCATGAACCCCGACCTGATCCCTCTGCTTTCCCGCAACGCCGCGCACCGCGACGAGGAAACGGCCGCCCTCTGCCGGCGGACGATCTTGCTGCTCGCCCAGAAAGGCCATTTCGAAGCGGTTCAGCTCCTCGAGAAGCTCTCCCGGGAAGCCTCGGCTGCAAAAGGGGCTGCCGCCACCGCTTCCCAGGCGACCGCCAAACCGACCCCTGCCCCCGCGGCCGCCCCCCCACCCTCCCTGCCGGGAAACACCCTCGCCAAGCTGGCCGGCCTCTTCGCCGGGTATCCCGAGTTTCTCCAGAAGCCCCTCCAGGGCATGACGCCCGCGGAATCTCCCGCGCAGGTCATCCTCCGTCTCAAGGAATGCTACGCCCGAATCCGGGATCTTCTCGCGGGGCCTCTCCTCACCGCCTACTTCACGCGGGGACGGCGGAGCGCGCACCTCGACCGAGTCGCCTTCCGGGCTCTCCAACAGCGGATCTCGCAGATCGATCTGCTCGCCCTGCTCCGATCGCTCGCCCCCGCCTTCGACCTCACCCGAGAGGGGGAGCTCTACCCCATCTCCATCGCCTCCCGCTCGCAGAACTCCTTCGGCGACCACATCATGGAATCGATGCGGGTGTTGCAGGACATTTTCCAGACCCTCGACTCCCAGGCGGGAGATCCCGGTAAATATACATCGAAAACAATAGAATTCATGGAGGACCTCGTCTCATCGCTCGCTCCCGTCAAGGCCAACAAGCTCGCGATCAAGTGCGGCGACACGTCAGGCATCAAGGTGTTCGATTTTTTCCAGTCCCCCCCCGCCCCGATCGAAAATCGGCTGCTCATGAACTTCGATCTGCCGATGCATGCCCCGCTGCTTATCAGCGGCGATTCGGTCACGGCGATGAACCTGGCTCCCTTCCTGACGTATGACTCCGCCGCCCGGTTTATTACGTCCAATTCTCCGGGCGAACACGAGATCTGGGAGTATCTGATCAACCTCGGCATCCTGGACCCCTTCCTCCTCTTCATCAAGGAAAAACCGGTCTGAACCCATGCCGACACACCCCCTCCCCCCCCTGCTCGAGCGGATTCTCCTGACCCCGGAGAACACGCTGCTCGACACCCTCCGGGCCATCGACGACTCGGCCCTCGAGATCGCCCTGATCGTCGACGGGGAACGCCGGCTGCTCGGCACCGTGACGGACGGAGACATCCGCCGCGGCCTGCTTCGCGGAACCCCTCTCGATGCCCCGATCAGCCTTCTGATGAACCGCAAACCGATCGCGCTGCCGGTGTCGACGCCCGACGACGAGCTGCTGTACACGATGTCCCAGCGCTCGGTCAAACATCTCCCGCTCATCGACGGCCGGCGACGGGTCATGGGACTCCGTCGTATCCAGGATCTCGTCGCCCGTCAACCGCGGCCGAACTGGGCCGTCATCATGGCCGGCGGCAGGGGCAGGCGGCTCGGCCCGCTCACCGATACGACCCCCAAGCCTCTCCTCCCCGTCGGCGACCAGCCGCTGCTCGGCACCATCATCGACCGTCTCCGGCGGCACGGATTCCGGAACATCGTCGTGACGGTCCATTACCGCGCCGAGATGATCGTCTCCTATCTCGAGAGCCTCCCCACCGCGGATCTCGATCTGCGGATCGTGCAGGAGGAGGAGTATCTCGGCACGGCCGGCGGCCTGAGGCTCCTTCCCGATCGGCCAGACCGCCCCTTCCTCCTGATGAACGGCGACCTGCTCACCTCGATCAATCTCGGAAATCTGCTCGACTACCACGTCTCGTCCGGCAGGCCGCTGACCGTCTGCACGCGGGAGTTCAACTTCCAGATTCCCTACGGCGTGATGACCATGAGCGGGGCCGCCCTTGCGGGAATCGAGGAAAAGCCCTCCCAGACCATGATCATCAACGCCGGCATTTATGTGCTCGACCCGCGGGTTCTCTCGCACCTTCCCGCCACAGGCCCCTTCGACATGCCGGATCTCATCCGCGCCGTCCTGGCCGATCCCGCCGGCGTCGGCTGCTTCCCCCTGTCGGAATACTGGCTCGACATCGGCAATCCGGCCGACTACGAGCGGGCACAGAGCGAGGCCTCATCGATCCATTCGCTATGAAATGGATCGTCACCGACGCCGCCATCACCTGGGAATCCGCTCTTCAGGCCCTTCCCCACGACATGCGCGACATCTACTTTTCCTACCGCTGGCACGCCCTCTTCGCAGCCGACAGCCCGGCCCTTCCCCGACTTTTTCTCTGCGAACGTGAGAAGGGGCGGCTGCTCTATCCCTTCCTGCTCCATCCGGTACCCGCGACCCTGTCCGCGCAGCCGGCCTACGCCTGTGAGTCGGCCTACGGGTATGGAGGCCCGCTCGCCTGGGACCTCGATCCCGATGCGACGGCCGAGGCGGAACGTCTGTTCTGCACCTGGGCCCGCGCAAACAATGTCGTCGCCGAGTTCATCCGGTTCCATCCGTTGCTCGACAATCACGGGATCTTCTCGGCGAATCTGGAGATCGAAACGAACCGTGAAACCGTGCCGGTTCCGCTGGACGCGCCCTTCGAAACCCTGTGCGGGCGGTTCTCAGCTGCCAAGCGACGCAATATCCGGAAAGCCGCAAAAGCAGGCCTGACGGTCTCGACCGGAACGGATTTTCCGGCCTTCTGGCGGCTCTACGAGATGACGATGACGCGCCGGCATGCACCGGCGTTCTATCACTTTCCCGCCGGGCACCGTGTCCTTCTCGAACAGATCGTCCGGGACACGGGCTTCCTCCTGGAAGCGCGCATCGGCGGCCGGATCGTCGCCGCGGCACTCTTTCTCGTCGCAGCCGGCACCCTCCATTACCACCTCGGAGGCAGCGATCCCGACGCGCTCTCCCTCGCTCCGAACGATGCCCTGATGGCCGAAGCGGTCAGAAAGGGGCGGGAACTCGGATTGAGCCGGCTCCATCTCGGCGGCGGTGCCACCACCGCCCCGGATGACTCACTGCTCCGCTTCAAAAGCGGGTTTTCCCCCTCTCGGGCCGCGTTCAGAGTCGGGAAACGGGTGCATGATCCCGAGCGACACGCTCAGCTGCGCCGGCTCCGGCAGGAGCGCTGCGGCCACGGCTCCCCCCTGTTTCTCTCGTATCTGGAAACGCCGTGAATTCCCGCCTTCCGGGATGACGAGCGGCCCCGGTGTCGATCGACACCGGGGCCGCTGGATCGCTCGAACGCCGTTACTCGCCCGAACTCTCGGATGAGCCGGAATCCGACGAGCCGCTGTCGGGGGGCGGATTGTCGGAAGAACCGCTGTCCGACGAGGATTCGTCGCCGGTGGGCTCGCTGGAGTCGCCACCCGTCGAGCTGGTGTCATCGCTCGGCGGCGCACCTTCGGTGAGGGAAATGTTGCAGGCAGGGCAGTCGCCCGGGCCATCGGAGGTATAACCGCACTTCGAGCAGGAATACACCTTGTCTTCGGCCGGGGGCTGCTCTTCCGAGGGCGGGGCCTCGTTGTTGTTGGCCGCTTCTTCGGGCGGATTTTCGGGAACGGTGCCCTCGCCCGTGTTTTCCTGCTGGGTCTGCTCTTCTCCGGAGGTTTCCTCCTGGGCATACCCGGCAGCGCAATGGCCATACACGCCGCACACCAGAACGACGGCAAGAACCAGATGCATCAGACGCTTCATGACGCGCCTCCTCACGATGTTTGAAATACCGATGGCTCAGCGATTATACTGTGCCGGACACCCCATCCGCAAGCATGGTACTCTCATGAACGCAAGACACCTCCCCCCGGATTCGAGACCTCCCCTCCGGGTCGCCCTGATCATGCCCGACATCCCCCAGAACACGGGGAACATCGCGCGCCTGTGCCGGGCGACCGGTGCCGAACTTGTGCTGGTGCGGCCGCTCGGCTTCCGGCTCACGGATTCCCACCTCGAACGAGCCGGCATGGACTACTGGAAACAGCTCTCGCCGCTCATCCTGGACGACCTCGAGGCATTCGAGGCCTGGGCGGCCGACAAGCGGGTCTGGTATCTCTCGGCGCACGGCAGCCGGCTTTGGGCGGAAGTCGTCTGGAAACCGGGCGACGTGCTGGTGTTCGGCTCCGAATCCGAGGGCCTGCCCGAACGCGTGTGCGAGGCGGCGGCCGCGGCGGACCGCCTCGTGACGCTCCCGATGCTCGAGGGCACCCGCTGCATCAACGTCTCTGCCGCCGCATCGGCTGTGGTCTACGAGGCTCTGCGTCAAATCAACGGCTGGCAGCCGCTTCCCTGAAGAGGGGCTTACTCTCCGTCGTCGGGCAGCGGGGCCGGGGGCATCGCTGAAGACGCGTCATCCGGGCTCGTTCCGGCCGAATCGCCGGCTTCGCCCTTTTCGGATTTCGCGATCTCCTCTTCGGCCATCGCCTCGATCTCGTCGCCCATGTCCTCACCCATCTCGCGGGCCATTTTCTTCGCCCAGCGCGCGATCGAGCGGGGATCATTCTCGTCCAGGCCGGACAGACTTGCCGGGTCCGCCATCGATTCGAGGATCTGGTCTTCCGAACGGATCGTCCGGAAGCGGGAAACGAGCCTGCGTGTGTTCGTCGAGGCGCAGGCTTCGCAAGGCGGATGTTCGGCCAGCTCCGAAATTCTGCACAACACCGAAAATGTTTTGCGGCAGTCGCCGCAGCGGTACTCGTACATGGGCATGATGAACACCTCGGCTGATACGGTTGGTCTTTTTCTTTACGGCAGTATAAAGTTCCGGTAGTATAAGATCAACATCGTATCTCTGTCAGGTGCCCAGGGTCCGACACGCATGGAAAAATCACCCTACGAGCTGATTCACAGCTTCGATGAGACGCTCTGGCGCCAGGGCCTGGAAGCCCTGGTGGTTGAGCACTCCCCCGCCTCGGTCGAAGCCATTTTCGGCCTCCTCTCGGACAAAGCCTGGCGGAAGCGCGAAGCGGCGGCCAAGTCCCTCGTCGAGTGGGGCCCTGAAATCATCCCCGTCCTTCTGCCGCGTCTGAACGCCCAGAACCCCGATGAATTCTATTGGATCCTCTATATCATCGGCCACTTCGACGATCCCCTCGGCCGGGCGAAGATCCGCGACTTTCTCAACCACTCGGATCCGGAGATCCGCGGCTACGCCGTACGCGCCCTCTCGATCTGCACCTCTCCCGTCAACGCCCAGATCCTGTATCCGCTGCTGAACGACAACAACTGGGCCGTCCGCAAGCTGACGTTCGAGCGGCTCCTGGCGTTCGGCGACACGATCCTCGACGATCTGCGCAAACTGCTCGCGACGACACGGGACGACCCCAACCATCCGGTCGTCGCCCTGTTCGTCAAGCTCGGCAGGGAGTCGGTTCTGCCCGAGCTCGGCCAGTATTACCAGACCGGTTCGTTCTCGATGCGCTACTCGATCATCTCGGCTCTCGGGGAGGACGCCTCCTCGAATGCCGCCGTCGATTTCCTCGTCAACGGCCTTTCCGACCAGTCCTGGGTGATCCGGAAACGCGCAGCCGAGCTTCTCACGGCGATCGGCCCCCGGGTCTTCGACCGGCTCTCGGCCTGGTTCGGCCGGGGCGACTCGCTGATGAAGCATCAGATCGTGAACATCATCGTGGAGCTGCTCGGCGAACGCTCGCTGCCGCTGATCCGGCGCCTGCTCAGCAGCAACGAACAGGAATACCGGATCCTCGCCGTCGAAAGTCTCAGCCGGCTCCCCGGTGACGAGCCTGCCCGCCTGCTGATCAAATGCCTCAGCGACCAGCAGCGGATCGTATCGGATTACGCCTCCGACTGCCTCGCCCGCAAAACCAACCTGAATCTCGAGCTGCTCCTCGAGCACCTCTCGACCGACGACGAGAATCTTCGGTTCCTCGTCATCAAAACGATCGGCTCGATCGGCGGTCTGGCCCTCAATCCGATCATCCGCATCCTCGAGGAGGGCAACAAGCAGGAGCGCCTGTTCCTGCTGGGCGTGCTGCAGCGCATAGCCCCCAACCAGAAGCTGATCGATGCCCTCATCACCCTCCTGGGCGACCCCAACTGGCCCGTGCGCAACGCGACGGCCGGCTGCCTCCGCTCCTACGGAGAAATGGCGGTTCCCGCCGTCGTGCGTGTGCTGAACTCGCCGAGCGAGGACATCCAGTACTGGGCCCGGCGCGTTCTCCTTTCCCTCGGTCCGTCGGCCGTCACGGTTCTGACGGGCATTCTCGACGAAGGCACCGACGGCTCGCTGATTCCGCACATCATCTCCGCCCTTCTGGCGATGGACAACGCGGACGCCGTGCCGGCCGTCGTCAAGTTCCTTCAGAAGAGCGACGACAACCGCATCGATTCCGTCTTCTCCGGCATCGGCGAGATCGCGTCCCGGGAAGTGGTCGACAATCTGCTAAACCTGATGACGCATCCCGACGAACGGATCGCCCGCTGGCTCGCCTTCCTCCTCCGGAAGGTCCGCAAACCGGTCCTCAAGCGCTCCGTCCTGCTCGGCCTCAATCACCCCAACGAGCAGTGCCGCAGCTATGTGCTCGAAGCCGTCCGCCACTGGGGCAATCTCACCGAAGCGGAACTCAAGACGCTCATCCGGCAACTCGAGGTCGAGAAAACCCGTCGCAACATTCAGCTCGCCGCCGAAGTTCTCGCCGGGTATCCGCTGCCGTTCACCATCTTCGCGGCCAAGGAGTATCTGAAGTCCTGCGACGCGGATCTGATGCTCGACCTGATGCTGATCTTCGCCAGTCCCGACCATCAGGGATTCGGCCTCATGCTCGCCGAGCTGCTCAAGACCCGCTCGGAGATCATAAAAGTTGAAGATATAGAACGCGTCGGCAAGGTACTCGGCCTGATCTTCAAGACCCGGCCAGAAGGCATCCTCCAGGGGCTCTCCTCGCCATCGATGGCCTACCGGCTGTGCTGTGTCGTCGCCCTCGAGCAGATCGACGACAAGCGCGTCGCCTTCGCATTGATGGACAATTTGAACACGCGCGACGCCCCCGACGTGATCCAGCGCGCCGTCAAAATTCTCGCCCGGTATTTCTTCTCGGAAGACTTCCGCCTGAAAGGTGCCGTCACCGACTTCCTCCTCTCGCTCGGCATGGTGATCGTGAAGCCGCTCTCGGAATACGCCGCGACGATCGAGAACGACATCGACCGGAAGGCGCTCGTCGATCTCATCGAAAGCGTCGGCGGCACGGTCGACCAGGCGCTTCTGCGCAAGAAGGGCGAGCAGAAGGTCGTCCTCTCGGATGATCATCTCGACAACGTGCTGGAGCGGCGCAAGCAGGCCATGGCCGAGCTCGAGAAATACGACCGCATCATCCAGGAAGCCCACACCCTCGATCTCACGATCATGTTCACCGACGTGAAGGGATACACGGCGTTCAGCTCGAAAGCCTCGCTCTCCGAGGTCATGTCGATGCTCAAGCAGCATGACGAGATCCTGGTGCCGATCTTCGAGAAGCACGCGGGAAAAGTCATCAAGAAGATCGGTGATGCGTTCCTGGTCGTCTTCGAGCAGGCTCCCAAGGCTCTTCTTGCCGGAATCAACATCCAGCGGCAGCTCCAGACCTACAACGCCACGGTGCCGGAGGAGCGGAAACTCTCGATCCGCGTCGCCATCAACACCGGCTCGGTGATCTGCCGCGAGAATGACATCTTCGGCGACGCCGTCAACGTCGCCGCGCGCCTCGAGGGCGTCGCCGACGCCGGCGAGATCGTGATATCCGAAGCGACGGCCGGCAAGGTCGACGCGACGATCTTCGAGCTCGTCCCCTACGGGGAGCACAAGCTCAAGGGCATCGAAAAGCCCGTCAAAACGTTCCGCGTCACCTGGTGACCCCCGCCCGGCCCGTATGGCTGCCGCTCGGGCTCAGGACGCGGGCTTGTGGGCGAACGGCGCCTTCTGCTGGGGCGTGGCCGGCTTCGGGGCTGCATTCTTCTCGGCCAACGTGGGGGCGGCCGCGGGACCGCCGCCGGAAATATTGAATCCGCGATCTTTCAAGTGCGTCTCGAACGTTTTCTTGTCCTCGGCGTTCTTGATGCCGTCCTCGAACGTGATGCGCCGCTTCACGACGAGATCCTCGAGGCACTGGTCCATCGTGATCATGCCGTCATTGCGGCCGGTCTGCATGACCGAGAGGATCTGGTCGATCTTGTCTTCCTTGATGCACCGGCGCACCGGCATGTTACCGACCAGCACTTCGTAGGCGAGCACGCGCCCCGACGAGAGATACGCGGGAATGAGTCGCTGGGAGACGATCGCGCGCAGCGTTCCGGCGAGCTGCATGCGGACGGTCTGCTGCTGGTCGCCCGGGAACGAGCCGATGATGCGGTGGATCGACTCGTAGGCGTTGATCGTGTGCAGGGTCGAAAAGACCAGGTGGCCCGTTTCGGCCGCCGCGATCGCGAGGTGCATCGTCTCGAGGTCGCGCATTTCGCCGACGAGGATGACGTCGGGATCTTCGCGCAGGGCACTGCGAAGGGCGTTGGAAAAGTTCAGCGTGTTCGTGCCGAGTTCGCGCTGGGTGACGGCGCACCGCTTGTGCGGATGCACGAACTCGATCGGATCCTCGATCGTGATGATGTGATCGTACCGTGACCGGTTGATCTGATCGATCATGGCGGCGAGGGTCGTCGATTTTCCGGAGCCGGTGGCGCCCGTCACGAGAATCAGGCCAGAGCGGTGATTGCAGATCTTGAGCATGATGTCCCGGTCGATCGACAACTCCTCGAACGTGGGCACGATGTTGGGGATGATGCGGAACACCGCGGCCATGCCGTTCTTCTGGACGAACATGTTCGCGCGGAACCGGGCGCAGTCGGCGATTTCGAACGAGAAGTCGAGCTCCATGCGTTCGTTGAACGTCGCCTTCTGGGCTTCGGTCAGCAGCGAGAAGAGCAGATACCGGCTTTTTTCGGGCGTGATCGTCTCGAACGTGGTGCGGACGAGCTCGCCGTGGATACGGATGCTGGGCGGCAGGCCGATGTTGATATGGAGATCCGAGCCGCCCTCCTCGTGCAGGTAATAGAGGAGTTCCTTGACGTCAGTGATATTTTCTTTGTTATATTTTCGTGTCAATACACGCGTTTCGACATTCTCGGGCTGGAGGCTGTCGATCGTGATCTTTTCCTTTTTCAGGACCGAGTCGATCTGGTCGCCCGAGAGCTTCGAGCTGAGCGAGATGATCTTGTCCTTCTCGAAATCCGTGCTCGACTCGTACAGGGCGAGGAAGGAGGGAATGCCGGGGTAATCCCGGCGCTTGAGGATCTCCTTCGACCACCAGGCGACGTCGGCGTTGCGGTCCATCGTCGCAAGCAGCAGATCCTTGATGAAGGCGTTACGGGGGTGTTTCGACAGGTTCTCGACGATCGTGTGCCGAATCGAGAGATCCTTGTCGTCGAGTTTCAGCAGCAGCAGGCCGGCCACGAGCTCGAACTTCTGCAGCTTCGAGATGGCCTCGACGCCGCAGGTGCGGATCAGGGTGTTGCGGTTGTTGTCGATCAGAAACAGCAGGGGCCGCAGGGCGTCCTTCGAGCCGATCTCGCCGATGACCTTGAGGGCGGGCAGGAGCAGCTTTTCGTCCTCGCTGTCCAGACTGGCCAGCAGCGGATCGAGGGCGTGAACGCCGAGCCGGGCCAGGATCTTCATCGCGTATTCCTGGATGAACACCGACTCGTCTTTCAGGAAGGGCTGGAGATCCTGGACGACGAGCGGGTCGCGGACCTCGGCGAGGGCGGTCAGCAGGAAGTATTTCGACTCCTGGGTCAACGGGCCGAAAAACGCCTGCAGCTCCTTCATCACATCGAGGCCCAGGACGCGGCCCATGAGAACCATGATGGAAATACGCGTTTCCTGGCTGGCGGAAGGGAAGATGCCAAGCAGGGGCTGGACGATCTCACGTCCCCAGTTGGTGAGCGCCTTGATCGCCTCTTCCCGGACGAGCATCGAGGGGTCTTCGAGCAGGCGCAGCAGGGTCTGGAGGGAGGCATCGCTGCGGATCTCGCCGAGGCCGGCACAGATATAGGGCCGCACCACGGCGCTTCGATCGGCTTCCAGCATGCGCTGGAACAGGGAGAAGGTCTTCTCCTTGAGGATCAGCGGGATCAGCTTGATGCAGTCGTATTTCTGCCGGCTCGGGCAGGACATGAAGAATTCCTGGATGATCTGGTAGATGCCGTCGCCCTGCTCGATCAGCAGCTTTTTCGCCTGTTTTCGGAGGATCCAGCTCGGGTCGCTGATCTTGTCGAGCATCAGCAGCACCATCGCCTTGTCGGGCTTCTTGCCCAGCGCCTCGAGGGCCAGCCGCCGGATTTCATCGTTTTCGCGGCTGTTGACAACCTCGACGAGCTCGGTCTTCTCGATGAGATTGAGCTCGACCATCATGAAATACGTCCAGAACCGGACGGTGGTGTCGCTCGAGAGGCGGAGGGCGGGCAGAACGTCTTTGAGAACGGTCGGATAATTACAGACGACCTGGACGGTCTTCTTCTGGATCGTCTCGAATTTCGAGGAAAGGGCGAGCGGAAGGATCGTCGAGATGATCTTGCGCTGTTTTTCCGTATTCTGCGACTGGAGGAGCGAGCCGAACTTGTCGATCGCGGTCTCGTTGTCGAGATAATCGGTGCTGCGGAGCTTGTCCTGGAGGCTTATCAGGATTTCTTCAATCATGGTCCGATCCGTTCGTCGTAAAGTTCACGCCGGAATAGTATACCAATCTCTTCAGACGTACACCACAAGAATCGGCAGGGGTCACGGATCTCTTGACCGAAGGGGCATTCTGGTGTAAAATCGGCAGATCAACTTCCACGACGGAAGCATAAACGAACGGAGGTACACCCCATGGCTCTTGTTTCTATGAAGGCTCTTCTCGAGGCCGGTGTCCATTTCGGCCACCAGACCCGCCGCTGGAACCCGAAGATGGCGAAATACATCTTCACCAGCCGCAACGGCATCTACATCATCGATCTGCAGAAGACCACGAAGCTGCTCGACGAAGCCTGCGAGTTCGTCAAGAGCGTGGTGCGTGAAGGCAAGTCCCTCCTGTTCGTTTCCACGAAGCGCCAGGCTCAGGACATCATCAAGGCCGAAGCCGAGCGGTGCGGGATGTTCTTCGTGAACTACCGCTGGCTGGGCGGCATGCTGACCAACCATGTCACGATCCAGAAGCGCATCGGCCGCCTCAAGGAGCTCGACGAGCTGATCGACAGCGGCAAGATCGAGTCGTATCCGAAAAAGGAAGCCTCCCAGATGCGCAAAGAGCGCGAGAAGCTCGACCGCTCGCTCGGCGGCATCAAGAATCTGAAGGGCATGCCCGGCGCGATCTTCATCATCGATCCGCACAAGGAAGCCATCGCCGTTGCCGAAGCCCGCAAGATCGGCATCCCGATCGTCTCGGTCGTCGACACCAACTGCGATCCCGACCAGATCGACTACGTCATCCCCGGCAACGACGACGCCATCCGCGCCGTGAAGCTGGTCACCAGCCTGATCGCCGACGCAGTCATGGAAGCCCTCGAGGGCAAGCCGTTCGAGGAAGTTCAGGGCGTGGCCGCTGACGCCGCCGCCATGGCCGCCGCCGCCGGCACGACCGCCCCCGTCGCCGCCGCGACCGTCACCAAGGTCGCCGAGGAAGGCGCCGAGAAGCTGGTCATCGAGTAAGACCGTCACCCGCGGTTCCCAATCACCGCTGTAATCGCATAAAGGGAGTAGAAGATGGAAATCAATGCCAAGATGGTGTCCGAACTGCGCGAGAAGACCGGCGCCGGGATGATGAAGTGCAAGGAAGCCCTGGTCCAGTGCAAGGGCGACGTCGAAGCCGCCGTCGACTATTTGCGCAAGAAGGGTCTCGCTTCGGCTGACGGCAAGTCCGGCCGCGCCACCTCCCAGGGCCTCGTGTATCCGTGCCTGTCGGCCGATCGTCATGCGGCGGTCATGCTCGAGATCAACTGCGAGACGGATTTCGTCGCCCGCAACGAGCTGTTCAAGGACTTCATCGCCCAGCTCGGCCAGCACGCGCTGAACACCCCGAAGATCGCCACCATCGCCGATCTCGATGCCTCCACCCATAACGGTCAGAAGGTCGAAGAGACCCGCAAGAGCCTGATCGCCAAGACCGGCGAGAACATCACCATGGGCCGCCTCGAACGGATCGCCGTTCCGGCCGGCAAGCACGGAATGTTCGACTCCTACGTGCACGGCGACGGCAACATCGGCGTCGTCGTCCAGCTTCTCACCTCGACCCCGGCCCTTGCATCGAACGAGGAAGTCAAGCACCTGGCCCACGAGATCGCCCTCCAGGCCGCCGCGATGAAGCCCCGCTACACCGACCGGACCGAAGTTCCCGCCGCCGATGTGCAGCGCGAGAAGGAAGTCATCCTCGGCCAGATCAAGAACGATCCGAAGAATGCCAACAAGCCCGAGAACATTCTCACCAAGATCGTCGACGGCCGCATCGACAAGTTCTACAAGGAATACTGCCTGGTCGACCAGACCTACGTGAAGGACGACACCAAGTCTATCCAGGATCTGTGCAACGAGCTCGGCAAGAAGCTCGGCGGCACGATCACCGTCGGCACCTTCCGGCGCTGGGTCCTTGGCGAGCGCCCCGCCACCACCGAAGCTCCTAAGGCCGAAACCTGCTGCGCCTGCTGCGGCTGAGCCGACGTGAGCCCGGAACGTTCCCGTTCTGATCTCCCGTGATCCCTTCAGAGACGCCCTTCGGGGCGTCTCTGTTTTATATCTAATGTTATATAAATCCCGAGACACGCATGCCGGGGCATGCCAAAGGAGAGACGAGACGTGTCGAGAACCACACCGACGTTCAGACGCCCGCTGCTGAAACTCAGCGGGGAAATGCTCGGCGGAGGCTCCGGGTTCGGCTTCGACCGCGCGGCGATCGAGGCCTACGCGGCGGCCGTGGCCGAGCTGACCAAGCACGGCATCACCCCTTCCCTCGTGATCGGGGGCGGGAACTTTTTCCGGGGCGCACGCGGCCATCTTCCCGCTCTCGAACGGCACCACGCCGATACGATCGGGATGCTTGCCACCGTGATGAACGCCGTCTGTTTCGCCGACCACCTGGCGACGGCCGGGGTGCGGGCGAAGGTATTCTCCGCGACGGCGATGGCGCCGCTGGTCGAGACGTATACGATCGACCGGGTGCGGGAGTGCCTCGACGACGGGATCGTCTGCCTGTTCGGCGGCGGCACGGGCAGCCCGTATTTCAGCACCGACTCGGCGGCGGCCCTGCGTGCGATCGAGACGGGGTGCGACGTGCTGATCAAGGCCACCAAGGTGGACGGGGTGTATGATGCGGATCCGATGAAGAACCCTGGCGCAAAGAAGTTCGATACGATACAATACCGGGAAGTCCTCGACCGTCAGCTCGGCGTGATGGACCTCGTGGCGATCACCCTGTGCCGCGACAACCGGATGCCGCTGCTGGTGCTGTCGATGGCCGAACCGCACGCGCTGCTGCGCGCCTGCACCGGGGAAACTCTGGGCACGCGCGTCGTCGAGGCGTGACGGATCACTCGAAAGACCAACTACGACAAGGAGAGATGAGGATTATGGCCACAATCGATTCGATCATCAAAGAAAGCACCGACAAGATGGTTCAGTCGATCGAGGTGCTGAAGAAGGATTTCGCGACGATGCGCACCTCGCGCGCGACCCCCTCGCTGCTCGACCGCATCACGGTCAACCATTACGGCGCCGAGACGGCCCTGCACCATGTCGCGTCGATCTCTGCCCCGGATCCCAAGACGATCATGATCCAGCCCTGGGAGAAAAACCTCCTCGGCGAGATCGAGAAGGCGATCCAGAAATCCGATCTGGGCCTCAATCCCCAGAACGACGGCCACGTGATCCGGCTGCCGATCCCGCCGCTGACCGAGGAACGCCGCAACGACCTGGTCAAGACCTGCAAGAAGAAGGCCGAGGAGTTCCGCGTCGCCATCCGCAACGTGCGCCGTGACGCGAATGACGCCGTCAAGGCTCTCGAGAAGAAGAGCACGATCACGCAGGACGAGAGCAAGAAGGCCGTCGACCGGATCCAGAAGATGACCGACGAACACATCGAGAAGCTGAACAAGGTTCTCGAGACCAAGGAAAAGGAGATCATGGGGAAGTAAGGCTATGTATCGCATCAGCGAAGACTGTGTCGAATGCGGTTCGTGTTTCGCCGTCTGCCCGGTAAAAGCAATCCGTGAGGGCGAACCCTATGTCATCACGAGCAAATGCACGGACTGCGGCAAATGCGCCGAAGTCTGTCCCGTCGAAGCCATCCGGCCGGGCGGCGACAACTGATCGGAACATCCCGCCCGCGGCCAGGCCGGTAACGGCCGGCCGCGGGCGTCCCCCAGACACCCAATCATGTCACACACCATGGACGAAGCACGCCGGCAACACCTGGAAGAGCTTCTGAAGCAGGTCCGCACCCCGGGCGCCCCCGTACCGGTCCACATCGGCATCATCATGGACGGCAACGGCCGGTGGGCGAAGCAGCGGGGGTATACCCGCATCCGCGGCCACCAGACCGGCGCGCGCAACGTCAAGACGATCGTGCGCTTTGCCGACAAGCAGCTTGGCGTCCGGCATATCAGCCTCTATGCCTTCTCGATCGAGAACTGGGCACGACCGAGCTTCGAGGTTTCGGCCCTGATGCGGCTGATCCGGGCCTACATTGTCAACGAGCGCAACGAGCTGCACGCCGAGAACGTCCAGTTCCGCCTGGTCGGTCGGCGGGAGGGGCTCGCCCCCGAGATCCTCGAAGAGGCGCGGAAATCGACCGAGCTGATGTCGAAGAACACCGGCCTGACGCTGAACCTGTGCATCAATTACGGCGGCCGGGCCGAGATCGTCGATGCGGTCAAACGCATCGTCGCCGAGGGCCTCTCCCCCGACAGGATCGACGAGCGCGCGATTTCGAGCCGTCTCTACGCTCCCGACGTGCCCGACCCAGACCTGATCGTGCGCACCAGCGGGGAGATGCGCCTGAGCAATTTCCTGCTCTGGCAGAGTGCATACAGCGAATTATATATCACCGATATTCTCTGGCCCGATTTCGACGAACTCGAATTGACGCGGGCCGTGCTCGCCTATCAGGGCCGCGAGCGCCGGTTCGGCAAGACCGGCGAGCAGATCGCCGGCAGGGCCTCGAAATGATCTCGAGACTCCCCCTGATCCTGCTCGGCATTCCGCTGGTCTACGGGATCCTCGCCGCCGGCCCCTGGCCGCGCTGCCTGCTGCTGGCCGCCGTCGGCGCGATCGGGCAGTGGGAACTGTTCTCGATGTTCGGCCCGTCCGAGGGGAAGCCGAAATATCTTTTTGAATATATCAGCGGCATCGCCCTTCTCGCCGCCGCCACCCACTGGGGGGAACGCGCCCTCCTGTTCGGCGTCGCCTTCTCGGCCGCCGGATACGCCGTGGCGACGGTGCTTCGGGGCCTCGACGGGCGGGGCTGGCAGCGGTTTTCCCTCGCCGTCGCCGCCGTCCTGTATCTGCCGTTCTGCCTCGGGTTCTTCCAGCTCATCGCCGCGACGGGCGGAGCGAAATCCGTTTTTTCGCTGCTCGTCGTCGTCTGGGCTCTGGATATCGGCGCATATCTTTCGGGCATGACGCTCCGGCGGTTCTGGGACACCCGGCTCGCGCCCCGCATCAGCCCGAACAAGACCGTCGTCGGGGCGATCGGCGGCACGCTCGCGTGCCTGGCCGCCGTCTGGGCTCTGGGCGAGACCCAGTGGCTGCCGCTCACCGGTCCCCGTCTCTGGGCGTTCGGGCTCGCCGCGGCCCTGATCGGCCAGACGGCCGATCTGTTCGAATCCGTCCTCAAACGTGACGCCGGCATCAAGGACTCGAGCACCTTGCTCGGAGCCCACGGCGGCGTGCTCGACCGCATCGACAGCGTCCTCTTCCTGGGCCCCGTGGCCTATGTCTTCATGACCGTCTGAACGACGGTCCAGAAAAGGTTGTCACATGATCATCTCCTTCCTCATCGTCGCCGTGAAAACCCTCCTCTCGATCTGCTTCGTTCTGGGCAGTATCGCTCTCGTCCATGAGCTTGGCCATTACCTGACGGCCAAGCTCACCGGCATCTGGGTGCTCGAATTCGCGATCGGCTTCGGCAACCGGCTGGTGAAGATCAAATGGGGCGAAACGATCTACTCGATCCGCCCCTTCCCCCTGGGCGGCTTCGTGCGCCTCGCGGGCATGGACACCGAGGAGGAGGAGGAAAAGAAGGAAGGCGAGGCCGAAGCCGGCGGGAACGGCGAGAAAGCCGCCTCTTCCGAGCCGCAGAAGGAAACCGAGCCCGAGGATCCCGATGACCGGCTGCCTCAGCTCGCCCCCGACGATCCGCGCGGGTATCCGAGCAAGCCGCGGTGGGCAAAGGTGCTCGTCCTGTCGGCCGGCTCGATCATGAACATGGTCTGGGCCGTGGTTCTGTTCATCGTCATCTACGCCGTTTCGGGCGGCCCGCTCACGAACATCATGGTCATGGATGCCCTCAAGGACCAGCCCGCTTACATGGCAGGCGTTCGGGCCGGCGACACGATCACCGCCATCGACGGCGTGCACCTCGAAGACTGGAGCGAGGGTGTCCGGATGATCCAGCTCGCGGGCGGCCGGGAAATCACCCTCAGCGTCGCCCGCGACAACCCCACCCCGCGCCCGGCGTTCGGCGGCGGCGTGCTCGCCGGCGACTACGCGGTCAACCGTGGCTCGTATGAAGAGCACCGGCGGGAGGAGATCACGGTGAAGGTGGTTCCGAGCGGCGTCGAAGGCAGCGGCCGGATCGGCATCAGCCTCGCGCCGAACAACTACGATTTCCGGGTTCTTTCGTTCGGCAAGGCCTGCAAGCGCGGCTTCGAGGCGGCGAAAAATCTGACGATGCAGACCGTGAACGGCCTGTACAAGATGATCGTCCGCGAGACGCAGGCCGATGTGGCCGGCCCCGTCAAGATCATGCAGATGATCAAGGAACAGGCCCACAAAGGCATCTTCGAGCTGCTGTATCTGACGGCCATGCTCTCGATCAACATCGGCCTGATCAATCTGATGCCGCTTCCGGTGCTCGACGGCGGCCGGATCGTCTTCGTGCTGCTCGAGGCGCTGTTTGCGCTGCTGCGCGCCCTCACCGGCATCAACCTCGTCATCACGCCGAAGGTCGAGGAGAACATCCATTTCGTCGGCCTGCTGTTCCTGCTGACCGTCCTGCTTCTCGTGACCTACCAGGACATCCGCAGCTTCTTCTGAGCCGGTCCTGACCGGCCGAATTTTATAGCGGGACGGATATTGTATGGATGAAGTCGCCCGGGCATGTTTTGCGCAGGGCGACGCCCCTCCGTCGCCGATCTTCTCCGCGCTGCTCCGGATTCTCGGCTTTTTGCTCCTGGGGCTCATCACCACCATATCGTGGTTCATCGCTCGCCAGTATCAGGATCTGAACATCTTTTCGGGAACCCTGCTCTGCGCACTTGCAATCTGGTTCGGTCTCCAGGGCTGGCTGCGGGGGGCGATCTCCGCCCTGTTCGGATGGTTCAGGCTCGCAGCCTCGATCGCCGCCGGCTATTTCTTCGGAACCGACGCAGGAACCGCCGCCGGACTCAGTGGAATCGCCGCCTCCGTCGGTGGTTTCTATCTCTGCGCGATCGGCGTCTACCTCGCCATCGGCCTGCTCGGCCGCCTGGTGATCGATCCGAAACGCTCCCCCGGCACGCTCAACGCGACCGCCGGCCTCTGTCTCGGCACGGCCGAAGGTCTCGTTCTGTTCGCCCTCGTCTCCTGGCCGCTTTCCCTGTACCAGCCTGCCTGGAATACGTCGCCGGTCTCCCTCACCGGGAAGCTGTCACAGAATGTCTCTGAAGTCGCCGCCCCGTTCGTTCCGGCCGAGGCATCCGGAGTCGTGGAACTGGTTGCGCTCGCGCGCGACGCCCGAGCCGGGATCGACCCGGAAAAAGTCGACCGGGAGCGCCTTGCGACGCTCTTCGAGCCCGTCCGGGCGCATCCGAAAATTCAGGCTCTCTCGAACGATACCGAGCTCCGCATGCTGGTTCAGCAGAAGAGCACCGCCGGGCTGTTGAAGCATCCGAAAATCCTGGACCTGTTGAATGACAAGGAGATCCAGTCCCTCGCCGCGGGAATCGATCTTCACGCGGTGGCCGCGGTTCTGCGCGCAGGCGTGCGCAAACAACCGGGGAAGACTGCGGAATGAATCTCGCCGCATGATCTCGTCATCGATGGAAGTGGTGACGAGGGTTCTCACAAAAACGCTGTCCCGATTCACGTTGCCGTTTCGGAAAGGCGCCCGGGAACTCCGTTCCCTTCTTCGGTTCGCTTCTTTCCGACTTTCAGAGGCCTCATCCAGACTGCGTTTCAACCGGCAACCCTGTCACGGGATCGCCGTCATCTTCATCGGGATCGGCAAATATATCGAGTATTTTCCGGCGTTTCATTCTTCGTGCAAGAAGTTCCTCCTGCCGAAAACGCCGAAAACATTCTTCCTGTTCACGGATCACCCCGATCCCGAGCGTTTTTTCGGGGGTGACGACGTCAGGCCGGTGACGGTGGAAACGGTGCGCTGGCCTTTTCCCACCCTGCTCAGGTTCAGGTATATCCACGGTATCGCCCCGCAGTTGCAGGATTTCTCCCATATCCTGTATCTCGATGCCGATATGCTCGCGAACGCCCCGGTCACCGAGAGGAATTTTTTCTCTCACCCCAAGCCGCTGTTCGGGGTCTGCCATCCAGCATATCTCCATGGTGGCGGCCCGTTCGAAACGAACCGGGAATCCCGCGCGGGCGTCCGGGAAGGCGATGACCTGTCGATCTATTGCCAGGGGAATCTGTGGGGCGGGAAAACCGCGGAGGGCCTTCAGCTTTGCGAAGAACTGAAGAACCGTATAGACGACGACCTGTATGTGGGTCCGCTGATCGACGGCTGGTACGGCCCTTTTGAAGAGTGACGATGAGCGAGAACTGTTCTCAAACCTCAATATTCGCCGGCAGCTTTCCCCCTCGAACTATGACATTTATGGGCTCCCCCAAACCCCCCGCCCGGAGCCGGAACAGCAGGTAGCGCGGCCCCGGACGGGCCACCCGACCGAGAACGCCGCGCCCAGGAACATTTGAACGGTAGCGGCCCGCCCGGGAGCCCGGATCGTAGGCCGCTCTCTATTTTCCTT
>DAOOQQ010000082.1:0-19954 GCA_035388825.1 Candidatus Ozemibacteraceae bacterium
ATACTGCATGGCAACCTCCGGGGCTATCCGACAAGGATACGGGTCGTGGGATACCGCACGTCACCGCGTTTCACCGGCGCCCTGACCGAGAGCGCGAGGGTGAGCGGGCCGATGCGGCCGATGAACATGAGGGAGATGATGAGAAGTCGTCCGATCGACGAAAGGCTCGGCGTGAGGTTGGCCGACAGGCCGACGGTTCCGAACGCCGAAGCGGTTTCGAACAGGAGCCGGACGAGGTCCTGATCCTCGGTGAGGGTCAGAAAGAACGTGTAGAAGGCAACGAGCGTTGCCGAGATGGCCGTGATCAAAAAGGATTTCAGCACGATGTCGGCGGGAATCGACCGCTCGTACACCGTCACTTCGGTTTCCCCCTTCATCTGGGAGTCGAGCGCGAGCAGCATCACGGCGAGGGTTGTCGTCTTGATGCCGCCACCGGTCGAGGCGGGCGAGGCGCCGATGAACATCAGGATGACCATGAAAAACAGGCTGGATGAGCGCATGGCGCCGATATCGATCGTGTTGAAGCCGGCCGTGCGGGTGGTGACGCTCTGGAAGAGGGCCGCCATCAGTTTTTCCGGGCCATTGAGCGTCTGCATTGAGGGGGCCGCGAATTCGAGGAAGTAGATGATGACCGTACCGATGAGGATCAATAGCAGCGTCATGATCACGACGACGCGGGTGTGCACGTCGGCCGGGCCGCGCCGGTTCCCCATCAGCCAGGCGTTGAGGACGCCCAGAACGGCGAAGCCGAGGCCGCCCGCGACGATCAGGCCCATCACGGTGAAGTTCACGATCGGATCCCACGCGTAGCTCATGAGATTGTCGGGAAACAGCGCGAAGCCGGCGTTACAGAAAGCGGAAACGGCATGGAAAACGCCGAGATAGGCGGCCCGACGCGGTGTGCAAGCCAGGATGGCATGGAAACGGAAACCGAGGATCAGGGCCCCGGCCGCCTCGACGATGAGCGTCCAACGGATGATGTCTCGCAGGATGTTGCGCAGGCCGGCCAGATCCGATTGGTCGAGGACGTTCTGCATGACCGATCGCTGACTGATGCCGATGCGTTTCCCGACGATCATCGCGACGCCTGCCGACATCGTCATGATGCCGAGACCCCCGATCTGGATCAGGCACAGAACGACGATCTGGCCGAAGAGGGTGAAATAGGTTCCCGGGTCGATCACGTTCAGTCCGGTGACGCAGACGGCCGAGGTCGAGGTGAAGAGGGCCGTCAGGAACGACGGGGTGAAGTCGGGGGAAACGGAAACCGGCAGAACCAGCAGGAACGCGCCGCTCAGAATCACCCCGGCGAAACTCATCGCGATCAGCCGTGCCGGCCGTTCCGAGATGCTCTGGGCCAGGTTGGAGAGGGTGCTCTGTTCGAGATACCGGTTGAAGTAGTGGATGAACTGCCTGACGACGAGGATGTGCGTCGGGTGAACCCCACCGAACGTCATCGTGAACAGGGGCAAAAAGAAGATCAGATCGAGCGGGAAGTCTCGGAAGAAGCTGAACACCGACCGCGACCGGAGCAGGCCGAGCCCGAGGTGAAGGAGAAAGATGGCGTTGACGGGAAGGGCGAGCAGGGCTTTGGCGGTGTTATACCAGCCTTTGGTGTGCAGATCGGGATCGAGCGCGAGAAAGAGGAGCCCGAGAAAGGCAAAGGCGTTCATCAGGCGGCGCGCAGCACGAAACAACGAATCCAGCCACGGATTCGCTGTTTCGACGGGGGGGTGCAAATCGAGCATGCCAAGAGTCGGCCATCCGGTCTGCACCGGAATGGCGACACCCTCCTTCAATCTGCCTGCGAGGTTAGCTGACGGGTTCGGCGTTGGGAGGTCGCCTACTTCGATCGGATCGAAGATTCACCCCGGGACATGGGTCCCCCGCTCCCGGCGGTGCCGGGACTCGGCGTTTTCAGGGAAGGGTTATACTCTTCCGGGACGCGGATGTCAAGCGAGGTGCGGGGCGGCTGCGCCGGCGATCACTTCATTCGCTCCCGGGCCCGGGTGAGCAGTCCTTTCGCGCGATCGTTGCCCGGGAACCGGTCCAGGAGGGCGAGGCACTCCTCCTCGCAGCGGGGAAGGTCCCCGAGCTGGAACAGCGATTCCGCGAGCACCATGCGGGGGGCGAAGGCTTCCGGGCTGCGTGCGGCCATTCCCGTCAGCTTCTCGATGCCGAGTTCCCCTTCGCCGAGATAATAGGTTGCCTTGAAATACAGCGCGCCCGCCTCGGAATCGTCGGGGCGGATCGTGAGCGCTCGTTCCAGAGCCTCTTTTGCTCGGGCATACTTCGAGTTCGCGACGGCGTTTTTGCCGAGCAGCAGCCACGACTCGAAATGGTTCGGATCGGCTTCGGTCGCCCGACGCAGAAAGTCCCGCGCAGCGGGCTCTTCCTGTCGGTCGAACGCTTTGAGGGCCTGCTGATAGAGTTCCTGTGCCTGCCCGGATGGTGCGGGCGCCGGAACCGCAGAAGGCTCGGCAACCGCGGGAGGCATCGACAGGGAAAGGGGCGCGGATTCGGAAGAGGCCGCAGGCGTCGGGGGCGTCACGGGGGTCGCGGGGGTCGCGGGGGTCGCGGGAGTATCGAGGGCCGCGAGTTTTGCCGTGATCTCCGCGCGGAGCGCCTCGTTCACCGGGGCCGTGGCGGCGGTGTCCAGAGCCAGGATTGCCTTGCGATACAGCAGGCGCTTTCCCGATGCGGCCGTGGCGGGCATGGCGTCGGCTCTGGACATGAGCGCGCCGGCAAGCTGAGCGGCTTTTGCGTTGCCCGCCGGCGTGGGGCCGGCGGCTGGAGCGACAGAAGCGGCCGGGGCCGATGCCGTGATGGAGATCGGAGATTCGGCTGCCGCTGGCGAAGAAGGGCCCTGAAGCTCGTCACCGGTGGCGCGGATGGCGAAATCGAGCGTCAGGCCGGTGACATGACTGCCTTGTTTCGTGAACTCGTGGAGGATGACGGTCAGGCCCGCGGCATCACCCGCGCCGGCGGCCAGCACGCTTCCCGTCTTGATTTTCTTCGCGTTCAGCTCGAGAGGCTGGATCTCGACCGTTGCGGTCTGGCCGTCGGATGCGGCAAGCCGGAGGCGGAAGCCGAGTTTGTCGAGGGAGGGCACGTCGCGGTCGGCGTTCCAGGTCTCGAGGAGTTCGATCGATGCCGAGACGGGGGTGCCGCGGAGCAGGAACGTGCCGGGAAGTTCGATCGTCGACGGATGCGGCTCGAATCCGATCATGCGGGTGATCGAGGCGAGCGGAGCCGGGGCGCCGGTCTGGGACTGGGCAACGGCGGGCAGGAACAGCGCGGCGCTCAGTGCCGATACGAGAACGAACCTCCAGATTCCCGGGTTCTTGGGCGTGCGGTGTGACATCGTATCCTCCTCGTTCGTACGGTTCAGCGGCGGATCAGGCGGCCGCCGCTTTCCGCTTTCTCGTTGTCTCCGGCGTTCCCGGAGAGGGTGTTCGCGCCGACGACGGCCGAACTGCCGTCGCCATGGGCATGGATGCCGTGTTTCCGGTTCCCCGTGATCCGGTTGTCCGCGATGATCGCGGCGGTGCCGCCCATCCCGGACTGGATGCCCGACCAGCCGTTCTGGGAGAGGGTGTTGCCCCGGATCGTTCCCTTGCCGCCCTGGTAGACGAAAATGCCGTTTTCTGTGTTATTAGATATTGTATTATTCGATATTGTTGGGTTTGCGCCGTCCTTGATGCCGACGCCGGATTTCCCCGAGCCGGAGACGGTGTTGCCCTCGAAGACGCCCCCGGCCCGATCGGTGAACCAGGCGCCGTAGATCGCGTTGCCGGCGAGGGTGTTGCCCGACACCCGGGGACTGCCGCCGCGCGCGAGGAAGCCCATGCCGCGGCTGCCGGAGAGGGTGTTCCCGGTGATGGTCGGGGAGCCGCCGTCGACGGCGATGCAGGCGGACCAGGCCGGGGCTGCCGCGGCGGCGGTGCTGGTGACCGTGCAGTCACGAACCGTGGGCGATCCGCCCGTGATGCGGACGGCGTCAGTCTGGGAGGAGCCGGTGAATCTGATCGTGAGACCGGCGATGAGGGCATTCCCGGAAATGGTCAGAACGGGGCCGGATCCGGATTCGAGAATGATCGAGCCGCGGGATCCATCGCCCTGGATCGTGATCTTGCCGTCGATGTGCGTCGAGCCGCGATAGGTGCCGGGTTTGACGCGGATCGTCTGGCCGGGTTTCGCTGCGGCGACGGCCTCGGCAAGGGTGGCAAAGCCGCCGGGGCCGACGATGGGCTCACGGGGGGCGGCGGGCGGTTCGACGACGGGCGGCTGGGCCGGCGGTGTGACGACGGGGGGCTTCGCGGGCGGCTCCGGCGGTTTCACTGCGGCGGATGCAGCGGCGGCCTCACGGGCGCGGCGCTCGGCTTCTTCGCGCAATGCCGCTTCGCGGCGCTTTTCCTCTTCGAGGCGGCGGGCTTCCCCGGCGCGCTTCGCCTCGTCGGCGATACGGGTGTCGAGCGCGGCAAGCGCATCGGCGATCTCCCTGTTCCCTTTCAGGCCGGGGATGCCCGATGTCGCTGCAAGGAGCGCCCGCGCCTGCTCAGGCTTCTTCTGGCGGGACGCCGCGTCGAGATAGGCTTTTTTCAGGGTTTCGAGATGCGGCCGGACGGCATCTGCTCCGGCGAGGGATTCGAGTTCGCGAAGCAGTTCCGCAGCAGGTTTGACGGATTCGGCGGGCTTGAGCTTTCCGAGCGCCGCTTCGAGGTTGCTTCGGCGCTGTGTGCGCCAGGATGCCAGGCCGGCATCGACCGCGTTCGCCAGCTCCTGTTCCTCGGGAGTGCCGGGCGGAGCAAGGCGTTTCAGGGCCGAGCGCAGGGACTCGGCCTCGGTGGGGCCGTCGAGCTTTGCCGCTGCCGAACGGATTGCCGCGAGGGCTTCGTGACGTGCCTCTTCGGCTTGCCGGGCTTCGCCCAGATCCTTCAACTCCGCGAGCAGTTCCGGCAGTCTGGCCGCCGCTTTCGTGGTCGGAGCCTTCGTCATGGCCGGAAGCTCCTCGCGAATGGCCGCGATGCGCTTCTGTCGCTCCCGTTCCTTCGCCTGGGCGGCGGCAAGGGCTTCGAGGGCCGTCGTTTCAGAAGCGATCGTCTGCGGCTCGATACCTGTGCGTCCCGCTTTGCGAAGCAGTTCGAGGGCCTGGACGGGGTCCGCGTCCCGGACGGAGCGGGAGGTGGTGAGATACAGATCGAACACGGATCGGCGAAGCTGGCCGGTCGCCGTCGAAATTCCGAACTCGGATTCATGGGCCGCGATACGGTCGAGAACGGGTTCCGGGGCGGATGCCGGGGCGAGTCGGCCGATGAACGCCGTCACGTCCCCGAGGGAGGCCTGGCGGCGCGCTTCCCGTTCTGCCGCGGCCCGCTCCTCGGCGATGCGTTGTTCCGTGCGGCGCAGCCGCTCGTTCAGTCCCGGGAGATCGGCATGAATCGCCGCGGCGCGCTTCATGAGGGCGACGGCCTCCGAGCCGTTGCCGGCTGCCAGGGCAGTTTCGGCTGCCCTATCGAGCCGTGCCGCAGCATCCCGCCGGTAGCGTATGGCAGCGCCCTGTTCTCCGATGCGGGCCAGGGAGTCGCAGAGACCGAGATACGTCGCGGGGTCGGTGGTCGGGGAAAATCCTGCAAGCTCGGTGTCGAGCCGCGCAACGAGCTCCGCGGCTTCCCGGGAACGGGCCAGCCGGGCTTTTTCCTCTTCGATCAGGGTTCCGGCCGATGCGATCCGTTCAGCCAGGCCGGGAAGCTCGGGGGAACGGAGGCGCAGCGCCTCGAAATATGCGAGGGCCTGGGCCGGATCGCTTGCCAGAGCCGCTTCGCCAGACCGGAGGAACCGGGTCTCGACGAGCGTGTCGAGGGCGGCGGCATCCGAACCGAGACCTTCGGCGCGCAGGCGCTCGAGCAGCAGATCGAGTTCGACGGTGTCGGAGCCGGGCGCCGCATGTCCGGCAAGGGCGCGGGCCTCTTCCAGAAGGCGCTGTCGGGCCCGTTCGCGGGCCAGCCGGGCGGCGAGATCGGTCTTGATGACGGCCTGGGCGGCCGCGGCGGTGGCGTTCGTCGGATCGACGCTCAGGGCGAGGTCGTAGAGATACAGCGCCGGGGAGGCCTGCTCGACGGGGTTCAGCACGCGGGCTTTCGCCGAAAGGGCTTCTGCAAGGGGGCTGCGCCAGGGGGCCGCGGCGGTCCGGCCCTCGGGCTCGGCTTCGAGCATGGCCAGGGTGCGAACCGCCTCGTCGAGATTGCCTGCGGCGATCTGCTGCCTGAGCTGTGTTTCCAGCACGGTGATCAGCTTGGTGTTGTCGGGGCCCAGCAGGGTGGCTCCATACCACAAGGCCGCCACGAGCGCGGCGCCGCCGCCGAAGGCCACGAGGCGCCGCCAGAGCGGGGAGCCCGTTTCCGACCCGGCGCTGTCGATGAGTTCCCGCAGGCCGCTGGTGCGCAGACTGCGAGATTTTTTCCGTGTCGCGGGCGCCGCCGGGGTCGATGCAAGGTGCTCATCGATGTACCGGTCGAGCGCCTCGATCAGCTCCGGGGCGGTCGGCCGGGCTTCGGGAGCCTTGTCGAGCATCCGCCGGATCAGGGGAAACAGGGGGGCGAGCGCCTCGTCGGGGATGATCGCGATGGCCGGAAGCGTCTCGTTGACGTGCTTCATCGCGATCGAGAGTTCGGCATTCTGCACGTTATCCGGCTTGAAGGGCAGTTCGCCGAAGATCAGTTCCCAGAAGATGACCCCCATCGCGTAAACATCGGTGGCCGGGGTCAGGTTGGGGATGCCCATGCACTGTTCGGGGGCCATGTATGCCGGCGTGCCCAGCACCACTCCCGCCTGGGTCATTCCCGTCGAAACGCGCGCGATGCCGAAATCGAGCACCTTCAGAAGCCCCGATCGGGTGACCATGATGTTGGAGGGCTTCAGGTCGCGATGGATCACCCCTTTGGCATGGCAGGCGGCGATGCCCTCGAACAACTGGAGCATCAGGGGCGGAATGCTGCGGCGGTCCTGGAGGAGGCTTGGCTTCAGCGTCGACAGCGACATGCCATCGATGTACTCCATCACCAGGAACGGGCGGCCGGTGGCGTGGTCGCGGCCGGACGCGTAGATGTTCATGATGTTCGGGTGGCCGACCGTGGCCAGAAGCTGACCTTCGCGGATGAACCGGTCGACGAGGCTTTCGTTGCTCGAGAGCGACTCGTTCAACACCTTGATGGCGACCTGGCGGTTCAGCGTGGTGTCGACGGCGAGATGCACGGTGCCCATCCCGCCGGTGCCGAGCTCGCGCTGGAGCCGGTAAATCTCGCCGATCATGCCCGCCGTGGCGGTCTGACCGGTCTTCCTGCCGGCTGCCGGCATCGCCCCCGTCGTGGCCGCGTGGTCGGGGATCGAGCAGGAAAGCTCCCGGCGAAGCTGGTCCAGCACCTCGGAAACCGTCGGCCGGTCCGTCGGCTTCTTCGCCAGCATCCGTTCGAGGAGGCTTCCGAACCGGCTGGTGGCCGGATTCTTGCCGATCTCGTCCAGCGGCGGGGGCTCATGCAGGTGCATCAGGGCGATGGCCAACGCCGGGTCCGCCGCGGAGCTGCCGGCGTCGAACGGGAGCTTGCCGGCAAGGAACTCCCAGAACATCACCCCGATCGCGTAAACGTCGGCCTGGGCCGTGATCTCGGCCTTGCCGAGGCACTGCTCGGGAGACATGTAGTGCGGGGTGCCCAGTGCAACCCCCGTCTTCGTCTGCTTCTTCGCCGTTTTCGCGATGCCGAAGTCGAGAATCTTCAACTGGCCGTCGCGGTTGACGAGAATATTGGCTGGCTTTATATCTCTATGAATAATTCCCTTCTGGTGGCAGGCGTCGATGCCTTCGAGGAGTTCGACGAAGTGCTCGATCAGCAGCGTCTGATTCGCGAGATACTGGTCGCGTAGCCGGTCGATCGGCTTCCCGTCGACGAACTCCATCACCAGGAAGGGGACGTTCAGCGTCTCGTCGACATCCGACGCATACACCGAGATGACCGCCCGGTGGCAGATCGTGGCGAGGATGCGCCCCTCGTTGATGAACCGCTGCCGGATCTCTTCGTTCGCATCGGCGTCGAGCAGAAACTTGATCGCGACCTCGCGCCCGAGGTTGACGTCGTGGGCTCTGTACACCTGGCCCATGCCGCCGACCCCGAGCTGGGCCAGGATCCGATAATGTCTTCCGACGATCTGATCGGGCTTGATCATGGCTTCTCAATTTACCGAGCGATCTGGCTCGAGTCAAGAACCAATCACGGGCTCGTGTTCTTCGTGCCGGTGCGGACGTTGTGGTATCCTGACGGGGGCAGACGCCCCGAAACGTGCACATCAGGAGAGGATGCCCCTGTCCGGGCACCCCATGGAAGACCCGAACACCTCGAAACTCGACACGATCGCCCAGGAACTGGAACGGAGAAAATCCGAACGCCTTGCCGGCCGCCTCCAGGGAAGATGGCGGCGGGTGGTGCTGCGCCGGTTCCTTCTCCTGTGCGCCTTCGTCTTTGCCGTTCTTGCCGGGATCTTCTTCTACAACTTCTTCCGGCTCAACAGCGACGTGATCGAGGGGCATGTCAAGCGGGGGCTGACCTCGCTCGCCCAGGGGCGTGCACCATTCACCGTCCGCAGAATTTCCGGGGATCTGATTTCCGGCATCGAGATCGAGGATCTCATCGTCCAGAACCCGCATTTCAGAACGGGGGGCATGCTGCTTTCGGTGCCGCGGATCACGCTGAGGTATTCGATCCGCGATATTTTCTGGGGAAACATCGTTCTCGAGCGCCTGATCGTCTCGGATCCCTCGCTCGTCCTCGCACGCGATCCCGGCGGACGGGTGATCTGGGACTTTTCCGGCCCCCTCGCTTCCCCTGCGGCCGATCTTCCGGACGCAACGGCAGAACCGCCGACTCCCGGCGCGACAACGGCCCAGGCCGAGGCGATCGCGGACAATTATCTCCAGCATATCGAACTGAAAAATCTGAGCCTGCTCATCCCGCGTCCCCGGGACCTCCTGCCCGATCAGCTGCTGATGAAAATCCTCCGGATACCGCCGGGAAATCTTCAGCTTGCCGGGCTGAACCTGCTGCTGCGAAAATATCCGCATCCGGATTTTATTTCCCACGTATTGCGCGTCTCGACCCCGACGGACCCGGCCTGGCTGACGATGCAGCTCAGCCGGAACCGCGCCTCGGGGGATGTCACGGCCTCCCTCGACGTGCTGAAACGGGGCGTCGATCTCGCCGTGCGCTCGGCCGCCGCCGGGGATCGTCATATCAGCCTGTTCGACCGGCGGTTCAAGGACCAGATGAACGTGCAGTTCGTCCTGGCCAGCGGGGTGACCCCCGTTCCCGAGCGGATTCTCGGCCTGAACGGGATCATTGAAGTGGATGCGCTCGCTTCCTTCGCGGGGGTCCTCTCGTCCGGTTCCGCCCTGACCGGTGCCCTCACGCTGACGGCATCCGCGGCGGAGAACGCGCCGCTCGTCGAGTCCCGCATCGGCTTCAGCGTCAGGGAGTTCGGGCTGCGGCTTCCCGGAGCGGTCTCGATCGAACGGGTGAACATCGAGGCTGGCCTCAAAAACCGGATTGCTTCGTTCACCCGGTTCGAGGCAACGATCGCGAGCATGGCCACGACCCATGCCGGAACGATGGATTTCCGGGAATCAGGAGCGGCGGTCGCGAGTTTTTCCTCGAACCTGGGCGGGGAGCCGATGCGGATCGAGGCTTCCTGGAAAACCGAACGGGTCGATCTCAGCCGGCTCCGGGCGCGGATCCAGAGGAGTGCCGGACAAGCGGGGGTGTCGCTCGAACAGGCCCGGGAGAACGGGCTCATCCGATACCGGAACATCCTTCTCGAAGCCGGGATCAAGCCCGGCGGAAGCCTGTGGGACGTCCTGCCTCTCCGGATTCTTCCTTCCGGCCTGACGAGGAAGATCGATGCCTGGGCGTCGCGGGTCGATCTGGTCGGCCCTCTTTCGATCGATGCCCATCTCCCCGAGCCTGGCCGCGCGGATCTCGGCCGTGCGGTGATCGACCTTTCGGGCGCACGGGTGGTCAGCCGGAAGCGCCCCGAAGACCGGCTGGAGCTTGGCGGCCGTCTGCTGCTTTCGAGCGGTTCGGTCGAACTGGCCAGTGTTTCGGCGCGGCTCGACTCGCTGGTCGCGGAGGCATCGGGGCTGGTGGGGCTCGGCCCGAAGGCCGCTTCGATGACGGAGTATCGTCTGGATGTCGCCGCGTTCCTGCGCGACCGCGCGCCGTTCGTCGCCACGGGAGAGCGCGTCTGGCGCAGTTTCGGCCTCGGCGGAACGCCGTCGTTCGATGCACTGTCGCTCGAAGGCGACAGACTCCTGACGGCAACCCTCCAGTCGGCCACCGGAACGCAGCGGGTTGCTGTCGGTGCCGGCCGGGTGCGGCTGAAGCGCGGCCGGAAATCCTGGTGGATCGATGATCTTGCGCTGCTGCTCATGACGGATGAGCCGCTCGACCGGGTGCGGGGCCGGCCGTCGCGACTCGTGGCCGAGGCGAAACTGAAACTGTTCGGCTTTCCCGGCGAGGCGCGGGCCGTTCTCGATCTTGCCCGCTCCCGGTTCGACGACCTGGCGGTGAGCTGGCGGGGGAGCGACTTCGGCCCCCTGCTTGCCGCCCTGCGCGAACAACCCGGGATCGATGCCGCCGTGAAGCGGCATGGGATCGATATCGGCGGAGCGTTCGCGCTTTCCCTGAAGGGAAGCGGGGCGCTGAACCGGCCGGCGCTGTCCGGCTCGATCGCCTGCCCCCGTCTCGATCTGCGTGCGAAAGATCTTTCGGCGGAGTTGCCGTTCGATGTTTCGGTCACGATGGGGGAGGGAGGGGAATACCGGGGCGTGGCGGCCACGAAGAATGCCCGGATCACGAAAAGCGGGGTCGCGTTCGTTCTCGACGGCCTGCAGACACGCATGACATGGGGCAGACCACGGGGGGCGAAGACGCAGATCCTCGCGCTGAACGGCACGACGCGCGTCTTCGACACCCTCCTCGATCTCGAATCCGTTCTCGAACCCGCTCCGGGGCGGCTCAGGAGTCTCCGGCTGAAAGGCCGGAGCCGGCGGCTTCAGACCCTGATGGGAGAAATCGCCCGGATCGCGAAGTTCCATATCCCGTTCACCGTGAACGGCCCGGCCGCGATCGAGTTCGTCGCCTCTGGCCCGTTCGATGCCCTCACGTCCCGCGTGGCGGCCGAGGTGGCCGGCGTCGATCTGCGGCTTCCCATACAGGTCGGCCCAGGGCGCACGCTGCCCGTCGATGTGAAAAATATATCTGGAAAAATTGATTTTGCCCAGGTCGCGCCGGGGCGATTCACGGGCTCGATCACGGATGGGAAGGCTGCCGTGGCGGATGGCGCCATGACGCTGACCGGCAGGGCCCGTCTCGAACGGGAGGGTGCCCGTCTCGTTCCGCTTCTCGACGAGATCAAGGCATCTCTTGCCGGAATCGATGCGGCGAGCCTGATGCGGATCCTCAACGGCGGCTTCCTGCCGGCCGGAGTTGCGGGCAGGTTGACGGATGTCACGGGAATCCTCGACGGCCGTCTCGATCTCGCAGGAGGCCGGAACCGCTTCGGCGGCACGGGCGAGCTGACGGTCCGCGGAGGGGGATTCCGGTGGGCCGGTATTCCCCAGGCGGTCACGGGGCTCGAGGCGAAGCTGCTCCTCTCGCGCCGGCAGGGCCGGCCGGAGCCGGTCGTCGAGTGGCGCGACGTGCGTGCCGGTTTCGGCCGGTCGCGGATCGCGATTCCCGAAGGACGACTGATCGATCCCCAGAATGCCGCGCGCCTCTCGATGGCCGGAACGGTCGAGAAAGCCTATCCATCGGATCTGCTGGCCCTCCTCTCGGGGCTGAATCTTCCGACGGTGACGTTCCCGAAGGAAGGGGCGTTCGACGGCTCCGTGCGGGTCGAGGGAACCCTGGCCGCCCCCGTCTTTGACGTCGATCTGCGCACCGAGTCCCTCGAACTTCGCTACTCGAGCGACGGTCGTACCTGGAACGTGCCTCTGGGGCCGGGTGCCGTGGCTCTGAACTACGATCTCGGATCGGGGAAGATCCTTGCATCGAAATGTGACATCGGGGTTCTCAAAGGCCGGGTCTCGCTGACGAAAGGCGCGGGAACGCTCGCTCCGGGCCGGCCTTCGGGCTACGAGCTTGCCGGCCGCCTCACGGGGATCGATCTGGGCTCCCTCGGGGGCGGGATTTCCGGGGATGCCCGGTATGGTCTGAAAGGGATCCTCGGAGGAGAATTCACGGCCGGCCAGACCCCCACGGGAAGCCGGGACGCGGTGTTCCAGCTCGGGATCGAGAATCTCGTCGTCGAAAAGATTCCGATCGACGAGGCGATGGTCGCGAACACGGGTCTCGATTTTCTCGACGAGCCAGAGTTCACCTCCAGCCGTCTCAACCTCTACGTCAGCAGCGAGGGGGAGCTTTCCGAGCGCGGCCGGGTGCGGATGGCGGATGCCCTGTTCGCCGGACCGGACATGCGCCTCGAGATCAGCGACAGCGCTTTCGATCCGCAGCGCCTCGAGCTCTCGGGAAAGATCGTTTTCAATCCCCAGCCCCTGCGACGGACGAAGCTGGGCCGGAAGATGGGCGCGATGACGCGCGTCCTGCAGGACAAGGCGACCGGGCTGCCGTATCTCGACCTCACCGTGAGCGGCACCTGGGACCGCCCCGAGCTGATCTCGAAGGCCATCCTCGCGAAAGCGAAAAAGCGGGGAAAGCGGAATTTCATCAAGAGCATCTTCGGGGGCCGGCGCAGCCACAAGGCAAGCGTGACCGAACTGATCGAGTGGTTCCCCGGCTGGAAACCGGGACAATGAAGATGGAACCTCGGGACAGGGAATGAATATGAAATATAGAAGTGCATATTGTGAAATTGCATATATAACAATTGTAATTCTGACGTCGGTGGCGTGCGCGTGGGCACAGACGCTGAGCGCCCCCGAACAGGCCGAGCCGGGAAGCATGTTCGTCGTCGACGTCGCCCTCCCCCCCGCGGGCGGTGGGGTGACGCGGCTTTCTTTCGAGCCGGGCAGCGTCCAGTTCATGGGGCTCGTCGTGCCGACACCCGACGTCCAGCTCGTCGGCGACTCGATCATCGAGTTTTCGGCCGGAGCCGGCTCGTCGGGCCGGCACCAGGTCAAGTTCCTAGCTTTCCCGAATGCTTCCGCGGCGGTGTTCGACTTCGTTCCGGCGGTTGCCGGCCAGCGCCGCACCGTCGCGCTCGTCGCGAAGTCCGAAGAAAAACGGTATCACTGGCACATTCTCGCCGCTGGCTTGATCCTGCTCGCGGTCGCCTGGGGCTTCTGGCGGTATCAGAAGAAGAATCCCGGCCTCATGTCGACCCGGTCGCTGTTTTTGAATTTCGAGGAGCTGCAGAAGGCCCGGGAACAGTTTTTCGCCGCCCGGCCCGGGGAAAGCGGCAGCCCGGCAACGCCCCCGACCCCCGAACGGCCGGTCCAGGCGGCAACACCGCCTGAGCCTCCTGTCACGTCGCCGACGCCTCCCATGGAGCTGCCTGTGGCACCCTTGGAGGCAGGGAACAAAACCGGGGAGATGCCCGCCGTGCCGGAAAGCGATCTACGCACCCTCGAAATGCCGAAACAGCCCGTGTCCGGCTCTTCGGTCGCCGAGGCAGCGCCGATGGCCGAAGGCGAAGCCCTGCAGGGAAGGACGCCGACGCACGAGATGCCGGCCACGACGCAGCCCGATGTGAACAAGACCCGCGTGGGAGAGGCCCCGGTTCCGGCGGAACAGCCCCTTCCGGGGGCGGCCGGCCCCCTTCCCGCATCCAGCGGGGCGAATGCCGGGAAAACCGTCGTTCGCAGCGATCTTTCGGGTAAGCGGCCTGTCACCGTCGAGCCGGAGCTTTTCGTGCGGCTTACCGATGCAAACGGCCGCATTCACGAAGGAAAAGGCCGGGAGGTGCTGATCGGCCGCTCACCCGAATGCACGATCATCATGACGGCGGCCGAGGTGAGCCGGAAGCACCTGTTGATCCGACGCGAGGCAGGCAGGCTCGTCGCCGTTCCTCAGACGAGCTCGAACACCACCGAGATCAACGGCATACGCATCCAGGGGGCCTCGACGATCGATGCCGAAGCGACGATCACACTCGGCGGAACCCCGTTTTCCATCACGATCACCGGGTGAGCGTGCCGGTCCGGATCCTCTTCAGCGGCTGTTCCTGACAAGAAACTCGAAGCTCCGGCGCGCTGTGTTGCCGGTGAGATCCGATGCCTCGACATCCAGGATATAGACGCCGTCCGCCAGGTCGCGCGTGCGGAGGGAATACTCCGGCCGATAGCCGAGGACGGGGTTTCCGTTGGTGAGCGTCATCAGGAAATAGCGCGGCCCCCCGCTGCCGTTCGCCAGGATCTCGCCCGCCGCCGTCCGCACCGACTCCCGGTAGATCACGGTCGCGAGCTGGGTGCGATCTCCATGGATCGGGAGGGTGTCGAATCGGAATACGTCGGCCATCGGGAGGAGGACGGCCGTTTCCGAGCCGTTTTCACGGCGTAGTCCTGCCCTGACGAGGTAGGGGGAGTGCCGATAGGCCGATCCCGTGACGGTGTCCGTTATCCCGATCACGATATCGATGTCGCCGCTGACGACGGGCCGATGTTCGGGCCAGTCGAAGGCGGTGCTCCCCTCATTCGGAACGGCCCATATCCCTTGGATGACCGGTGCATCCCTGTCCGGCGGCAGTTCGAGCAGGGAGATCGGGTTCAGATAGGTTCCATCCGAGGCGAGGATCTCGAGATGGATATGGTCGTATTTTTCGGTCGGGGGCAGGACGGATTCGGACCAGCCGACGATGGTGCCGAGCCGTTCGCCGGCTTCGACGGGAATGCCGCGGCCGGCTTTGCTGATCACGGCCTGAGGAATCGATGCTGCGTCGAGATGCCGGAAATACCAGACCGTGCCGTCTGAGGTTGATATGCATGCTTCGATATATTTCGAAGTGTATTCTTTTTCCGGTCGGAACGGGGAGCGGATATAGGCAAACCTGAGCGGGGAACGGGAAGCGTCGATCCGGTAGCTCGACAGGGTCACGGTGCCGGAGACCGGCGTGTAGACAGGGGTGCCCGCGGGAGCGCGAAGATCGGCTCCGCCATGGAGGTAGGGAACCTTCGAATAATTCTGGAAGTCATGGAACTGCGCGCCGACCAGGGGCCGGGTTTTCATCGGCCAGGGTTCACGGCAGAACACCGGAGCGGCGATCGTGACGAGGAGCGCGATAAGGAGCAGGAAGAGGCGCGCTGGCCGGTGCCGAGGGGCTGACGGCAAGATTCCGTGCGGTGACCGATATGTATGCATGGCTATCACATGATACCGCAACGCTCGCGGAAATGCCGCATGCACGTCATGAACCGAGAATGCGCGAGAGCAGCCGCGCCGTCGCGGTTGCCGAGACGGGCGTGCCGGACAAGGGTTCCCAGTCTTCGAACAGCGTCACGCTGCCGTTGCCGAGGCGATGCTGAACGGCAGGAAGCTCGAGATCGGGTTCGGGGGAGTGGCAACCCGGCGAGACGATGCCGGGAAACCGGGTGGGATCGTCGTGCAAAGGAGCTTCCGAAAGACCGAGTCCGAGCGCGATCGCACGGCAAGGCCCCCCGGCCTGGCGGCGGGAGAACAGGATGAGGCGGCCGCCTTCCGCCACCCAGGATCGGATTGCCCCAAGCGTCGCGGCCGTGCAGGACTGGCGCGGCTCTGCGAGGATCAACCCGCGAACGTCGGGGCCGAGGCTCCGGGCAAGGTCGGACGTGATGCAGGAAAGACCGAACCCTTCGTTCTGGAGCCGGACGAGAACCGGACCGAGGGAGACGGGATTCGTGACGACCTGCTGGTGTCCGTAACTCATGCCGATGCCGGGCTCGAGCGTGGCGTCGAGCGCGATACGCGGCTCGGCTGATGCGCGCAGGTCGGCCGGGCGGGCGATGAGGGCCAGCCAGAAGTCGCTCAGGCACCAGAAGCTCATGATGAGGGCGACGAGGATGCCGAGAGTGTCGCGCCCGATGCGGCGGCACGAGCCGACCGAAAGAACCGCGAAGACGACGAGCAGCAGTTCGGCCAGAAGCACGGCGATCGCGATCTGGGGATCGATGAGGACGGTCGATGCGATGCGGCGGGTCCAGGCGAGCTTGCCGGGGGTGGATAGCATGTCGGCGTTGAAGTTGGTCGAGTCGCCATGCACGAGAACGAGGCCGCTGCCGTACTGAACCGCCGTGGAGAGGACGAAGGGGCCGTAGAGATGGGAAAGATCAGGGGCAAGATTTCCGAAAAAGTTCCGGTTGGACGGCTGCCAGGGATCGGAAAACGCGTCTGGAGAGGAAACGGCGAGCGGGAGCTGGGCAAGGCCTCCCCGCACCGATGCGCCCGTTGCCCACATCCAAGGTCCCGCGCTGGGGGCCCAGGGAAGCGGGGCGTGGAGCGCTCCTCCCGTCACGAGCCACCGGCCGCGGTGGTCGCAGATGCCGTCGGAAGCGAGACTCAGACCGCTCGAAGCGACGAGCGCATTCACGAACCCGTTCATAAAGAACACGTCGGTGTGCTCGCCGATGGCCAGCAGAACGCCGCCCGATGCGACCCACTCCATGACGGCAGATGTTTCTGCCGGCGTGTAGGGGCGGGTGGGGCATTTGACGATCAGAAGCCGACAGGCGGGTGAGGCGGTCGTGAGCACCTCCGTGAGGGAGCGGCGGGTGTTTCCAACCCCGGGGCGGGACCAGGGCTCGGCGGAGGCGGTGCCGGTGATCACGAGGGCGGGGGCGACGTTGCCGAGGGCTTCGAGCCAGGGGCCGAAGTTGTTTTCTGCCAGCATCGCATCCAGGGTTGCATCCGGTTGTGCTGCGGGAATCGGCTCCCAGTCAGAATGCGTGGCGTCGACGGCGATCGCGGCATCGGTTCGGGCCGGGTCGGGGTGCAGGAACGGCAGCGCGGCGATGACGAGGATGAGGAAGAACAGCCAGAGGCGGAACTCGATGCCGGTTCCGGCCGGCGTGCCCGTGGGGGCCGGAGAATCCTCTTCGCAGGAGGGCAGCGGATCCGTCGCCGTGATCAGGGGGGCGGCGGGCAGAAGCAGGATGACCATGTTCCCCGTGAGACCGAATCCCCAGAAAACCTGCCAGCCGTGCGTGACGAGATCGGGCTGGAGGGTGGCCAGAAACGCGGCCCAGAGAGGCCAGCGCAGCACGGCAAACCCCAGCAGCACGGTTCCCGAGACGGCTGCATGCCGGAGACCGGCGACGGGACCACTCTCGTGCAGACGGTCGAGAACGAGAAACACCCACAGTAGCAGAAGCGGGAAGGTCAGCGTTTTTGCCGGATCGGCGGCGACGAGAACATCGCCGAACCTGAGCCCCTCGGCGGCGATGCCGGCATGATCGAGAAACGCCTGTGCTGTAATGCTGCCGGCGAGGCGGACGAGATCCGAGAGACTCCATGCCCAGGGGGTCAGAAGGCTCCAGAATCTCCAGGTGGCGACGGCTACGAGAAGCGGAAGGGCAACGCCGGGCCCGTGCGGGCGGCCGATCAGAAGGGCGAGCACCGCCATGCCGAAGGCGATCGCCCCCCACTGGTCTGTCGTGAAGCCGTGCAGCGGCGGCCAGGTGGCGGCCTGAACACAGAGAACGGCGGCCAGGCCCCAGAACCAGATGCGGCTCATCGCTTGGCCTCCCCGGATGGAATGGCGGTGGAGCGCGGAAGAAGGAATGCTAGAAGATCGCCGACGAATGCGCGTTTGACCGGATCGTCGAGCGTTCCCGGCACATGCAGCGCGCCATTTGTGAAAAAGAGCGGGTCGGTGATCGCGATCACAAGCCCCTTTCCGAAGGAGCGTGACGCGACGACCGGGCGGCCGTCGGAACGACAGAACCACGCATCACCCCCGAGGAGGGGATACGGAAGGTCGCTCCAGAGAGGTGCTGTGGCGATACCGGCAGGGAGGGATGCCGAGGCGAGGAGCCGATGCGGTCCGGGAAGTGCGCGATCGGCAAGGCCGAGCGTGTTCGTGGCCCAGGGAAGCCGCGCGGTGATATCCGTGGGGGCATCGAAGCCGAACCGGCGCAGCAGGGTCTGGCCGGTCTGTGCCGTTCCGTCGACCCAGAGCAGGAGATTGGCACCTTTGGCCGTCTGAGCTTCGATGCGTTTCAAAAGAACGGGGGAGGGTGGGAGATCGGACGGGGGGAGGATCCAGAGGCGGGCGTTGCCGTCGGGCTGGGCTTTCGGCGATAGAATGGAGGGAAGCCAGCCATTCGTGAGAAGCAGCTCGCACAGGGTGTCGAGATTCGTGTCGAAGCTCGATGACTGGCGTGCCGTGAGCTGGTGCAGGCCGCTCGAGGGCAAGGCCAGGGACGCCTGGGGACGCTGCGGAAGCAGGGCGTGCGGTGGGGCGACCTGCCGCTCGGCCCAGAGGGAAAGGGCGAGGCCGAGGATCAATCCTGCAGGCAGGGCGGGTTTTCCGGCGATCCGGTAGCGTCGCGCCAGTCCGAGGAGGGCCAGGGCAAGAGCAAGTGGCGGAATCCAGGGCCGGAAGGGATCGGGGCCGGTGGCAAGCAGGGCGAGAAGCCGGTGTAGGAACGGGATATTCTGGGCAATCTGGGTGTTCTGAAACCAGGAGCTGTCGGCGAGCACGGCCCAGCGACCGTTGCCGAATTCGCCCCAGGCACCGGTCCAGACGGGGCGGCTGCCGGCCTGGACCAGACCGGCTCGATCCATCTGGGCGTTGAGTGGGGCCGCTGGTGAGCCACAGATGGCCTCGACAGCATGATCAATCCAGGCGAGGGGGTGCGGTCCGGCCAACGAGAGCGAGGACGGGAGCCAGTGCGGAGGAGGCCGCAGCGCACCGCCCGTTCCCGGGTACCCGTCGATCCGGCCCAGGCAGCCTGAAATGCCGCAGGCGGGCGCAGGGACACCGGGCCAGGCGATGGTCGAAAACCCGTCGGTCAGCCCGAGGCGCCCCAGGAGCGGGGTGAGACGGCCGGCTGCGCCGTCCATGTCGGTGTGGTCGAGGATGACCAGCAGCCCTTCTCCGGCATGAACGCCTCTCAGCCACTCTTCCGCGAGGCCCTGGGCCAGCGGCCGGTCGGGCAGAATCACGATGCGCACGATGTCGGAACCGGCGACGGGGAGGGGAGCGGACTCCGTCGCGAGGAACACCTGCACGCCGGCTTCTGATAGTATATCGTAAAGGATATGATGCCCGTTTTCCCGGGGGGCGTCGGTGCGTGCCGACTCGGATGAGCCGGCACGCTCGTCGATGATCACCCGGGTTGAGTGCGGATCGAACGGACCCGGCTGGGGGGGACGCACGAGAACGAAGGTTGCGCCGCACGCGAGGCCCACGAGAAGGAAAAAGCCGCTCAGGGCTTTTTCGGGAGGGCGCTGCCAGCGATCGAAGCCCGTTCGCCAGGCCATGATGCCGCAGAAAACGGTCAGAAGCAGCTGCAGAACGGGCGCGAGGGGCTCGCCCAGCAGTTCGGCGGCGAACGCGGGAAGGACCGCCCAGAGGAGACACCAGCCGATCGGGACGAGTTCGGGCACCGCGGCCTCGACGACCATCAGCAGAATCAGCCAGGGAAGCCCCCCGGGCAGATGGACCGCCTGGGACAGGATATTCACGGCTGCCGCGGTGAGGAAGAGTGCCGCCGGCCCCTTCCATGGCGAGGCGGCAATACAGCCGACGCCGGCAAGAAACAGGAGGACGGCTTGTTCCCAGATGCCCGGAAGGGGGATGGGCAGACCGCCGGCCAGTCCACCCAAGGGGCGGACGAACAACAGTCCCAGAGCGGCTCCGGCGAACCAGAAGGGGGTCGGAGCGACGGCCCGATCGCCGTCAAGGCTGGTGACAGCGATCGGGCCGTCGCTCGACCCCCTTCTGGTTCGCCGGAGCCGCTCTGGGACTGTTGTTCGTC
>DAOOQQ010000083.1:0-19922 GCA_035388825.1 Candidatus Ozemibacteraceae bacterium
CTGGTCGCCGAGGCGGTACCCTTTCATCTGCTTTTTCAACTGCTGGAGGGGGCCGGCGATCCGGCCGGGGAAGGTGACTGCAATATAGACCCCACCGACGAGGGCGAGCAGCAGGAAGACCAGGGTGGCGTAGAAATCCCGCCGTGCCTCGATCACGAGGCCGGAGGAGGTTTCGTGGATGCGGTTCCAGAACGACTCGGCCTGGCGGGCGATGATCGCCTGACCTGCGGCGAAGACGGTGATCATCCGCTCCCGGGCGCCGGACAACAGGTCGTCGATCTCGATCTTCTCACTATCCGGCCGCTCGAGCAGATCGCGCAGATCCTGGAAGGATGTCTTGAATTCTATAATATTAGATCGAATATTTCCAAAGACGCGCGTGTGCAGAGGGCTTTTCGAGCCTTCGATGGATTTCACGATCAGGCCGAGGACCGCCTGGAGCCTGTTCTGGATACGGTCCGGGAGGGCGAGCCGTCCGGGGACGGAGCGGCCCGGTTCCGTCTTCTGGGCCATGTAGAGCCGGATTTCCGCCTCGACGATCTGAAGGTCTTTCTCGATCCGGGAGATGGTGGTGAGAAGCGGGGTGGCGCTGCCGAGAAGCTGGCGGAACTCGGGGTCGTTGAGGGCCCGGGGCAGCTCGTCGTTCATGCGCCGGATCTTCCGGGAGAGCTCGTTCGTCCGGGACGAGATCGACTGGCCTGCCGAGAGCCTTCGCTGGCCGTCGCGCCGGGCGATCTCCCCGCGTCGTCGGCTGTGGTGCTCGAGTTCGCGAAGCTGGCGGGTGTAGCTGGCTTCGAGGCGGGTCAGCTCGATGAGGGCGGCCCGGTGTTCGGGACGGGTCACGAGGGTGTCGAGCTGGAGAAGAGTTCCCTGAAACCTGCCGAGCAGCTCTTCGCTGACGAGCGGCTCTTGGCGGGCGTGATCAGCGAGATTCGTGGCCAGTTGATCATCGATCTGGTTCCAGAGATCACCGAATCGCTCATACAGGCGAGCGATGCTGATATCAGGGGTCAGGGTGCGGTCGATGAACCGCTCGATGTCGCGAAACAACGCCGTGGTCAGCACGAAAAATAGCGTGATGACCGTCAGGGCTGCGACGATGCCGACCGTCAGCCGGCGTTGCAGCGTGATGCGCTGGACGGTTTCCCCGGCTGGCGTCTGGACCGGCCCCGGATTAGACGTTGAACCGGAAATTGATGATGTCACCATCCTCCACGGGGTATTCCTTCCCCTCGAGCCTCATCAGACCGGCCTGTTTCACCCCGGCCATCCCGCCCTTCTCGACGAAATCCTTGTAGGCGACCACTTCTGCACGGATGAAACCGCGCTCGATGTCGGAATGGATCCGGCCCGCCGCCTTCTGGGCGCGGGTGTTACGCTGGATCGGCCAGGCCCGCACCTCGTCTTCGCCGACCGTCAAAAATGATATATAGTTCAGGATACGATAGGCTTCCTTGATCAGCCGGTCCCGTCCGGACTCGGTGATGCCGTATTCCTGGAGGAACGTCGACTCTTCTTCGGGGGAGAGGCCCGAGATCTCCATCTCGGTCTTTCCGGCGATGATCAGGTTCGGCCATCCGTGCTTCGCGCAGGCGGCGTTGAACTTCGCGACGATCGGATCGGCTGAACTCTTCAGTTGATCCTCGGAGCAGTTGCCGACGAGCATCAACGGCTTCTGGGTCAGGAAGCGGAAGCCGCGCATCAGGCCTTCGTCCTCGGCCGAAAGATCGAGGCTGGAGATCAGCTTGTTCTCCTCGAGGGTCTTCTTCAGCCGCTCCATCAGCTCGATTTCGCGAAGGATCTCAGGCTTCTTGCCGGCCTTCAGCTCTTTCTGGGCGCGCTCGATCTTGTTCTGGACGATCTCGAGATCCGAGAAGACGAACTCGAGCAGCAGCTCCTCGAGATCCTCGGCCGGGTCGATCCGGTCATGCACGTGGGGGATGTCGCTGCCGCCGAACAGCCGGATCACGAGCATCAGGGCGTCGCAAGTGCGGATGTTCGCCAGCGTCTTGCTCGAGAAGCCCTTCTCATCCTTGCTGACGCCGGGAATGTCGGTGAACTCGACGGTCGCGTGGATCGTCTTTTTCGGCTTGTAGATGCCTGTCAGGTAGTCCAGACGGCCGTCGGGAACTTTGATGACCCCCGTGTTCACCTCGTCGCTCTGGGCGAGAAAGTCGCGAACCTGCGCCTGGGCGCGGGTCGCCATGTTGAAGAGGGTGGTCTTGCCGGACATCGGAAGTCCCGCCAGCCCGATTTTCATGTGAACGGCCTCCTGGAACGGTGCATGGAATGCGCGAATGATAGCACATTTGCCCCTGGGACGGAATGTGCGAAAATCTTGGGCTCCTGCCGATCGAACGACCGCCTGATATGGTGTAGGGGCGGGTTTCAAACCCGCCCCTACGAGGCATGTTCGGATTTCTCCGGCTTCTGATGCCGGCAGAGGTCAGTCGATCAGGACCCCGGCGATGTTGGCGGTCAGATAACTGGCGAAGGTGCCGGCGATCAGGGCACGAATGCCGAGATTGGCCAGATCGCCGCGCCGGTGGGGCGCGAGGCCGCCGATGCCGCCGAGCTGGATGCCGATCGAGCCGAAGTTGGCGAAGCCGCAGCAGGCGTAGGTCAGGATGACCCAGGTGCGGGGCTGGAGGGAAACGGCTTGGCCCAGATACGTTTTGCTGTTCACGATCTCGCCGAGGTGGGCATAGGCGACGAACTCGTTCAGAACCGTCTTTTCGCCGAGCAGTTGGCCGGCGATCATGAGATCATCGCTCGGAACGCCCATCATCCAGGCGAACGGCATGTTCATATACCCGAGCAGCTCGTTGAGGGTGTCCATCTTCGACAGATCGAGACCCGACACCTTCGTCACGCCGGCGCAGAGCAGACCCCAGACGTGGTTGCCCATCGCGATCAGGGCGATGAAGGCGATCAGCATGGCGAGAACATTGATGGCCAGGCCCATGCCCTCGGAGGCGCCGCGGGCGGCCGCATCGATGACGTTCTGGTCGATTTTTTCGATCTTCAACTCGCACTTGCCCGATGTCTCGGGTTCACCGTCTTCGGGAACCATGATTTTGGCGAACACCATCGCCGCCGGGGCCGACATGACCGAAGCCGCCATCAGGTGGCCGGCGATGTCCGGAAAATGCTCGCGCATCATTCCGACGTAAGCGGCCATGACGCCGCCCGCGATCGTCGCCATGCCGCCGACCATCACGCAGTTGAGCTCCGAAAGCGTCATCTTCGCGACATAGGGCTTGATGACGAGCGGGGCTTCGGTCTGGCCGACAAAGATATTCGCCGCGGCGCTCAGGGACTCGGCACCCGATGTTTTCATCGTCTTCTGCATCACGAGCGCGATGGCGTAGACGAGCCGCTGCATGATCCCGAGATGGTACAGCAGCGTCATGAAGGCCGAGAAGAACACGATGGTCGGCAGCACCTGGAACGCGAAGATGAAGCCGACGCTCTTCTCGCCGGCACTGCTTGCGAGCGGCCCGAAGACGAAGGCGGCGCCCTCCCCGGTGAAGTTGAGAATCGTGTTGACGACGGTGTTCATGAACTCGAAGAAGGAGCGGCCCGGCGCTGTCTTCAGGATCAGAAGGGCGAAGGCGAACTGGAGGATGATGCCGGCGGCGACGAGAACCCAGTTGATCTTCTTCCGGTTCGTCGAGAGGGCATAGCAGATTCCGATCTGAAGCGGAATTCCGATCAGGCTGATGTATTTTTCCATGACGCGCGGAGAACTCCTTTCCTTGTCCTGTGGCTTGTTTCCGCGGCATGATAGCACACTTCACGGAGCGGGAGGGAAGCAAAAAAGAACCGCGGCCCGGAAAGCCGGACCGCGGTGGGGAGGGAGGGTTTCTCAGAAGCCGAGTTCGGCCGCTTCCGACACGCCTTCGTCGGTCGTGATCTCGACCGTCTTGCCTTCGATCTTGAGGACGAGCCTGTCGCCGAGGGCCAGATACTTGTTGATCGCGGGGTGTTTCTTCGCGAGCTCGAAGTAGGCGGCCGAGTAGGCCTTGATCTTCAGGTCGGGTTTCTCGGATTTCACCGAGCCGTCGACCCACTTCCCGTCGAGCAGGTAGAAGGTGCGGTCCCCGATTTCACGCGAGGTCGGGGCTTTGAGACCGCCGGTCGGGGCCAGCCTCGCTTCCTGCCGGCCGAAGCCGCGTCCCGACGAGCCGCCGGTGGAGGAGGGGATCGGGGCTTCGGCGGACTTCATCACGTTCATCTCCCGGGCTGCCGAGACGGCGTCGGCGCCTTCCTGAGCGCTGCTGAGGCCGTCGAACCGGGCCTTGGCCTCTTCGAGGAAGGGACCGGGCTCGCCGGCGGAGGGCGGCGGGGCCATGACGCGGCGCAGATTCGGGCCGGGCAGCTCCTTGTCCTCGACGACGAGATACGAGGTGTAGGGGGTGAGGATGCCGTACCGCTTGGCGAGCGTCACGATCTCGTTCTTGAGCTCCTCGTCGGCGCCGCTCTTGCGGATCTGGTCGAGCAGGAACCCGATCTTGCGGGTGGCCCAGATGCGTGAGACGAAGCCGTTCTCGGTTTCCCGATCGGGGAACGAGGCCTCGTAGTCGAGCTTGACGGGCTTGCCGTCGATGCTGCCGGTCAGTGTCACGAGCGCGTCACCGGGCCCGCGATACCGGCCGAGAACCGTGACGGTGCTTCCCTTGAAGATGTCGGGAATCCGCTGCGGATACATCTGGGAAACGTCGACGTTCCGGATCGTCAGGCTGACGTCGGTCATGACGGGATGGGTGAGTTTCGAGAAGAGGCCGGAGACCTTCGCTTCGATGTCTTCGCTCTCGGAGACGTAATCCGAGGCGCCGCCGTGCTCGTCTGCCAGCCGGTCGAGCAGCGGGGCGTTGAGCTGGTCGCCGACCCCGAACGTGAAGATGCGGATGCGCTTGTCGTTCGCAGTTTTGATCTCGCGGATGATCTCCTCGGGCTCGGTCAGACCGGCGGTCGGCTTGCCGTCGGTGACGAAGACGATGAACGAGGGGCGGTCGGACTTTTTCTCCTCGAGCTGCCGGATTGCTTTCAATAGAGCATCGGATATATTCGTGCCGCCGACCGGCTCGAGCCGCTTGATATACTCGATCGCTCCGGCGCGGGTCTTGTCGTCCATCTCGAGCAGCTCGTTCTTGTACCCGTCGACATCGGTCGAGAAGTTGATCAGATTGAACCGGTCGCCCTTCTTGAGCGCGTTCACACAGAATTCGAGGGCCTTGCGCGCCTGGTCCATCTTGGGACCGGCCATGCTGCCGGAGGTGTCGAGCACGAGCGCCACGTCGATCGCCGGCATCGCCGCTTGCTGCAGCTCACTGCGCGGGGCGAGCATGACCATGAAACTGCCGTCCTCGCTCGGGTCGGGCCGGTTGGCCAGGAAGGACATCGACAGGTCTTTCTGAGAAAGCGCGTAGTAGAGCACGAAGTCCTTGTCGGGCCGGATGGTGTCGGCTTCGAACCCGATCGTCGCGGCGTAATCCCCGTTCTTCTTAACCGAGATCGGGTGGGTAGGGGAGTAGATCGTCGTGATTGGCGTCTTCGAGCTCAGCTTGATCTCGATCGCGACGTCCTTCATCGGCTCCTGCGAGAACCGCTCGATGTTCAGCGGATACACATACCGTACCAGATTCCCTTCGGCGCGCAGGGCCTCCTGATACTCGATCTTCACCTGCTTTTCTTTCAACGGCTCGATCGGGTAGATGCGCGTCTTGAACAACCCGGTACCGAAAAATTCCAGCAGGCCCGGGTCGCGCATCTGGCGAACGATATTTTCATAGATGGAACGGGCCTTGTCCGAGTCGAGCAGCTCGCCCTTCGTCATCTTGCCCTCGATGTCCATCGCGAAGCCGCTGATCGAGGCCCCGATCGGAAGCGGAAAGATATACAGCCCCTCGACGACCCGGTTTTCATGATTGAAGAACGCCTGGTCGACCTTCGTCGAGGCCGCGATATCCTTGATCTCGACGCTCACGTGATGTCGTGTGACCGACATCGGGACGGTGAAGTTCTGCTCAGGCATCGGAGGCCGGAAGATGACCCGCTCCCGACGCGGATCCTCCGGGTCGAACGGGATGATCATTCCGTCGGCCCACAGGGGGCGCCCGAGGGTGATGACCAGGCCGAGAATCAGGAAAAGAACCAGCGGAATGCGTCTCATACCATCCTCCATTGCGTTTTGCTGCTTCCTTGAACGGAAACCGCCGGCTGCGGATTGTTATCCATCAGCCGGCGGCAGGGTTCGGGGGATCACAGGAAAAACCGTATCATCCAAAGCAAGCCACGCTGAACGAGGAGGGTGGCCTGATCAAGAGGTTGTTTGAGGCCCAGGATGTCCATGATGGCCTCGGCGTTTTTGGGAAACGCGATATAGCCGAACATGATCATCCCCACGATGAGGGTCGTCGGTCCCAATATTGCCACCTGAACATTCTCGATGAATGTCAGAGGGGTGTTGGAAAGGTGGGCGTTCGACCAGATCCTGTAGATCCAGGCTCCGGAGAAAAGCCCGACGATTGCGAGAGTGATGAACTGGGCAACCGCTTGGTCCATGCAGATCTGATACAGTTCGCTCATGACGATTCTCCGTTGACGCCGAGAACTTCTCTGTCATTTGTCGCGAAGGCGGCCATCGAGATCCCGGCCGATTTTTGCGACAACGGCGTCGATGCGGGGTTGAACATCCTCTTCCGTAAGAGTGCGCTCGGGAGAGCGGAATGTCAATGAAAAAGCGAGGGACCGGCGGCCAGGCTCGAGGCCTTTTCCCTGATACACGTCGAACAGCCGCACGTCCTCGAGAAGAGGGCCGGCTTCGGTCTTCACGATGCCGATCGCCTGGTCGTGGAGCACGGCCACGGGCAGCATCAGGGCGAGGTCACGGCGGACGGCCGGGAACTCGGGAATCGCCTTGAACCGGGGCATCGGCCTGGGCAGGGAGGCGATCAGGCCGATGTCGATTTCGGCGAAGAAGATCTCCCGGGGCAGCTTGCGGTTGTCGAGCCATTTCGGATGGATCTGGCCGAGGATGCCCGCCGGTTTGCCGCCGACGAGCACCTGGAACTGGCAGGAAGGATGCAGCGCGGGTGAGGTGCCGGGCTTGAACTGGATCTGCTGGCCGGCGAGGTGGCCGATCGTGGTGACCAGGCCCTTGATGCGGTAGAGATCGTTCGGCTCACGGCTGCGGTGCCAGTCGGAGGCGTTGGCGGAGCCGCACAGGCCGATGCAGAGCCGGTCGAACTCCTGCGACAGGCCGCCGGCGCCGCGATGGAAGACGCGCCCCATCTCGAACAGCGGCAGGTCATACTCATCGGCCATTACGTTGCGTTTGATCGCATCGATCATTCCGGACAGGAGGCCGGTGCGCATCACGGCCAGCTCTTCGGAAAGGGGATTCTGGAGCTTGAGGGGCTCGCCCTCGGCCATTTCGGCGGGAGTGGCGGCCGGGATGAAGCTGTAGGTCATCGTTTCATGCAGACCGAGGCTGGTGAGATGGTCGCGGATGCGCTTCGTCAGCGTCTGAAGCGGGGTCTCCAGGCGTGGCGCGGCCGAGATCGCGGGCAGTTTCGCCGGGATGTTGTTGTAGCCGTAGAGGCGGGCGACCTCCTCGATCAGGTCGGCTTCCTGCTCGATGTCGTGCCGGTAGGGCGGCACGCCGACCCACAGGGTCTCGCCTTCGCGCGTCACCTCGAACTTGAGGCGCAGAAGCAGGGTCTCGATCTGCTGCGGCTTCAAATCGACCCCGATCAGGCGGCAGGTGCGCCGGGTGCGCAACATCAGCCGCTTCAGGGGGGCGGGGGCGGGGTAGGCGTCGACGATGCCCGCCGCGGCCTTTCCCCCGGCGATCTCGCCCAGAAGGCGCGCTGCCTCGTTGAGCGCGATCGGCACGTTGTCGATGTTCGTGCCGCGCTCGAACCGATACGACGAGTCGGACATCAGGGCGAGCTGCTTCGAGGTCTTCCGGACGCTGATCGGATCGAACACGGCTGCCTCGAGCAGGATGCTCGTCGTCGTTTCGGTGACCATCGTGTTGAAGCCGCCCATGACGCCCGCGATCGCGACCGGCTGGGCCGCGTCGGCGATGACGAGCATCTCGGAGGTCAGCTTGCGGTCGGCCCCGTCGAGGGTGCGGATTTTCTCGCCCTCGGATGCGCGCCGCACGACGATCCGGTTCTCCTCGAGCCGGTCGAGGTCGAACGCATGCATCGGATGCCCTATATCCATCAATATATAGTTTGTCACATCCACGATGTTGTTGATCGCGCGCAGGCCGACTTTCTCGAGCCGGTCCTGCATCCAGCGGGGGCTGGGACCGACCCTGACGTTCCGGACGATGCGCGCGCCGTACCGGGGGCACAGGTCGGGGGCCTCGATCGTGACGCTGGTCTGGGCCGAGACGTCGCCTTCTCCGGCGTGGCCGGCAAGCCCCTCGCGGTGGAGCGGCAGGTTGAAGATCGCCGAGAGTTCGCGGGCGATGCCGAGATGGGAAAGCGCGTCCCCGCGGTTCGGCGTGATGCTGATCTCGAAGATCACGTCATCCATGCCGGCGGCCTTCACAATATCTTCACCGACAGTTGATTCCGGCGGAAGGAGCCAGAGCCCCTCGTGCTCGTCGCTGATGCCGAGTTCGCGCCGGCTGCACATCATGCCGAACGACTCCTCGCCGCGGATCTTCGCCTTCCGGATCTCGAAGCCGGTGGGAAGCGCGGCGCCGATCATGGCGACCGGAACCTTGTTACCGGCGTCGCAGTTCGGGGCGCCGCAGACGATCTTCAGGGGCTCGGCCACCCCGACGTTCACGGTGCAGATCGACAGCTTGTCGGCGTTGGGATGGGGGCCGCGGGTGAGGATCTGGCCGACGACGACTTTGGAAAGGCCCTTGCCGGGCTGATGGATCGACTCGACCTCGATGCCGGCCATCTGCAGGGCGTCGGCGATCTGCTCGGGGGTGACCTGAATATCGATGTAATCACGAAGCCAGCTCAACAGAATCTTCATGGGGTTTCTCCTCAGAATTGGCGCAGGAAGCGGATGTCAGAACCGTACAGGAGCCGGATGTCGTTGATGCCGTACCGCTGCATGGCGATGCGCTCGATGCCCATGCCGAACGCGAAGCCGGTATACTTCTCGGTATCGTATTTCACGGACTCGAACACGCGGGGGTTGACCATGCCGCAGCCGAGAACCTCCATCCAGCCGCTTCCCTTGCACACCTTGCAGCCCTTGCCCGAGCAGAAGACACACTGGATGTCCATCTCGGCGGAAGGCTCGGTGAAGGGGAAGAAGCTCGGCCGGAACCGGGTCGGCCGCTTGCCGAACATCGCCTCGGTGAACATGTTCAGCGTGCCCTTCAGGTCGGCCAGCGACACGTTCTCGTCGACGACGAGGCCTTCCATCTGGGTGAACATCGGCGAGTGCGTGATGTCGCTGTCCTTGCGGAACACCTTGCCGAGCCCGATCATCTTCAGCGGCGGCTGCATCGTCTCCATGACGCGGATCTGGACCGGCGAGGTCTGCGTGCGCAGCACCTGGCCGTTCTCGAGGTAGAAGGTGTCCTGCATGTCGCGCGCCGGGTGATGCTTCGGCACGTTCAGCGCCTCGAAATTGTAGTATTCGTCCTCGATTTCGGGGCCGTCGGCCATGAAAAAGCCCATCGACTGGAAGATACGGGCGACCTCGAGCGCCACCTGGGTGACGGGATGGATCGTGCCGGGCCTGGGCAACGTGCCGGGCAGAGTGGGGTCGGGCCGCTCGGCTCTGACGCGCGCCTCCTCCTCTGCTGCCTGGACCTTCGAAAGATCGGCATCGAGAACCTCGGCGATGCGGTTCTTGAGGGTGTTGATGCCCTCGCCGGCCGCCTTGCGTTCCTCGGCCGGGAGTTTGCCCAGCCCCTTGAGAAGCTCGGTCACAAGGCCCTTCTTGCCCAGATACTTGACGCGAAGAGCTTCCATCTCCTTCGCGCCTGCCGCCGAGGCCTTCTCGGCTTCGAACTGCTGCCAGATCGTGTCGTGGGTTTCGGTCATGATCTCTCCTTGGTCTGTCACGCGCGGGGCGCGGACGAGTCGATACGGGTGGTGGTGCGGAGCCGCTCGTAGAGGCAGATGGCGACCGAGGCCGCCACGTTGAGCGACTCGACGGGGCCCTGCATGGGGATCCGGATGGTTTCGTGGCAGGAGGCCGCCAGGGCCGGATCGAGGCCGCTGCCTTCGGCGCCGAACAGGAGGGCGCACTTGCCGGGAAGAGGCTTGTCCCAGACCGTCCGCCCGTCCATGGCTGTCGCCAGCGGCGTGAAGCCCGCTTTCCCGAGATCGGCCAGCAGGTTCGCGGGATCCGGGGCCAGGTGCAGGGGAAGGCGGAACGCCGAGCCCATCGCCGCGCGCAGGACTTTCGCGTTGCCCCGGGAGCAGCTTCCGCGCAGCAGGATCAGGGCATCGGCCCCGAGCGCCTCGCAGGAGCGCATGATGGTGCCGACATTGCCGGGATCCTGCACCCGGTCGAGCACGATGACGGTGTTTGCCCGGGCGAGCGTCTCGGAAAGAGGCGGCGCGGGGGGCAGGGAGACGGCGGCGGCGATGGGGGCCGGGGAGCCGATTCCCGAAAGCTTCTTCATCAGGTCGGGGGTCACCAGGTGGAGGAGCGCCTCGTGGTCCCGCCAGGGGCCCTCGTGGCCCTCGACGACGAACAGGCCGCGCAGTCTGGCGCCCGATCGCAGGGCTTCGCGGGCCAGTTTTTCCCCTTCCAGAAGGACGGTCAGACTGCCGTCCGCGCCCGCCTCGGGCCGGTCGATCAGGCGTTTGGCCCAGGCGAACACCGGATTGTGCGGTGACGTGAGACGCTTCACGGGGTGACGGCGGATCCTTTCTCGGAGGGGTGAAAAAAGCCGGGGAAGTATAGCATATTCTGACGAAAAACCCCCGGGTTTCCCCGGGGGTTTCTCATCGGCGCATGGTTGCGCCGCCAGGCATGGGTCAGGCAGCTTTGGCCTTCGCCACGGAGACGACGCTCTTAAAGGCCTCGGGATCGTTCACGGCCATCTCGGCCAGAACCTTGCGGTTCAGGGCGATGCCGGACTTCTTCAGACCGTCCATGAAGCGGCTGTAGCTGATCTCGTGGGTGCGGCAGGCCGCGTTGATGCGGACGATCCAGAGGGACCGCATATCCTGCTTGCGATCGCGGCGGTGATTATAGGCATGCCAGAGGGCGTTGAGAACGGCTTCCTTCGCGGTCTTCTTGACCTTGCGACGACCACCCCAGAAGCCTTTCGCCAGCCGGAATACTTTTTTATCCTTGCGTCGGGAGTTGCTTGAACTTTTAGAACGTGGCATGGTGTTTCCTCCTGCTCATTCGCTGGTGCTGTGCGGCTGGGTTCAGCCGTAGGGAAGCATCTTCTTGACGGCCTTCTCGTCACCGGAGTGAACGAGCTTCGACTTGCGATAATTCCGCTTCCGCTTGCTGGATTTCTTGGTCAGAATGTGGCTGCCGTAGGCGCCGAAGCGGCGGATGCGGCCGGAACCCGTGACCTTGAATCGTTTCTTGGCTGCGCTGTTGGTCTTCATTTTGGGCATGACGATTCCCTCCTGCGGGTAGATTACTTTTTTTTGGGCTGCTGGAGAATCATTGTGATCGTATTGCCTTCGATGGCCGCATCTTTCTCGATACCGACATCTTCCGACAATATTTCCTTCATTCGCTCGACGACCTTGAAACCGACATCCATGTGGGCGCGTTCGCGGCCCTTGAAGAACACCGACACCTTGACCTTGTCGCCATCCTCGAGGAACTTGCGGATCTGGTTGCACTTGGTCTGCAGATCGCCCTCGTCGGTTTTCGGTCGAACCTTGACTTCCTTCAGCTTGATGACCTTCTGCTTCTTCTTCGCTTCCTTGGCCTTCTTGGTCATCTCATACTTGAACTGGCCGAAGTCCATCATTCTGCACACCGGCGGATTGGCGCCAGAGGCGACCTCCACCAGGTCGTATCCGCGCTCTTCGGTCATGCGCAGGGCTTCCTGAATCGGCACCACGCCGACCATTTCGCCAGCGTCATCGATCAGACGCACCTGCGGAACGCGAATCATCCGGTTGATACGAACGGTCTCTTTGATAACCCAACCTCCCGAAAGAAATAAAATAGGACGGCAATGCTGACATTGCCGTCCCATGGTTACAACTTCATGGTTACTCCCGGTTTCCCGGGCTCAGACCTCTTTGCCTGTGGCTGGAGGTGAGGACGACGTCCTTCTTGCGTAATCGATAAAATATCATGGATCTCCTGTCTGGTCAAGACAAAATTCAGGCATCGCAGGAAAATTTCTCGAACGGGAGATAGCAGAGGGGCGGTATAATCCGGTACAGAGATTTTCCATGGAGGATATGCTATGAGACCGGATCTGATCAAGGACCTCGCTGAGCAAGGGGATCTGATAGCTCAATTCCAGCTCGGGCTTGCCTATGCCAAAGGGGACGGCGTTCCGCATGATTACAAGTCTGCGATCGCATGGTGGCTGAAGGCGGCAGAGCATGGAAATATCAGCGCTCAGGTTCAGCTTGGGATTCTGTATGCCAAGGGTGAAGGTGTTTTGCAGGATTATGAGGAAGCAGCGAAATGGTATCGCAAGGCTGCCGAACAAGGAGATGCCGCGAGCCAGAATCTTCTTGGGGTATTGTATTCCCTCGGCAAGGGCGTTCCCCGCGATTGCGTGAAGTCATACTTCTGGCTGACCCTTGCTTCGGCTCAGAAGCACGATATTATCGCCGTTCGCGACGCGGTCGGATCGGATCTCACCAGTGACCAGCGTGAGGAGGTCGAGGCGCGTTGTGCGACGTGGCTGAGAGAGCTCGAGGCGAAAAGCACCGGCAGAAGGTGACATGCGTTAGGACATTTTCCCCGAGGTTGCAGGCATCTTCCCGGAGGGGGCTGCAGGTTCTCGATGCAGACTCCTCCTCCGGGGGAAACACGGGGTCGAGGCGAGAAGCCGGTCAGACGTTCGAGGCGACTCCGGCTTCCGCCAGTGCGGCACGTTTCCGGGCGTGGCCATAGCCGTAGAAGAAGTAGATGAGGAGGCCGACGGCGAGCCAGACGAAGAACCGGACCCAGGTGGTGGTCGGCAGCCCCCAGGCAAGCCAGAAGCAGAACAGGATGCCGAGCGGCGCCGTCACCCAGACCATCGGAGCCTTGAACTTCCTGGGATGATGCGGGTCGCGGACGCGCAGGATCATCACGCCGATGGCGACGATGACGAAGGCGAACAGGGTGCCGATATTGGTCAGTTCGACCACTTCGTCGATATTGAGCAGGCCGGCGGGCAGGACGACGAGGAGGCCCGTGAGCCAGGTGGCATTCGCGGGAGTGCCGAACCGCGGACTGACCCGGGAGAACCATTCGGGCAGAAGGCCGTCGCGACTCATGACCATGAAAATGCGCGGTTGGGCGAGCTGGTAGACCAGCAGGGCGCCGCTGAGGGCCGCGACCGCGCCGATCGAGACGATGCCGGCGACCTTGGTCATGCCGATGTGGGAAAAGGCGTGGGCGACGGGATCGCTGATGCCGTGATACGCGGAGTAGGGCATCATGCCGCTGACGACAAGGCATACTCCAACATATACAATTGTAGATATAATCAGTGAGCCGATGATGCCCCGGGGCATGTCGCGGCCCGGGTCCTGGCACTCTTCGGCGGTGGTGCTGACCGAGTCGAAGCCGATGAAGGCGAAGAAGATGATGGCCGCTCCGGCCTGGATGCCGCCCCAGCCGTTCGGGGCGAAGGGAACGTAGTTGGCGGGATTCACATAGAAGGCCCCGACCGCGATGACCATCAGGAGCAGTCCGACCTTGATGGCCACCATGACGTTGTTGAGCCGGACCGATTCCTTGATTCCCCAGACGCAGAGCAGGGTGATGATGATGGTGATGACCATCGGCAGCAGGTTGATGCCGATGGGAATGCCGGCGATGACCGGCGCGGTCTGAAGCGTCGCCCAGTTGGCGAACACGTCGGCCCCGTTGAGCTTGCCGCTCAGGCAGTCGGGCAGCATCGCGATCTTGTCGGCGAAGGAGAAGCCCGGATGGGCTGCCAGCCACTCCTTCGTCGGCAGCAGCATCGAGCGGATGTCGATGGTGAGCCAGGCGGGGATGTGCAGGCCGAAACCCTGGAGAAGATTGTTCGCGTAGCCACCCCACGAGATCGCGATGGCGACGTTCGATACGGCGTATTCCAGCAGGAGATCCCAGCCGATGATCCAGGCGCATAGCTCACCGAGCGTTGCATAGGCATAGGTATAGGCGGAGCCCGAGACGGGAATCATCGAGGCCATTTCCGCGTAACACAGCGCCGTGAAGCCGCAGGCGATCGCGGTGAGAATGAAGCTGATGACCAGGGCGGGGCCGGCCGCAGGGCGGGTGACGCCGTACGCCGAGTCGAAGCCGCCGGCTAGGCCGGTGCCGAGCGTCGACAGGATCCCGGCCCCGATGATGGCACCAACCCCCAGCAGCGTGAGATCCCAGGCGGTAAGGGTGCGTCGGAGCCCAGATCCATGGGGATTCTCCTCGAGGTGCGCCGAGATCTCCTTGACGGACTTCGTCGCGAGAATGTGATCGAAGAAGCCCCGGGGTTTCCCTGAAGCTGGCGATGAGCCGCCAGCGTTCAAATCCTCTGTCTGCCGCATGCGATACCTCTTTCGTCTGGTTTGGCCGATGTTGTTGCGTGGGACGGGGAAGCATATCATCTGCAAGGGCGTCGCGCAATATTTCAGGAGGGATGGCCATTCCTCATGAAACCGGGCGCAACCCGAAGGTTGCGCCCGTTGTTGGATGTTTGCGGGTGTCTGCCGGTGTGTTCCGGCAAGCGATCTCCCGAATCGATGTTTACGCTGCGCCTCCGGCGAGCGGGGCCGGCATCGTGAAGACCCGCGTTGCGAGCTGGCGGTCGAGCATGAACAAGCCGTCTTCGCTTTTTCCGATGCGCTTCATCTGCCCGATGAGGGTGTCGGCGTTCTTTTCCTCTTCGACCTGTTCCTTCACGAACCACTGAAGGAAGTTCTGGGTGGCGTAATCGTGATCGGCGACGGCCTGGTCGAGCAGTTTATAGATCGAGGCGGTCACGGTCTTTTCATGGGCGAGCGTCTTTTCGAACACGTCGAGAACCGACTTAAAACTCGTCTCGGGGGCGGCGATGGCTCCCATCAGAGCCCGTTCGCCATGGTCGGCCATGTAGTTGAAGAAAATCATCGCATGCGACGTTTCTTCCTGAGCCTGTACGCGCATCCAGTTGGCCATGCCGGGAAGATTCTCGACTTCGAAGTAGGAAGCCATCGAAAGATACAGATATCCGGAAAACAGCTCCTTGGTGATCTGTTCGTTGATGAATTTTGCCATTTTCTTGCTGATCATGCTGATTGACCCTTTCTTGTCTGGATATGCGCGGCCATCTGGGCCGCGGGTTGTGACCGGTGGGTAGGGTAGCAGAATTTAGCGTCATCCGATACCCCCCTCTCTGTCATTGAATGGAGGACTCGTGGTATGATGGTGAGCGAATAGCGGCAAAGGAAAAATCGGGAACCCCGGGAAGAGGCACGGCGTCTTCCACGTGGGCCCGGAGAGAACTGGGGATTTTGGACTGGCGGACAGAGGAATGAAACGTGGATAACCAGCGCGCTGCCATCATCGTTCTGGTCGTTTCGATCTGCCTGTTCTCGCTGTTCCTGCTGTATCTGAAATCCAGGCCCGCACGATCGCGCATCGCCCCGTCCACCAAAACGACCGAAATCACCGTCAAAAGCGGAAAGGCAGGAACAGGCGAGGTCGTCCCACCCTCCCGCCCCTCGGGAAACGGAAACGGTCAGCACAACGGTTCGGCAGGCTTTATGGGGGCCGGCGGCCAGGCACCGACGTCGCCTCTTCCCACGGCACCGGCCGGGAAAAAGCCATCGGATGGTTTGCCCCCTCTCGAGACGACGACGGCGCAGTCGGACCTTCCTCCGGTCCGCCTGACCCCGGATACGGCCGCTCAGCTCGAGGAAAAAGCCAGCCGGATCCGGGAGCACCGCCGCAAGGTGCTCGAAGCCTCCGAAACCTGGATGCGGGAAAAGCTCGACGATGAGAATCTGACCGGCAAGACCCGGGAAGTCTACCGCCTTCGGCTCCTCCCGGACATGAAGGAAGGCATCCGGCTGCTCGAGGCGAATGATTATCAGGGAGCCCTCAGGGCGTTCGACAAGGCTCTCGAAGATCCCGATGCGTCGGCCGTTTCGAAACATCTCATCTACGATTATATGCTTCAGGCGGCGGCACGCATGAAGGACAAGATGCTGTTTGCCAACCTCCTCAAGAGCCAGGGAGGCTTGCAGCGGGATAACGACCTCGGGGTGCTCGGCCTCGAAAAATCGAGTCAGGCGGCGGATTTTGCCGAATACATGACCGACCACCTCAAAGCGGCCAATGACCGGGCGACCTTCGACCGGATCGTCGAACGGGACATGAAAAACATCCACGCTTCCGCCTCTGATCGCGAACGGATCGAGGCAGACGTGAAGGCACGGATCGATGAATTCGAGGCGTATTTCGATGACCGGAAAAGCTGAACGAACCCGCCGCCCCGGAACATCCGGCTCTGCCTATATCGTCGTGATAGGCGTCATCGGCATTCTGCTCATCATCGTCATCACCTTTTTCAAGACGAACACCTCGCGACATTATCTCACCCGCTTCGCGAGCAACGAGAAGAAGGCCGAAGCTCTTGCCGAGGCCTCGATCGAGCTGGTTCTGCGCTATGTCAAAGACCGGATGAACGATACGACGGACCCGAATATCTATCAGTATTTCCGGTATCCGGCCGAGATCACCAACGGGAAAATGAGTGATGCCACAGGGCAGAACTCCCCCCTGAACCTTGCCCCCTATGCCGCAAATCCGCTCCCATCCCTCGATCTCACGACGCCCGCCCTGGCGCCGATCGCCAACATGCTCGCCGAGCTGGGCGGCCCCGACCGGGTCACCCTTGGCCTCAAGTGCGAGGTGCTTTCGGCTGCCGCGTTCACCTCGAAAAAGCCGGGGTATGCGGTTCCCGGCATCACGATCATGCCGCGCCCGACGAACGGGGAGACCGCGGCCTTTCTCGACGATTTCGACGAGTATCCGGCAAACGCCGGTCGCGTCGAAGATCTGATCGGAACGATGGGCGTGAAGGTCAACCTGCCGAACTTCCAGGCCCAGGACGAGGAGTTGATCAAGCTTCGCCCTTCGGTTGGCGAGGACCTCGCCGAGGATCGGTTCGTTCGCGTGACCAAGGTCAATGACTACACGCTCAACATCCGCATCAAGGTCAAGATCCCCCTGGTCATCGACATGGACGAGACGAAGGTGGTCGATATCAACAGCGTCATGAAGGAGTACATCGATATCGGTGACGAGCCCGTGTTTTCCCTCGAGGCAATCCGCCGGATCATGATGCCGAACACCCCCGATGAAGATCTTCACGCGATCACCTGGCAAGCGGACATCCTCCAGGAGAGCATCCGGAAAGGATTCGATGCCGTTCCCGGGGTGTTGAAGGGGTTGATCGACAAGGAGGCCTTCAGCCCGTCGAAGGCCCCGAAGATCGTCGAAAAGGGGGGGATACTACGGTTCACCGCCGAGGTGGCATACCGGCCCCAGGGCCAGGGCGGCCCGCTGATCAGCCGCACCCTCGTGGCGGACCGGGAATATAAAGTATCCGATATTCAACCTCCCGCGCCCGAGTATTCCTTCTTCGTCGCCAACTCGAACCTGTTGTTCGAGCAGCCATCCGACAAGTATCCCGGAGAGGGCGCCGGCATCGAGTCCCCCATCGACTGGAACGGAGGAGTTGCGACGATCTGCATTCACAACCTTCCGGACGGCGAATACAAGAGCTGCACCGGCATGTCGGGAACGGGCGGGGACGACCCGGCGGCCGATTCCCTCTGCCAGGTGCCCGGCCAGCTCCGTATCAACTCGAACGGGGCGATGGCCATCAACACCTTTCTGGGAACCTCCGACGAACCGACCCTGACCGAGTTCAATGCCCTCGGGATGGATGAATTCGCGGCGACCAAGCCCCGGTTCAACATCTATCCGACGCTTCAGTGGACGTCCCGTGCGACGAGCCCTGACCGGACCCATGAAATCGACTTCCCCGTTCTCCGGAACACCGATCTCTGCAACCCGCCCTTGCTGCGTTCGGGCGTGAAATCGATGCTGACCATCCTCTCGTTCTGCGATGCCATCAGCGCGCCGACCCTGCTGTTCGGGAAAGGGCATTTCGAGTATCCCCTCGGGCTGCGGGCCGAGGCCCAGCTCGACTCCCGGTATGGAAACATCCTGATCAACGTCCAGCCCTACGGCCAGGCGGGCAACCCTCGCGACATCACGAAGATCGAGATCTATTACAAGAATCTGAAAGCGGATTTCGGCCTCCAGGGGAAGCCTGCCTACACGGCGCCCGGCGACTGGAGCCCCGGAACATGGGAGTGCATGCCCCCCAATCTGTACAGCCTCCTGCAGTATGCCAAGAAAGCCACGCACTTTTACGAAAACGAGGACCAGTTCTGGGATGACCTGAAAATCCCCGTGGCCGATGGCGGCCGAATGGCGCCCGATGGCTCGTTCGACTGCACCGGTGTGACCTATATCATCGGAGATCTCTCGATCACCGACACCCTGCGGGTTTCCGGGAAAGGCCTGCTCGTCGTCCGCGACAACATCAGCCTGTCGGCGAACGTCGAGCGTGCCGATCGGGCCGTTTTCTCCCTGATCGCCCGGCGCGGAGCGATTCTCGTCGATCCGCCCTGCACGAAGATCCAGGCGAGCTGCTTCTCGAATTATGCCTTGCAGAACCAGGCGGGAAACCCGCTCGTCATCGATGGAAACCTCGTGACGAACGAGTTCCGGCGTGATGCGGCCCACAGTGTCGAAGTGTTTTACAACAGCGCCGCCTGCCGCGTTTCCCCGCTTTCGGTCCAGCGGGATGTTGGCAAATACGACCCGGAACGGTATATTGTCACTCTCGGAAAACGCTGGGCCAGGTTCGAATATGCGAAACGCAACTGAACGATCACACGAGACGCACAGGCTTCATCCACTCCCTTGTCCTTCAGGCTCCTTCGGAAGGCGGCTGCGGGGCTCTCGGGGGCTATCCCTGCTCGAGGTGCTTGTCGCCACCGTCGTTTTCCTGCTGGCCGCCATCCCCATATATCGTGCAATATCGATCGGAGCGACGAAGGAGATCGATTCGACGAAGCTGTCGATGGCCCGCAAGATTCTCGACTCGTTCCGATCCGAGATCATGAGCCGGCCGTTCAAGGAGCTGGCCGGCCAGAACCCCGGGAACAGCGAGACGTTCGTGCGCATGGAAGGCGGATATCCCGCCACCCTCCAGAAGGTGATGGAGGTTCAGACGAAATACAAGGATTTCAAACTGGATCCCGAGATCCGGTTCTCACCCGGAAGCACGACGGTTCTCGAGTTCCGCGGCGTCGTCCGGTGGACGGTGGCGGATGGATCGGTGCGGAAGGAAGAGATCGTGTTCCTGGTGGTGAAGCCCTGATGCGCTCCTCAAACACCCGCGGAATCACGATCGTCGAGCTTCTCATGGCGGCGTTGATCACCGGACTGCTCGTTTTCGTGGCCTTCAAGGTGCTGCTCGGAGCCCGGCATGCCGCCGGACTCGCCGCCGCGAAGGGCGCCGCGAAGGACATGGCCGAGATCGTTCTCAAAGCCCTGGAACGCGACATTTCCAACTCCCGGGCCACTCCGGTCATGGAAGGCTCGGGGGCCAGCCGCAAGCCGGTTGTGAAGCGCTCCCTACAGGCGGCCGGCTCGGGGTGGACGATGCTCGTGCCCGAAGGGGCCTCGTCGAAGCGGGTCACCTACCGGCTTGACGGGAAGCGTCTCGAACG